>NZ_JACBXD010000126.1 GCF_013870525.1 Amycolatopsis pittospori
ACCCGAGCGGCAGGTAAGTAGGGGCGAGTGGGGCCCGTTCACCCGGGGGGCGGCAGTGGACGCGAAGGCGTGACTCGCGTGCTTGAACCCGGATCTCGTGTGCTCGGAGACGGAACTCGCGTGCCTGGCTACCGCACTCGGATGTACGGGGTTCGAGCACGCGAGATCCGTCTTCAAGCACGCGAGTGCGCCGCCCGGGTCACCGCCTCGCCTGAGACACGACACGTTTGCCCTACCCATCAAGGGAACGACACTTATCACTCACGACCCCGACCAGAAAGGTCCGCTTAGGCATAACTCGGACATCTATCCGCTGAAAGGTGTCCTTTGTGGATGGCCGAGGACTGGCCGAGTTCCGCCAGGCGGTCCGGTTCTCGGTCCGTGAAGGCCTCCTTGCCTACCCTGAGGGTAGTGAAGGAGGCCTTCACGGACTTGCCACGGACCGAGTCGCGGACGTCAGGGGTTGATGCGCGTGTAAGCCGGTTTCGGCCGCAGGTTCGTGTCGAACAGGCAGGCCGCGCCCTGGCCGGGGAACGTGTCCGGCACCCACGAGTGGCGGTCGGTGAAGCCCCAGGTCGTGAACTCCACGCACCGCGCCACGGCGTGGCAGCCGTCCCACAGTTGCTTGAAGTAGGTCGCCTGCGCGGCCAGCTTCGCGGTGTCGACCGGCATCGTGATGCGGACGTCGGCCTCGGTGATGGCGACGTCGACGCCCAACGCGGCGAACCGGGCGAGATTCGCCTGGTAACCGCCCGGGAAGCCGTACTGAGTCGCGAGGTGCGCCTGGAAACCGACGCCGTCGATCGGCACACCCTGCTGCTTCAGCGTCCGCACCAGGTTGTACAGGGCGTCACTCTTCGCGTTGAGGCCTTCGGTGTTGTAGTCGTTGATGTACAGCTTCGCCGACGGGTCCGCCGCGCGGGCCCAGCGGAACGCGTCCGCGACATAGCCGTCGCCGAGTTTCTGCTGGAACACCGACGAGCGGCGGGTGCCGTCGTCGTTGAACATCTCGTTCACCACGTCCCACGCCCGGATCTTGCCCTTGTACCGGCCCATTTCCGTGGCGATATGGCGTTGCACCACCGTGCGCAGTTCGCCGGCGGCGAGGTTGTTCACCCAGCCGGGCAGCTGGCTGTGCCAGACGAGCGTGTGCCCGCGGACGGATTTACCGTTCCGCTGGGCGTAGTCGACGATCGCGTCGGCGCCGGACCAGTTGTACTGGCCCCGGTTCGCCTCGACGACACCCCATTTCATCTCGTTCTCCGGAGTGACGTTGTCGAATTCCCGGGTGAGCACGGAACGGTAATCCGCCTCATTGGCGAGATAGTTCGCCGCGACGGCGCTGCCGACGTATCTGGTGGTGATGTCCTTCAACGGAACGGCCGCCGATGCTGGTGTCGCCTGCAAAAGCGCGACACCTGCGAAGGCGGTCAATAGAGCGACTGCCCGGCTCAGTAGAATTGAGTTCTTCATGGGTCTCCTATTCGCTATCTGGACGTAGAATCCCTGACATGACAACGGAACCTCGGATCACCATCAGCCGGATAGCCGCCGAGGCCGGCGTTTCCGTGCCGACCGTTTCCAAGGTCGTCAATGGCCACCCCGACGTCGCCGAAGGAACCCGGGCCAGGGTGGAGGAATTGATCCGCAAATACGGTTACCGGAGGCGCGCCGACGAACGGTCCAGGCGGTCACGCCTACTTGAACTGATGTTCCACGAACTCGAAAGCACTTGGGCCCTGGAAATCATCCGGGGAGTGGAGAACGTCGCCCGCGAGAACGGGATGTCGGTCGTTCTCGCGGAATCGTCGGGGCGGCACACGCCTGCCCATGACTGGCTGGAGAGTGTGCTCACCCGTCGCCCGGTGGGGATCGTGTCGGTGTGTTCCGACCTCACCACCGGCCAGCTCGCGAAACTGCGGGCGAGGGACATCCCGCTGGTGGTGATCGACCCCGCCGGGCAACCCGGACCGGAGACGCCCTCGGTCGGTACGACCAACCGGCAGGGCGGGCTGGCCGCCACCCGGCATCTGCTCGGCCTCGGGCACCGGCGGATCGCGGTGATCGGCGGTCCCGACGGGGTGCAATGCGGTCGCGCCAGGATCGACGGTTACCGCGACGCGCTGGAGGCCGCGGGGCTCCCGTTCGACCCGGCGCTGGTGCGGCGCGGCGACTTCCACCCTCGCTCCGGTCACCGTGAGCTGACCTCATTGCTCGCCCTGCCCGACCGGCCGACGGCGGTGTTCGCCGGCAGCGACCTGCAGGCACTCGGCGTCTACGAGGCCGCGCGTGACGCCGGCCTGCGTATCCCGCGCGATCTGAGCGTGGTCGGCTTCGACGACCTGCCGCTGGCGGGCTGGCTGACCCCGGAGCTGACCACGATCCGCCAGCCGCTGCGGCAGATGGCGGCCGCCGGGGCACGGCTGGCCCTCTCGCTCGCGCAGGGCCGGGTGCCGGACAGCCACCGCATCGAACTCGCCACCAGTCTCGTGGTCCGTCGGAGCACCGCGCCGCCGGCCGGTCATGTTCCGAGCCGGAGGCTCTCGGGCGGCCCGAGATAGCTGGGCCGCAGCCCGCCGGTGTCGACCACCAGCTTCTGCACCACGACGGCCGGGTCCACCATCCAGAACTTCAGGACGTGCGGGCCCGGCGTCGCGATCACGTGCCGGGTCGCGGTCAGGTTCACGTTGTCCGACGTCGTCCATTCCCACTGGCGGTTCATGGTCATGTCGTCGGCGCCGGTGGCCTTGGTGATGTTCACCGTCTGTGGCTCGGCGTCGTCGATGGACACCGCGTACCGCAGCCCGTCGCCGGACAGTACGTTGCTGCGCGGTGACAAGTAGGCCCAGACGGTCACGGTTCCCGGATCGAACAGGGTCATCCGGTATTCCAGTCGCGGGCCGGTACCCGCCGCCCGGCTCGGCGCGGTGACCGGGAACGGGGTCATCCCGCCTCCCGTGCGGCCGATGTCCGGGATCCGCCGCCACGCGACGTCGACGGCGCCGACGTTCGCAGTGCAGTGCTCGGCCTCCATCGACACGTATCCCCCGGCTTCGATGAACCCGCGTCGCCACGAGCCGGGCAGGTCCGGATTGCGCACCACCGCCTCGACCCGCACCCGCCGTCCCGCGCCCGACACGGTGATCGGCACCCTGGTGGTCCCTCGTGGCGCACGAGCCCAGTCGACACTCACGGAAAGCCGCAGTTCCTTGTCCACCTGGCCCCCTCGCGGCTCGACCCGCACCCAGGAGGCGCCGGTGGACACTGTGCAGCGGAACGGTTTCCGCCCCCGGTTGAACACGTCGACGTACTGGCCGGGAGCGGTTTGGAACGGGCTGAACTCGGGGAGCACCGCCGTACCCGGCACGGCGGGCCACCACTGGTCGGAACCGTCGATCGCGACACCCATCTCGGCGGCTTCCGGCAGGTCGATCCGCCGCACGGCGGGGAAGATCTCGTCCGGCAGGGCCACGTTGTCCTTCTCCGGTTGCTGCCAGGGCGCGTTGGGGCCGTATCGGGCGACGTCGCCGTAGCCGATATGCGGCTGTGTCTGGAATCCGCGCCACTTCCCGCTCGCGATCCCGGTGTTGAACTTCTCCGCCAGCGCCAGGTCGTCGGCGAAACGAGCCTCGGTCTCCCTCGCGAGTTCGTTGGCCGAGGACCGGCCTTGCGCGGCGTGCAGCAGGTTCGTGAACTCGGCCCGTCTCAGCGCGTACAGATTGGCCGACGCCTTCACGGCGTAAAGCACGAGTTCGTAGTAGGCGTCGCGATAGGCTGCGGGCAGCCGAGCCGAGATCTTCTCCGCCTTCGCGCCCAGCTGCCGCCATTCTTCGGTGACGGCGTCCAGCTCGCGGTAGTTCACCAGGCTGAACGGCGTCGCCTGGTCGTCGTACACGATCGGTGTACCAGGCGTGATCCGACGGTTGAGCAGTTCAGGTTTGCGACGGGACTGAAGCCGTGCGTAGGTGCGCAGGACTTCCGCGATCGCCGACGCCGTACCTGGGCCGAAATTCGTCTCCGCGAACCCGCGTTCCCAGGTGGACAGTCTCTCCAGCGGCAAAGCGGCGGGGTCCCAGGCGTAGTCGAGGAAGAACTGCAGCGGTAGCTCGTTGCCCTTCATGTCGCCGGCGTTGACCACCCACAGTCGGTCCGTACCGTAGGCCACCGCCTGGTTCAGCTGTTCCCAGACGTTCGGCAGCAGGCTCGTGTCGACCCACTTGTAGTTGCGGCCGCCGCCGACGTAGTCGAAGTGGTAGTAGAGCCCGTAGCCGCCAGGGTGCTCCGGCAGTGACAGGTCACGGTGCTTCCGGATGTTGCCCCAGTTGTCGTCGGTGAACACCACGATGACGTCGTCCGGCGGCCGCAGGCCCTTCTCCCAGTACCGCTGGACCTCCTTGTAGAGCGTCCAGACCTGGGGCACCGTCGTCGGATCGCGGCCGGTTTCGCGGGCGAGGATCTCCCGTTCGGCGGCCAGGATCTCCTGCATCAGCTCGATCCCGTCGCCGTCGGGCAGGCTGACGTCGCCGTTGCCGCGCATCCCGAGGGTGACCACACCTTCGAAGTCCTCGCGGACCATGCGCCGGATGCCGTCGGCCCAGTACGCCTTGACCGCCTCGGCGTTGCGGCGGAAGCTCCACTCCCCTGTGCCGCCGTACGGATCGTGCCCGGGCGTCGCGTGCCGGTTCCACTCCTCGATCCCGCGCATCATCGGCGCCTCGTGCGAGGTGCCCATGACGACGCCGTACTCCTTGGCCGTCGCGTGGTTGAGCGGGTCGTCCTCGGCGAAGGCCCGGCCCCACACCGCCGGCCACAGGTAGTTCCCCTTGAGCCGCAACAGGGTCTCGAACACTCTCGCGTAGAAGGCGCTGTTGAACCCGTTGGGGAACCCGGGCGCGTGCCCCGGCCCGAAATGGCCCGGCGCCCAAGTGCCGAGCGCGGGGTTCTCGTCGTTGATGAAGAACCCGCGGTACTTCACGTGCGGCGTCCCGAGGCTGAACCGTGCCCCGCTCACCCGCAGCTCGTCGGAATGCCGCACCGGCACGTCGTCCCACCAGTACCAGGGCGAAACGCCGATCCGCCGCGACACCTCGTAGACGCCGTAGATGACGCCGCGCTGATCGCTGCCGGTGAGGACGAGCCCACCGTCGACGACCTGACTCAGCGACGTCTCCCACTTCCCCGCGATCCCGGTGACGTCCAGCTTCCGGTCGGCCACGAGGTCGTCCACCAGCGGACTGCGTCCCAGCGTGCCGATCAGCACGACGGGTCCGGAGTCCGGCGGCCGGTCGTACACCAGATCCGGGCGCACGCCGGTGACCCGTTCGATGTCGGCTCGCAGATCGGCGGCGACCCGGCGGACTCCCGGGAAGTCGCCGGAACCCACCACCAGCGTCGCGGCCTTACCGCGGGCCACCAGCGGGAATCCGCCCGGCGCCGCCTCGGCGACTCCCGGTGTGAACGCGGTACCGGCGCCCAGCACGGCGAGCAGCCGCAGGAAATCCCTGCGGTGCACGGCCTGTTCGTCGGACGTCATCTTCGACCTCCTGAAAGTCAGCCCTTCACGGATCCGGTCAACCCGCCGACGATGCGACGTTCGGCGAGCACGAAGAACGCGAGCGCGGGGATCATCGACAACGCGGTGAACGCGAGCACGCGCGCGGTGTCCTGCGAATACTGGGATTGGAACGTCGCCACGCCGAGCGGCAACGTGAAGTTCGCGGAGTCGTTGAACACCAGCAGCGGCAACAGGTAGAAGTTCCAGCTGGTCACGAACGCGAGCACGGCGACGGTGGTGAGCGCGGGGGCCGACAGCGGAAGCAGGATCCGCCAGAAGAACCCGAGTCTGCTCGCACCGTCGAGGACGGCGGCGTCCTCGATCTCCCCGGGGATCGCCCGCATGAACGGCCGCAGGATCACGATGGTGACCGGCAGCGAGAACGCGGCCTCGGGGATCGCCACACCCCAGAAGCTCTCCAGCATCCCGAGCTGACGCAGCCACAGGTACAGCGGCAGCGTCGCGACCCCGAGCGGGAACAGCAGGCCGAGGGTGAACAGCGTGTAGAAGCCCTCACGGCCCTTGAAGTTGTAGCGGGACAAGGCATACGCGGCCATGGATCCCAAGGCGACGGTCAGCGCCGTGGCGATCACCGCGATCAGGGCGCTGTTGCCCAGGAACGTCCAGAACGACGACGAGCCGAGGATGGCGGCGTAGTTGTCCCAGACCCACGGCCCGGGCAAGCCGCCGGGTGAGGCGTTGATCTGCGCGGTGGTGCGGAATCCGCCGAGCACCACGAACAGCAGCGGTACCACGGTGATCCCGAGGACGGCGATCGCGGCGACGTACCCGATGGGCGTGCCGGCGCGGCGCATCAGTCCACCATCCTGGTCAGCGCGCCATCGGTGTCGCGGCGCAGGGCGAAGCGCTGATAGACCAGCGCGAACACGAAACAGATCACGAAGAGGATCACCGCGACCGCGCTGCCGAAGCCGAACTCGTACCGCTTGAACCCGTGGTCGACCAGATAGGTCGCCATGGTCGCCGACGAGTTCGCCGGCCCGCCGAGCGTCATGATCCACACCAGATCGAACAGTTGCAGGGAGCCGATCACCGACAGGAACACCCAGATCCGGATGGTCGGCCCGAGCAGCGGGAGCACCACGTGCCGGGTGGTCTGCCAGGCCGACGCGCCGTCGAGGGACGCGGCCTCCCGGAGTTCGGCCGGTACTCCCTGGAGACCGGCCAGCAGCAGGATGATGCCGAAGCCGATGTACTTCCAGGTGATCACCGCGAACAGGGTGTAGAGCACGATCCCCGGGTCGGCCAGCCAATGCTGGACGAGTCCGCCGAGCCCGATCGCGCGCAGCGTCTGGTCGACGAAGCCCTCCGGCTGCAGCATCAGCAGCCAGATCACCGCGGTGATCGCCTCCGACAGCACATACGGCGCGAACACCAGCGCCCGCAGCACCGCACGGCCACGCAGTTTGCGGTTGAGCAGCATCGCGAGGCCGATGGACAGCGGCAACTGGACCACAAGGGACAGTCCCGCGATGATCAGGTTGTGCCCGATGGCGCCTTGGAACACCGATCCGGACAGGGCTTCGGTGTAGTTGTCGAGGCCGACGAAGTCGTCCAGCGGGCCGAAGCCGTTCCACTCGTAGAGGCTGTAGAACGCCGCGATCCCGATCGGCACCAGCACGAATCCGGCGAACAGCAGCAAAGCGGGCCCGAGCAGGAACGCCAGTTCCAGCTTCTTGCGGACACCCGGCTTCCGCACCCGGACCCGGGAAGCCGGTGCGGACGGCCGCGCCGCCGCCCGCACCGGTGTGGACGTCGCCGTCACTTGTCGCCCGCCGCGGCCTTGTTCACCGCGTCGACGATGCCTTCCGGAGTGCCCTGCCCGGCGAAGAAGTTCGCGACGGCGTCGTTGAGGGCGGCACCCACCGCGGTCGGGAACGCCTTGTCGAAGTACATCTGCAGGTACGGCGCCTTCTGGCCGTAGTCGAAGACGGTCTTCAGCGACTCGGTCTTGAGCGACTTGGCCGCCGACGCGGTCATCGGCAGGCCCGCACCCTTCGCCGCGAGTTCGTTCTGCACCGGCTCGCTGCCGAGGTACCGGAGGAACTCCACGCATGCCTTCGCCGCGCGGGTGGTGCAGGAGAAACCGTCACCTCCGCCGAGCACCGCGGCCGGGTCGCCGGCGCCACCGGGCACCGACGGGAACGGGAACCAGCCCACCTTCGAGTCGAGGTCCTTGTCCTCGGTGAGCGACGACATCGTGCCGGGCTCCCAGTCGCCTTGCAGTTCCATCGCCGCCTTGCCGTTGGCGACCAGTCCGGCGGAACTACCCGCGCCCTGCTGGGCGGGCGTGCCGGTGAAACCGGGCTGGAACGGCTGCGTGGCAAGGAACGCCTGGAGGTCCTGCCCGGCCTTGGTCCAGCACGGATCCTCGAGTTTCACCGCCTTGACCGACTGTTTCAGCGTGTCCGCCGAGCAGGCGCGCAGCGCGAAGTAGTTCCAGTAGAACGCGTCCGGCCAGCGGTCCTTCCCGCCGACCGCGATCGGCGTGATGCCTGCCTGCTTGAGCTTGGCGACGGCGGCGTTCAGCTCGTCCAAAGTGGACGGCGGAGCCGTGACGCCCGCCTGGGCGAACAGGTCCTTGCGGTACCAGAAGCCGACGAAGTGCTGCTCCCACGGGATGCCGTACTGCTTGCCGTCCACTTGCCAGCTCTCGGCGAGTTTGCCCACCGACGAGAGCCACTCCTTGGCCGCGTCGGTCAGGTCGGCGACCTTCCCCGACGTCGCCTGTGAGGCCAGTTCGCCGCCGCCCCAGGACTGGTAGACGTCGGGCGGCTCGTTCGACTGCAGGGCCAGGGGAACCTTGGTGGTGAACTCCTCGTTCTGCAGCGGCTGGCCCTTGATCGTCACCTCCGGATGCGCCTTCTGGTAGTCGGCGACGACCTGGGCCCAGATCGACTTGATCGGGTCGGTGGTGCCGTTGTGCCACCAGGTGAGGGTGACCGGTCCGCTGGGCTCGGCCGGGGTTTCGGTGCCCCCAGAGCAGCCGGCGAGCGCGAGCGGGACGGCCGCCGCGAGCGCGGCGACGGCGGGGATTCGGCGGTTCGAAAACATGGTGAGTCCACTCCTGACGACTTCGGCCGAGTAGGACGGGGCGTGACTGCGCCCGGACTGGCGATGAGTTTGCGCGTCCTGATTTCCGATGTCAATCGTTGTCGATAACGTTTTACATGGCTAGTCTGAGCTCATGCAGCCCAGTTCGAGGGTCACGATCCGTGACGTCGCGGCCCGTGCCGGCGTCTCCGTGGCGACCGTCTCCAAAGTCATCAACGACCGCTACGGCGTGGCCGCCGCGACCCTGGCGAAGGTCCGCGCGGTGATCGACGAACTCGGCTATGAGGCGAGCCTGGTCGCCCAAAGCCTGCGCAATCACAAGACGAACGTGATCGGCATCCTGGTCGCCGACCTCGAACCGTTCTCCACCGAACTGCTCAAGGGGGCGGCGGACGCGATCCGGGGCACCGGTTATGAACTCGTCGTCTACTCGGCGGGTGGCCGCACCGGGGATCCGTCAGGCTGGGAGAAGCGGTACCTGTCGCGACTTTCCGGCACGCTGGTCGACGGCGCGGTACTCGTCACGCCGGTGGCTTCGCTGGAGGCCGTCCCCGGGACACCGGTGGTCGCGGTCGATCCGCACACCGGGCCGTCCACCGTCCCCACCATCGATTCCGACAACCTTCGTGGTGCACAGCTGGCGACCGAGCATCTGCTGGAACTCGGCCACCGCCGGATCGCCTTCCTCGCGGGACGGCCGGATCTCGAATCGGCCGAACTGCGCAAGACCGGGTACCTGCGGGCGCTCACCGCCGCCGGTGTGCCGATCGACATGGACCTGATCCGGCTCGGCGCCTACGACCCGGAGATCTCCGCCCGCTCCGCCCACGAGCTGCTGACCGGCGACGACCGGCCGACCGCGGTGTTCGCCGCCAACGACATCTCGGCGATCGCGACCGTCGGCGCCGCAGCGGAACTCGGCCTGTCCGTACCGGACGACCTGTCGGTGGTCGGCTTCGACAACGTCCCCGAATCCGCGCTGTGCACGCCGCCGCTGACCACGGTGGACCAGCCCATCCGCGAGATGGGCCACCGCGCCATCACCCTCCTGATCTCGCTGATCAGCGGCGAGCCGGAGGAAAAGACCCACATCACCCTCTCCACCGGTCTCGTCGTGCGCCGGTCCACCCGCGCCCTCGAACCACGTTCCTGAACTTTCGACGAAGGGCGGACAGCCTTGACCACGCAGCCCAGCGCGTCACCTCGGCCCTGGCAGGACCCGGCGGCGGATCCCGCCGACCGCGTCCGAGCGCTGATGGACCGGATGACCTTGCGGGAGAAGCTCGCTCAGCTCTACGGCGTCTGGGTCGGCATCGACTCCGGCGGTGAGATGGCACCGCACCAGCACGATTTCGCCGACGCGGAACTGGACTGGGACGAACTCGTGCGGCATGGCATCGGGCAGCTGACCAGGGTGTACGGCACGCGGCCGGTCGATCCGGTGATCGGCGCGCGCAGCCTGGCGCGCTCCCAGCGGGAGATCGTCGGGAGCGGCCGGTTCGGCATCCCGGCACTGGTGCACGAGGAGACCCTCACCGGTCTCGCCGCCTGGCAGGCCACGGTCTATCCGTCCCCGCTGTGCTGGGGTGCGACGTTCGATCCGGACCTCGTGTACCGGATGGGCGCGCGGATCGGCGGCACCCTGCGACGTCTGGGTGTCCATCAAGGACTCGCGCCGGTGCTCGACGTCGCGCGTGACCTGCGCTGGGGCCGCGTCGAGGAGACCATCGGAGAGGATCCGCATCTGGTCGGGACGATCGGTGCGGCCTATGTCGCCGGGCTGGAATCGACCGGCGTGATCGCGACACTGAAGCACTTCGTCGGCTACTCGGCTTCCCGCGCCGGACGGAACCTCGCGCCGGTTTCGGTCGGGCCCAGGGAGCTGGCCGACGTCCTGCTGCCGCCGTTCGAGATGGCGCTGCGCGCGGGCGCCCGGTCGGTGATGAACGCCTACATCGACAACGACGGCGTCCCCGCCGCGGCGGATCCGGCGTTGCTGACCGATCTGCTGCGCGACGGCTACGGGTTCACCGGAACCGTGGTCGCGGACTACTTTTCCGTGGCGTTCCTGCACAAACTGCACGGGGTCGCGGCCGATCGAGGCGACGCGGCCGGACAGGCGCTGGCCGCCGGGATCGACGTGGAACTGCCCACAGTGGACTGCTACGGCGAGCCGTTGCTCGCCGCGGTGGAACGGGGCGCGGTCGACGCCGCCGTCGTCGACCGCGCCCTCGAACGAGTGCTGCGGCAGAAATGCGAACTCGGATTGCTGGACGAAGACTGGGTGCCCGAGGTTCCGGACGGGGTCGACCTCGACGATCCGGAATCCCGCTCGCTGGCGCGGGAGGTCGCCGAGCGGTCGATCGTGCTGCTGCAGAACGACGGCATGCTCCCCCTCTCCCCCGGCCGCAAGGTCGCCGTCGTCGGACCGCGGGCGAACGACCCCGGTGCGATGCTCGGCTGCTACTCGTTCCCGATGCACGTCGGCGTGCACCATCCGGAAGTCCCGTTCGGGGTGTCGGTCCCGACCGTGCTCGACACGCTCAACAAGGACTACGAAGTCACCTACGCTCTCGGCTGCCCGGTGCTCGGCGGTGAGGACACGGACATCGCCGAAGCCGTCGCCGCGGCCGAGGACGCGGAGATCTGCGTCGCCGTGCTCGGCGATCGTGCCGGCCTGTTCGGCGGCGGGACCTCGGGTGAAGGCTGCGACGCCTCCGATCTGAAACTGCCCGGCCGGCAGGAAGAACTTCTCGAAGCCTTGCTCGCGACAGGGACGCCGGTGGTGCTGGTGCTCCTCTCCGGACGACCCTACGAGCTGTCGCGGCAGGCGGGCAGGCTCGCCGCGATCGTCTGCGGGTTCTATCCGGGTGAGGAGGGCGCGGTGGCGCTCGCCGGTGTCCTCAGTGGACGGATCAATCCCTCCGGCAGGCTACCGGTCGGGTTCCCCGGCGAGGAGGCTTCACAGCCGTCGACGTACCTGACGGCGTCGCTCGGGCAGCGCAGCGAGGTCAGCACTGTCGATCCGACGCCGCTGTTCCCGTTCGGGCACGGGCTTTCCTATGCCACCGCCACCTGGGACGACGTCGCGGTCATGGATCCTTCGTGGCCGACCGACGGTAGTACCCGGGTCCGGGTGACACTGAGCAACGGCGCCGACCGTGCCACCACCGAAGTCGTCCAGATCTACCTGCACGATCCGGTGGCGGAGGTCGCCCGGCCGGTCCAGCAACTCATCGCGGCGAAGCGGGTCGAACTGGCCGCCGGCGCGACCGAGGTCGTCGAGATCGGCCTGCACGCCGATCTGACCTCGTACACGGGGCGGACGGGAAAGCGGATCGTCGAGCCCGGCGAGGTCGAACTGTGGATCGGCTCGTCGAGCGCGCGGATCGTCTCGAAGCTCTCCTGCGCCCTGGCCGGTCCGCGGCGTGAGGTCGGGTTCGACCGGGTCCTGACCGCGGACTTCTCATGAGACGTAAGTGGCTCGTCACCCTGCTCGCCATCCTGGCGGTGGTGACCGCCGGCGCGCCCGCGTCGGGGCTGCAGGCCCTGCCTCGGGCGTGGGTGCACAGCTGGACGTCGATGCCTCAGCTCACCGAGCCCGGCAACATGCCCCCCGCGGAATTCGTCCGGGACGGCGTCGTGCTGCCGGACACGACCTTGCGGCAGACGGTGCGGTTCTCGGTGGGCGGTGAGCGGATCCGGTTGCGGTTCTCCAATACCTTCGGTGGAGCGCCGCTGCCGATCACGTCGGTGTCGGTCGCGGCTCCGCTCGGCGGGAAGGCCGGGGTCAGTGGGATCGAGCCGGGCAGCGCGCGGACGGTGACCTTCCGCGGCAAACCCGGCGCCGTCGTCCCGGCCGGCGCGCTGGTCGTCTCCGATCCGCTGGACTTTCCCGTGCTCGCGCAGGAGAACGTGACCGTGACGGCGTACTTCGCCCGCGGGCAGGCCTCGATGTCGATCACGTCGCATCCCGGCTCCCGGACGACATCGCATCTGCTCGCCGGTGACCACGTCACGGATCGGGAGCTGCCTGGAGCGACTCCGGTCGACCATTGGTACTTCCTCAGCGGCGCCGAGGTCTTCGGTCCGAAGAGGACGGACGCCGCGGTGGTGGTCGGCGACTCGCTCACCGACGGCCGGGGCTCGACCACCAACGGGAACGACCGGTGGCCGGACCAGCTGCGGCTGGGTGTCCCGGTGCTGAACCAAGCCGCGGGCGGCAATCGGGTACTCGCGGACGGTCTCGGCCCGAACCTGCTGTCCAGATTGGACCGGGACGTGCTGGCGCACAGCGGGGTTTCGTGGCTGGTGGTGTTCGAAGGCGTCAACGACATCGGCACCGCGGCCGCGACCCCGGAGGCGCAACGGCAGGTCGCCGCCGATCTGATCGACGCCTACGACCAGATCGTGGTGCGGGCGCAAGCTCACGACATCCGTGTCTACGGCGCTACTTTGACGCCGTTCGGCGGAAACATCGGCTACGACGATCCAACCCGTGAATCGGCCCGGCAGGCGGTCAACACCTGGATCCGCACGAGCGGCCGGTTCGACGCGGTCCTGGATTTCGACCGTGTCGCCCGAGACCCGCGGGCACCGGCCCGGCTGATGCCCGCCTACGACGTCGGTGACCACCTGCACTTGAGCCCGGCCGGGTACCGGGCACTGGCGGACAGCGTGCCGAAGGCCCTGTTCAGGCGCTGAGGATCACGATGCCATCGTCGTCGGAGTAGAGCGTGTCCCCGGGAGTGAAGGTCACTCCCCCGAAGCCGACCGGGACGTCGACGGCGCCGGCGCCCGCTTTGGAGCTCTTGCGCGGGTTGGTGCCGAGCGCCTTCACACCGAGCGGCAGTTCGGCGAGTTCGGCGCTGTCGCGGACGGCCCCGTGGACGACGATGCCGGCCCAGCCGTTGTCGACGGCGGACTTCGCGATCATGTCGCCGGTGAGCGCGCTGTGCAGCGAGCCGCCGCCGTCGACGACCAGGACGCGGCCGTCGCCCGGCGTGGCCAGCAGCTTCTTGACCAGGCCGTTGTCCTCGTGGCAGGAGACTGTCCGGATCGGGCCCGAGAACTTACGGTGCCCGCCGAACTGGCGGAACTGGGTGTCACAGACGCGCAGCCGGTCGCCGTGTTCGTCGACGAGGTCGGCGGTGGTGAAGGAATCGATCACGGCGCCTGAGTGTAGGTGCTCTCCGCCAGCCGGCGCTGTGCTTGCACGATCAGATTCGCCACATTCTCGACGTCGGCGATGGCTCGCAACTCCAGGAACGGAGGCGCCCACGCACCGCGGAGTTCGTTCTCCCGTAGCTGGTAGCGGCTCCACACGCCGCCGAAGGTGATCGTGCCGACGCCCGCTTTCTCGGCCTTGACCGTCGGTGGCATCTGAACGAAACGCAGCCAGACCCAGCGGAACTCCGTGCCGTTCGGCCAGCTCGCGGCGAAGATGATCCGCTGGTTGGTGACCAGATAGGACAGAGCGCGGTCTCGGGCCCGGCGGTCGCTGACACGCGGGAACAGAAGGATGCCGAGAACGGTCAGCATGCCCGTGTAGAAGGGCAACGACACGAAGGCCTGCCCGAAAGCGATCAGGGCACCGGCCAACCCGATCATGGTGATCACGACGGTGTACTCGGGAAACCACTTTCGCGGGCGCTGCGCCTGCCCGGTCCACAGCACTTCTTCGCCCTCTTGCAACGGATACATCCGCATCGAACCCTCCCCGGTCGTCACGGGAAGTACGCCCGACTCGTCCGTTACGTTGCCTGGGTCGGGAACACGGAATCCAGCACGTGCTGGAGGATGGCGGCGGGGTCGGCCGCCGGGGCGACCGTCTGGCGCAGCGCGAGGCCGATGCCCAGCGCGCCCAGCATGACGACGACCTGGTCCAGCGGCAGCGCGGGTGCGAGATCCAGGCGTCGGGAGTGTTCGTCGAGCAGGGCGACCACCGCGTCGTCGTGGCGTCGCTGGATGGCGGCGATCAGCGCGGCGGTTCCGGGCTGCTGAGCGGTCGCGGCGAGTACCTCCGCGGCCGCCGCGCTCCATTTCGCGGCGTCCTTGTCCGCGACGTCGACGGGATTCAGCGCGGTGATCAGCTCGTCACGGGTATTGGCTCGGCCGAGCGTTTTCCGAAGTGCCTGGAGATGGCCGTCCGCACCGGCTTCGATGATCGCCAGCCACAGTCCCTCCTTGCCGCCGAAGTGCTTGTAGACGGCGCCGCGGGTGTAGCCGGCGTCAGCCGCGATCTCCTCGACCGTCGCAGCCAGGAAACCGCGGCGCAGAAACACTTCGCGTCCGGCGTCCAAGAGGTGTTCGTGGGTGCGTCGCTGCTGCTCGGCCCGTGTCAGCCTGGTCATCGCCCGCCAATTCAGTAACAGAGTGTTTCTGGATACACGATGTTACTGTATCGTCCGGGGCATGGAGCTCCTGGCACCGCTGGCCGCGTTCCTCAGCCTGCCCCTCTTCCTGGCCGGTTTCGCTTGGTACGCCGTGCGTGCCCGCAAACGCGGTGTACCTGGTTCGCTGCTGGCGCCGATCGAGGAGATCTGGGACCCGATCTCGCACAAGACGAACATCGAGATCCAGATCGAAGCCGAACGAAGCCCGGAGACGCCCGCACCTGGCGACCCGCCCGAGTTGTCGTGGAAGATATGACCTCAGATGCGCAAACGGGACTGGGCGGTCGGCGGAGTGGCGTTCGTGCTGCTCGTGGTGTTGATCGCCGCACTGGTGGCAGGCTTGATCTTCGCCGCCTGGTTCGTACTCACGCATCTCCCGGCGCACTGACCGAAGCGCGCCCCTTCGGCACGACCTGACCGGCGACGATCGCGGCCAGGGACAGGGCGAATCCGGCGAGCTGGACCGGCCCGAGGCTCTGGCCGAGCAGCACGGCGCCGAGGACCGCGGCGACCATCGGCGAGAACAGGCCGAGGACCGCGACCGAGGTGACCGGCAGGGACGTGATGCCGCGGAACCACAGGACGTAGGCGAGCAGTCCGCCGATCAGGCCGAGCCAGAGGTAGCCGAGGCCGGCGTTCAGGTCGATGGCGGGAGGCGCGCCCTCGAACAGGAAGGTCACGGGCACGAGGAACAGCCCGCCCGCGGTGAGCTGCCATGAGGCGAACGCCGTCGGTCCGACGTCCGCCGGGCGTCCCCAGCGTTTGGTGAGGGTTACACCGAGCGCCATCGTCGCGGCGCCGCCGAGCCCGGCGAGGATCCCGACGGCGTCGAAGCCCGCTTCGGGGCCGATGACGACGAGCCCGACACCCACGATCCCGACGATTCCCCAGGCGAACCGCCAAGCGGACGGGCTTTGCCGCAGAACGGCGACGGCGAGGACGGCCACGAGGAGTGGTTGAGCGGCGCCGAGGGTGGCCGCGACTCCCCCGGGAAGCCGTTCGGCGGCGACGAACAGCAAGGGGAAGAACATCCCGATGTTGAGGACGCCGAGTGCGGCGGCCTTCAGCCACCAGGTGCCGCGCGGCAGGGTGCGGGTGAAGGCCAGGGCGATGAGGCCGGCGGGCAGTGCGCGCATGAGGCCCGCGAACAGCGGATGGCCGGCCGGCAGGAGTTCGGTGGTGACCACATACGTCGTCCCCCAGACCACGGGGGCGAACGCGGTCAGCGCGGTGCCGGTGAGCCCGGCGGTGAGGGGCGAGGTCGTCAGCGTTTTCACGCTTCTCAGCTTCCGCGCTGGCGATCGATGAGTCCAACACATGTTTGTCACTTGATCCATCGTGATTCAAGATGGATCGATGGAGCTTCAGCAGATGCGGTACGTCCTCGCGGTCGCGGAGACCAGCAGCTTCACGAGGGCAGCGGAGCAGTGCCTCGTCGTGCAGTCGGCGTTGAGCCACCAGATCGCGCGACTGGAACGGGAACTGGGCGCGCGGCTGTTCGAACGCACCAGCCGACGAGTGCGGCTGAC
>NZ_JACBXD010000127.1 GCF_013870525.1 Amycolatopsis pittospori
GCTCACACCCGCACAAGCACTCGACAAAGCACTACTTGCAACAACCGATTGAGACCGCCGGACTTTCCCCGCGTCCCCCGCGAGGAAAGTCCCCTTCGTGCGCGTTCCCCCTGACCCCCGTCAGACGCGCTTCCGGTAAGCCCACGTGGCGAGCGGGAAGAAGACCGCGATCGCGGCCGCCATCCAGATCAGCGAGCCGGTCAGCGGCCCGGCGATCGCGCCGCCGTTCATCAGTCCGCGCAGGACGTCGGACATCTGTGTCACCGGGCTGATGTCGGCCCAGGCCTTCAGCCAGCCGGGCATGGTGCCGGTCGGGACGAAGACGTTGCTGCCGAAGGTGAGCGGCATCAGGACCACGAACATCAGGCCCTGCACCGCGCCCGGGCTCTTCACCAGCATCCCGACGAACACCGACGCCCAGCAGAACGACAGCGCGAACGCGATCGCCAGCACGACGGCCAGCGCGAACTCCGCCGGACCGGTCTGGATCCGGTAGCCCATGATCGTCGCGACGATCATCAGGACGGTGATGCACACCAGGTACCGCACGATATCCGCGAGTACGGCGCCGATCAGCGGCGCGGACCGCGAGATCGGCATCGCCCGGAACCGGTCGAACACGCCCTTGGTGACGTCGGTGTTGAGCTGGACGCCGACGGTCATGCTGGCCTGCAGGATGTTGAACACCATGATGCCGGGCACGATCATCTGGAGGTAACCCTCGGTGCTGCCCATGATCGCGCCACCGAAGAGGTAGACGAACATGACCAGGAAGATGATCGGCGCGATGGTGACGTCGGCCAGCTGTTCCGGGTTCTTGCGGATCTTCAGGATGCCGCGCCAGGCAAGGGAAAGCCCGTGCTGTACGCCGCTGGACAGGGAAACGCGCCGTGGCGCGGGTGCCGCGAGGGTGGTCATACCAGGCTCCCTTCCGGGGTTGCGTCCTTTGTGGACTCGGTGGGCTGCTTGCCGGTGAGCGCGAGGAACACCTCGTCGAGGCTGGGCAGCCGCAGCGCCAGCTCGTCGGCGGTGATCCCGGCGTCGTCCAGCTTGCGGACCAAGGTGGACAGCAGGACGGGATCGGACACGGGCGCGGTGAGCAGCCCGGTGTCGTCGTCCCGCTTCGGACGGACTCCGGTGAGCCCGGCCAGGATGCGTTCGACGGCGTCGAGGTCGGCGAGCGCGGTCGGCCGGACCTGCAGCGTCTGGCCGCCGGTCCGCCGCTTGAGCTCGTCGGCGCGGCCGTTCGCCACGACGTGGCCCTTGTCGAACACGGTGATCGTGTCGGCCAGCTGGTCGGCCTCTTCGAGGTACTGCGTGGTGAGCAGCACCGTCGTCCCGTCGGCGACGAGCGTCCGGACCACGGCCCAGACCTCGTTGCGGGCGTGCGGGTCGAGTCCGGTGGTCGGCTCGTCCAGGTAGAGCACCTTCGGGCGGCCGACCAGGCTCGCGGCGAGGTCGAGCCGCCGCCGCATCCCGCCCGAGTAGGTCTTGATCGCGCGCCCGGCGGCCTCGGTCAGCTCGAACCGCTCCAGCAGATCGGCCGCGCGCTTCTTCGCGTCCGCCCTGGAGAACTCCAGCAGCCTGCCGATCAGGACGAGGTTCTCCGTGCCGGAGAGGTCCTCGTCGACCGACGCGTACTGCCCGGTGAGCCCGATCATGCTGCGGACCGCCATCGGGTTCTTGACGACGTCGTACCCGAACACGCTCGCGTGGCCGCGGTCCGGCCGGATCAGGGTGGCCAGGATCCGGACGGCGGTGGTCTTGCCCGCGCCGTTCGGCCCCAGCACCCCGACCACCTTGCCCGCCGGCACCTCCAGGTCGACCCCGTCGAGCGCCTTCGTCTCCCCATAGTGTTTGACCAGGCCCTCGGCCCTGATCGCGTGAGTCATGTTTCCTCCTGTGGATCTCGCCCCACGGACAAAGGTGCCGCCTGCGCCTGTCAG
This sequence comes from Amycolatopsis pittospori, assembly GCF_013870525.1. GTDB lineage: Bacteria > Actinomycetota > Actinomycetes > Mycobacteriales > Pseudonocardiaceae > Amycolatopsis > Amycolatopsis pittospori. The sequence continues at coordinate 1,947 of NZ_JACBXD010000127.1, forward strand.
GCCGCGCACAGCGGGCTGACAGAACCTGCCCGGCGCTGATAAGCGCAGGTAGACGCGGTGTGGGGAGCTTGTGAAGGTGTTGTGGAGACCGCCGTCACAGCGCCCTTGATCGGCATACTCGAAGGCATGGTGATCGAAGAACGGGTGCCGGAGCGGGTCCGCCGCACTCGTAAGGACGCCCGGAACAAGCTGGTCAGCGGGCTGCTGATCGGCGCGCTGGTGCCGTTCGCGGTGCTGACGGCGATGCGGCTGGTGGGCTACGACGGCAACACGTACACGATCGCGGCGCTCGCGCTGACGCCGTACGCGGGTATCGCCACGCTGGTGCTCGCCGGACTCGCGCTGGGACTGCGCCGCTGGTGGACCGGCGCCGTCGCGCTGGTGCTGACCTTCACGATCGCCGCGCTGGTCCTGCCGCGCGCGTTCGAGAACGAACAGAAGGCACTCGGCGGGAAGCACGTGCGGGTGCTGGCGTCGAACATGCTCGGCGGGCGCGCGGATCCGGCCAGGATCGTCGGCTACGTCAAGGAACACCAGGTCGACGTCCTGAGCCTGACCGAGATGACCCCCGAGGCGATCACCGCGCTGGACCGCGCCGGGCTGTTCCAGGTGCTGCCGTTCTACGTACTGCATCCGGCGGAGTGGGCGTCGGGCTCCGGTCTCGTGTCGAAGTACCCGCTCACGCCGCTGAAGCTGAGCGGCGATTCGGACGACAAGCAGCCGAGCGCGAGCGTGGACCTCGGCGACGGCGTCCGCATCGAGGTCGTCGCGGTCCACCCGGCGGCGCCGATGTGGGACAGGTACGCGTGGGTCGACGAGGCCAAGGACCTGCCCTACGCCGACGCCGAGCACGACATCCGGATCCTGGCGGGCGACTTCAACGCCACCTTCGACCACTCGCTCTTCCGTGAGCTGCTGACCAGGGGTTACGTCGACGCGGCCGATCAGCTGGGCCGTGCGCTCGAAGGGACCTGGACGAACGGCGTGGTGCCGCCGGTGCCGATCGACCATGTGCTGGCGGACAAACGGGCGGCCATCGCGGACTTCAAGGTGCTCGATACCCCGGGCAGTGACCACGACGCCGTCTACGCGGAAATCGTGTTGCCCTGACCGGACCTCTGCCAAGGTGGGGACATGCGAAGAACTGGGGGAATTCTCGCGTCGGCCCTGGTCGTCGTCTTGGCCGCGGGCTGCGGCGAGGCGGCCGGGACGGGCGTCGACAACAGTCCGAAGAGCGCGCTGGGCTTCGTCGCCCATCCGGACGCGACGCAGTTCCCGTCATCGGACGGGAAGTGGGTGCCGGCGAGCGTCGGGCTGAAGGCGCTGGTCCCGGTCGGCGACTGTGCCGTCGGTATCGGGGACTACGCCAACGGCTACCGGGAAGTGAGCGCCAACTGGAAGGGCGCCGAGAACTGCACGCGACTGGAGATCCGCCCGTCACCGGGTGGCGGCGGCGCCGGACCCGAGATCGCGGGCGAAGCGGGTAACGGCTGGCGCGGCGGCGGGCTGACCGCGGTCGCGGCGGTGCCCGGTCCGGACGGTTCGGTGCTCGGGATCGGCGCCGGAAGTGGCTTCGCCAGGCTGGACGCGGGCGGTGAGGTCGTCGAGCTCACGAAACTGCGGGGGAAGCGTCAGGCGTCCGCGCTGGTGCGGTCCGGGAAGAACCTGGTCGCGCTGGGCACCGCCTTCCTCGACGCGGACAAGACCGAGCCGGCGGCCTGGGTCTCCGACAACGACGGCGTCACCGAACGCACCGTCGTCCTGCCCCGCGATCCGGCGCTCGACGGCGCGAGCGGTCCGCGCTCGGCGGCGGCCGACGGCGAGCAGATCCTCGCGGCTTCGTACGCCGGCGTGACCGCGCAGGTCTGGCTGTCGAAGGACGCGGGGGGAAGCTGGACGGCGTCGAAGCTCCCGGCGCTGCCGAAGGACGCGAACATCGAAGCCGTCCTGCGGTTCGGCGGCGAGTGGATGCTTGTCGGCGCGTCGCACGACGGCCGCGCCCCGAACGTGCCGCTGATCGTGACCGGCGAACCGGGGAAGTGGAAGATCCACGACCCCGCGCCCCTGGGGACCGGCGACATCGTGGCCGGGACGATCGACAAGGCGGGACGCCTGATCCTGGTCGGCAAGACCTACGAGCCCTACGAGGAGCGCAAGAACACCCGGTACTGCTCGGTGGTCCGCGTCCTGGAGGCCGGGGTGTGGCAGCGCGGCGAACTCGGCTGCTCGGAGAGCCCGGTCACCAGCGCCGTCACCCTCGCCGACGGGCGTGTCCTGCTGGCGGGCAACCGGGACCTCTGGCTCAGGTGAGCAGGGCGTCCAGCGCTTCGAGGGTTTCGAGGCCGTTGCTAGCCAGGGAGACGCCGCGGCCGTGCCGGATCTGCGGCTCGCGCGGGTTGATGCGGACGAGTGAACCGGTCGCGGCGCTGGCCAGCTCCGAGTAGCGCCGCACCGTCGGCACGGCCTGCCCGGCGCCGAGTTCCACCACCACGAGGTCGCGATGCGCGCGCCGCCACGCCGTCAGCTCGCCGAGCTGGGCCTGGCTGCGCCGCTCCAGCCAGTCGTAGTCGCCGAACATCAGGATGTTGGGGCGCGCGAGACCGCCGCAGCGCGGGCACGACGGCAGGGGTTCCAGCGCGCGCATCGTGTCCTCGTCGATCGGCACCTCGACGTCGTCCGCGGACCAGATCTCGCCGGAGCACCGGTCGAGACACTGCAGGTGGTGGATGGATCCGTGCGCCTCGGCGACGTGCGGATAGCCCGCCTTCTGGAACTGTCCGTCCACATTGGACGTGAACGCGCGGACGCCGCCGGGTTTGCGCGCTCCCCAGGTCCTCAGGAGCCGGAAGCCTCCGTGCGGGACGGTGGCGCGGTACAGCGCCAGCCGGTGCCCGTAGAAACCCCAGGCCAGCGCGGGATCTTCGGCGAAATGCCGCGGGTCGGCGAGCTCGACGAAGCTGATGCCCAGCCGCTCGTACGGCGGATACGCCTTCCAGAAACCTTCATCGCCCCGGAAATCGGGCAGGCCGGAGTCGACGCCCATACCGGCGCCGGCACAGACGAGCAGCGCGCCGGCGCCGTCGATCAGTTCCGCGGCTCGATCGAGTTCACTCACCCGGCTTCGATGCCTGGACGACCTCGAATTCCAGCAGGTTCGCGCCGGACGAGACCGGCTTCGCGCGCTCGCCCGCGTGCGCCTCGCGCGCCGGGCCGGACGCCCACGCCTGGTAGGACTCTTCGGAGTCCCACTTCGTGTAGACGAAGTAGCGGGTCTCGCCGGAGACCGGGCGGAGCAGCTCGAAGCCGAGGAAACCGGGCTGGTTGTCGACGGCGTGCAACCGTGCGGCGAACCGCTTCTCCAGCTCGGGGCCTGCGCCTTCGGGGACTTCGATCGCGTTGATCTTCACGACTGCCATGCCGCCAGCCTACGGCGAAACTCTTTTGCGCCGCGATGTGATGCGTGGCTTACTGGAAGTGGATCGAGGGGGCTTCATGGGTGACGCGAAAATTCTCATTTCCGGCGCCAGCGTCGCCGGTCCCGCGCTGGCCTTCTGGCTGAACCGCCACGGCTTCGACGTCACCGTCGTGGAGCGCGCGCCCTCGCTGCGCCCCGGCGGCCAGGCCGTCGACCTGCGCGGAACGGCCAAGGAGGTCGCCCGCCGGATGGGCCTCGACGAACGCATCCGCGCCGCGTGCACCGACAGCAAGGGCGAGACGCTCGTCGACAGGAACAACCGTACGAAAGCCACCCTGCGCGCCGACGACCTCGGCGGCGACGGCCTCATCGCCGAGATCGAGATCCTCCGTGGCGATCTGTCCGAAGTGCTGTACGAGGCGACCCGGGAGAAGACCGAGTACGTCTTCGGGGATCGCATCACCGCGCTGGACGACGGCGCCGACGGCGTCGACGTCACCTTCGACAGTGGTTCGCGGCGGACGTTCGACCTGGTCATCGGCGCCGACGGGCTGCATTCGGGCGTGCGGGCGCTGGCTTTCGGCGAGGAGTCGCGGTTCGTCCGGCACCTGGGCGCGTACCTGACGTTCTTCACCGTGCCGAACCACCTCGGCCTGCAGGACTGGGCGCTCGGCTACAACGACGTCGGCCGCTCCGCCGGCATCCGCGGCATCCACGACGGCAAGGAGGCGATGGCGTACTTCGGCTTCGCCGCGGACGACATCGAGTACGACTACCGCGACGTCGAGGCGCAGAAGGCGATGGTCCGGCGATTCGCGTCGGGGATGGAGTGGGAGGTGCCCTGGCTGCTGGAACAGCTGGACGACGCCCCGGACTTCTACTTCGACTCGTGCGCCCAAGTGGTGATGGACTCCTGGTCACGCGGCCGGATCGGCCTGCTGGGCGACTCGGCCTTCTGCCCGTCGCCGCTTTCCGGACAGGGCACGAGCCTGGCGTTCGTCGGCGCGTACGTCCTCGCCGGGGAACTGGCCGCCGACTTCGACAACGGACTCGAACGGTACGAGGCGGTCATGCGCGACTTCGTCGAGAAGACGCAGGCGATGGGGAGGGCCAACGCGAAGACGGTGTTCGCGAAGTCGCGCTGGGCGGTGCGGGCGCAGCATCTGGCGCTGCGCGCGATGCACCTGAAGCCGATCGCGGCCCTGGTCTCGCGGAAGATGCAGGACGTCGTGAGCGGCATCGACCTGCCCGACTACACGACCACCCCTCACCGCATTTAGAGGACTAAACGCGGGGGGCCTTCACGGAAGGACCTGCCGCATTTAGAGGACTAAATGCGGGGGGCGTCAGCCTCGCAGGGTGCCGGGCAGGAGTTCCGCGTCCGCGGGGATCACCGTGCCGTGGAACCAGGCGTCGAAGAACGGCCGCAGGTCCTGCCCCGAAAGCTTGATCGTGAACGCCTCGAAGTCCGCCCACGACGCGTTGGCGTTCCGGTATGCCGCCGGCCACTCCTTCAGCAGCCGGGCGAAGGCGCCCTCGCCGATCTTCCGCCGCAGTGCGTGGATGGCGAGGATCCCCTTGTCGTAGACGCCGTGGAATTCCTGCCCGGCCCCCATGTCGACCAGTTTCGACGCCCAGAAATCGGGGCTGCCCCGCATGATCTCGAGTGCGGCGCGGTAGCGGTCGTCGAGGTTCTCGTTGTCGCGCGATTCCTGCCACAGCCATTGCGCGTACGACGCGAGGCATTCGTTGAGGCAGATGTCGGACCACGAATTCAGCGTCACCGAATCGCCGAACCACTGGTGTGCGGTTTCGTGCACGACGGTGATCAGGTCGGCCCATTTCGCGTAGGTCGGCCTGGTCTGGGTCTCCAGGGAGAAATGGATCTCCTCGTTCAGGTAGATCCCGCCGGCCGCGTCCACCGGGTACGGCCCGAATTTCGACGTCAGGAAGCCGATGATCTCCGGTAGCCGCCTGCCGGTGTCGCGCCGGTCCTCGGCGCCCGGCGCGTACGCGTTGACCAGCGGGGTCCCGTCCGGCAGCGCCATCCGGTCGACGGTGAACTTGTCGATCGCCACGGTGGTCAGGTAGGCCGCCACCGGCGTGCGTTCCTGCCAGGAGGTGGTGGTCCAGCCGTTGGCCGACGTCTTCTGGATCTCTCGTCCGTTCGAGATGACGGTCCAGCCGTCCGGTACGCGGGCGGTGAGGTTGAACATCGCCTTGTCGCGCGGGGTTTCGTTGACGGGATACCAGAACGACGCCGAATGCGGCTCACCGACGACGAACGCGCCACCGTCCTTCGACTTCTGCCAGCCGTTCTCACTGCCGCCCGCGTGCGGTGTCGCGGACGGGTCTCCGCCATAGACGACCTTCGTGCGGAAAGTGCTGCCGTTCCGGATCGGGTCGGCGGGTGTCACCACGAGTTCGAATTCGCCTTCGCGGGCGAATTTCGCCGGTTTTCCCTCGACTTCAACGGATTGGACCGCCAAGCCGCGTAAGTCCAGGTTGTACCGATTGAGGTCCTGTGTGGCTTTCGCGGTGATCGTGGTGTCGCCGTCGAGATGCCCTTTCGCGGGGTCGTAAGTGATCCCGACCTGGTATTCGACGGCGTCGTAGCCGCCGTTTCCGTCCATTGGGTAGTACGGGTCGCCCGCGCCGGACGCGCCCGGTGCCGGATTCATCGGCGGCGGCGGAGGGGGCGCGACGGGAGGATCATCGACGCTGCAACCGATAATCAGGGCGCCGACGACCCCGAGGACCAGACCGGCGACGGGGACACGGCTGCGCATGGAGGGGAGCTTAGTGGTGATTCACCGCGACGGGTTGATCACTTTCGGCGGTGACGGTCCGCCGATCGTCCTCCTGCACGGGTTGATGGGCAGGGCGACGACGTGGTGGCGGGTCGCGCGAAGGCTCGAACCGTACGGGCGTGTCCTCGGGATCGACGCGCGCGGACATGGGCGCGGGCCGCGCGGTGGGCCGTGGCGCACCGAGCGGTTCGCCGACGACGTCGCCGCGGTGCTGCGGACCCTCGACGAGCCCGCGGTCCTGATCGGACATTCCATGGGTGGTCTGCACGCCTGGGTCACCGCGGCCACGCATCCGGACCTCGTGCGTGCGGTGGTGTGCGAAGACTTCGCGCCGGACCAGCGCGGGCGGACCGTGGACGAGTGGCGCGGCTACTTCGAATCGTGGCCGGTCCCGTTCCGTTCGCTGGCGCACGTGCGCGAATTCTTCGGCGACACCGGTGACTACTTCGTCGAATGCGTCGAAGAACGCGAGGACGGCTACCACCTGATCGCCTCGCTCACGGATCTGTACGAGATCGCGGCGGAATGGGGACGACGGGATTTCTGGGAGTACGTCGAACGAGTGAAATGCCCGCTGCTCGCCATCGAAGGCGAGCGGACGGCGATGCCGCACGGGCAGCAGGCGGAACTCGCGGCCCGCGTGCCCGGCGGCCTCGGACGGCATATCGTCGTCGAAGGCGCCGGGCACGTCGTGCACGACGAGGCACCCGAGACCTACCTCGGTGCCGTCGAAGCGTTCCTCTCCGACGTCCTCCGGTAGGTCCCGGAGCCGGTCAGCTCTTGGCCAGCTGCGCGTCGATCCACGCCCGCAGCCGCGACTCGCCCGGGTAGCCGATGTTCCGCGAAGACGGCAGTTCCGTGGTGTTGCGGACGCCGACCAGGGTCGGCAGGTAGCGGATGTTGTACCGGCTGGACAGGTCCCGGCTCTGGTCGACGTCGACCTCGCCGAGCAGGAACCGGCCGCCGTACTCCGCGGCGAGCCGTTCGATCACCGGTTTCATCTGGCGGCAGGGCGGGCACCACGTCGCGCCGAAGTCCATGATGACCAGCTTCTGTTTCGAGATGTTCATGACTTCGGCGTAGTTCGCCGAAGTCACCGTGACCACGTTTTCGGCCTTCGGTGCGGCGGAAGCCGCGCCGGAACCGAAACCGGTGACGAGTGCCAGCACACCGGCCAGCACGCAGACGAACCGTTTGATCTTGGACACGAATGAACTCCTTCGCTGCGGGGAATTGCCGTTCAGGACGAAGAAGACGAAGAACCGGTGGGCAGTCCGCCCGCGACCCAGTCTTCGATTCCTTCACGGTACTTGCGCACGTTCTTGTAGCCGAGTTCCACCAAACGCCGTCCGACGAATTCACTGTTGCGGCACGGCGTGTTCGCGCAATAGACGACGATCGCGGCGTTCTTGTCCGGAAGCACCGACGGTGCCAGCCGGTCGGTGAACCCGGCCGCCTGGTCGTACGGGAATCCCGGAATATTGCGCGCTTCCGGAAGATGCTCCTTTTCGTAATAGGCGACCGGCATCGTGTCGACCACGACCACCGTTCCGGCCTCCACCTGGGAGAGCAGTTCCGCACGAGTGATCAACGGCAGCATGGCGCCCCTTTTCCGACGACCGTGATGAACGAATTCATCGTCGGCCGCCGGAGGGTGGTCGCTCTAGTGCCGCCTCGGGATGCCGGGGCGTTATCCGGCGGCGGGCAGGCCGTGCCGTCGCAGCCAGGTCCGGTACGGCGCCGCCCGCTCGGCCAGCCGCCAGTACGCCGCGGTCACCCCGGCGCCGAGCTCGCCGATCCCCGACGCGCACGGGCCGTCCTCACGCCAGGCGAGCACGTGCCGCACGCACATCGGGGAACCCGCCAGCGGCCGGATCGCGAGCCCGTCCACCGGCGGGCGGGTCGGCTGGACCAGCCCGACGCCGTATCCACCGCTGACCAGGTTCTCCCGGGAGGTGTCCACGTCGACGTCGTGGGTGATCCGCGGGTCGAATCCGTGGGCGAGGCACATTTCGCGGAACACGACCCGGCATCCGTCGCCGCCGCTCGACACGATCCAGTCCTCTTCGGCCAGCTCCTCGAGTTCGATCTCCTCCGCCTCGGCGAGCCGGTGGCCGGCGGGGACCGCGACGAACGACGGCTCCCGCGCCAGGGTCATGGTCCGCACCTCCGGTGGCACCGGGAGGTCGCGGCCGCCGCAGATCATGATCAGCGCGAGGTCGATGCCGCGGTTCGCGACCTGCGCGAGCAGCCGCGTGCGCGAGGTGTCCGCCCGGGTGCGGACCGGCTTCCCCGGCAGCAGGTCCCGCAGGCCGCCGAGCAGCGAAGACGTGATGGCGCTGTCGTTCCAGCCGATCCGGACCGAGTCGCCCGTTTCGGGCTCCTGACGGTGGAAGTCGAGTTCCAGTTCGTCGAAGGTGAGCACGATCGCCTTGGCACGGCGCAGGATCACCTCGCCGAGTTCGGTGGGACGCACCCCGTGCTGGTCGCGGTGGAACAGTGAACCGCCGACCATCTTCTCGATCCGGCGCAATTGGTGGCTCAGCGCGGGCTGGCCGAGCCCCAGACCGGCCGCCGCGCGGTTGAGGCTTCCGGAAGAAGCGATCTCACAGATCACCCGAAGATGCCGAACCTGAATCTCCATGACTTCGTATACCGCGCATCGCCCCGGCCGGGCACCCCCGAAGGTCGTGGTCCATTCACCATTGTCCGATAGCGACAAAGATCCAGGAACTCCTATAACGCGATGACAACCATCGGCGGCAATACCGGCGCCGTCGGTGGCGTGGCACCTTCGGTCGGCGCGCCTCTTCTCCCCGTATATCACGCGAATACAGGAGTCGTCTTGCTTCGACCACTGCCGCTCACCGAGCATTGCGCCGATCCGCTGACGCGAGCCGAGCACGTCTGCCTCGGCGTCAGCCCGTTCAACAGCTATTTCACCGTCGATCGTATCGCCGATCTCGCCAGATGGGCGATGTCGGCCTTCGATCGTTTTCATTTCTTCGTACCGGACGGGCCGTCCGCGTACACCATGGAGGCGCTCGGCTACGACCCGGTCCGCGCCGCGCAAAAGGCGCAGCGGCAGGGCAACTACACGCGCAACAAGATCGTCCGCGCACTTCAGCAGGTGTGCCCCTCGGATCCGCACACGCTGATCCTGGACTCCGCCGTGCTCGACACGGACAGCGCGTACCTGGGGCTTCTTTCCGAGGCGCACCAACGTTTCGACACCGATCCGGAGTTCGCCGAGCAGTGCCTTTACGCCACGGGCTGGGTCTTGGACCGGCGATTACCCGAAGGGCAGCACCCCACCCGGGAGCAACTGCGCAGCGCGGTCCGGTACTTCCTCGCCGAACTGCCGATGTTCATCGGCACCGTGGCGGTGGCCGGCGTCGACAGTTCCGTTTTCGCCTACCACCAGCGCGTCGGCTTCCTCGAACGGCTGTATCGCGGCGAACTTTCCTGGAAGCCACTGCCAGGTCAGGGCTTCGTCGTCCTCGAACAAGCCGTCCCGCAACAAGCCGTCTCCGAACGAATGGAGTGAGCGTGGAACACGACGACTTCTCCCTCCGCCGGGTGCCCGCCGAACGCCGGTATTCCTGGGTTTCCGTCGCACTGCAACGGTTCGGCCAGGTGTCCTCGTTCCACCAGTTCCTGCTCGGCGCGGTACTCGGGTTCGGCATGACGTTCTGGGACGCGGTCCTGGCGATCACGATCGGTTCGGTGCTGCTGGAGATCATCACCATCCTGATGGGGATCGCGGGTACCCGCGAAGGTCTGTCCACCTCGGTGCTGGCGCGCTGGGCCGGGTTCGGCACCGGCGGATCGTCGCTGGTCGGGCTGCTCATGACGTTGAGCCTGGCCGGCTGGTTCGGGGTGCAGAACGACGTCTTCGCTCAGGGGCTGCACGCGTTGATGGGCGGTCCGCCGGTGTGGGTCTGGGCGCTCGCGGGCGGTGCCCTGGTCACCGCGATCGTCGTGTTCGGCTTCCACGCGATGGCCTGGACCGCGTATTTGACGGTGCCCGCCTTCCTCGCGCTGGCCGGGTATTCGATCATCACCGCGCTCGACGACCACTCCCTGCCCGCGCTGATGTCCGCGCCGCCGCCGGGGCCGGCGATGTCGCTGGCGCAGGGCACCACGCTGGTGGCGGGCGCGTTCATCATGGGCGCGGTGATGACGCCGGACATGACGCGGTTCAACCGGACGGCGTCCGACGTGGTGAAGCAGACCCTGGTCAGCGTCACCCTCGGCCAGTACCTGATCGGCCTGATCGGCGTGCTGCTCGCGCACGCGGCGAAGAGCGCGGACGTCGTCGGCATCATCACGTCGTCGTCCGGTGTGCTCGGCACGCTGATCCTGATCACCGCGATCATGAAGATCAACGACTGGAACCTGTACTCGTCCTCGCTCGGCCTGGTGAACACCGTGCAGGTGCTGTTCTCGCGGCGGCTGGACCGCACCACCGCCACGGTGCTGCTCGGCGGTCTCGGGACGGTCCTGTCCGCGATCGGCATCCTCGACCACTTCACCACCTTCCTGACCTGGGTCGGTGTCGTCACGCCGCCGGTGGCGGGCGTGGTGATCGCCGAGTACTACGTGGTCCGCCGCTGGAAGCCGGACCTGGACGCCACTCGCGCGAGCGGGGACCTGCCGTCGTCCTGCCCGTCGTGGGTGCCCGCCGCGTTGCTCTGCTGGGTGGCCGGAGCCGCCGTCGGAATCTGGCTTCCGTGGGGAATTCCCACGGTGAACTCGGTTTTCGCCGCTTTTCTCCTGTATATTCTTCTCGGCAGACGGGCCGCGGCCGTACCGGTTTCCGCGGCGATGACTTCTTCCGACGGGACGAAAACCCGTACGTGACAAGGGAGTTCGACGTCGTACAGCTTGATGTGCACCACCTGCGGGTGCTCCGGGCGATCGCGGATACGGGCAGTCTTTCCCGTGCCGCGATCGTTCTCGGCGTCACGCAACCGGCGGTATCCGCCCAGCTGAAACGCCTGGAGCAGATGCTGGGCTACCAATTGTTCGAGCGGCGTGAAGGCGTTGTCGAACCCACGCCGATGGGCGAACTGCTGCTGCGCCGCACCGCCGCTTTGCTACCACAGCTGGACAAACTGCTCGAAGACATCGAACAGCGCGCCTGCTCCAGCGGCCCGCCCGACGTCGTACGGGTGGCCGCCGTGGCCAGCGCGCTCGTGGCGTATCTGCCGTCGCTGGTGAACCGGCTGTGGCCGGACGTGTCCGAGACGACGGTGGTGCACGACGACCATCCGGAGCGGCTGGTCTCGCTGCTGGACCAGCGGCGCGTGGAATTGGGGCTGGTCAAGGACTATCCGGGGCACGAGCTCGACCTCCCCGCGAGCGTGGCCACCGCGGTGGTGGTGACCGAGCCGACCTTCGTCCTGCTGCCGGAGTCCCATCCGTTGGCGCGCAAGGAGATCCTCGACCTGCGCGAGCTGAAGGACGAGCGCTGGGTGATGATGGCCGGATCGTCCGCGACCACGTTCAACAAGTACTTCGCCGACACGTGCGCGCACCACGGCTTCAGCCCGTCGATGACCCATCAGGTGACTTCGCAGCAAGTGGCGCTGCTGGTGGTCCGGGCCGGCGCGATCGGCCTTTCGCAGCCGATCTGCGACCCGCGGCACCTCGGCATCGTGACCCGGCCGCTGCGCGGGGATGTCTTACTGCGCAGACATATTCTCGCCTGGCATCGGGACACTTTCGTGGCCGGGCGCCAGGCCGAGCTGAGGTCCGCCGTCGCCGAGCACTACTGGGCGGAAGCGCGAAAGGCCCCGGTCTACGCCCGATACCTGGAATCCCACCCAACCGACAGATGATCACCCGTGTCCAGACGGACGTCACCCGTGTCCAGGCGGACGTCACCCGTGATCAGACGGACGTCATTCGTGATCAGACGGACGTCACCCGTGATCAGACGGACGTCACGCGAGGCGGCACCGCACTCGCGTGCCCAGAGACGGATCTCGTGTGCTTGAAGACGTGACTCGCGTGCCTGAACGCCGAACTCGGATCTGCGGCTTGTAGGCACGCGAGATCCGTCCGTCTGGTCACGCTTGCCGTCCGTCTGGTCACGCTTGCCGTCCGTCTGGACACGGGTGTCGTCCGGTTTGGTGGGGGTCCCGCTCGGGCGCGGGGGGTCACGCGGCCCGGGCGGGGAGGCTCACGGCCGCAGCGTTCCCGGGTAGAGGACGTCGTCCGGGGGCCGGACGGTTCCGTCCAGCCAGGCGTGGTTGAAGGCCGTCAGGTCGAGCTGCGTCATCGCCGCGACGTAGAGCTCGAAGTCGTGCCAGTTCTGGTTTCCCTGCGGGTTGATCATCGGGAAACCCGCCATGATCTGGAAGAACAGGTCGTCGCCGATCAGGCGCCGCAGCGCGTGCACCATCAGGACGGCCTTGGTCGTGGGGGTGAACTCGGTGCCCTTGCCGGGATCGGTGAGCCGCGGCGCCCAGAAGCCGGTGTCGCCGTTCACTCGCGCCACCTGTTCGCGATAACGCCGGTCGAGGTCGATCCCGTTCTTGGTCTCGTCCCACAGCCAGACGGCGTACCGCGCGATGGACTCCGGCATCAGGACGTCCCGCCACATCTTGCCGCTCACGCCGGCTCCCCACCATTGGTACGCGGTGGCGTACACCAGATCCGCGACGGTCGCCGTGCCGCCGTACACCGGGCGGCCCTGGGAGCCGTGTGTGTAGCCGAGGGTGCGGTCGAGGAACAGCCCGCCCGACGCCGATTGCGGATAGTCGCCGAATCTGCCGGTCAGGAATTCCAGGACCTCGGGCAGCCGTCCGCCGATCTCCCGTTTGTTGACGGCGCAAGGGTGATAGGCGTTGATCGCCGTCCGCCCGCCGGGAAGCGAGACCGTCTCGACCTGCCAGCGTCCGATGCCGAGCATCGCCGTGTTCGGTGCGAGGGCGGTGTCCTCAGCCCAGGTGACGGTGTGCCGTCCGTAGCTCGCGGGTACGTCGGAGACCTGGAAGCCGTTGCCCACCACGGAAAATTCGTCGAGCACGGTGACCGAGACACGCAGGGTCGCTTTGTCGACCTCGGTGCCGTTGACGGGGAACCAGGTCATCGCCGAATGCGGCATCCCGGCCGCCACGGCCGAATCGCCTGGCGTGGCCAACCAGCCGATCCGGCCGCGCGCCGTGGTGATCGGCTCCGGCCGCCCGTCGTAACCGACCACGACGGTGAACCGCTGCCCCTCGGTCAGCGGCGTCCTCGGGGTGATCACCAGTTCGTGTTCGCCCGACCGCCGGAACGCGGCGGCCGTGCCATCGACGGACACCGACCGCACGGTGAGCCCGCGCAGGTCGAGGTCGAACCGGCTCAGGTCCTGGGTGGCCGTCGCGGTGATCGACGCTTTGCCGCTCACAGTCATCGAGTACGGCGCGTAGTCCAGCGCGAGCGCGTAAGCCGAGACGTCGTAGCCGCCGTTGCCGTCCTTGGGGTAGTAGGGATCGGCGCCGAGAACGGTGCCGTCGGGAGAGACGTGCACGTACCCGTCACCGCCGGGCGTCGGCTGGGCCGCGGACGCCGGGCACGCGCCGATCATCGTGGTGGCGAGCAACGCGGTGCACAGTGGCTCCTGCCACCGAATCCGCACGGTCATGGACGGGCCTTCTCTCTGCGAACGGGGGAAGATGCCCGAACATCGTGCGATCGTTCGGGCCGCGACCGGCACTGCCAGCCGGTCATGCCATCGGGTTATCCGGGCCGATAACGCGGCGGCATACCCGCGCGGGAGTACCGCGTGCCGCTTCCTGGAAGAGATCGTCGGGGCATGCTGCCCCTGCCGGCGCTGCTCGCGCTGACCACGACGGTCTTCCTCGGCTGTCTCACCGAAGTACTGCCCGCCGGGCTGCTCCTGGGGATGTCGGCGGACCTCGGGGTGTCCCCGTCCGCCACCGGGCAGCTGGTCACCGTCTACGCGATCACGACCGCGTTGACCGCCATCCCGCTCACCACGATGACTCTCCGGGTGCCGCGCAAGCGTTTGCTGCTGGCGCTGATCGCCGGATTCCTGCTGACCAACCTGGTCATCGCGATGTCTTCGTGGTTCCCGTTGATCCTCGCCACGCGGATCGTTTCCGGCGCGCTGACGGGCGTGATGTGGTCGCTCGTCGCCGGGTACGCGATGCGGCTCGCACCGCCCGGCCTCACCGGGCGGGCGCTGGCCGTGGCGATGGCCGGTACGCCGCTCGGGTTCGCCCTCGG
>NZ_JACBXD010000128.1 GCF_013870525.1 Amycolatopsis pittospori
TCACCGGCCTCGTGTTGCGCGCGGCTGAGTTCGGTGAGGGTGAGTGAGAGTTCGTACTGGTCGCCACCCTGTTCCTGGACGTGGGCCGCCTCTTCGAGGAGTTCGAGACGACGTCCGGCGTCGGCGGTCATCGCCCGCGCCCGCAGGGAGATCCCGCGAGAACGCGACGGCCCCGGCCGCAGCAGCGCGAGTTGTCCGTCCGCCAGTGCGGTCGCCTCATCGTGCTCGCCGAGTGCGACGAGGACCCGCGCCAGATCGCTGCGCCAGGTGACGAGTCCGGGTACGTCGAAACCCCAGCGACGGACGAGGTCGCCGCATGCCCGCAGGTCGCCGAGGGCGGCGCGCGGATGTCCGGTCGCGAGCCGGTACCGGCCGCGGGCCTGCAGATAGAACAGTCCGCAGGGCGTCTGGAACATCGCCTCGGGTAAGGCCATCCCGAGCTGGGTCGCCGCGTCTTCGTACCGGCCCATCGCCGTCGTCGCCAGAACCAGCACCGAGATGGGCAGTCCGATCGCGACGCCCCAGCCCGACGGTGAGAGCCGCGTGAGCGCTGTCCGGGCATGCCGTTCCGCGGCGGGGAGATCGCCCTGCCGGAAGCAGATGAGCGCGCGGACGGCGGCGAGCACGGCGTGCCACATCGGGGCGTGCCGGGCGGCGGCCTCGGCCAGCAGCGGGTCGCAGGAGCGGGCCGCGATGCCGAGCCGGTCGTCGCAGATCAGGGTCGCGAGCGCGGCGATGACCCCCGAAAGCGAGGTGTCCTCGAGCCTGGCGGCCTGAAGGACCTGTTCCGGCGTGGCGCGCAGGTCTTCGCCCGGTTGGCCGGTCAGGACCGCGGAAAGCGCGGTCGCCGCGCGCAGACGGCCGGTCGCGGCCGGGCCGCCCCGTTCGCGAGCCCGCGCCGTGAACCGGCCGGGATACGCACAGGAAAGCAGTACATGGGCGGCGTCGAGCCCGGGAACGGGACGGGCGGAGGCCAGCCGTTCGAAGACGTCGGCCGCTTCGTCGGCCTGGCCGTGCCACGCGAGATAGCCCAACGAGGCGACGGCCTGGCCGACGTCCAGCCTGCCGTCGTAGGCGGCGGCGGTGAGTTCCGGCAGCAGGTCGCGGACGACGGCGGGACTGATCCGCCACAGCGCCCTGGCCAGCATGCCCGTCACGCGGGCCTGCTGACGCTCGTCCGCGCAGGTGTCGCGGGCCCGACGAAGGCATGCCAGCGCGGTCTGCAGGGATCCGGCGGCCAAGGCTTCTTCGGCCGCTTCCATCAGCACCGGGACCGCCCATGGCACGTCCGTGCCCGGTGCGGCGACGAGGTGACGCGCCACCACCGGCGCGGGCGCGCCGTGGTCGTACCGTAGCCGGGCGGCCCTGGTGTGGAGTCCGGCCGCCCGTTCCTCGGTGAGCCCGCCGAGCACGACGGTCTGGAGAGCGGGATGCCGGAACCGGCCGTTCAGCAGCAGCCCGGATCCGGTCATCGCGTCCAGCAACCGTGTCACGTGATCCGGGTCGAGGCCGGCCAGCCTGCCGAGCAGGACCGGCGGAGCGGATTCGTCGACGATCGCGAGCGCGCGGGCGAGACCGGACATCGCCGGTTCGCCGCGATGGAGGCAGCTCAGCACCGCGAGGCCGAAGGCGCCGTCGACGACGAGGTCGGTGCTTTCGCTCGTGAGTCCGGGATTGTCTTCGAGCAGCGACCGCAGCAGCAGCGGATTGCCGCCGGTGAGTCCGTGACAGACGAGGGGGAGCCGGTGGTTCGCGCTTCCGCCGAGCCGGTCGGCGAGCACTTCGGCCTGACCTCGCCGGGACAACAGGTCCAGCCGGATCCGGCGGCAGTGCCGGAATCCCAGCAGTTCGGCGTGGAAGGCGGAATTCCCGTACCTGGCGGCGGCGCATTCGCCGAGTACCAGCAGGATCCGGGCCGTCCCGGTCCGCCTCGCCAGATACTGCAGGCAGTGCAGGGAGGCCGCGTCGGCGTGGTCGACGTCGTCGACGGTGAGCACGAGCGGGATGTCCGCGGCCAGACCCAGCAGGGAATCGCAGATCCCGCGAAGCGCGGGGGAGAGTTCGTGACCGCGCAGGGTTTCCCCGACGGCGCCTTCGTCGAGGAGCCTGGCCGATTCGGGCGTGGTGCCGCCGCCGCGGAGGAGGTCTTTCATCAGGCCGAGGGGTGTGGCCTTCGTGGCAGACGTGGCCGAAGCGCCTAGAACGAGGACGTCCTCGCCGGTGGCCTTTCCCAGTCCTTCGGTGAAGGCGCGCAGCAGCGAGGTCTTCCCGGTCGCCACCGCGCCGCCGACGATCACCACCTGGCCGCGGCCGTCCAGGGAATCGGCGAAAGCCCCCGACAGCGTGGCCAGCTGTTGTTCCCGTTCGACCAGATACATCGACGTCCCCCGGTGAATGCCGAATTGCCATCCGAATACCGCCTGCCCCTGAGAACGAGTAGAGCAACGACACGGTCACACCGGCGTCACCGTCGGCGCCGGGAACACAGGCCGGCGCGGAAGGAAAAAAACCGTCCGCGCACAAAACGGTCCACCGACGGAAACGACGGAACGTGACATGGGGGTGGCGATCCGGTGATTCACCTGAATCGATTATCACGCGAAGGCACATTCCCTTGTGCTCTGGCGATTCCGCTGCGAGAGTCGAAATCGGTTGCCGGGGGAGACGGCAGGTGGTGACTGCACAGGCGGGGGTGGGCGAGGATGCGTCGCGGAATCCTGGCCGAGCGGACGGGGGATCTGCTCGGCCTCGAGGAGTCGCTGCTCGACGAGGGAACGGGGACCGTCGCCCTGATCGAGGGCGCCGCGGGAATGGGGAAAACGGCACTGCTGCACGCTTTCGCCGAACGGGTGAACGAACGGGGCACGGGATTCCTCGGCGCGTCCGCGTCACTGGCCGAACGCGATCTCCCGTTGAGCGTGGCGGGACAGTTGTTCCGAGGACCGGGATTGACGCGGGAGGAAATCGGCCGCGCGGACCGCTTTCTCGCCGATGGCGCGCTGATCGCGATGGCCCCCGGGGTGGGGCACGACGCGGACGCCGTCGTCCCGGTACCGCCGTCGATCCTGCGCGGGCTGAGCGAAATCGTCCTCGAGGCCGCGGAGCGGGCGCCGTTGGTGATCGGGGTCGACGACGTCCATTTCGCCGACGTCGCCTCGTTGCGTTTCCTCACCTACCTGGCCCGCCGGGCCGAATCGGCCCGGGTCCTGGTGGTACTCACCGAATGCCGTCGGGTCGCGCGGGCGCATCCGTTGTTGCACACGGACCTGCTCGAACAACCCGGCTGTGTCAGGATCCGGTTGAAGCCGTTGTCGCCGCAGGGGATCGCGGAGGTCGTCGAGGACGCCGCAGCCATCGACGCCGGCGACGTCGCCCGGCTGACACCGGAATTCTTTCGGGTGACAGGTGGAAATCCGGCGCTCCTGCACGCGGCCCTCGAAGACCGACGGGTCTGCAGGCCCGCGCTGCCCGGCGGGTCGGCGTTCGGGGACTGCTTCCGCCGCGCCGTTTTGACCTGTGTCCACCGGTCCGGCGCGGCGACGAGCGCGCGGGGACTGGCGGTCCTCGCCGGGACGACCTCGCCTGCCCTGCTCGGTGAACTCGTCCACCTCGACGCCGAATCGGTCGCGCTCTCCCGTGACGTCCTGCGGGCCACCGGGCTCCTCGACGGCGCCTGGTTCCGGCACGACGCGGTCAAGACCGCCGTGCTGAGCGGGATGGAACCCGACGAGCGGACGACGTTGCAACTCGACGCGGCGGAACTGCTGCACGGTCATGGCGCGCCCGCGCCCGTCATCGCCGAACGTCTGATGGCCGCGGACCGCGCCGCGGCGCCCTGGGCGGTGAAGGTCCTGCAGGACGCGGCAGAAGCGGCGCTGGCCGAGGGCGCCGTGCCGCGCGCGATCAGCTGCCTGCGGCTGGCCTTCCAGGAGTGCGCCGACGACGCCCAGCGGACGGCGGTGCATCTGGACCTGGTCCGGGCGATCTGGCACAACGATCCGGCGACCGCGGCCGGTCACCTCACCGAACTGGCGGGCGATCTGCGTGAAGGCAGGCTTCCCCGCGAGAGCGCGCCGAGGCTCGCTCGCTGGGCGTTGTGGCTCGGCCGGGTCGACGAAGCCCTCGAAATCATGACCGAAGTGCCACGTGCAGCCGCGGATCCCCGCCCCGGCAACGGTTTCGGCTCCGGATCGGCGCGGTGGTGGTTCCGGTACGCGTATCCGGGGCTGGCCGGCCCGGAGGTGCCGGGCGAGCCCGACGCGGGAATGGTCACCTCCCGCCAATACCAGGTGGGGGCGCTGATCGCCGGCGCGTTGTCCCGCGATTCGCCGGAGGAGACGCGGTCGACGGCCGAGGCGATCCTGCGCGAGACTGGTCCGGCGTTCCGGGATCTCACGCCGGTCGTCGCCGTCCTGACGCTGATCTATCTCGACGACCTCGACGCCGCGGAACGGTGGTGCGACGCTTCCGGACGGTCGTCGTCGCGCTGGTCACCGCTCGCCGACGCGCTCTTCCTCGCCCTGCGCGCGCTGCTCCGGCATCGACGGGGTGATCTGCAGGACGCGGAAAAGGCCGCGCGCCAGGCGTTCGTACTCCTCCCGCCCAAGGGCTGGGGCATCGCCATCGGGATCCCGCTGGGCACTCTGCTCCTGGCCTTGACGGAGATGGGGCGCTTCGAGGACGTCGAGAGTCACTTCGACACCCCGGTCCCGGACGCGATCTTCCATACGCCGCTCGCGCTGCCGTACCTCCAGGCCCGGGGCCGCTACTACCTCGGACTCGACCGCCCGCACGCCGCCCAGGCCGAATTCGCCGCCTGCGGTGAACTGGCCGTCCGATGGGGATTCGACCTGCCCGGTTTCGTGTCCTGGCGGAGTGATCTGGCGGAGGCGCGTCTGGCCATGGGCGATCACGCCGAGGCGAACCGGCTCGCGGCCGAGCAACTCGCGCTGCTCGGCCCGGATCAGGTGCGGACGCGGGGGATGACACTGCGGGTACTCGCGGCCGCGGCCGGCCACACCGAACGCGTCGGGACCCTCACGAAAGCCGTGGAACTGCTGGAGGAATCGGGTGACCGGTTCGCCCTGTCGAAGGCTCTCGGCGACCTCAGCGACGCCTACGAAACGGTGGGCGAGGGGCCACGGGCGAAAGCGATCGGACAGCGTGCCCGGCTGCTCGCGGCGGAATGCGGGGTCCACGAGGATTGGAGCGCCCGGGCTCCCCGCCTGGCCGAGAACGGCGACTGCGCGCCGGGTGTGCCCGCGGACCCGCTCGCCGGCCTGAGCGACGCCGAACGCCGCGTCGCGACCCTCGCCGCCAACGGGCACACCAACCGCCAGATCGCCGGCCGGCTGCACCTTTCGACGAGCACCGTCGAGCAGCATCTGACCCGCGTCTACCGGAAGCTCGAGATCCGGACCCGGTCCGATCTCCCGCTCAAGCTGCTCCTGCTGCCCATCCAGGACCATCCGGCCTGAGCGCCGTCCCGATCGTCCGTCCAACCGGGTAGTCCGGGCACCTGGACACCCGGATTGTTCCGCCACCGCAGGGTGTTTCGGCGCAGTCGACGGTTCCAGACACTCACGATCGGCTGATATTCCTTGTGGTGCAGGGATTCCGGACAGGGGTGGAGGGGTCATGGCGTCGATCGAGATGGACTCGGTGTCCGCGGCGGAGCCGAGCCGGGCGGTCGTGACGCGGCCGTCGCGCCGGCTGGGGGAGTCGTTCCTGTCGAAGGAGGAACTCCACGGCTGCGTATCCGATCCGGTACTGGACACGATGAACTTCCTCAACGAGATCACCCTGCGGCATCCGGACGCGATCTCGTTCGCGCCGGGCAGGCCTTACGACGGCTTCTTCGACGTCGAGCAGATCTTCGCGCATATCCGCCGCTACCTGGATCACCTGGCCGCGCAGGGGAAATCCGCTCGCGAGATCCGTGACCACCTCTACCAGTACGGGCCGACCGCCGGGCAGATCCGGACACTGATCGCCGATTCGCTACGCGAGGACGAGGACATCCACGTCCCGCCGGAGTCCATTGTGGTCACTGTCGGCGCACAGGAGGCGATGCTGCTCACGCTGCGCGCGCTGGTCTCCGGCCCGGACGACGTCGTCCTCGTCGCGAGCCCGTGCTACGTCGGTGTCATCGGCGCGGCCAGGTTGCTCGGTATCGAGATCGCACCGGTCGACGAGCGGGCCGACGGCTTGTCCTGTGCCGACGTCGAAACGGTCATTCTGGACGAACGTGCCCTCGGTCGCCGCCCCCGTGCGTTGTACGTGGTGCCCGACCATTCGAATCCGTCGGGCAACACCTTGGACCTCCCGACGCGGAAGGCGTTGCTGGAACTCGCGGCACGCCAAGGAATTCTCCTCCTGGAGGACAGCCCGTACCGGCTGGTGAGTCCCGGTGTGCCGCTGCCCACCTTGAAATCCCTCGACCGCGACCGCCGGGTCGTCCACGTCGGGTCCTATTCCAAGACCGTCTTCCCGGGCGCCCGGGTCGGTTTCGCGGTGGCGGATCAGCTGGTCGTCGACGAGTCCGGTCAGGCGAGTCTGCTGGCGGGCGAGCTGGCGAAGATCAAGAGCATGGTTTCGGTCAACACCTCGTCGCTCGGCCAGGCGGCCGTGGCGGGGGCGTTGCTGGAGTCGGGCGGCCGGGTGTCGGAGCTCAACACGGACACGGCGGAGTACTACGGGAACGCCCTGCGCGCCACACTGCGGGAACTGGACCGCCGGCTGCCCCCGGCGCGCCGGGCCGCCATGGGAGTGCGCTGGAATCGGCCGACGGGCGGCTTCTTCGTCAGCGTCGAGGTGCCGTTCCTCGCCGGGAACAAGGCGCTCATGCGGTCCGCGGAGGACTTCGGCGTGCTCTGGACCCCGATGTCGTACTTCTATCCCGACGGCGGCGGCGAACGGTGTCTCCGGCTCTCGACCAGCTACCTGACCGCGGCCGAGATCGAGGAGGGCGTCGACCGGCTCGTCCGGTTCATCGAAACCGAAAGCGCGGCCCGATGACGATCTCGCCACCCCGCAGGTCCCTGGAGGACAGACCCACGATGGACCGGCTGCGGGAACAGCACTTCCGGACCCGGGCGCGGATCATCGAGGGCAACGGGCCCGCCCGGCAGCACGCGCTCGGCAAGCTCACCGCCCGCGAGCGGCTGGCGCTGCTCCTCGACGACGGCGTGTTCGTCGAACTCGATCTCTACCGTCGCGGCAAGGAAGGCGCGCAGGAAGCCACCGACGGCGTCATCACCGGTTCCGGAGAGATCGGCGGACGCCGGGTCTTCGTCTACGCACAGGACTTCACCATCGCCGGCGGTTCGCTCGGCGAGGCACACGCGGCGAAGATCCACAAACTAATGGATCTCGCGCTCGACGCGGGCGCGCCGCTGATCGGGCTCAACGACAGCGGGGGAGCGCGGATCCAGGAAGGCGTCATGGCCCTCGACGGCTACGGCGGCATCTTCTACCGCAACGTCCAGGCCTCCGGGGTGATCCCGCAGATCAGCGTGATCCTCGGCCCCTGCGCCGGTGGCGCGGCCTACTCGCCCGCGCTGACCGACTTCACCTTCATGGTCCGCGACACCGCGCAGATGTACCTGACCGGGCCGGACGTCGTCGAGGCCGTGTCCGGGAAGCGGGTGACGCACGCCGAACTCGGCGGCGCCGAGGTGCACGGGAGCCGGTCCGGGGTGGCCACGTTCGTCCACGACGACGAGGTGGGCTGCCTGGACGAGGTGCGGTATCTGGTCTCCCTGCTGCCCGCCAACAATCTCGAACGGCCGCCGTCCACCGGCGCGACCGGGGCCGTCAGCGACGAGCGGCCCCGGCTCGCCGAACTGGTGCCGGTGGAACCGAACCTGCCGTACGACATGCGGCACGTCATCGCGGAGATCGTCGACGACGGCGAATTCCTGGAACTGCACGAGGACTGGGCGGGCAACGTACTCTGCGTGTTCGCCAGGATCGACGGCGAGGTCGTCGGCGTGGTGGCGAACCAGCCGCTCGTACTCGCCGGGGTGCTGGACGCGGCGGCGGCGCAGAAGGCGGCGCGGTTCGTCCGGTTCTGCGACGCGTTCGGCATCCCGCTGGTCACCTTGGTCGACGTCCCGGGTTTCCTGCCGGGCGTCGAACAGGAGCACGCCGGGATCATCCGGCACGGCGCGAAACTGCTCTATGCCTACTGCGAGGCGACGGTCCCGCGGGTCCAGGTCATCCTGCGCAAGGCCTACGGCGGCGCGTACATCGTGATGGACTCACGGTCCATCGGCGCCGATCTGTCGCTGGCGTGGCCGACCAACGAGATCGCGGTCATGGGCGCGACCGGTGCGGTGAACGTCATCCACCGCAAGGAACTCGCCGCGGCCGCAGACCCGGACCGGCTGCGCGAGGACTTGACCGACGCCTACACGCGACGGCTCATGCACCCCCACTACTCCGCCGAACGTGGCTTGGTCGACGACGTGATCGACCCGGTCCGGACGCGGTCGGCGATCGCCTCGGGGCTGGCGATGATCCGCACGAAGCGGCGTGTCCCGCCCCGGCGCAAACACGGGAATGGCCCGCTGTGAAAGAAAAGGGAGTCAGATGACCATCGAGATCGAACGTCCGGCGGCCTTCGCCCCGGCCGTCCTGGAGGAGATGCTCCCGATCGCGCCGAGGGCGCGGATCGTCGGGGTGGGCACGTCGGCGTCGGAGACGGCGTTCAGCCAGCGCGAGGTCCTCGACGAGTTCGCGATCACCGACCCCCGGATCCGGTCGGTCTTCCTCAACAGCGCCATCGACAGCCGCCATCTCGAACTCCCGCCGTTCGGCGGCGACGGTGTCCGCGTCGCCGAACCGCAGGGCGACCTTCTCGACAAACACAAGCGACTCGCCGTCGAGATGGGTGCCGAGGCGCTGGGCGCGTGTCTCCGCCAGGCCGGCGCGGATCTGTCGGACATCGGCCAGCTGTGCTGCGTGACCTCCACCGGATTCCTCACGCCGGGGCTGAGCGCGCTCCTCATCCGCGAACTCGGCATCGACCGCCACTGCTCCCGCACCGACGTCGTCGGCATGGGCTGCAACGCCGGACTCAACGCGCTCAACGTCGTCAACGGCTGGTCGGTCGCGAATCCCGGACGCCTGGCCGTCGTGCTCTGCGCGGAGGCCTGCTCGGCGGCGTACGCGATGGACTCCTCGATGCGGACGGCGGTGGTCAACAGCCTGTTCGGCGACGGCGCCGCGGCTGCCGCGCTCATCTCCGGTGAGGGTGGCGGCGACGGCGGGGGCAGGGGACCGCAGGTGCTGAAGTTCGCGAGCTGCATCATCACCGACGCGCTCGAAGCCATGCGTTACGACTGGGACCGCGAACTGGGGCGGTTCAGTTTCTTCCTCGACCCGCAGATCCCGTACGTCGTGGGCGCGCACGCGGAGATCGTGGTCGACCGGCTGCTGGCCGGGACCGGCCTGCGGCGCAGCGACATCCGGCACTGGCTGGTGCATTCCGGTGGCAAGAAGGTGATCGACGCGGTCGGGGTCAACCTCGGGCTGAACCGGTACGACCTGCGGCACACCAGCGGCGTCCTGCGCGACTACGGCAACGTCTCGAGCGCCTCTTTCCTGTTCTCCTACGAAAGATTGCTCGAAGAAGGCGTCACCGCGCCCGGCGACCACGGCGTCCTGATGACGATGGGGCCCGGCTCGACACTCGAGACCGCGCTGATCCGATGGTGAGGGGAGTCCGATCATGTTCGACGAATCCGGAGCGATGCTGCGCGTCGACGGCGCCCGGCCGCTGACGCTCGCGGCGGTCGAAGCCGTCGCGGAGGCCTGCGACCGTGCCGAGGACCGGGGCGGTGCCGGCATCCTGCCGGTGTACGTGTCCGGTGCCCCGGACCGGTCTTGGGCCACGGGACTGGACGTCTCGCTCGTGACCAAATGGGAACGCGGGCTGCGGCGGCTGGAGCGGCTCGACATCACGACGGTCGCGGTCGCGTCCGGCGACTGCGGTGGACCGGCGCTGGACGCCTTGCTGGCCACGGACTTCCGGATCGCGGAGACCGGAATGCGGCTGCTGGTGACGGTCGAGGACGGGACGACCTGGCCGGGGATGGCGCTGTTCCGGCTGTCCCAGCAGGTCGGGGTCGCCAGGACCCGGCGCGCGGTGGTGCTCGGACACCCGATCGTGGCCGCCGAGGCGTTGTCCCTCGGCCTCGTCGACGACGTCACCGAAGCCCCCGAATCCGCGCTGTCCGCCACCGCCGCGCTGGTGGGCGCGGTGCCGGGCAAGGAACTCGCGATCCGGCGCCAGCTGATGTTCGACGCGAGCACGACCAGTTTCGAAGACGCGCTCGGCGCGCATCTGGCCGCCTGCGACCGGGCGCTGCGCAGGGCGACGACCGGAGCGAGATCATGACCGCCCAGGCGCCGTCGCGTGGGGCGATCCCGGTGGAACAACGGTCCGAACTCGTGGCGGCGGGGGAGCGGGTCGACGACCTCGTGGCCGCTCTTCCCCGGCCTCGGCCACCGGATCAGGCGGCGCGGGTGGCGGCGGAATTCGACGCGGCCCGGGCGCTGCGCCTGCGGTTCATGGACCGGTACGCGGACGCGGTGTACGACGAGCTCACCGCGCAACGGACCGTCTACTTGCGACTGCCGGAGCTGATGGAGTCCGCCGGCGCCGCCTTCCCCGGTCTGGTGCCCACGGCGGACCAGATGGCCGCCGAACGCTCACGACGTCAGGCGGACAAGGAGGGCTACGAGATCGACCAGGGGCTCTTCCTGCGGGGAGTCCTGCGCTCGCCGCACGCGGGCCCCCATCTGCTCGACGCGATGCTCCGGCCGACGTCGCGGGCCTTGGACCTGCTCCAGGAGTTCCACCGCACCGGCAGGCTGGAGACGGCGTCGGTGCTGCTGGAGCGGCGGGACGGCGCGGCGTACCTGACACTGTGCCGCGGTGACTGCCTCAACGCCGAGGACGAACAGCAGGTCTCCGATCTGGAAACGGCCGTCGACCTCGCGCTGCTCGATCCCTCGGTCGAGGTGTGCTTGCTGCGCGGCGGGAAGATGAGCCACACCCGCTATCGGGGCAGGCGGGTGTTCAGCGCGGGAGTCAACCTGAAGAGCCTGCACGCCGGGAAGATCTCCCTCACCGGCTTCCTGCTGGCGAGGGAACTCGGCTACCTCCGGAAGATCTCGCATGGCCTGCTCGCCTGGAACAAATGGCATTCGCCGCGGATCGTGAAGCCGTGGGCGGCCGCCGTGGACACCTTCGCGATCGGCGGCGGGATGCAACTGCTGCTGGTCTTCGACCACGTCCTGGCCGCGTCGGACGCGTACTTCAGCCTGCCCGCGGCGCAGGAGGGCATCGTCCCCGGCGCGGCGAATCTCCGGCTCGGTCGCGTGCTCGGGCCGCGGCTCGCGCGGCAGATCATCTTGGGCGGACGACGTCTCCGCGCCGACGAACCGGAAGCGGGACTGCTCGTGGACGAGATCGTCGCCCCGGGGGAACTCGACGACGCCGTCGAGCGGGCACTGGCGTCCCTGCGCTCCCCGGCGGTACTGGCGAACCGGAGGATGCTGAACCTCGCCGAAGAGCCGCCCGAGGACTTCCGCGTGTACATGGCGGAATTCGCGCTGCAGCAGGCTTTGCGTATCCACGGCGAGGACGTGATCGACAAGGCGGGCCGGTTCGGGGGCCGGCCGTCGTGAGCGGGAGCGATGCCGGGCCGCGGGTGCGGTACGAGAAGAAGGACCAGGTCGCGTTCGTGACGATGGACCGGCCTGCCGTGCTGAACGCGATGGATCTGCGGATGCACGAGGAACTGGCCGAGGTCTGGGACGACTTCGAGGCGGACGACGACCTGCGGGTGGCCGTCCTGACCGGGGCGGGCGACCGGGCCTTCTCGGTCGGTCAGGACCTCAAGGAACGGGCGCGGCTGAGCCAGCAGGGCACGTTGCCGACGACGTATGGCAGTCGCGGGCAACCCGGCTGGCCACGGCTCACCGAACGGTTCACGATGTCGAAGCCGGTGATCGCCCGAGTCGACGGGTACGCGCTGGGTGGCGGTTTCGAACTGGCGCTGGCCTGCGACCTCGTGATCGCGTCGGCGGACGCGGTGTTCGCACTACCGGAGGCCCGGCTCGGCCTGATCCCCGGTGCGGGCGGCGCCTTCCGGCTCGCCCGCCAGCTCCCGCTGAAGGTCGCGATGGGCTATTTGCTGACCGGCAGGCGGATGTCGGCGGTTTCGGCGCTCCACTTCGGACTGGTCAACGAGGTCGTCGCCGCCGAACGGCTCGACGACTGCGTCACGGAATGGGCCCAGTCGGTGGTGCGTGCCGCGCCGCTTTCGGTGCGGTCGATCAAGGAGTCCGTGCTGCGCTCGGTGGACATGCCACTGCATCAGGCCTTCGAAACCGAGTACTGGTGGGAGGAACGACGACGGCGCAGCCGTGACGCCGACGAGGGCGTCCGCGCCTTCACGGAGAACCGCGAACCGGTGTGGAGCGGTTACTGACCGTCCACAAAGGAAATCTGAGCGGTTGGACGAGATTGACCCCGGATCGGGAAAGCACCGAGAATCGGGGAAGGAAACCCAAAGACCTCCGCGGCGGAAACCCGATTTCCGCCGGGGTTCCACTCATGCCCTTTCACGGGAAGGAATGGTCATGGCCAACCCCTTCGATGACGAAGAAGGAACGTTCTTCGCCCTGGTCAACGCGCAGGGCCAATACTCACTCTGGCCGGCCTTCGCCGAAGTGCCGTCCGGCTGGGAGATCGCCCACGGTGAGGACGACCGCCGTGCCTGCCTCGAGTTCATCGAGGAGAACTGGACGGATCTGCGGCCGCGGCGGCTCGTCGAGGAAATGGCGCGGGAGGTTTCCGTGTCATGATCGGTGGCGGTGGTGGACCTCTCATTACCATGCGCGCCGGATTCGGTCCCGATTCCGACGTGACCAGACAGCGGATCAAACCGGGCACGGTCCGGCGGATTCTGCCCTACCTCAAACCGTATCGCGGGAATGTGCTCCTCCTGCTGATCGTCACGATCGTCGACGCGCTGATCATCGTTTCGACCCCGTTGCTGTTCAAGATCCTCATCGACGACGGGATCATCCCCAGCGACCTGTCCGTCGTCGTCTGGGTCGCGGTGGCCGCGGCGGGGCTGGCGTTGCTCCAGGCCGTCGTCGGGTACGCGGCGAGCTGGTTCTCCGCGAGGATCAGCGAAGGCCTCGTCTACGATCTGCGCACCCAGGTGTTCCGGCACGTGCAGCGGCAGCCGCTCGCGTTCTTCACCCGGGCACAGACCGGCTCGCTGGTCAGCAGGCTCAACACGGACGTCGTCGCCGCGCAGCAGGCACTCACGTCGCTGTTCTCCATGGTGACGTCGAGCGCGCTGGTGCTCCTTTTGGTGCTGGCGACGATCTTCACCCTGTCCTGGGTGGTCGGGCTGATCTCGCTGGTGGTGCTGCCGTTCTTCATCCTGCCGGGCAAGGTCGTCGGGCGGCGGCTGCAGCGCTTGCTGCGGGAGTCGATGCAACTCGACGCCGAACTCGGTTCGCTGATGAACGAGCGGTTCAACGTGGCGGGCGCGCTGCTCGCCAAGCTGTACGGCAGGCCGGACGACGAGGCGGGGATGTTCGCCGACCGGTCCGGCCGGGTCCGCGATCTCGGCATCCGCACGGCGGTGTACTCCCGGATGCTGCTGATCACCGTGACCCTGCTGGCCTCGCTGGCCACCGCGGTGGTCTACGGGCTCGGCGGCGGGCTGGTCGTCGACGGTGCCTTCCAGATCGGCACGCTGGTCGCGCTGGCCGTCCTGCTGACCCGGTTGTTCGGCCCGATCAACCAGCTCTCCAATGTGCAGGCCCAGGTGATGACCGCGTTGGTCAGCTTCGACCGGCTCTTCGAGGTCCTCGACCTGAAGCCCTTGATCGACGAGAAACCGGACGCGGTCTCCTTGCCCACGCGGGTTTCCCGCAACGGCTCGGCGCCGGACATCGAGTTCGACCGGGTGTCGTTCCGCTATCCGGCGGCGAAGGACGTGTCGCTCGCGTCGCTCGAAACGATCGCCCTGCCGGTCCCCGAACGCTCGGATGACTCGTGGACGTTGCGGGAGCTCAGTTTCCGCGCGCCGGCGGGGACGATGACCGCGCTCGTCGGCCCGTCCGGGGCGGGGAAGACGACCATCACCCAGCTCGTTCCCCGGCTGTACGACGCGGGTGCGGGCACGGTGCGGATCGGCGGGCACGACGTCCGCGATCTGACGCTGGAGTCCTTGCGGGACACCATCGGAACGGTCACCCAGGACGCGCACCTGTTCCACGACACGCTGCGCGGGAACCTGACCTATGCCCGGCCCGGCGCCACCGAGGACGATCTGATCGAGGCGTGCCGGGCAGCGCAGATCTGGGAGCTGATCTCGTCACTGCCCAACGGCCTCGACACCGTCGTCGGTGACCGCGGGTACCGCTTCTCCGGCGGGGAGAAGCAGCGGCTCGCGATCGCCCGGCTGCTGCTGAAGGCGCCGTCGATCGTGGTGCTCGACGAGGCGACAGCGCATCTGGACTCGGAATCCGAAGCGGCCGTGCAGCGGGCGCTGCGGATCGCGCTCGCCGGACGGACGTCGGTGGTGATCGCGCACCGGCTGTCCACGATCCGCGAGGCGGACCAGATCCTGGTCGTCGACGACGGCCGGATCGTCGAACGCGGCGTCCACGAAGAACTCCTCGCGGCCGACGGGCTCTACGCGGAGCTGTACCGGACGCAGTTCTCGCGCCCGCCCGTTCCGGAACCCGAACCCGTCTACGCCGAACCGGTCGGTGCCGCGCACCGCGGTCCGCCACCCGGTGGCGGTACCCCGCATCTGCTCGGCCCGCCGCCCGGCGGAGGCGGCACGCCCCATCTGCTCGGCCCGCCGCCCGGTGGTGGCGGGGCACCGCATCTCCTCGGCCCGCCGCCGAACCAGGGCCAGTGACCGAAATCCGAACCGACTCCCAGGGGAAAGGGGAGCGAAAGTGGCACAGACACAGGTAGAGGACGTGTGGCCGCTCGCGCCACTGCAGGAGGGTTTGCTGTTCCACGCCGCCTACGACGAGGACGCCGATCGCGACGTCTACGTCGGCCAGCGTGTGCTGAACCTCGAAGGACCGCTGGCCGTCGACGTGTTCCGCGCGTCGT
The DNA here is from genome assembly GCF_013870525.1 of Amycolatopsis pittospori. Lineage (GTDB taxonomy): Bacteria > Actinomycetota > Actinomycetes > Mycobacteriales > Pseudonocardiaceae > Amycolatopsis > Amycolatopsis pittospori. Next base: position 15,167 of record NZ_JACBXD010000128.1, read on the forward strand.
GGCAGGCGCTGCTCGACCGGCACGCCAGCCTGCGTGCCGGCTTCCACCACCGCGCGTCCGGCGACGCCGTGCAGGTGATCGCGAAGCAGGTGACGCTGCCCTGGCGGTACGAGGACGTTTCCGCGCTGCCGCCGGAAGAGGCGGAGGCCGAGGCGGCCCGGCTGGCCGACGAGGACCGGCGGAGATTCGACCTCGCCGTCCCGCCGTTGCTGCGGCTGCTGCTGATCGAACTCGGCCCGGGCCGGTTCCGGCTGGTCGTCACGATGCACCACATCCTGATGGACGGCTGGTCGCTGCCGGTTCTCTTCGGTGAGCTGTGGGCGGTCTACCGCGATGGCGGCGACTCGAGTTCGCTGCCGCCGGTCACGCCGTATCGCGACTACCTGGCCTGGCTGGTGCGGCAGGACAAGGACGCCGCGCGGGCGGCCTGGCGGAACATGTTCGCCGACGTCACGGAGCCGACCCTGGTCGGACCGGCGGACCGCGGCGGACCGCCGGTGATGCTGCAGCACGTCATCACGGAAGCCGGGGAAGAGCTGGCCGGAGGGCTGCGGGAACTCGCACGCGGCCAGGGCGTCACGCTCAACACGGTCGTGCAGGGCGCGTGGGGTCTGCTGGTGGGCAAGCTTTCCGGGAAGAGCGACGTCGTTTTCGGCGCGACCGTCTCGGGACGCCCGGCGGAACTGCCCGGCGTCGAGCGCATGCTCGGGTTGTTCATCAACACCGTCCCGGTGCGGGTCCGGTTGAACCCGGCGTCGTCGTTCACCTCGGTGGTCGCGGATCTCCGGGCACAGCAGACGGCCCTGCTCGACGCGCAGTACCTCGGGCTGACCGACATCCAGCGCACGGTGGGGCCGGGCGCCTCGTTCGACACGTTGATGGTGTTCCAGAACTACCCGCGAGGACCCGCTTCGCAGCCCCGGGTCGGCCCGCCGCCCGCGGAGGGAGCG
>NZ_JACBXD010000129.1 GCF_013870525.1 Amycolatopsis pittospori
GCGATCCCGGTGTGGCGGCGGTCGGGCTCCTGGCTCGGGGCGGCCCGTTGCCCCGGTTGCACGTCGCGGCCGTAGGCGAGGTGGCCGCGGTGCTGCTGCAGCCGCGCGACGACTCGGTGATCGCCTCGTTGCGGTCCGCCCTGGCCGACCGGGCACGCGAACGAGACACCGCCGGCGGTGTGCGGGTCGGCGTCGGCGACGCGGTTCCCGGTCTGGACGCTCGCCGATCCTGGCTCCAGGCGCGACTCGCCGAGCGGTTCGCCGTACCCGCGGCGGAACCGGTCGTGGTGCACGAAGACCTGGGCTCGCTCACGTTGCTCGCCGAGATCCCGGTCGCGCGGCTGCGCGAGCAGGACGACGTCCGGGCACTGGACGCGCTCGCCGCGACGCCGACCGGAGCGGCCGACGTCGCGGCGTTGGAAGCGTTCTGCCGCACGGGATCCTTGCGTCAGGCGGCGGTCACGCTGCACCGCCACCACAGTTCGGTGGCGGCCCGGCTGGCCCACGTCGAGGACGCCCTCGGCTGGCGGCTGGACGAGCCGGGCGATCGGTTCCGCGCCCGGCTCGCGTTGCTCGCCCGCCGCCTGGCGCAACGAGGCTAGACGTCGAGGGCCCGCCCCAGCACGGTGATCGCCTCGTTGACCTCGCGTTTGCTGATCGCGGCGTGCTCCAGTGAGGAAGATCCGTGGAACGTGCCCGGGAACAGGTGCAGTTCAGTGGTGACCCCGGAGGCGAGAAGCGTCTGGGCGTAGGCGATCCCTTCGTCGCGCAGTGGATCGAACTCCATCGCCGACACGTACGCGGGCGGCAGTCCGCTCAGGTCCACCGCCCTCGCCGGTGCCGCGTAGACGGGAACATCCGCGGTGCCGCGGACGCCTTCGCCGAGATAGCAGTCCCAGCTGATCTCGGCTCGCGGCCTGTTCCACTGTGGAGTGTCGACGAACGCCCGCATACTCGGGGTGTCCAGCCTGTCGTCGATCTCCGGTACCCCGAGGTACTGGAACAAGATCGCCGGGCCGCCGCGGTCGCGGGCCAGCAGCGCGAGTGCCGCGCACAGGCCGCCACCGGCACTGATGCCGTGGATCGCGATCCGGGCGGGGTCGACGCCCAGTTCCGCCGCGTTCTTGGCGACCCAGGTGAGTGCCGCGTAACAGTCTTCGAGCGCGGCCGGGTAGGGCGCTTCCGGGGCGAGCCGGTAGTCGACCGACACCACGACGACCCCGAGTTCCCTGGCGAAACGCACGTTGGCCGCGTGGTCGATCCCGAGGTCGCCGACGACGAACCCGCCGCCGTGGACGTCGAAGATCGCCGCCGGCGCGGTGATCCGGTCCGGCGTGTAGATCCGGATCCCGACGTCCGGGGCGCCTTCGGGGCCGGGCACTCGTTCATCGCGGATGGTGATCCCGGTGAGGTCGACCTCGCCCTGCCGCTCCGCGAGCACGGTCTTGATCAGCTCGCGGGCGGTGGGCAGGTCGTCGAGCGGAAGCCGGGGCAGCAGCGGGACGGCCGGGGCGATCTCCGGGTCGTACGCGTAGGTCATCGGTGACACTCCTGACGTGGCGTGAGGATCTGCCACCGAGTGTGGCCGCCGCGGCCGCCGGTTTTCATCCGCCACGCGTCGCGGAAGCGGGCTCTTTCACCCACCGAACGTGCGTCGAGCCGAGGTCCTCGGTCGGGACCTTGTGCGTTTCGCGTGCGGTGAGCGCGGCCGTCGCGCTGAGGAGGCAGACCGCTGCCGTGAAGATGGCGACGCCGAGCCAATCGTCCTTCCCGGAGCCGATCGCGGCGACCACACTCGGGGCGAATCCGGCGATGGCGAACCCGATCTGCGTGCCGATCGCCATCCCCGAGAGCCGGACCTTGGCGCTGAACATCTCGCCGTAGAAGGACGGCCACACACCGTTCACGCCGCTGTAGGCGACACCGAACATGATGATGCCGAGCGTGAAGATCAGCGGGTACGACCCGCTCGAAATGGACCACAGGTACGGGAAGATCAGCACCGCGCAGGCGAGACAGCCGGCGATGAACACCGGTTTGCGGCCGATCCGGTCGGAAAGCCCGGCCAGGAACGGGATCGCGGCCAGCGCGGCGACGTTGGCCAGTACGCCGACCCACAGCATCGGCCCGCGTTCCAGGCCGACGGTGTTGACGGCGTAGCTCAGTGCGTAGACGGTGAAGATCGTGCTGACGGAGGCGATCGTGGCCGCGGCGACGACGCGGAGGACGTCCTTCCAGTGGTCCCGGAACAGGACGGCGACCGGCAGCTTGGCGACCTCGGCCTTGTTCTGCTCGAACACCGGGGTTTCGTCGATCTTGCGGCGGATCACGAAGCCGACGACCACGACGACGGCGCTGCACCAGAACGGGATCCGCCAGCCCCAGGTGAGCAACTGGTCCTGGGGGAGCGCCGCGATCGGCAGGAAGACCGCGGTGGCGAGGATCTGGCCCGCCTGCGTGCCGCTGAGGGTGAAGCTCGTGTAGTAGCCCCGCCGGTGCGAGGGGGCGTGTTCCATCGACATCGAGTTGGCGCCCGCCTGCTCGCCCGCGGCCGAAAGTCCTTGCAGCAGACGGAGGACCACCAGCAGGATCGGCGCCATCACGCCGATCGAGGCGTACGTCGGCAGACAGCCGACGAGGAAGGTCGTCGCGCCCATCAGCAGCAGGGTGAAGACCAGGACCTTCTTGCGGCCGAGCCGGTCGCCGACGTGGCCGAGCACGAACGCGCCGACCGGGCGGGCGAGGTATCCGACACCGAAGGTCGCCAGCGCGAGCAGGGTTCCGGTGGCGGGGGAGGAGGCCGGGAAGAAGACCTTGTTGAACACCAGTGCCGCTGCTGTTCCGTAGATGAAGAAGTCGTAATACTCCAAGGCACTGCCGATCCAGGCGGCCAGTGCGGCCTTGCGGGGCATGCCTTGCGTGACAGGGGAGGGAGGGGCCACGTCGGTGCTCCTGAAAGTTCATACATCTATGTACGATCTAGTTAGTTAATACAGCGTGCGAGAAGCGACCCCGGTTGTCAAGAGCCGGGGTTTCAGGCCGTCAGGTACTCGATCACCAGGTCGCCCAGCATCAGGCGGTAGTGATCGCGGCGCTTCGGGTCGAGCATGTCGCGGCCGAAGATCGCGGAGAAGGTGTGCCGGTTCGCGAGGCGGAACACGCAGAACGAGCTGATCACCATATGCACGTCGAGCGCGTCGACGTCGTCGCGGAACCGGCCGGCTTCGCGGCCGCGGCCGAGGATGCGGGTGAGCACGTCGAGGGCGGGATTCGCCATGCCGGACAGCGCTTCGGACCGCGCGATGTGCTCGCCGTGGTGGATGTTCTCGATGCTCACGAGCCGGATGAAGTCCGGATTGGCCTCGTGGTGGTCGAAGGTGAGCTCGGCCAGCTGGCGGATCGCGTTCTCGGGTTCGAGGTGATCGACGTCCAGGTCCTGTTCGAGAGCGCGGATGGTGGCGTACGACCGTTCGAGCGCGGCGACGTACAGCTGTTCCTTGCCGCCGAAGTAGTAGTAGATCATCCGCTTGGTGGTGCTCGTGCGAGCGGCGATCTCGTCCACCCTGGCGCCGGCGTAGCCCTTGTCGGCGAACTCCCTGGTGGCCACCGCGAGGATTTCGGCGCGGGTGCGTTCCTTGTCGCGCTGGCGCTCGACTTCGGACGACGGTGCGGCCACCTGGCTCCCTCCGAATCGCTGGTGGAAGCCCAACTCTAGCGCAGCCCTTCTCGCGCCGGCCTGTTCGCGCTACAGTGAACTCACTAGTTCGTACATTAAGGGAGTGTTCTGGTGGCCAGCTACCTCATCGGCCTGATCGGTACCGGCATCGGGCCGTCGCTGAGCCCGGCGCTGCACGAACGGGAGGCCGACGAGCTCGGGCTGCGCTATCTCTACCGGCGGCTCGACCTCGACGCGCTGGCCCTGCCGATCGGCGAGGTGCTGGCCGCCGCTCGCACCGCCGGTTTCGACGGGCTCAACATCACGCATCCGGTGAAGCAGCGGGTGCTGCCGTACCTCGACGAGATCGCGCCGGACGCCGCGGCACTCGGCGCGGTGAACACGGTGGTGTTCCGCGAGGGACTGGCGACCGGGCACAACACCGACGCGACCGGCTTCGCCCGCAACCTCACCCTGGGCCTGCCCGACGCCGACATGGACACCGTCGTCCTGCTGGGCGCGGGCGGGGCGGGCGCGGCCGTGGCGCACGCGCTGCTCTCGCTCGGGACCGGACGGCTGATCGTCCACGACGTGGACTCCGTGCGCGCCGGGATCCTGGTGAACGCCCTGCGACGGCGGTTCGGCGACGACCGGGCTCGTTCCGGTTCCCTGGAAGACATCCGCGTCGCCGATGGCCTCGTCCACGCCACTCCGACCGGGATGGCCGCCTATCCGGGATCGCCGGTTCCCGTGGAGTTGCTGCGCTCCGGGATGTGGGTCGCCGACATCGTCTATCGGCCGCTGGAGACCACGCTGCTGAAACAGGCACGCGAGCGCGGATGCCGGACGTTGCACGGCGGCGGGATGGTCGTCCTCCAGGCCGCGGACTCGTTCCGCCTGTTCACCGGCGCCGAGCCGGACGCCGACCGCATGCTCCGGCATTTCGAAGCCCTGGAAGGGGAAACCGCGCATGCCCGGTGACACCGCCATCGCGACCGTCTGCCTGTCCGGAACGCTCGAAGACAAACTGAGCGCTGCTTCGGCGGCCGGATTCGACGGCGTCGAGATCTTCGAGAACGATCTGATCGCGTCCCGCCGGTCGCCGTCCGAGATCCGGCGGCTCTGCGCTGATCTCGGCCTGTCGATCGACCTCTACCAGCCGTTCCGCGATTTCGAGGCGGTGCCCCCGGACGTGCTCCGGGCGAACCTCCGCCGGGCGGAACGGAAATTCGACCTGATGGCCGAACTCGGCGCCGACACCGTCCTGGTGTGCTCCTCGGTCTCGCCCGACGCGGTCGATGACGACGACCTCGCCGCTTCGCAGCTCCACGAGTTGGCCTCGCTGGCCGCGACGCGGGGAATCCGCGTCGCTTACGAAGCGCTCGCCTGGGGCCGGTTCGTGAACATGTACGAGCACGCGTGGCGGATCGTGCGGCGTGCCGACCATCCGGCGCTGGGCGTCTGCCTCGACAGTTTCCACATCCTGTCGCGAGGCAGCGATCCCCGTCCGATCCGGACGATCCCGGGGGAGAAGATCTTCTTCCTCCAGCTGGCCGACGCGCCGTTGCTGGACATGGACGTACTGCACTGGAGCAGGCACCACCGCCTCTTCCCGGGACAGGGCGCGTTCGACCTGACCGCGTTCACCGGGCACGTGCTGGCCGCCGGGTATCGGGGCCCGCTGTCGCTGGAGGTCTTCAACGACGTCTTCCGGCAAGCGGACCCGCGTCCCGCCGCGGTCGATGCCATGCGTTCGCTGCTGGCGCTGCGGGAATCCCTCGGTGAGCTGGAGGTTCCTGCTCCGGCGACGCTGGGTGGCCACGCTTTCGCGGAACTGGCCGTTCCCGCCGGCTCGGAGACCGGACACGTACTCCAGGCCCTCGGTTTCTTCCGGGCCGGAACGCATCGGTCGAAGCCGGTCCAGTTGTGGCAGCGAGGTTCGGCGCGGGTGCTGGTCAACGAAACCGGCGAGGGTGGCGCGATCAGCGCCCTCGGCTTGACGAGCTCCGATCCCGCCGGATCCGCTCGCCGGGCGGAAGTGCTGCTCGCGCCGGTGCTGCCCCGGGAGCACGGCCCGGACGAGGCGGACCTGTCCGCCGTCGCGGCACCGGACGGAACCGAGATCTTCTTCTGCGGCAACGACGAGTGGCTTCACGACTTCGTGTCTTCCGGTGTCGATCCGACCGGGCCGGGCATCACCGGTATCGATCACGTCGCCCTGACCCAGCCTTTCGATCACTTCGACGAGGCTGCCCTGTTCTATCGCTCGGTCCTGGGGTTGCGGCCCGAGCCGGTCGCCGAATTCGCGGCACCGTTCGGCTTGGTGCGGAGCCGGGCGGTCGGTGATCAAGGCGTCCGACTGACCCTGGACAGCGCTCTCGTGCGACGAGGGGAGTGGGCGCCTGGAGTTCCTTCGCCGCAACACATCGCCTTCGCGTGCGAAGACGCCTTCGCCGCTGTCCGCGCCATGCGTGAGGCGGGCGCGCCGCTGCTTTCGATCCCCGGCAACTACTACGACGACCTCGAGGCAAGGTTCGATCTGCCGTTTTCCGCCGCCCTGCGGGAGAATTCGGTGCTGTACGACCGGGACGACGAGGGAGAGTTCCTGCACTTCTGCACGGAACTCGTCGGGTCTCGGGTGTTCTTCGAGGTGGTGCAACGGATCGGCGGATATCGCGGGTACGGGGTCGTGAACACGCCGGTGTACATGGCCGCGCACCGGGAACGACGGTTGACGACGGCTCAGAACCCGATCGGCAGCCCCGCGTAGTTCTCCGCCAGCCCCGCCTTGCCCGCTTCGCTCAGCGCGAGCCAGCGCAACTGCGAAAGCTGCAACTGGCGGTCGAACGGATCGCCCGATCGGTGCAGCATCGTGGTCATCCACCACGAGAAGTGCGTACACCGCCAAACCCTCCGCAACGCGGTGTCCGAGTAGGCGTCGGCGAGCGCGGAATCCTTGTCACGCACCAAAGACGCGAGTGCGGGCGCGAGGAGGGCGACGTCGGCGACGGCGAGGTTCAGGCCCTTGGCGCCGGTGGGCGGCACGATGTGGGCGGCGTCGCCGGCGAGGAACAAGCGGCCGTGCCGCATCGGCTGCTGGACGAAGCTGCGCATGGGCAGCACGCTCTTCTCCGTGATCGGCCCCGGCGTGAGCGTCCAGCCGTTCTGGCCGTGGCCGAGCCTGATCGCGAGCGCTTCCCAGATCCGGTCGTCGGACCACGTGGCGATGTCGGTGCCGTTCGGCACCTGGAGGTACAGCCGGCTCACAGTGGCCGAGCGCATCGAGTGCAGAGCGAAACCGTCGGGATGCCAGGCGTAGATGAGCTCGTCGGTCGAGGGGGCGACGTCGGCGAGCACGCCCAGCCACGAGTACGGATAAGTGCGTTCCCAGGTTTGTTTCGCGGCGTCGGGGATCGCGTTCCGACAGGGCCCGAAGGAACCGTCGCAGCCGACGACGACGTCCGCGTCGACGCGTTCCGAGACGCCGTCCGGTCCGATGAAGGTGACGTACGGCCGGTCCGTATCGAGATCGTGCACGGCGGTGTCGGCGACCTCGTACCGGATCTGCTGGCCCGCCGCCTCGCGCGCTTTGCCGAGGTCCTTGGTCACCTCGGTCTGGCCGTACACCGTGACGCTGCGCCCGACCAGGTCCACGAAGTCGAGGCGGTGCCGCTCCTCGGGCCATTGCAGGTAGATGCCGCGATGCTCGTCGCCCTCGCGATCGAGCCGCCCGGCGAGCCCGACCTCCCGGAGAAGGTCCACTGTGGACTGTTCGAGGATGCCCGCCCGGATCCGCGCCTCGACGTACTCGCGTGAGCGGGTCTCGACGATCACCGATTCGACACCCGCCAGATCCAGCAGATGCGACAGGAGCAGTCCGGCGGGTCCGGCGCCGACGATGGCGACTTGGGTACGCATGACCGGAGTCTGCGCGGCGGGCCATCGATCGCCTAGCGGGAGGTTTCACTCAGTGAAATCCGCAGGCTGCGTCCGATCCCGGCCGCGGCCACCTGCAACGCGGAGACCAGGCGGGCGCGGCCACGGCTCACGTCCGGGACGACCAGGCCGAGTGCCGCGACGACGTCGCCCGTGGCGGACGGCCTGATCGGGACCGCGACCGAGCAGGCGCCCTGGCTCATCTCCTCGACGGTCTGCGCGTAGCCGTCCCGGCGGGTGCGCCGCAGCTGCTCACGAAGCCGCCCCGGCTGCGTGATGGTGTACGGCGTGACGCGCGTCAGCGAGGTGAGCACCTGACGCTGGACGTCCTCCGGCGCCCAGGCCAGCAGCACCTTCCCGACACCGGTGGCGTGCAGCGGCAACCGCCCGCCGATCCGGCTGACCACCGGGACGGACGCGTTCCCCGAGAGCCGGTCGAGGTAGAGCACCTCGGTGCCGTCGCGTTCGGCGAGGTGCACGGTGGCGCCTGTCGCGCCGTACAGATCCTGCAGGAAGGGCGCGGCGACCTGCCGCAATTCGTACTGGACGGGGGCGAGCAGGCCGAGATCCCAGAGCCGTCTGCCGACGGTGTACCGATCGCCGCGTCTTTCCAGCGCGCCGAGCCCCACGAGCTCACGGGCGAGGCGGTGCGCGGTGGGCACCGGCAGGCCGGCGCGGGCCGCCACTTCGGTCAACGACAGCGCGTGATGGTCGGCGTCGAAGGCGCCGAGCAGGTCGAACACCCTCGACGTGACGCTCGCTCCCGGCGTGGAGAGGTTCCCGGACATCCAGCCATCTTCTCACTGAGTGAAATCAGGGGAACAGGGCCAGCCCGGCCCACAGGCCCGCGACGGCGAGCACGATGGACGCGGGCACGGTCAGCAGCCCGAGCCTGGTGAACTCGCCCAGGTCGGCCCGGGTGTCGTGCCCGTGCAGGATCCGGCGCCACAACAGCGTCGCCAGCGAGCCGACGTAGGTCAGGTTCGGCCCGAGGTTGACCCCGATCAGGACCGCGAGCACCACCGGCGTCCCACCCGCGGTGGCCAGCGGGAGCAGCACGAGCACGGCGGGCAGGTTGTTGATCAGATTGGCCAGCACGGCGGCCACCGCGGCGGCGGCGAGCAGGGCGGGGAACGTGCTCGCCGTCGGGACCAGATGGCTGAGAGCTTCGTCCAGTCCGTTGTCGACGACGGCGCGGACCACGATCGCCAGCGCGAGCACGAAAGCCAGGAACGGGATGCTCGCCGACCGCACGATCGCGGCGGGCGAGGTCCTGCGTTGCGCGAGGGCGCGACAGCCCAGGACGGCGGCACCGGCGAACGCGGCCCAGGCGGGACTGAGGTCCAGCAGCGATGTGACCACGAACCCGGCCAGGGTCAGGCCGAGCACGACCAGGACGAACGTGGGGACCTTCCGCCCCGGGGCCGCCTTCCCGCCACGCGGTTCGACGGCGAGGTCCGCGGCGAAGAACCGGCGGAAGACCAGATACTCGGTGAGGACCGCGGCCAGCCAGGGCAAGGTCATCAGCGCGGTGAACCGGAGGAACGAGATCCCGGTCGCGGCGACGGCCAGCAGGTTGGTCAGATTGGACACCGGCAGCAGCAGCGACGCCGAGTTCGCCAGATGGGTGCAGGCGTAGGCGTGCGGTTTGGCCCGCGCGCCCATCCGCGCGGCGGTGGCGAACACGACCGGGGTCAGCAGCACCACGGTGGCGTCGAGGCTGAGCACCACGGTGACCGCCGCGGCCACGGCGAACACCGCGGGCAGCAGCCGGCGCGGCTGTCCACGACCGAACCGGGCCATGAGCGACCCGGCCGCCTGGAAGAGTCCTTCGTCATCGCACAGCTTGGCCAGGACGAGCACTGCGGCGAGGAATCCGACGACGGGGGCGAGCCTGGCCACCTCGTCGACGGCGTCGGGGAACGAGATCGCCCCGGCCAGCAGGACGATCCCCGCGGCGGGGACGGCGGCGACAGCCTCCGGCAGACCGCGAGGCCGTATCACCGCGAAGGCCAGGACGACCAGCAAGAGCGCGATGGACAGCATCTCGCCAGGGATGCCAGTCAGTGCGAACCTCCTCGGTGTGAAGCCATACCCGGTGAATCTAGCCTGGGTAGGCTGGGCGTCCGGACGCCGCAAGGGAAGGGGCCTGGTGAGCGAGACGAACTGGGCGGGAAATCAGACCTTCACCGCAGAACGGATCCTTCGCCCGCGGACCGTCGAACAGGTCCAGGAAGTGGTCGCCGCCGCGACGGCGATCAAGGCGCTGGGCAGCCGTCACTGCTTCAACGACATCGCGGACTCCCCGGGCGGCGTCCAGATCGACCTCGCCGGCCTCGATCCGGTGGCCGAGCTCGACAGCGAGGCCGCGACGATCACGGTCCCGGCGGCGGCTCGCTACGGCGACATCGCCGGGCAGGTGCACGCGGCCGGGTTCGCGCTGGCCAACCTGGCTTCGCTGCCGCATTGCACGGTGGCCGGCACCGTCGCGACGGCGACCCACGGCTCCGGACGACGGAACCAGAGTCTCGCGTCGGCCGTGTCCGGTTTGGACCTGGTCACCGCGGACGGCGAGCTGAAGACGTTCTCACACCACGACGGCGTGGTCGTCGGCCTCGGCGCGCTGGGTGTGGTGACCCGGCTGACCCTCGACCTGGTGCCGGCTTTCGAACTCCGGCAGGACGTGTTCGACGGCTTGCCGTGGGAAGCCGCGTACGAGCACTTCGAGGAGATCCAGGCGGCCGGCTACAGCGTCAGCATGTTCACGAACTGGGCACGCGACACGATCGACCAGGTCTGGGTGAAGGGCCAGGGGCAGCCGGGCGCGGACTTCTTCGGGGCCAAGGCCGCGGACGGGCCGCGGCATCCGGCGCACGCCGCGGGGATCCGGGCGGACAACTGCACCCCGCAGCTCGGGGTACCCGGGCCGTGGCACGAACGGATCCCGCATTTCCAGCTCGACTTCACGCCCAGCGTCGGCGAGGAACTGCAGACCGAATACTTCGTCCCCATCGGACACGCGGTCGCGGCGATGGAGGCACTGCGCGGCATCGGGCACCGGCTCGCGCCCGTGCTGCTCACCTCCGAGATCCGCACGGTCGCGGCGGACGACCTGTGGCTCAGCCCGTTCCACGGCGGCGACCGGATGGCGCTGCACTTCACCTGGCGGCCGGAGCAGGACGCGGTCCGCGCGCTGCTGCCGGTGATGGAGGAAGCCCTGGCACCGTTCGAAGTCCGGCCGCACTGGGGGAAGCTCTTCCACCAGGCCGCGGACTACCCGCGCCTGGCCGATTTCCGCGCGCTGGCCGTCGACCTGGATCCGGACGGCAAGTTCCGGAGCCCGTTCGTGCGGCGGCACGTGTTCGGGGAGCGCTAGTCCGACTGCGACCAGGCCGCCACGGGCAGAGAGAGGTACACGCCGACGTCGTCGATCCCGGTCGCGGACTCGATGCTCGTGCGCAGGAGATCCACTCGCTCCTGGCGGTTGTCCGCCCGGCTCGGGAACCACTTGGACCGGACCTCGACGAGGAGGTCCAGACCGAAGCGATCGAACGGGCCCGGCTGCCGGAAGCGCAGCTCCACGTCGCCTGGCTGCAGGTCACCGTCGTAAGGCTCCTCGGGGCATTCCACCGCGACGGACACGAGGTGCGGCAGGACCGAACCCAGTTCGCGCAGCTTGTCTTCGGAAAGGTGAGGCGCGTAAGTGATTTCCACGAGTGGCACGACGACGAGCTTAGGGCAGAAGGACTGCTATCGTCGTGGCAGTTGCTTGCTCGTACGGGCGGATCCCCGGTAGCTGCACAGGCCTTGGACCGAAAACGTGGTCCACGCCACGAAAGTCCTCCCAGATCCGCGCGTTCTCCCGAGGAGCGGCCATGTCCCTTCCCCTCGCCCGTCGTATGGACGGCGTCACCAGCTCTCCCGTTCGCGACCTGCTCGCGCTCACCGCCCGTCCGGGCGTGATCTCCTTCGCCGGCGGCATGCCCGCACCCGAACTGTTCGATGTGGACGGCCTCCGCGCCGCCTTCGACCGAGCGCTCGACGGCGATTCCGCCCGCCGCACCCTGCAGTACTCACCCACGGAAGGGAATCCGCTGCTGCGCGACCTGCTCGCCACACGGCTCACCGGACGTGGACTCCCGACCACTGTGGACGATCTGCTGGTGACCACCGGCTCCCAGCAAGGACTGCAGTTGCTGAGCACCGCGTTGCTCGACCCCGGCGCCGTCGTGCTGGTGGAGCAGCCGGCGTATCTGTCCGCCTTGCAGTGCTTCCAGCTCGCCGAGGCGAGGATCGTGCCCGTTCCCGGTGACGAGGAAGGGATCGACCCGGCCGCGCTGGACGAGATCGCGGCTCGGGAACGCCCATCGCTGCTTTACGTCGTCCCCACGTTCTCCAATCCGTCCGGCCGCACGATCAGTCCCGGACGGCGTCGCGCGCTGGCCGAAGTCATCACACGCCACGGGTTCTGGCTCGTCGAGGACGACCCGTACCACGAACTGCGGTATCGCGGCGAACGCGAAGAACCGATGTCGGCGCGCCCGGAACTCGCCGAACGCTCGGTCTATCTCGGCAGTTTCTCGAAGGTGATCGCGCCCGGAATGCGGCTGGGCTGGCTCCGAGCGCCACGGGAACTCCTGCGCCGCGTCGCGATCCTCAAGCAGGCGAGCGATCTGCACACTTCGACCATCGATCAGGCCGCCGCGGCCGAATACCTGGCCTCCGCGGATCTGGACGCACACGTCCGGCGACTGTGCGAGACCTACCGCGTGCGACGCGACGCCATGCTGGCCGAACTTCCCGCGATCAGCCCGCCCGGGACCGCGTGGACCGATCCCGACGGCGGGATGTTCGTGTGGGTCACCCTTCCCGACGGCGCGGACACCGACCTGCTGCTGCCCGAGGCGCTCCGCCACGACGTCGCGTTCGTGCCGGGCTCGGCGTTCCAGGTGGGGAAGCCGGACCGGTCGGCGCTGCGGCTGTCGTTCGCCGCGCACGCACCGGAGACGATCGCCGAAGGGCTGCGGCGGCTGGGGAAGTCGCTGGTCTAGCGTCAGCCGTTCCCCGCGTCGTCCCTTGAGGGCGACCACGCGGTGATCAACGCCGCCATCTTGTCCGGTTGGTCCTCGGCCGTGTACACGTAGCTGTCGGAGACGGTCTCGAGCGGCGTGTCCAACCGCTCGGCGAACCGTCGTGCGTGGGCGAGTGGGAACACCCGGTCTTCCTCGGCCCAGGCCAGCAGAACCGGCTTGGCGAACTGGATGGTGAGGCGGGCGGCAGCGTCCCGGCTGTAGTGCGCCGAGACGCTGCCGATCGCCTTCCGGCCGTCGTGCCGGATGGCGGGATCGTCGAGGACCGGGCCGATGAAGCTTTCCATGGCCCGCGTGTCGATCGGGTACTTCGCCATCCAGCCGTAGGTGTTGCGCCAGCGCCAGGTGCGGTGGAGCCGTAACGCCTGGTAGAGCGCCCGGTACGTCGCCGGATGGGCGGCCGTCGCCTTGAGTATCCTGAACCCGCCGGGCGTGGGCGGCCAGGAGCATTCCGGTGTCTCGCAACTGTTGAGGACGAGGCGCGCGATCCGGTCCGGAAAAGTCGTCGCGGCGATCTGGCTGTAGGCGCCGCCGGAGTCGTTGCCGACCAGCGTGACGTCGACCAGATCGAGCGCGTCGAGGAACTGCCCGATCACGGCGGCCATTCCGGGCGGGGTCAGATCCGCGTCCGGACGCATCGGCACGAGATGGGCGCCGAGCGGCCAGTCCGGCGTGATGCACCGGAAGGCGGGGGAGAGGAGCGGGACGAGGGCCCGCCAGAGGTTCGCGTTCACCAGGTAGCCGTGGACGAAGACGAGCGTCGGCCCCGTTCCGGTCTCGTGATAGCGCAGGGGTCCGGAGGGGAGCTCGACCTGTTTCGCGGCGCCGAGCCGGGGATCCCGCCAGCTTCGACCTGCCCAGCCTGTCATGCGGTCCTCCGTCCGGAGTTCTTGTAATCGTTGCAAGAACCCTAGCGCGGTTCTTGCAACGATTACAAGAACCGCTAGGATCACAGTTGTGGACCCGCGCAAGGAACGGACCATCGCCGCGCTGCTGCAGGCCGCGGACGAGATCTTCCGCGAACGACCCGTCGACGAGGTCACCGTCGAAGAGATCGCCGAGCGCGCCGGTGTCGCTGTCGGTTCCCTCTACAACCACTTCGGATCGAAGGCCGGCTTGCACGCGGCGGTGGTCGAGCGGGCGCTGCGCGTCGACCGCGAGCATATGGATCGCGCCTACGCCCAGGGCCGGACGCCGATCGAGCAGATCCACGCCGCGGCGGAGGAGTACCTGGCGTTCTACCTCGCCAACCCCGACTACTTCCGGATGCTGGCGTTCCCCCGCGAGCCCGGCCAGTACGCGGCGGGCCGCGAACTCTCCGAACGGCTCGCCGCCTCGGTGGCCGAGCAGAACGCGCGGCTCGTGCGTGCCCTGCGCGAAGGGGTGGAGGCAGGCGAACTGCGGGACGTCGACCCCGAAGAGGTCGCGACCGTGCTGTGGGCGGCGTGGAACGGGATCATCAGCCTCGGTTGGCGTCCGGATGCCCTGCGGTGCGACGAAGAACAGCTTCGGAGGCTGCTCACGGCGGCGACGGAGATCGCGGCGAACGGCCTGCTCGTGAGCTAGCACTTTTGGCGCAACCGGTCATGTGCGGGCGCGTCCGATTGCGACCTAGGCGAACGTGGGTATGCCGAAGGGCCCGTCGCCGGTTCGGTGGCGGGCTCTTCGGTTCCTGCGGTCAAGCGGCGGCGCGGTGGAGGGTGTTGCGCCGGGGATGTCGTAACGGGTCTCGGTATTGGGGTGGGATGAACTCCGGTAACCCGTCGGAGGCCATGCGGACTTCCCAATCGCCGTGGTGGATCAGGCGGTGGTGGAAGCCGCAGAGCAAGACGAGGTTCCGGAGATCGGTCCTTCCGCCGTCCGCCCAGTGATGGATATGGTGTGCGTGACAGTTCTTCGGTCGCCGATGACAGCCCGGGAACGCACAGCCGCCGTCGCGGATGTTCAACGCCCGCCGCTGGCCCGGAGTCACGAACCGTCGGAGCCGCCCCACATCAAGCGGTTCTCCCGCGGCGTTCAACACGACGGGCAGCATGAGACAGTCGCACGCGGCCATCCGCGCCTCGCGGGCCGTCATCTCCCCGACATAGTCCAGGCAGGCTTTCCCGATCCCGGTCTTCAACTCGTCGAGACCGACGGTCACGTGGATCAGGGTCCGGTAGCCGCTGGTGCCGGGCTGATCCGGGCAGGCGATCGCGAGATCCAGCAGTTCCGCCCACGCGTCACCTTGCCGTTCCGCTTTGGTGCGGAAGTCGGCCTGGCCGAACTCGTCGACAGGGCGGGGTTTGGCGTAGGCCTCGATCGCGGCCGCGGTGCGGGCGCCGAGTTCGTCGTCGAGGAGGCCTTTGATCTTCCAGAAGCCGTCTTTGCGGCGTTCCACGGTGAGTTCACGGCGCGGTTCGGCGGGTTCGGGATCCTTCGGTTCTGCGCCGTCGGGATCCAGCAAGCCCAGCAGGGTGCCCCCGAGTTCGGAGACCTCCCCGGGACCGGCATTCCGAGCGAGGTCGGCGAGCCTCGTGTCGGCGAACCCTCGATCCTCGGCCGACACCTCGGCCGGGATCTCTCTCAAGATCCCCAGGACCTGCTTGATCCGTTCCTGCCCGATCGCACCCTCGGCCGCCGCAGCAGCCGTAGCCGGTGCGAACGCCGGAACCTCACGACCATCCAACGCACGCGTCGGATTCAAATCGATGGCCTGATTCACATACGGACGCGCCTCAGTCTGAGACAAACCGGCGACATCGGCGAACCACGCCAACGTCGTCCCATGCCCATACAAATCCTTACAGCCCCGAGACTCGATCTCCGCCAAATACCGGCCCAAACCAGCAGAGGCGACCCGCATCACCTGCAAGAACTGCTGCACGCCGTGGGCAAGCTCCAGCTTGCCGGCGCGCCACAACTCCTGCGGCAACTCGGGAAGGAACGTCGTCTCGGACACGCCCCAAGAATACCAAAACCTGTCGAACATGTGTTCGTAATTTTAGACCACATTTGAAAGTGGTCCGAATAACCCTGAAGGGTGATTTCGGCACAACCGAATAACTATGGGCAGGCAATCGGTCCAGCTGCCTCGTCTGGGTCTCGACGGAAGTGTTGCGAAAGCCACTTTCGCAACCTTCAAC
>NZ_JACBXD010000013.1 GCF_013870525.1 Amycolatopsis pittospori
ATGGTGGTGCGCGCCGACCACCCGGCCGCTGTCGAAACAGGTCGCGGTGCCCGCCGTACCCGCGGACCCGGCGGGCCCCACCCGGCCGCTGGCCGCGTCACGACTGCCTGGGATGCGCACCCTGCTCGCGACGGTCGCGCTGTTCTCGCTGGGGCACAACATCGCCTACACCTACATCGGCCCGATCCTGGCCGGCCTGGATTCGGCGCGGATGCTGGGCACGGCGCTGCTGGTGTTCGGCTGCGCCACGGTCGGCGGCCTGACGGCGGTCGGGTCCGCGCTCGACAGCCATCCGCGCACCGTGCTGGCGCTTTGCGGTGGCCTGACAGCCTCCGCCATCGTCCTGGTCGGCGTCAGCGACGGCGTCCCCGGCCTGATCCTGGCCGCAGCCGGACTGTGGGGTCTGGCCTTCGGCGGCGCTCCCACCGCGTTCCAGGCCGTCACCGCGCTGCTCGCGGGCCCCACGGCCGACGCCGCCCAGTCGCTCACCATCGCGGCCTGGAACGGCGCCGTCGCCGGGGGCGCGCTCATCGGCGGTTTGGTGCTGCCGTTGGGGACCTTCTGGCTCCCGTGGTGCGCCGCCATCGTGATCGGTCTGCCGCTGCTGGTCAGCCGGCGAGTCGTGCCTTCAGTGCCCGCAGATCCGAGCCGGGTCCCGCGATGAGCGGCCAGACGTCGGAGCCGAGGAAGCCGGTCTCGTCGGTCGCCGCGGTCGCGCCGCAGGTGTCGCGCACCAGTCCGTTCCGTGCCGCGAGCGCGGCCACGGCGTCCTTTGTGGACTGACCGAACACGCCGTCGGGCTGGACCGCGAAACCGCGTGCCCGCAGGAGTTCCTGCGCCGTCCGCACCCGCGGCCCGGCGTCGCCGGGCTTGAGCAGCGGCCATTCGGGCAGGTCCACCTTGGGTGACGCCGTGCCGAGCAGCTTCCCGACCGCGGTGCGTAGTTCCGGAAGCCTGTTGTACAGCACGGTTCCCGGGCATTCGGTCGAGTTGAAGTCCCGGTGTCCCTTGATGAATTCGGGTGCGATCCCGTACTGCGACGCGATGTACGCGACCAGCTTCACCAGCGAGTCCCACAGCGCTTGGGTGACGTCCTCGGTGCTGTAGAGCCCTTCGTTCTCGATCCCGATGCAGGTGCTGTTGTTGTTGCCCACGTTCGCGCCCTGCACGTGCTGTGTGCCGCCGCGCAGGATCTCCAGGCTGCGGTGGCGTCCTTCGGTGATGTGCCCGCCGCGGCTGTTCGTGAACTGCTGGCCGGTGTCCACCCAGCCCCGGGTGTCCATGTGGAAGTTCTGGATGGACCTGGACGCCCAGAAGGCGTGTTCGAGCGTGTAGTCGGTGACGTTGCCCGGTTCGACCGTGTGGTGGACGACGATGTACGTCGGCTTGTGGTTCTCCACCACGATCGAGCCGTTCGGTGGCCGCGCACCCCACGCGGCCGTGTCATGGATTGTCGGTTCTGCTGCCCCAGGCGCCGCAGACGCGGCGGAAACCGTATATGTCCCCAGTAGCCCGACGGCGCTTACCGTCAGGCCGCCCTTGAGCGCGGTACGTCGGTCGAAGTCGGCCACGAGCGTAGCTCCCATCATGCGCTTTGGCCGGAAAGCTAACCCGCCATCGCGCCGAAGACAACCATTGACCAACTTTTGTCGTAATGCGTTAGTGTTCGCCAGGGAGTGCGAACAGGCCGTCCCCGGTCTGTTCGAGCAGGCCGTCGACCAGCAGGGAGTCGAGGCAGCGGTCGCGCTGCCCGGATTCGTGCCACACCAGATCGAGCCGTGCCTTTTCGACCGGGCCCTCGGTTCCGCGCAGGACGTCGAGCAGCAATCCGCGCACCTGACGGTCGGTCCCGGCGAACTTCTGCACCTGCTTCGCGGGCCCGGCGTAGGCCGGTTTCCCCGCGTGCTGCCAGGCACAGTCGTCGTAGATCGGGCAGTCCGCGCAGCGCGGCGACCGGGCCGTGCAGACGAGCGCGCCGAGTTCCATCAGCGCCGCCGAAAGCCGGGCGGCCGGCGCGTCTTCGAGCGGAAGCAGCGCCTCGACGTCGGCCATGTCGCGGGTGTTCGACGGCGGCCCGGCGTCACCCGCGCCGTGCACCGCCCTGGCCACCACGCGCCGGACGTTCGTGTCCACCACCGGTGCCCGTTTGCCGTAGGCGAAGGCCGCGACCGCGCGGGCGGTGTACGCGCCGATACCCGGCAAGGCGAGCAGAGTGTCCACATCGGACGGTACGACGTCGCCGTGTTCGGCTGCGATGACGGCCGCGGCGGCGTGCAGCCGCAACGCGCGGCGCGGGTAACCGAGTTTGCCCCAGGCGCGTACGACCTCGCCCTGCGAAGACGCCGCCAGCGCCGACGGCACCGGCCAGCGCGCCATCCATTCGAGCCAGATCGGCTGGACGCGCGCGACCGGCGTCTGCTGCAACATGATCTCGCTGACCAGCACGCCCCAGGCGGTGCACTCCGGCTCACGCCAGGGCAGGTCGCGCCCCACTTCGCCGAACCACTCGATCAGCACATCCGCGTCGACGCCCACCCTGGCAGCTTAAGAGGCGTGCGCCCCAAGTACATGAAGGCCCCCTTCCTCGCGTCTAGCGCGAGGAAGGGGGCCTTCATGTACTTCCGAACAGGGTCTACGCGACCTCGGAGAGGCGTCCGGTCTTCACGTCGTAGACGAAGCCGCGCACGTTGTCGGTATGCGGTAGGAAGTCGCTGCGCCGCACCCGCTGCACCGACCGGCGCACGCTGTCCTCTACCTCGCGGAACGCCTCGACGGCCCAGGTCGGGCGGAGGCCGCTGGCCTCTTCGAGCTCGTCCTTGAAGTCGTCTTCGGTGACCATGGAGAGGCCACATTCGGTGTGCTGGACGATCAGCACCTCGCGCGTGCCCAGCTTCCGCTGGCTCAGCGCGAGCGACCGGATCATGTCGTCGGTGACGACACCGCCGGCGTTGCGGAGGACATGGGACTCGCCCTGGAGCAGACCGAAGATCTCGAACACCCGGATCCGGGCGTCCATGCAGGTCAGAACCGCCACCTGAAGTGATGGCCTCGGGGACGAGCGGTCACCAGGAGTGACGTCGCCCAGCTCCTGGTTTCGCTTGAGAAGAACGTCTATGGAGGTCACTTGTCCATTTTGAACGGACACGCTCGGTGAGAGCAACGCTTTACGGGCTACATCACGGCCCGAACCAGCGTTCTTCGGCTGTTCGTGGCGGTGCCGACGTGCGGCCGACCCGCAGTTCGGTCTGCAGGGTGATCACCTTCGGCCCGACCCGGTCCCCCGCGCTGAGCAGGAGTTTTCCCGCCGCCTTGCCCTTTTCCAGCACCGGCTGGTGGACCGTGGTGAGTCCGGAGCGTTCGGCCTCGGTGATGCCGTCGAAGCCGGTGACCGTCAGATCCTGCGGCACTCGCAGGCCCCGGCGTTCGGCTTCGGCCAGCGCGCCGAGCGCGAGGATGTCCGAAGTGCAGATCACGGCGGTGACCTGCGGATACGCGTCGAGCAGCTGTCGCGCGGCGGACGCGCCGTCGTCCACGGTGTGGTCGAAGCGCTCGACCACCGGCACGGTCGCCCAGTCGACCCCGGCCGCGGAGAACGCGGCGGCCAGCGCCTCCAGCCGGATCCGCTGCACGTGGAAATGCGCCGCGCTCTGCCGCTGGATGGAGACGAAGTCGTCGTTGCGCTCGCGGGCCAGCCGCATGCACAGCACGCCGATCTGCCGGTGGCCGAGTGAGATGAGGTGCTCGGCCATGGCGGTGACCGCGGCCGCGTCGTCCGGGCCGACCCGGTCGACGCCGTCCACGCGCGGCTGGTCGACGATCACCGTCGGCACCGGGCGCTCCAGCACGGCGCCCAGGTGCGGGTCGTCGTCGGGCACCGAGTAGACGACGAAGCCGTCGACGCCGGCACGATGCACGGCCGCGACGTCCTCCCGGCCCGGGCTCGCCGGGACCAGGTGCAGGCCGACGCCCGCGTCTTCGCAGGCCAGCGCGAGCCCTTCGAGTACGCCGATGGCGGCGGGGTCACGGAAGGCGTAGGAGAGGTTCTCGGTGAGTAAAAGACCGACAGCGCCCGCCTTGCGGGTCCGCAGTGATCGGGCGACCGGGTCCGGGCCCGGGTAGCCGAGGCGGCGCGCGGTCTCGAGGACGCGTCGGCGCAACTCCGGCGACAGCTGGTCGGGTCGGTTGTAGGCGTTCGAGACGGTGGTCCTCGACACACCGAGCTCTGCGGCCAACGACGCCAGTGTCGCCTGCCTCCTGGTGCGGATAGGACGGCCCATCCGCAAACCGTAACGGTTCAGAACGTTTTGCAGAAGCATCACCCGGCGTGTGGCAGGTCTCGATTCAGAGTGACCCTGGGTACAGCCGGGACTCATCGATGGGGTGCCATCAGCCGTATGGGGTACAGTTGAATCTGACAACGGTTTCCATTACCCGGCATCTGGGACACCTGGCCTGGGCATCCGCAGGAGTGCAGTAAATGAATTCCCGCCGTACTAAGAGTGTTTTCGCGGCCGTTTCGGCCTTGGCCGTACTCGCCCTCGGCGCGACGGCCTGCGCGTCCAGCGACAAGGCGTCGACGGGCTCCGGCTCGCAGAACGCGGCCGCCGCGAACCCCGCGGGCGGCGAGAAGATCAAGGTCGTCGCTTCGACCGACGTCTGGGGCAGCGTCGTGACCGCCGTCGGCGGCGACAAGGTCGAGGTCACCTCGATCATCCACGACCCCTCGGCCGACCCGCACTCCTACGAGACCACCGCGAGCGACGCCATCGCCGCGAAGAACGCGAAGCTGACGCTGTCCAACGGCGGCGGCTACGACGACTTCTTCTCGAAGCTCGCCGACCAGGCCACCGGCGCGCAGAAGCTGGTCGCCGTCGACATCGCCGCGACGGGCAACGAGAACGAGCACGTCTGGTACAGCCTGCCCGGCGTCGAGAAGATCGCCGACCAGGTCGCCGCGAAGCTCGGCGAGATCCAGCCCGCGTCGAAGGACGCCTTCACCGCGAACGCGACGGCGTTCAAGGGCAAGACCCAGGAACTGCTGAAGAAGGTCACCGGACTGGGTGCCTCGGGCGGCAAGGTCGTCGCGACCGAGCCCGTCGCGCACTACCTGCTCGACAGCGCGAAGGTCACCGACGCGACGCCGCCCGCGTTCGCCGAGGCCGTGGAAGCGGAGCAGGACGTGCCCGCCGCCGCGCTCAACGAGGTCAAGCAGCTGATCTCCGGCAAGCAGGTCAAGGCGCTGATCAACAACGCGCAGACCACCACCCCGGTCACCCAGCAGGTCGTCGGCGACGCCAAGGGCGCCGGGATCGCGGTCGTCGACGTCACCGAAACACTTCCCCAGGGTGTGACCGACTACATTGCATGGATGACGAAGTCGGTGGACGCGCTGGCGGGAGCACTGAAGTAGTGACCTCCGTACCTGCCGAGGCGCGTCCCGCGGTCCGTGTCCGCGGGGCGAGCCTCGCGTTCGGCAACCGAACCCTGTGGTCCGGGCTCGACCTCGACGTCGAGCCCGGCGAGTTCCTGGCGATCCTCGGGCCCAACGGCTCCGGGAAGAGCAGCCTGCTCAAGGTGCTGCTCGGCCAGCAGGGCCTGCCCGAGGGCACGGTCGAGATCGCGGGGCGGCGCCCCGGCGGGCAAAACCGGCGGATCGGCTACATCCCGCAGCAGCGCGCCCTCGACGAGGGCCTGACGATGCGCGGGGTGGACCTGGTCGGCCTCGGCCTGGACGGGCACCGGTGGGGGACCGGGCTCTTCGGGATCTCGAAACGACGTCAGCTGGTGTCGCGGGCCATCGAGTCCGTCGGCGCCCAGGCGTACGCGAAGCAGCCTGTCGGCAGGCTTTCCGGTGGAGAGCAGCAACGGCTGCGGGTCGCCCAGTCGCTGGTCGGCGACCCCGAGGTCCTGCTGTGCGACGAGCCGCTGCTCTCCCTCGACCTCGCGCATCAGCGCGCCGTGTCCGAGCTGATCGACGAGCGGCGGCGTTCGGCGAATACCGCCGTCCTGTTCGTCACCCACGAGATCAACCCCATCCTGTCCTATGTGGATAGGGTGCTGTACCTGGTGAACGGCCAGTTCCGGGTCGGTAAGCCGGATGAGGTGATGAACTCGGAGACGTTGTCCGAGCTGTACGGCACGCGGATCGAGGTGCTCAAGGTCGGCGGTCAGATCCACGTCGCCGGGGCACAGAGCGCGCTGTGCGAGGACGAACCCCACCACATCGACGAACAGGCTTCGTAGCGGAAGTGGTAGACGAAGTGAGGTCATTCGTGCGGTCCGGACCATACGCGGAACCCGCCCCGGCCGAAGGCCTCGCGATCGGGGCGGCGGGGCGCCTTGAAGTTCCAGCACGACGGATGGCGCGAACTCGCGCCCTGGCGACGCGATCGCGGTCGCGGGTTCTCGGATAAACACTGTGGACAAGATGTTCGATTTCGCCCTCACCGGCGAACTTCTCGGTCTCGACTTCGTGCAGACGGCGCTGCTCGCGGCCGCCGTCCTCGGCCTGGTGGCCGGAGTACTCGGCCCGCTGGTGGTGATGCGGCGGATGTCGTTCGCCGTGCACGGCACCGCCGAACTGGCCTTCACCGGCGCGGCGGGCGCGCTGCTGCTCGGTGTCGGCGTCGAACTCGGCGGACTCGCGGGCGCGGTCATCGCCGCCCTGCTGATCGGGATCCTCGGCGGCCGCGAGTCCGAACGCGACTCGGTGATCGGCGTGATCCTCGCCTTCGGGCTCGGCATGGGCGTGCTGCTGCTGTCGTTCTACGAAGGCCGTAGCGCCAACAAGTTCGGCATCCTGGTCGGGCAGATCATCACCATCGACTCGACCAACCTGAACCTGCTCGTCGGCGCCTCGGTGGTCGTCCTGGTGGTGCTCGCGGTGATCTACCGGCCGCTGCTCTTCGCCACTGTCGACCCCGCGGTCGCGACGGCGCGCGGCGTCCCGGTCCGGCTGCTTTCGCTCATTTTCGCGGTCCTGGTCGGGATTTCGAGCGCGCTGGGCGTCCAGATCGTCGGCGCGCTGCTGGTGGTCTCGCTGATGGTGACCCCGGCCGCGGCGGCCGCGCGCGTGACGGCGAGCCCGTGGAAGGCGACGGTGCTTTCGATCGTCTTCGCGGAGATCGCCGCGCTCGGCGGGATCATCCTTTCCCTCGCCCCGGGGAAGCCGGTGAGCGCGTTCGTCACGACGATCTCGTTCGTCATCTACCTGGTGTGCCGTCTCATCGCCTGGCTGCGCGGGCGCAACTCGCGTGTCCGCGTCGACCCGACGGCACCGCAGGCGGCGCCCGCGCTGCGCTAGCGGATCGGGTGCTCGGCGAGCGCCTTCTTCACCGCGGCGAGGAAGCCTTCGTCGATGAAGGCGAGCTGACCGCCGGCCACACTCCGCTCGACGGCTTCGAGAACCACGATGTTCGCGTTCACGAAGGCGTCGACGGCTTCGGCCTGGGACGTCTTCTGGGTGAAGTGAGCGAGCATCGTGAGGTTCGTGAACGCGCCCGAGAGGTAGCGCGAAGACGCCTTCGTGAACGAGTCGCCGTAGATCAGGACCTTCTCGTCGACGGTCCCGATCAGCGGACTCGCCGTGCGGTACACCGGCCGGTCGATGTCGCCGTTGGTCTCACCCGCGCGCTCGACCAGGCCGTCCGGGCGGAGGCTGTAGAGCGTGTTCGTCTTCGTGCCCTGCTTGTTGATCAGCGGCGGCAGGTCGGCGACCGCGTCGTACTGGCCCATGGGCACGCTCACCCAGCTCTGCGTGACACCCGGTTTGATCGCGTTCGCGATGGCGCGCGTCATCACCAGCGCGCCCTCGTCGGCCCAGTGGGTGTCGTTCGGCGGGTAGATCGGCCGCTGCACCCGGCCCTCGGACGCGCGCAGTTCGGGCCGCAGGTCGATCGCGCGGGCGTCTTTGACCATCCGGTGCCAGGTACTCGTCTCGGCCGAGCGCGAGCAGTCCTTGCCGGGGTAGGTGTCGGGCAGGAACTGCGGGACCATCGTCGACTTGTCCGGCGCGACGACGAGTTCGAACCGCCTGCCGGATGCCTCGACCGCGCGCCGCAGCTCGTTGATCTTGGAAATGGTCTCGGGAAGCGGCCGCGACGGATCGCATTTCGCGTCGGCGTCGTAGCCGTAGTACAGCCAGCCGTCACGACCCTGGACGACGCGGCGATAGCCGGACGCGGCGTTCGGCGTCGGCCCCTGGGTGGGCGCCGTCTTGGGCGGCGTGGGAGCGGGAGGAGCCGGGATCGGGCCCGCCTGCTGTTGCGGCGGCGCCTGGTCGAGCGGCGCGTCCTCGCCGAAGAGACCACGGCTGATCGCGTCGGCGGCGGCGATCGCGCCCGGCCGGAACGACAGCTGGTCGATGGCCCAGGTCGGCATGTCGGTGAAGAAGCCCCAGCCCCGGTCCATCCCCGGGAACCCCGCGAGCTTGTGGTTCTCGATCTCGCCCGGCCGCACACCGAACACCCACAGCAGGGCCGGGGTGGTGAAGAACAGGAGCGCGCTGATCAGCGCCGTCAGCTGCCTGCCGCCATGGCGAGGACGGTGCAGCGCGTGCTCACGCGGAAGCCACGCCTCGTGAACGGCTGGCAGTTGCTGGGGTTCGGACGCCACCCCACCACCGTAATCACCCCGTGTCTCCCGCAGGTGAGAACCGCCCCCAAAGCGCGTTGCGAGCGCTCGGTCCGGCCGGTCCGGTCTGTCGTGAGTCCTGTCCGTGAAGGCCTCCTTGAGGGACCCTGGGTCCCTCAAGGAGGCCTTCACGGACCCAGCAACACCCGCGCGCACATAGCGATTAGGGGGCTAAACGCAGGTGCGCGTCAGTGGAGCATGAGCAGGACCTGGAGCTCGCCGACCAGGAAGCCGATGGCTCCGCCGACCGCGATGAGCTTCCACTCGTCCTGCCGGAACGCCGGCCGCAGCAGGCCCTCGAACTCCAGCGGCGTCAGCCCCAGCATCCGCCGCTCGACGATCTTCGCGACGTCCATCGCCTCGGTCAGGTAACCCTCGGCGTAGCGGATCGTCGGCGGCAGGTGCTCCAGCGCCTTCCGCGCGGCCGCCTGCTTGATCTCCCGCAGCCGCGCTCCGCCGACGGCCATCGCGACCATCGGTTTCGCGACGCTCGCCTGCTCGTCGACGGCCTGCGCCACCAGCCGTTCGACCAGCGCGTACAGCCTGTCCGACCGCGGCCCGCGCAGGACGGCGTCGAGCAGGTTCGGCACGGTGAGGATCTCGTTCGCGATCATCTCGCCGTACTGGCGGGCGACCTCGGCCCGCCGCCGCTGGAATTTGCCCTGCAGGATCACCCGCCCGACACGCACCGGCTCGCGCGGCACGAAGATCAGCTTGATCGCCAGCCAGTCGGTGAACAGCCCGATGCAGCCACCGAAGATCGGCAGCACCCACGGCTCCTTCGTCAGCGCCCACACGAACGCCTGCACGACACCGAGCCCGAAGCCGAAGTAGATACCCGTGCGCGCGATGAACGCCATCTCCGGTCGCGACGTCTCCCGGATGAGCCGGACCAGCAACTTCTTGTCCCTGGTCAGCCGCTGCACGGTCATATGCTGGAAGTCGAGCACCTCGTCGAGGTTCTCGGTCATCTCTTCCATGAACTCGCGCACGAGCCGCGGCGTCGACGCCTGGACCTGCTTGATCAGCAGTTCCTGCGCCATCGTCGGCATGACCTCCCAGAGCCTGGGATGGTGCTGTTCCAGCACTTCGCGCGCGACCTCGTCCACGGCGCGTAGCAGCGGCTGCTCGATTTCACGCGTGATGATCGCCGGGTCGATCCGCCGGAAGACCTCTTTGACGTCCAGCAGGTTCGACGTCAGCAATTCGGTCGCGACGGCGGCCATCCGTCCGCCGTGTTTGGGCACCACGCCCTGCCAGCCGAGGAACGGCTTGATGCCGACGAACTCCAGCGGTTTGAACATCATCTCGATGGCGACGCGTTTGGTGACGTAACCGATCAGCGCGGCGATGAACGGGATCGCGGCGTAGAGCCACCAGTGCCGGGCGAGGTCGTCCAGGACGGCGTCCATGGGACCTCCTCGCTCGCTCTGAAGGTGGGAAACGGTATCGGCTGGCTGTCAGTGAAGCAGCAGAAGCACCTGAAGTTCACCGACAAGGCCGCCGATGACGGCACCGACCGCGATCAGCTTCCACTCGTCCTGCCGGAACGCCGGCCGCAGCAACTGCTCGAATTCGAGCGGGTTGAGCCGGCGCATTCTGTCCACAATGGTGTTCCGGACGTCGAGTGCGTTGATCGCGTAGCCCTCGGCGTGCCGGATCGTCTCCGGGATCCGCGCGGCCGCCTTCGCCGCCGCGGTCTGCTTCATCTCCTGGAACTTCCTGCTCCCGACGGCCATCGCGACGAACGGTTTCACGACGCTGGCCTGCGCGTCGATGGTCCGCTGCACCTCGCGGGTGATCATCGTGAACAGTTTGTCCGACTTCGGCCCGCTCAACACGGCTTCGAGCAGGTTCGGGATGGTGATGATCTCGCGCGCGATCATGTCGCCGTAGTCGGCGGCGACCTGGTCCTTCCGCTTCTGGAAGACGCCTTGCCAGGTGTAGAAACCGAAGAACCGCTTCGGCTCACGCGGCAGGAAGATCATCTTCAGGGCGATCCAGTCGGTGAACCAGCCGATGCCGATACCGAACAGCGGCAGCACGATCGGCGACTTCGTCAGCGCCCAGACGAGCAACTGCACGCAGCCGAGGGAGAAGCCGAACACGATCCCCGAGCGCGCGATGAACCGCATCTCGGGGCGCGAGATGTCGCGGATCAGCCGGTTCAGCAAGGCCTTGTCACGCACCAGGTTCGTCACGACCATGTGCTTGAGGTCGAGGACGTCCTCGATGTTCTCCGCGATCTCGCCCATGATCTTCGTGATCGCGCGCGGTGCCTCGGTCTGCACCCGTTTGAGCAGCATCTGCTGGGCGGTGTTCGGCAGGATCTCCCACAGTCTGGGCTGGTACTGCTCCATCACCTCGCGGGTGACGTCCTCGACGACCCGCAGCAGCGGCTGCTCGATCTCCTTCGCCACCTGCGCCGGATCGAGCCGGGCGAAGATCTCCTTCGGGTCGACGAGGTTGTTCGTCAGCATCTCGGTGGCGGTGGCCGCCATCCGTTCGGCGTTCGCCGGCAGCACGCCCTGCCAGCCGAGGAACGGCTTGACGCCGACGAATTCCACCGGTTTGAACATCATCTCGATGGCGACGCGTTTGGTGACGTAACCGATCAGCGCCGCGATGAACGGCATGGTGACGTACACCGGCCAGTGCTCGCCGAGATCGGCGATGACGGCGTCCACTCGAAGCCCCTCCCGCGTCTCGCTTGAGGGGAACCTAGCCGCCTGTCCTCAATGGAGGAGTAGCAGGACCTGAAGTTCACCCACGAGCCCGCCGATCACCGCGCCGACCGCGATCAGCTTCCATTCGTCCTGCTGGAAGGCGGGTCGCAGGATCCCTTCGAACTCGAGCGGGGTCAGCTGCTGCATCTTCGCGACGATCGTGTTGCGGACGTCGAGCGCGTCAGTGGCGTAACTCTCCACGTGTTTCACCGTTTCGGGGAGATACGCGATCGCCTTCTCCGCCGCGGCCTTCTTCATCTCCTGGTACTGCTTGCCGCCGACGGTCAGCGCCACCAACGGCTTCGCGATACTCGCCTGCGAGTCGATGGTCCGCTGCACCTCGCGGGTGATCATCGCGAACAGCTTGTCCGACTTCGGCCCGGTGAGCACGGCCTCCATCACGTTCCGCACGGTGAGGACCTCGTCCGCGATCAGCGCGCCGTAGTCACGGGCGACCGCCTGGCGGCGCTTCTGGAACATGCCCTGCCAGCTGAAGAACAGGAACCGTCGCGGCTCACGCGGGTAGAAGATCATCTTCAGGGCGAGCCAGTCCGTGACGAACCCCGTGACGAAACCGAAGATCGGCATGATCAGCGGCTGCTTCGTCAGTGCCCAAGCGACGAACTGGACCAGACCGATGACGAAGCCGAAGTAGATCCCGGACCGGGCGATGAAGCGGAGTTCCGGGGTCGCGACCTCCTTGATCAGGCGGCAGGTCAGCGATTTGTCCCGGACCATCGCGTTGATCAGCATCTCGTTGACGTCGAGGACCTCGTCGATGTTCGTCGACACCTCGCGCATCAGCCGCGCGACGACCTTCGGCGCCTGCGCCCGCACCTGGTCGACCAGCATCCGCTGCGCCCGTGTCGGCAGCAGTTCCCACAGTCTGGGCTGGTACTGCTCCATCACCTCGCGGGTGACGTCCTCGACGGCCTTGAGGAGCGGCTCTTCCAGCTCCTTGACCACCTCCTCGGGATCGAGCCGGGAGAAGATCTCCTGCGGGTCGACGAGGTTCTTGGTCAGCAGGTCGACGGCGGTGGTCGACATCCGGCGCGCGTTGGCCGGGATGACCCCTTGCCAGCCGAGGAACGGTTTGATGCCGACGAACTCCAGCGGCCGGAACATCATTTCGATGGCGACGCGTTTGGTGATGTAACCGATGAGTGCCGCGATGAAGGGCATCGTGGCGTAGACGTGCCAGTGCTCTCCGATGTCGTCGAGGATCGCCGAGACGTCCAACCGGGCCTCCCCTGCTTACGACCTGTCAACAATGGAGGATGCCATGTGATCGGCCCGTCGCGGACCGAGTGCAGCCGTTTGGCGGTACTACCTGACGGGCCCTCGCTCATTAAGGTGTCCGCCATGGTCGCTCCTGAGAAGGCGGCGCCTCAGGCGCCCTCAGCGAAATCGTCCCAGTTCGCGGGCGCCGTCCGCGGCTACGACAAGCGTCAGGTCGACGAGCGGCTCGCCGAACTGTCGACCGAACTCAAGAAGACCTCGCGCAACCGCGACGAGGCCGTGGCGACCGCCGGTGAACTCACCAAGGCGCTCGGCCATGCCCAGAAGGAATTGGACGAGACCAAGGCCGCGCTCGTGCGGATGAGTTCGAGTCCGTCCGGTGCCGGCGCGATGGCCGAGCGCGTCCGCATGATGATGCAGCTCGCCGAGGAGGAGATCGCCGACCTCAAGGCCGCCGCGGAAGCCGACGCCAAGTCGACTCGTGCCGAAGCCGACAAATACGCCCACGAGACCCAGCGCGCGAGTGACAAGGCGGCCAAGGACGCGCAGGGCGAGCGGGAGAAACTGCTCGCGGACGCCAAGGCCGAGATCGAGCGGCTGAACTCCGAAGCGGCGCAGAAGCGCAAGGAACTGGACATGGAGAGTGTCCGGACCCGTGCGGCCGCCGACAAGAAGGCCGAAGAGGCTTCGGCGGCCCGTCGCGCCGAGGCGGAGAAGGCGTCCGCGGACAAGATCGCGGAAGCCGACCGCGTGTCGGCCGACAAGCGATCCGAAGCCGAGCGGATTTCGGCGGAGAAGATCGCGAAGTCGGAGAAGTCTTCGGCGGAGGAGATCGCCGCGAAGCAGGAGCAGGTCGCGGAGGCCCTTACCGTCGCGAAGACCCAGCAGGCCGAGGCTCAGCAGGCCCGGAAGCTCGCGCTGGAGCTCCGCTCGAAGGTCGCCGAACGACTTTCCGCCACGGACGTCGCCGTCCAAGAGGCCATCAAGCTGCTGGCCCCCGCCCCGGAAGCCGCCGCCGAATCTCCCAAAGCCGAATCTCCCAAAGCCGAAGCCCCCAAGACCGAAGCTTCCCAACAAGCGGCGCCGAAACCGACTCCCGCCAAGACGAACGGCCCTCGCCCTGATCGCGCGACGCCGTAGGTGGGTCACCCTGGTCGTGAGTGGCGATTCGGGTTCTAACCCGAATCGCCACTCACGACCAGCTGTACCGACGCCTCACTCGCGCCGATGATTCTCGCCGAAGAACGTGCGGCGGTCTGCGAATACGCCCGGAGGATGACCTCCGACGGCTTGGTGGTCGGGACTTCCGGCAACGTCTCGGCGCGGCTGGGCGACCTCGTGGCGGTCACTCCGACCGGAGTCGACTACGCCGGGCTCCGGCCGGAGGACGTGCCGGTGGTGGGGCTCGACGGCGAGATCGTCGAAGGCTCGCTCAAACCGACCAGCGAACTCCCGATGCATCTCACCGTGTACCGGGACGCCGCGGATCCGGACGGCAAGGCGGTCTCCGCCGTCGTGCACACGCATTCCGTGCACGCCACGGCCGTCTCCACACTCGTCGCCGAGGTCCCGCCGATCCACTACATGCTCGCCGCAATCGGCCCGACGGCCCGCGTCGCGTCCTACGCGACGTACGGCACGGAAGAGCTCGCCAAGGCCATGCTCAAGGCCCTGGAGGGTCGCCGAGGCTGCCTGCTGGCCAACCACGGCACGATCACCTTCGGCGAGGGACTCGGTGCGGCGTACAGCCGGGCACAGCAGCTCGAGTGGGTCTGCCAGGTCTGGCTGACGGCGCGGGCGGCGGGAACACCGAACCTGCTCCCGCCCGCCGAGATCGAGCACGTCGTGGAGAAACTCCGCGGCTACGGGCAGCGCTAGGAGGCAGCGGGCTCCGCTTCGAAGTCCATGTCGTCCACGGCGTGGACGGCGTCGAGGAGTTCGACGACGTTGGGGTCGTCGACTGCTTCCTTGATGCATTGCCACAGCTGGAGGTTCGCCAGCGCCCATCGCGAGTACGTCGCGGCCGCCTTCGGGTTGTAGAAGTAGTAGCCGCTGTCGTGGACATCGCGCTGCTCGCCGACGATCTTGTGCGCGAGCTCGCGAAGGCTCAGCCCGTTTTCCCGTAGATAGCGGTGGGCGAGCACGACCGGCGTCACCGGCAGCGCCTTGAACAGCGTGTCGGCGTCGCTCAAGGCCTGAGCCTCCAGCGAGATGTGCCGGCCGCGGGTGGCCATCTCGGCCTCGTCGATGAGCTCGTCGATCCAGCGGGCCACGGCGTCGTCGACACCACATTCGCGCAGGATCTCCATTCTGAGGTCCCGTCCGGCGGCCGCGGGGGAGTTCCGGTGCACGATGTAGTTGACGTCGTGCACCAGTGCCGCCACCTCGACGACGGCGCGATCCGCGCCGTTGTGCTCGGCGAAACCCGCGGCCTTGGCCCGGACGAAACTCACGTGATGCCAGCCATGGAACTGCAGTTTGTCCGCATAGCGCCAGCACAGTTGCCGGACGCGATGCTCGACGGCGTCGATGGTCTGAGAAGGAATTGTGTTCTTTCGCGCGCGCATACACCTCTCCGATCCCGCTTACGGACGGGAGGAGTAATGGTATGCGTCTTCGACGTCGGTGTGTAGTTAGATGCGCTGCGCCAAGTCCCCCAATCGGACCTCTACCGGAACGTGACGATGCCCTATTCCTGTCTTCGGGTCATAGGAAAGGCTGTACTCGCTTACCGGGCGTGATTTCACCAAAAACGTCATAGTCCCTTCGGTGGCTTCAGGAATCCGATGGAACTCGTCCGCGTACATGACGCCTACTGATCCCGCCTGACACAGAGCGCTACGTCGTAACCGAACCGATGTGATCAATCCGGAAACCTGGTCGCGCAGGGTCGAGTAACGCTCGTGGACGTAGTTGCCACGGAGGAGCGTGGTGCAGAAGTGATACCTGTGATTGTGCACGGAATCGGCGTAGCCCTCACGCCAGTCCTCGGGGGCCTTGTACTCGTGGAGCCAGATCGAAAAGGGGTCCGTCGGGGAGTCGAGCAGGCACCAGGCGAAATGGGTGGTGGTCTCCCGGGATCGTTCGAGTACCGCGCTCGCCTCGTCCGGGCTCAATGAATCGAGATGCCGCCGAAGGTCCGTTCGCAGGCCTGGTCTCGACGTCCAGTCGCGGAAGATCTCGTCGACGATTTGCCAATGCTGCGCCAGCGGCAGGTCCGTCGTCCGGAGCAACGCGGACAGCTGGGTGAGAGGGGACAAGCGAGTGAGCAACTTCAGCTCCTCAATTTCTAGTACTCTGCGTACGCCGAGAAGTCAGGGGTTCAACTCGGCGAGTGTGGTGAACTCCTTCCGGAAGGAGTGGAATTTCCCTTCCAGCTCAAGGAAGTTCTCTTCGGACAGGGGGGAGCCTGTGATTTTTTCGTACAGGGCGAGGAAATCCGCCCTGGTCGTCGTGGTGGAGATGCGGAAGTGTCGTCCGGAACGGGATTGGGACACACGCAGGAACTCGGAGCGTTCCTTGTTGTACAGGAAGGAACCTTCGCTGAACCGCAGGGTTCGCGGATACAGCGTGGTCGCTCCGCGGATGTCGCTGTACAAGGTCACCCAGACGCTCTCGTCGAACACTTCGAGCCGGTCCAGTGGCGGGTCGGCGACGACGGTGATGTCCACCAGTGAGCACCGGCTGCGGGCCAGGAACAGCCCGACCAGGCCGATGCTGATCTCCTCGTGGAGCCGCGCCTGGATCGTCTCGTAATCCATGCTCGCTTCTTCGCTGCGCAGGAGATAACGTGCCCGGCCGCTGATGGCGCCCGCGTCGCGCGGGTCGGCGATGACCACGCGAAGCTCCCTTTCGGTGCGGGACAACAGCAACCGGGCCGCGGCGTGCCTGCCGGAGAACCCGCGGAAGAAGTAGTGCCGGGTCACGTCGAGGTCTTCGGTCATGATCCGGTTGAACTTCGGATCCGGATCGCTGGTCGCCTCGAAGACGTGGGTGGGGAAGAATTCCTTGTTGAGCGAACGGTATTCGGCGCTCAGCGCTTCCAGCGCCTTGCGGCTTTCCTCGATCACCGGGGTCACCATCGCGCGTTGTGACGCGGTGGCGGTGATCAGGGTCTGGCCGAAGCCGACCACCGCGGATATCAGGGTTCCGGTGCCCAGGGAAGTGAGCAGCGTTTTGCCGGCGCCGGGATCCATCATGCTGGAGATCCACAGGCTGAGGCCCGCGACGACGACCAGTACGGTGAGCAGAAGACTTGTCCTGGTCCAGAAGATCTCTTGCAGTGGGGCACGGCGGAGCCGGTCGGCTTCCGCGGGCACGGGGGTCACCTCCTCGATCGACACCCGAACGGACGAACGCATTGCGTATCTGTTCGAGTGCGGGGAGTTACTCTACGCGCCTCGTGACAATGTCGAAATAAGAAATTCGGGGGAAAGGTACCAACAACTTACGTGACGCTCGGCAATGCCGCTTTCGTGCCCGGAGTTTCGCCGGATTACGAAAAAACCGCTCACGGAGCGTGCGGCAGGATTCCTTCGTACCACGCGGGACCGGGCTTCGCCGACGACAGTGTTTCCACGACGGCGGATGACGGTGCGGTGTACACCGTCGGTAAGTCGATCTCGCCCCGGGAGGGGTCCAGAGACCACGCGAGTCGCTCATCCTCCAGGGAAAATTGCGCGTCCGCACCATTTCTGTTGCCTCTGGGGTCCAGTCGGATCCACCGGTCCAGACCAGCGAGGTAGACGGCGTTGAGCCCGTGAAGCACGCCGATCCGCTGATAGCAGAAGCCTGTCGGGATGCCTTGGCCGCGAAGCAAAGCGGCCAGCAAGTGCGACTTCGCATAGCAGAGGCCGACCCGTTCCCGCAGAACCTCGGAGGCCAACAGGGTGACCCTGGGATCGGCGGCATCCACCGTATGGGCGATGTCGTCGCGCACGAAGTGAAACATCGAACGAATCACGTCGACTTCGGTGCCGCCGCGTGGTGACAGTCTGTCAGCCGTTTCGCGGATCAGCGGATGATCGTGATCGACGACCGTGTCGGCGACGAGATAGTCCTCGAATCGCTCGGATTCGATCTTCAACGCGATTCCCATGCGCTTATGCTCCGGCGCCGTTCAGGACGGTGTCCACTGCTTTTTCGAGGAATTTCGGATCGGCTTCACCGCCGCGCAGCAACAGCCGGAACCAGATCGCCCCGGCGAGCAGATCCATCACGACGACCGGATCGGCGCCGGCCCGCAGTTCGCCCCTGGCGACGGCGCGTTCGAAGATCGGCTCTTCGCGCGCCATGCGGTCGGCGAAGAAGCTTCGTGACACGTCGCCGAGTTCCGGGCGGCGAGGGCCCGCGGTCAGCGTCGCCGTGACGACCGGCGCGGTGTGTTCGGAGGTCAGCAGCCGGAAGATATGTGTCGCCACGGCGAGAAGGTCGCCGCGCAGGCTGCCGGTGTCCGGGACGTCGAGGGTGAACAGGTCCGAATCGCGCAGTGCCGCGGCCAGGAGCGCGTCCTTCGACGGCCACCAGCGGTACAGGGTCGTCTTGTTGACGCCGGATCGGGCGGCGACGGCCTCGATGGCGAGCTTCTCGTATCCGTGTTCGGCGAGAAGTCCGAGGGTGGCGGCGAAGATCGCCTCGGCCTTGCGGGGACCGTTCTGCGTGCTCACCGCCCGACAATACAACGCACCGTTGCGTTGCGCTTCGAGCAGGCGTACGTTGCAACGCAACGGTGCGTTGCATTCTGGAGGTAGCTCATGATCCCCGTCGTCTTCGTCCACGGCATCCGGCTCAGCGGTGCGGCGTGGGCCGAGCAACTCGAATACGCGGGTCCTTCCGCGAGAGCGGTCGACCTGCCCGGACACGGCACGCGCCGCGGCGAACGGTTCACCCTGGCCGGTGCGGTGGACGCCGTCGTAGAAGGCATCGAGGAGCCCGCCTTGGTCGTCGGGCATTCGCTCGGCGGTTACGTCGCCATCGCGGCGGCCGCGCGGCATCCGGACCGGGTCGCCGGTCTGGTCGTCGCGGGTTCGACCTACCTGCCCGGACGGACGCTGGAGACGCCGTTCCGCGTCGCTCACCGCCTGCTCATGCGCTTACCGGATCGAGGCGACCGGCTCAGCCGCCGGCAGTTCGAGAGTGTGCTGCCGCCGAAGTCGGCCAAAGCGGTGATCGACGGTGGTATCGCGACCGAGGTGATCCCGGACGTCGCCGAGGCCTTCGCGGACTTCGACGTGCTCACGGAACTCGGCACCTACCCGGGGCCGACGTGGCTCATCAACGGCTCACACGACCACTTCCGCCGTCACGAGCGCCGGTTCCTCGACGCCTGCGCCGACGGCAGGCTGATCCACGTCCCGAAGGCCGGACACTACCTGCCGATGGTGCGTGGCAAGGAGTTCTCTCGGCTGGTGCTCGACGCGGCCCGATCAATTTGCAGACGTCGATAGTTGCTGAAAAGTGTGCATAATTTGTTCAGCTGACTCTCTGCGCCTTGGTATTCACTGATTGATGCTACGAGTTACTGACCGCATCGAACTACTTACGGTTCTTTGTGGAATCTTATCGCTGAAGCTTCAAATCTGAAACGTGCACCTTCAATCTATCATAGTTCTCTTTTGTCAAATATTCCGACATTATACGAATTTCCCCTAAAATTCGCTCGGTCGTCTCACGGGCGCGTTTCTTGGCGGCTGTCACACCGTACCCTGTGCGACGGCCTATGCTTTCAAAGGTTTCGGGGGACACTTCGTAAAAGCTTCTAGTGTTATGCAATTTTAAGCCAAGGTTGTCATTTTTTATATAGAGAAAAGTTGGAACTATATCATAAGCGGGACTAAGTGTTGGAGTTTTTCCATCTTTGTATAGTATCGCCCAATTCTTCAAATGGGCGTCACCGTTGCCGATAATTATATTTAGGACAATGCGATCGATAACTGCGGCCGTGGTGGAGATGTCTGTCAGGCCGGCGATAACGGTTGCGACTGTGTCACTCTTCGCGCCTCGGTATTTCGCGTCAGAATTCGCTGTCGGAATATCCAGAATCTGAGCTAGCTCTTCCATGTGGATACGCTGATTTTTGCCTGCGCGGTCGAACCTCGTGACCGCTAGCGCCTTTCTGCCGCCCGACAGTTTGGCCCATTCCTTGAGGCCTTCAATTTCAAGCGGGTCTACAAGAAATGAATGTGGGGTTTCGATACCGGATCGCCCAGCCAGGACCAGTGACCCGAGTTCGGCTTCTGGGACACCGTCGAACCCAGGGCGTTCGTCAGGAAATTTCACAATCAGGTTTCCAGCGCTACCTTTGGTGGGTACAGTAATGCCTTTTTCGTCTCCATAGACGGAAAACTTGAGTTGTGCTCCGGCCAGGCTAAATTTCAGGATCGGGTTAGAATTATATGGACCATCGTCTGCGTCTTCCGTGTGGGGAGTTTGCACGCTATTAGGGATGCCTTCATGAAATACGCGAATCGCGCCAGGAAGGTCATTGGGGCCTAGTCTTACTAGCAGGTCATACTCATTTTTGAGGTTCGTTTCTGCTGCATCAGCGACAGCCGCGCGTAGTCGACCTTCTGGAAGTAGATGGCCAAACCAGCGAGGCAGTGATACTCGGGCACTAGGTTTCCAGTGGCGACCGTTCTCCTCAAATATCTGACCAAGTATTGGCCTGGGAAAACTCTCCCAATATTGATCGGTAAATTCAAACCAGTTCCTGTTTCCTACATTGTATAGTTGTCCTACATCGACCCATTGAGTGTTGATGGATTGTATTTGCACTCGCGACACGGAGTCGGTTCTCATGAAAGTTCCTCGGTCTCGCCTTGGACAATTAAGTCACGAAGAGGCGGGCGTGTCACTGCGCCAGTATCCACTCTTGCGGTAAGGAACCTTTCGGCAAGAATTGCAAGTTCCTTGTTTCGATGTTCAACAAATTCTTCTTTCTGTGCAGAATGCAAAAGATGTGAAGCTTTGTTGTCGATTAGGTGACTTGTCAGTATTTTGGGGTCTTGGATGGCTGATATTGGTTTATCGTCCGGCGACCAGAAACCGCGAGAGCCAGCTTCGGAAGCACTCGAGTTAACTAATTGAGCTATGGCATTAACGCCATAGGAGTCAAGTAGGCTTCCGACGTTAAGCGGGCTTCCGTCACTTCCTAGTGGTCCCAGCGAGTATAGGGCAAGCAGGAGCAGGCGACTTCCTCGCTCGTTTGTCCTAAACTTTGTCACCGGCACTGATCCTGGAGCTCGATCTACGACTCGGCTGAGTAGCGCCTTAATGGCGTCATACTCTGACGGCGCCTTCTGCGGGTTCGCCTTTGCCGGATTTACTGAATAGACTGCACGTCTAAGCGTCGGTGTTTGTCCTGCTTCTTCGCCAAAGCCGTGGACCCATCCACGCCAAAGCCAGCGGGACAAGAGTATGAGTGTCCAATTTGTAGGTTCTGGATGTAGGTGAAAGAAAGCTGCGAGGACTGGTATTGGAAAAGCATTTGGCATTAAGAGTGTGTGTGGTACGCCTTCCCGTTTTAGGAACTCCACTGATCGCACAAGCGCCCGCTCTGTCAGATCAAACCAGTCGGATGCATCTTCGTTCGGGCCAAATTCTTCCCGGATATCTCGCCCTATATTTCCACCGCGAATGGCCTGCAGGCTTTGAACGATTCGATTCTCGGGAATCTGGCCGAATCCGAGTTTTTCTAGTTCTTTGACTACGCTCCTCGGGTTTCCTGGCGTGCCATCTTTGGCAAACAGTGCGTGGAATACTTGTGCGCGAGAGATCGGTTTACCGGCGGAATTGACCCGGTCAAAGATTTCGCGCAGGAGATTCTGATCGTCGCTGGTTACCACATAGGCGGGAACTTTGTAATCGCGTAGGGCGCCGCCAAGCTGATCTGCTCGATCGAAATCTTCTGACTCGAGTTCTTCTGCATGCTGTCGGAGCCAGTTGAGAAGCGAGCGCGTTTCAAGCGCCTCGTTTACCGGTATCGCCCGCTTTGGAGGAACTCCGCGTTTGCTATTGACGAACTTTTGTGTCGATAAATCAAAGTATATGTCGAAGCGCTCGTCGTGTCGTCGATATTGATCAGTCAAGCTGGCGAAGAATGAGGTGATACGCTGTTGACCATCCACAACCCACAGGGCGTTTTCTTCGAGGGGAACTTGTATTTCTATTGGGCCAAATCGTTCGATTCCAGCTGGGGCTTCATGTTGCCAAAACAGGACTGTTCCAAGAGGAAATCCGCGGTACAAGCTGTCAAACAATTTGCGAACGTCATTTGAGTCCCAAACGAAGGACCTCTGAAAGTTTGGGATTCGAATGACGCCACGCCGTGTCAGGTCGACTAGCTCAGGAATGCTGAAGCTTGTGGACCCTTGCTTCAGGGGGGTTCCGGTTGCCACAGCATCTCCTTTGTCGGTCAGCGATTGGCGAGGCTTCGCTGAGTAGCCTCGCGATGTGGCCATCTTACTCGCCGTAGTCTACGTAGCTGGTGGGTCAAGTCTAGGTGCGCTGTGGCATATGCATCGGCCGGAAGTTCCTGGTCGACCTAGCGCAAGGCATTCGGCATTTTCGCCGTGACTTCGTGTTGTCGAACGCACAGACACCTGCATCAAGGAGCACGGGAGGCCCGGTACTGGGCGGGAGGACGAAGCAAGGTAAGAACGGAGGGACTGAGGCCGAGGCGGAGAGCCGCCCACGGCTGGTCGCGATGAGGATGGCCGCTGTGTGACAAAGTCGAGGCCCGCTCCTGTCTTCTGTCGATTCTATAAGTTGGAGAACGTTGGTTTAGCCGACCGGAAGGAGCGAGCCTTCGGAGTTCGTGAACTGGGTCGCCAGCCGCACCGGCGCCGGGTACGCGCCCAAGACGATCGAGGCGAACGGGGTCGCCACCGCCGCACCACCCGCGTAGTTGGTCTGCAGATGCACGCTGACGTGCACGTTCCGGTCGGCCGGGATCTCGAACGCGACGGAGCCCCACGAGACCACGTATTGCCTCCCGTCGATGCTCGCGATGGGCACGAAGACCTCCGCGCGGAGAGGGACGGTGATGTCGATGGTGAGCAGCCGGCGCGGGCCGTCGTGGTTGTCGACGTACGGGATCACGCCCGGCTGTTTGCCCAGATCGATCGGGTTGGTCATCCTGCCTCTTTAGAATTGGTAGTAGAGGAACGGGCTGAAGGTCCCGGTCGCGATCAGGATGGCCGCGTAGATCAGGCCGACGGTCATCACGCCGATCCTCAGTGCGTTGGCCGGGCGGCTCCGCGAAGACTCCAGCAGTGGCCCGGTCACCGGATGCGCGGGCAGGAACACGATCGCCAGCGCGCACAGCAGGATGATGAGGCGCTGGTTGGTCACCGCACCCTCGACGACGTCGGTGAGGCCGGTGAAGTCCGGCAGCACCATATGCCCGATCATGCCGAGCGCGTGCGGCAGATCCTTGGCGCGGAAGAACACCCAGCCGAACACCACGAGTACGAGGGTCAGCGCGCGGCGGCCGATCCGGGCGGCCCGCGTCTTCGGGGTGACGTCGTAGCCGAATGCGCGTTCCACGATCAGCAGTGCGCCGTGGTAGATGCCCCAGATCAGGAACGTCCACTGCGCGCCGTGCCAGAACCCGGTCAGCACGAACACGATGCACAGGTTCCGGTACGTATGCCCGGCGCCGGTGCGGTTGCCGCCCAGCGGGATGTAGACGTAGTCGCGGAACCAGCGTGACAGCGACATGTGCCAGCGCCGCCAGAACTCGGTGATGGTCACCGACGAGTACGGCCGCGCGAAGTTCTCCGGGAGCCGGAAGCCGAGCATGCGACCGAGACCGATCGCCATGTCGGAGTACCCGGAGAAGTCGAAGAACAGCTGAAGGGTGTATCCGATCGCGCCGAGCCAGGCGATCGCGAAGGTCATTTGATCCGATGGGGTGTTGAAGCAGGCGTCCACCATCGGGCTGAGCGAATCCGCGATGATCGTCTTCTTGCACAGCCCGAGCGCGAACCGGGGGAAGCCGGCGGCGATGTCGTCGAGCCGGTGCGACCGCTTCTGCGGCAGCTGGTCGGCGATCTCCCGGTACCGCACGATCGGACCGGCCACCAGCTGCGGGAACATCGCGATGTACGCGGCGAACGACACCGGGTTGCGCAGGGCGCGGCGTTCACCGCGGTAGATGTCCACCACGTACGAGATGTGGTGGAACGTGTAGAACGAGATGCCGATCGGGATGACCAGGTCGGCCACCGGGAAGCCGCCGCCGAACCAGTGCGTCACGGCCGCGATCTGCTGCGTCGCGAAGCCCGCGTACTTCCAGATCAGCAGCATGCCGACGTTGAGGCCGATGACGCCGAGCAGGATCCGCTTGCGCCGCGTGTTCTGCATGTCCCACGCGTTCGGCTCCAGCGCGGGCCCGGCCAGGAAGTTGACCACCATGCAGCCGATCAGCACCAGCGTGTACGGCCCGGCGCCGGTGGCGTAGAAGATCAGGCTGCCGACCGCGACGATGCCGTTCCGCCAGCTGCGCGGGCACACCAGGACGGCGATCAGTACCGCCGGCATGAAGTACCACAGGAACAGTGGCGAAATGAACGACATCGGTGCGGGGTCCCCCAGGGCGGTTACGCGTTATCCGCTGGTGACCTTAGCCTGCGGGCCCCGCCCGGTGTCGACGAACCGAGTGCGGGGTCAGACACGTCCCGCGATGCGGCGGCGGCGGGCCACCTCGGCCAGCAGCACGCCGGCCGCGACGGAGGCGTTGAGCGACTCGACACCGGCCGCCATCGGGATCGACACGGTCGCGTCGCAGGTCTCGCGCACGAGCCGGGAGAGCCCGCGGCCCTCCGAGCCGAGCACGATGACCAGCGGGTCGGCCGCGAGGTCGAGCTCGTCGATGTCCACCGAGCCGTCCGCGTCGAGGCCGACGACCATCAGGCCGTCGTCCTTCCACGCCTTCAGCTGACGGGTCAGGTTGGTCGCGACGGCGATCGGCAGCTTGGCGGCGGTGCCGGCGGAGGTCCGCCACGCGACCGCGGTCATGCCCGCGCTGCGCCGCTCCGGCAGGAGGACGCCGTGCGCGCCGAACGCGGCGGCCGAGCGGATCACCGCGCCGAGGTTGCGCGGGTCGGTGACACCGTCGAGCGCGACGAACAGCGGTGTGTTGCCCGAGTCCTTCGCCGCGGCCATCAGGTCGCCGGGGTGCGCGTACTCGAACGGCGGGACCTGCAGGCCGAGGCCCTGGTGCATGGCCCGGTTGGTCTTGCGGTCGAGCTCCTCGCGCGGGATCTCCAGGATCGAGATGCCCTTGTCGCCGGCGAGCCGGACGGCCTCGTTGACGCGGTCGTCGATCTCGATGTTGATCGCGACGTACAGCGCGGTGGCGGGCACGTCGGCGCGCAGCGCCTCGACCACCGGGTTGCGCCCGGCGATCAGTTCCGGCTTGTCGGCCTTCTTCTGGCGCGCCTGTTCCTTGCGGTCACGGGCGTTCGACATGCGGTACGCCTTGTGCCCTGGCCGGTCCTCGGCCTTGGGGGTCGGGCCCTTGCCTTCGAGGCCCTTCCGGCGCTGGCCGCCGGAACCGACGACCTGACCCTTCTTCGTGCCGGGCTTGCGAATAGCGCCCTGGCGCCGGGAGTTGCCTGCCATCAGTGAGAATCCTTGAGCTAGAAAAGACGAGTAAGTGTCAGACGTCCTTGACGGTCCACTGTGGACCGTTCGGGGTGTCCTCCACCACGATGCCCGCCTGCTGGAGGCGGTCACGCGCGGCGTCCGCACGGGCGAAGTCCTTCTCGGCGCGGGCCTGCTGCCGTTCGGTGAGCAGCCCTTCCACGAGATCGGACAGCGCCTGCCGGGTGGGCGTCTCAGTGCCGCCCGCCTCGGACCAGCGCGCGGAGAGCGGGTCGAGGCCGAGCACGTCGGTCATCGCGCGCACGGAGGCGGCGAGTTCGAGTGCCTTGGAATTGTCGGCCTCGTCGAGGGCGGCGTTACCATCGCGGACCGTGTTGTGCAGCACTGCGAATGCCTGCGGGGTGGCCAGGTCGTCGTCGAGCGCGGCGGCGAAGTCCTTCGGGACGTCGCCGAGGTGCACGGAGCCGACGATGCCGGCGGTACGCCGCAGGAACTGCTCGATCCTCCGGTAGCCCTGAGCGGCTTCGGTGAGCGCCCCGTCGGAGTACTCGATCGTCGACCGGTAGTGCGGCTGGACCAGGTAGTACCGCAGTTCGGGCGCCCGGTAGTTCTTCAGCATCTCCGGGATCGAGACGGTGTTGCCCAGCGACTTCGACATCTTCTCGCCGGACATGGTCACCCACGCGTTGTGCAGCCAATACCGCGCGAAGCCGTCACCCGCCGCGTTGGACTGGGCGCGCTCGTTCTCGTGGTGCGGGAACACCAGGTCGATGCCGCCGCCGTGGATGTCGAACTCGCTGCCGAGGTAGGTCGTCGCCATCGCCGAGCATTCGAGGTGCCAGCCCGGCCGGCCGTCGCCCCAGGGCGTCGGCCACGACGGCTCGCCCGGCTTCGCGCTCTTCCACAGCGTGAAGTCGCGTGCGTCGCGCTTGCCCTCGCCGAGGCTCTCGCCCTGCTGGACCTCGTCGAGCTTCTGGCCGGACAGATCGCCGTAGCCGTCGAACGCCTTGACCGAGAAGTACACGTCGCCGCCCGAGGCGTACGCGTGCCCGCCGTCGATCAGCCGCCGCATCAGTTCGATCATCTGCGTGACGTGCCCCGTCGCCCGGGGGGCGATCGAAGGCGGCAGGCAGCCCAGCGACTCGTACGCCGACTCGAAGGCGCGCTCGTGCGTGGCCGCCCACTCCCACCAGGGCCGATCCGCTTCGGCGGCCTTGGTGAGGATCTTGTCGTCGATGTCGGTGACGTTGCGGACCATCAGCACGTCGAGTCCACTGTGGACGAGCCAGCGACGCAGGACGTCGTAGTTCAGCGCGCCGCGGATGTGGCCGATATGGGGGATGCCCTGCACGGTGGCACCACACACGTACATGGACGCCGTT
Source organism: Amycolatopsis pittospori (assembly GCF_013870525.1). Classification (GTDB taxonomy): domain Bacteria; phylum Actinomycetota; class Actinomycetes; order Mycobacteriales; family Pseudonocardiaceae; genus Amycolatopsis; species Amycolatopsis pittospori. The sequence goes on from NZ_JACBXD010000013.1 coordinate 26,585, forward strand.
CCGCTACGGGCGGGATGGAATTCCCGCACGCTCCGGGTCGCGGTGTCATAGAGGTGTAGTGCCACCCTAAAAGGGTACGGGGTGCGCGTGAGCGACGTCGCAGTGACCGTATTACAGCACGTTATGTGCCCTTATGACGTCGAGTAGGGCGGTCGGCCGCTCCGTCGTCGGCAGGGGCTCTACCAGCGCGAACGCGCAGCCGATCTCCCGTGCGGCGCCGTCGGCCTCTTCGCTGTCGCCGACCATCAGGGTCTCGGCCGGGTCGACGCCGAGCCGCTCGACGGCGTTACGGAAGATCTCCGGCTCCGGTTTCACCGCTCCGACCTCGAAGGAGAGGATGAACTCGTCGACGAAGGCGTCCCAGCCGCGACGGCTGAAGGCGGGCCGGATGTCGAAGGCGATGTTGCTCAGCACGCCGATCTTGACGCCCTTGCCGGCGACGCCCTTGAGAACGGCCTCGGTGTCCGGGTACGGCGTCCACTGGCTGGGATCGATCAGCCGGTCGTAGAGCGCGACGGCCTGGTCCGCGTGCGGGACGCCGGACTGCTTGAGGACCTCCAGGTACACCTTGCGGTGCAGTACCGGGTCGCGGTCGCGGTTGTGCCAGGCGTGGAGGTGTTCGTCGTCGAGGTCGACGACCTGGCCGACCGGCGCCGTCATCCGGCGCATCAGTTCGGTCTGGGCTTCGATGTCGAGGCTTTCGCCCTCGTGGTCGGTGAGGTCGGCGAGCCAGGTCTCGTCCTGCTCGAGCCGGAAGACCGTGCCGGAGAAGTCGAACAACACAGCGCGATAGGTCACGAACCCCACATTAGCCACGATCGTGGGGGTTTCGCCTCTCCCCGCGTGTGACATGAACGGACCGTTCATAACGGATTCTGTTATGAACGGTCCGTTCATAACACGTCAGGCCGCGTTGCCGGTGATCTTGGTGGGCGTGATCCGGACCAGCACGCGGATGACGTCCGCGGGCTCGTCCGGGTAGTCCTTGCCGAGGTACTTGTGCGAGAGCTCGTTGATCAGCTCGCGCCCGCCCTCGTCGGTCATCTCCACGGTCCCGCGGATCTCGACGTAGTTGTACGGGTTCTCCTGGTCGAAGACCGACACGGACACCCGCGGCTCCCTGGCCATGTTCCGTTCCTTGAGACGGCCGCGGACGGTCGCGAAGATCACCGTGTCGCCGTCCCGCTTCGCCCACAGCACGGACGTCTGCGCGGAGCCGTCGGCGTTGATGGTGGCGAGGACGGGGAAGTTGTTCCCGTCGAGGAGTTTCTTGGTCTCTTCGTTGAAGGTCACACCCATGTCCGAGAGCCTAATCACCGGACGTTCCCGGCGATCCGTTCGACCCGCAGGCGGACGATCACCCGCTCGACCTCAGGCCCCTCGGCCGGCGCGTCCTTGCCGAGGTACTTGTGGCTGAGCTCCTTCGGCAACGCCTTTTCGGGATCCGGGGTGATCGTCACCGTGCCGCGCAGTTGCGTGTGCCGGTACGGGTTCTCCGCGTCGGTGATCGACACGCTCGCCCGGGGATCGCGGCGGAGGTTCCGGACCTTCAACCGGTCTTCGGTGGCGCTGAAGACCAGATCGCCGTCGTCGAGGCCCACCCAGACGACCGAGGTCTGCGGGCCGCCGTCGGCGTCCAGCGTGGCCACGGTCGCGAAGTTCTTGCCGTCCACCAGTTCGCGGACCGGTTCGGGAAGTGTGACTGCCATGACAGGCCGAACCGGCCCCCGGCGCGCCCTATTCCTGCGACGGCAGGAGAAGCGCGGTCGCGAACGCCGCGATACCTTCGCCGCGGCCGGTCAGGCCGAGCCCGTCGGTGGTCGTCCCGGAGACGCTGACCGGTCCGCCGACAGCCTTGCTCAGCACCTTCTGTGCCTCTTCGCGGCGCTTCCCGACCCGGGGCGCGTTGCCGACGATCTGGACGGTCGCGTTCCCGACGGTCCAGCCGCCCGCTTCGACCAGGCGCCGAGCTTCGGCGAGGAACTCGACGCCGTGCTTGCCCGCCCAGCGCGGGTCCCCGGTGCCGAACACAGCCCCGAGGTCACCGAGCCCGGCCGCGGACAGCAGCGCGTCGCAGAGCGCGTGCGCCGCGACGTCGCCGTCGGAATGCCCCGCGCAACCGTCGACACCGGGCCAGAGAAGACCGGCGATCCAGCATTCGCGGCCGGCTTCGATGGGGTGGACGTCGACACCGTTCCCGATCCTCACAGGGTTTCCTCTTTCCCGGCCACCGCGATCGCTTCGGCCAGTTTCAGTTCGAACGAGTTCGTGACGCGCATCGCGTCCGGATGTCCGGCGACGGTGTGCGCGCCCTCGAAGGACGGTTTGTCGACATAAGAGAGAAAGGTCTCACGAGTGAAGCCGAGCGGGGTCTGCGCCGTACGCAGATACGAGCGATCTTCGGTGCCGGTGATCACTTTCGCCGCGTTGGTGACCTTCACGGTGTCGGCCATCGGTAATACCGGGACCACGAAAGGTGATCCCGCACGGACTGCGTCCGCGACGGTACGGACGGTGTCCGCCGGAGTGAATGCGCGCAAAGCGTCGTGCACGAGGAAAACGGGATTCCCGGAGATCTCATTTTCGACGGTGTCGAAAACATGTCCGAGCGACGGGCCGGGTACTATCCGGCAACGCTCTTCGAAGCCGAGCAAAGCGGCCGAAAACAACTGAGCACACCGCTCGGGGGCCGCGACGACCACCAGATCGAGATCCGGCATGTCGAGCAGCCCCCGCACGGTGTGCGTGAGTAGAGCTTCACCATTGACCGGCGCGAGAGCGAGCTCCGCGTCGGAGGCATGGTGATGAACGGCAGTGACGAACACGATTGTGCTCATATGGTTTGTGCTCATATGTGCGCGATCGTAGAGGTATCCCTCGCAGCCTCACCTGGCGTGGGACACCCGCCGGTTCAGACTGCCGCGGTTTCCAGAACTTCGTCGAGGAGGACTTCAGCCTTGTCCTCGTCGGTGCCCTCCGCGAGCGCGAGCTCGCTGACCAGAATTTGCCGCGCCTTCGCCAGCATGCGCTTCTCACCGGCTGAAAGTCCGCGGTCCTTCTCTCGCCGCCAGAGGTCGCGCACCACTTCGGCCACCTTGTTCACATCGCCGGAGGCGAGCTTCTCGAGGTTGGCCTTGTACCGACGAGACCAGTTAGTGGGCTCTTCGGTGTGCGGAGCACGCAGAACGTCGAAAACCTTGTCCAGTCCTTCTTGCCCGACGACATCACGAACACCGACGATCTCGGCGTTGTCAGCGGGCACGCGAACCGTAAGATCCCCTTGCGCGACTTTGAGGACGAGGTACTTCTTCTCCTCGCCCTTGATCACGCGGGTCTCGATGGCTTCGATGAGTGCGGCACCGTGGTGCGGGTAGACGACGGTCTCTCCGACCTTGAAAACCATGTGTCCTCTGCCCCTTTCGCTGAATTCATCTTAGCACGTGCCGACGAGGCCCACCTAGCGGCCCGCGATCGTCGTCGCAGGTCAGCGGCCTGATGGTGCTCCGCCCGGGGGTTGACAAATCCAATTCGCCCATGCTCATGCAGGTGAGAAGCGAACGGTTTGGAAATCCTTTGTGGACGGTTGATCTTGGGTAGGTCACCGCATTGGTGGCGTGTCAACACGCACCGGGTTCTCCGGCTCCGAAGTCGCCCGGCTAGTCTTCGCGGTGAAGAGGCCGTGAGATGGAAGGACTCCGACGTGAGGCTGCAGAATCGTCGCGTGTTCGGCGCAGGTGTGCTGGCGCTCGGCGCCGCACTCGTGCTCGCCGGCTGCGGTGCTGGTCAGATCACCCAGACCGACTCGCAGCAGCCCGCGGTCAACGGGACGTACGCGCAGGCGAAGGACCTGGTGCTGCGGAACGCCGCGCTCCAGTTCCCGGCCGAGGGCCAGGCGTACGCCGCCGGTTCCGCCGTGCCGCTGACGCTGACGATCGTGAACCAGGGCAAGCAGGACGACGAGCTCGTCTCGGTGTCGTCCGACGCCGCCAACGGTGCCGCCCAGATCTCCGGCGCCAAGGTCATCGTCTCGAGCCACGCGCTCGTGATCGGCCCCTCCGACGCCGTCGAGTCGACCAAGGAGGTCGCTCCGACGAGTGCCCCCGCCGCGTCGTCGTCGGGTGCCCCGTCGTCTTCGGGTGCCCCGTCTTCCTCGGGTGCCCCGTCGTCTTCGGGTGCGCCGTCGTCGAGTGCCGAGTCCGGTGCCCCGTCGTCGAGCGTCGCCGGGACGGTCACGCCGTCCGTCGGCCCGGAGCCGTCCAACGCGCCGGAACAGGTGGGCAAGGCCACGATCGTGCTGCAGGGGCTGAAGCAGCCGCTGTGGCCGGGTCAGACGATCAAGGTCACCTTCGTCTTCAAGAACTCCGGTTCGGTCACCCTGGACCTCCCGGTCGCGGCGCCGTCGCACCCGGGTAGCCGGGCGCCCGCGCCGGAGAAGGAAGCCAAGGCCGGCGGCCACTAAGTCTCCAGAAGTACAGGAAGGCCCCCTTCCTCGCGTCAGGCGCGAGGAAGGGGGCCTTCCTGTACTCGCCGGGGTCCGTCGCTGCGAGGGATTGTCGGTGGCGGCCGCTAGCCTCGCGGAGTGGTCAAGAAAGGCAGCACCTACCGCTGCGGTGAATGCGGGTACGAGGCGCCGAAGTGGGTCGGGCGCTGCCCGGAATGCCAAGCCTGGGGAACGCTCGAAGAGCGCGGCGACGCCCGTCCCGCGATAGCCAGGGTCGCCGCCGGGGCGCCCAGCGCGCCGGCCCGTCCGATCGGCGAGGTCGACGTCGAGACGGCGCGCGCCAAGCCCACCGGGGTCTCGGAACTGGACAGGGTGCTCGGCGGCGGTTTCGTGCCGGGCGCGGTCATCCTGCTCGCGGGCGAGCCGGGCGTCGGCAAGTCGACGCTCCTGCTGGAGGTCGCCTATCAATGGGCCGCCACCGCCGGGCGAGCGCTGTACGTCACCGGTGAGGAGTCCGCGGGGCAGGTGCGGCTGCGCGCCGAGCGCACCGGGAACGTCCACGACGAGATGTACCTCGCGGCCGAAAGCGATCTGGCCGCGATCCTCGGCCACGTCGACGCCGTCAAACCCGGGGTGCTGATCGTCGACTCGATCCAGACCATGGCCTCACCTCAGGTGGAGGGCTCGCCGGGTGGGGTCACGCAGGTCCGCGCGGTCACCTCCGGGCTGGTCGCGCTGGCCAAGGAGCGCGGGCTGCCGATCGTGCTGGTCGGCCACGTGACGAAGGACGGCTCGGTCGCCGGGCCGCGGGTGCTGGAGCACCTGGTCGACGTCGTCCTGCAGTTCGAGGGCGACAAGCATTCGACGTTGCGGATGCTGCGCGGGATCAAGAACCGCTTCGGCGCCGCCGACGAGATCGGCTGCTTCGAGCTGGTCGAGGAGGGCATCGTCGGGGTCCCGGATCCGTCGGGACTGTTCCTGAGTCACACCGCCGAGCCGGTCGAGGGCACCGCGGTCACGGTGACCATGGAGGGCAAGCGGCCGATGCTGGGCGAGGTCCAGGCGCTCGTTTCCGCGACACAGGCGCCGCAGCCCCGTCGAGCGGTGAGCGGTCTTGATTCGGCGCGGGTGGCGATGGTGCTGGCCGTGGTCGAGAAGCGGGCGCGGATCAAGGTCGCCGACAAGGACGTCTATGTGGCGACGGTCGGCGGCATGAAGATCACCGAGCCCGGCATCGACCTGGCGGTGGTGCTGGCGCTGATCTCGTCGGCGACGGACACCGCGCTCTCACCCAAACTCGTCGCGATGGGCGAGGTCGGGCTTTCGGGCGAGGTCCGGCGGGTGCCGAGCGTCGGGCGGCGGCTCGCGGAGGCCGCCCGGCTCGGCTTCACCTACGCGCTGGTGCCGCCGGACGCCGGCAAGATCCCGCCGGGTATCCGAGTGCTGGAGGTGGCCGACGTCGGGAGCGCGCTCAACGCCGCCAAACATGCCCGTTAGGGGCACGCGACACTAGGGACCGTCCCGGTCGGTGACCTGCACCGTGATCGTCGTGTCGAACTGGCTCAGCCCCGACCATTCCTTGTTGTTCGCTGACCAGGCGGCCAGGTTCCGGACGACGGCCGCGTTCCCGCGGTCCACGACGAACGTCCGGGTCCGGTCCGGCAGCACGATGGTGAAGGAGATCGCCGGCCGCCCGTCGGGAGTGGCGTCACCCGTGTTCATGGTGATGCCGGGCAGCTTCGCGAGCACCTTGCACAGGGCCACCCGGAGGTCGCCGAAACCCTGAGCCGACCGCATGACGTTGTAGGCCATCTCGAACATCTCGGGTGGCGAGTTCTCCGAGCCCGGCGGGCGGCTGCCCGGCCAGATGCCGTCGTGACGGAGCCGCTCGCCCAGCTTCGTCGGGTCGGTGGGCAGATCCGCGAGGAATTCCACCGAGGGATTCGTCCAACCGCTGTCCTCGGGCAAAGGCTGATGGGTGGAGACCGGCGGTCCCACCGCGGTCGTGGTCGAGCCCCACCGGGGCGACGACGGTGCCGAGGTGGTGGTGGTGGGTGGCCCCGCCGCTGTCGGGGGTGAAGGGACGCCCTCCCAGCCGAGCTGGGTCATCGCGCTCGGCAGCACCTCTCCCAGCCGCTGTGCCGTCAGGTAGTCACCCTTGATCCAGCGGATCTCCCCGGTCCTGGTGAACCGCGTCCTGGAGGCGACCCAGGTGTTCGGCGTCCGCCACCTTTCGAGCACCTCACGCGCCTGGTAGATGAGGCCGTTGGGGCTCGTATGCGTCTTCCAGGTGGACTCCGTGACGAGCCGGTACTGGCCGTCGAGGAGTGGGAAGCTGTCGCCGCGGAGCTGATTCAGCGCGTCATCGCCCGGGACGGCGGTCGCGTGGGCCGCGGTGTCCTGGCCGTCGTTGTCGACGAAGACGTTCGTCGCCACGATGACCCCGCCGGGCACCAGCGCCGCGGCGGCCGCTGCCGCGATCCATCGCCACGAGCCCGCGCGTTTTTTTACCGGGGGCGCCGTGAAGGGGAGGAGTTCGTCGTCGACCTCGCCGGCGGCGCGCAGGAGAGACGCCTTGGCGCGGGCCAGTTCGTCCTGCCGGACTTCGGGCTCGGAGTGCAGGTCCGCGAGCGCCTCGTCGAGTTCGGCGTCGGACCACACCTTCCTGATGCTACCGCCGTGCACTTTCGCCTGCCTCTTCGCCGCTTGATCGATCCTTTGTGGACTCTGATGTGTTCTCCGGTGCGTTGGCGCGCAACCATCTTCGGATCCGGTGCAGCCGGGATCTGACCGTTCCGGCGGGGATGCCGAGCGCTTCGGCGACCTCCGCCGGGTCGAGTCCGGCCCAGGAGACCAGCAACAGGGTGTCGCGATCGGCCGCGCTCAGTTCGGCCAGCGCGCCCGCCAGCTGGGCCGCCCGTTGCTGCGCGTCGACCCGTTCGGCGACGCGGCCGTCGTGCCCGGCCGAGATCCCCTCGTTCGCGGCCGCGAGCCGGGCGGTCGCGTTGAGCGCGCGGGTCTCGGTGCGGACGTGGTGGCGCAGCAGGTTCGTAGCGATGCCGTAGAGCCACGCGCGCGCCGTCCCGGCCTCCGGGCGGTAGGTCTCCCGCCGCCGAAGTGCGACGAGGAACGTCTCGGCGACGAGGTCGTGGGCCGTCTCGGTGCCGACGCGGCGCGCGAGGTAGCGCTGCAGCGGTGCCGCGTGGGCGTCGAAGAGCATGCCGAAGACCGGCGCCGGGTCGGGAACACCCAGATCCGGCCGGTCGAGCCCCTGCGGGCCGGCTTGCCCGTGATCTTTTTTCATCACCTGCACGATCGCTCTTGCCCGATGCCCCCTCGAGCGTTCACGCCGATCCTACTTTCGTCGTGCGCCGATCGGGGCTTGCCCAGGTCAGGCTCAAGACAAAAGCCGTCCGAAAGGTCACGATCTACCCAGTTCGGTATTCACGAACGAATGCCAAAACTGGGGAAGGATTACCATGCGCAGACTCAGGACTGCTCTCGTGGCAGCGCTCGCGGTATCCGCATTGATCATCGCGCCGGCCATCGCCGTCGCTCAGGACAAGTACGTCGTACCCGCTCCCGACTTCGTGAAGTCGATGCCCGCTCCCGCCAAGGTCGAGGGCGTCAAGGCGTCGGCGGTGCTCAACATCCAGTACCAGATCCAGCAGACCGGCTACTGGTGCGGTCCGGCCGCCACCCGGATCGCGATCTCGGCCAAGAACGGCAACCCGCCGAGCCAGCAGCAGCTCGCGAACGAGCTGCCGACCACCACCAACGGCACCGACTGGATCGGCCAGGTCACCCGCGTCCTCAACGGGCACGTCGCGGGCGGCTGGTACGAGACCAAGGAGATGCCGAACGACCCGCCGACCCAGGCGCAGCGCGACCTCCTCTGGCGCGACATCACCCTCGACATCAACAGCGGCTACGCGATCGTCGCGAACATCGTCGCCCCGGCCAACAACCACCCGCCGGGCTACCCGAACTACACGATCTACCACTACTTCACCGTCATCGGCTACGACAGCTCCGACATGACGGTCAAGATCGCCGACCCGGCCAACTTCGGCGGCAACCAGATCTACTGGCTCACCTTCAACCAGCTCGCCACCCTGATCCCGCCGAAGGGCTACGCGGCCTGACCCTTCTCGCGTTCAGTCCTCTGAATGCGGTGATTCGACGTCGAACCATCGCATTCAGAGGACGAATCGCGGGTTGTACGAATCTTGTACGGAAGGGCTCGAAGATCGAGAGATGCGCATCAAGACGCTCGGTCTGCTGGCCGCCTCGTTGCTGGCCCTCATCGCCGCGCCGGCCCAGGCCGCCGACGGCAACCCCCTTGAGAAGACCAACGGCTTCTACGTCGACCCGAACTCCAACCCCGCGGTCTGGGTGAAGGATCACCCGGGGAGCACCGCCGACAAGATCAAGGCCGCCATCTCGACCAAGGCGGGCGCGCGCTGGTTCGGCAACTGGAGCGGCGACGTCAAGAGCGCCGTCGACGGCTACACCTACGCCGCCGACGTCGTGGACAAGCTGCCGATCCTGGTCGCCTACAACATCCCCGGCCGCGACTGCGGCGGTCACTCCGGTGGCGGCGCGGGCAGCCCGGAGGCCTACCGGACCTGGATCTCGAACTTCGCCGACGGCATCGGCGGCAAGCCCGCGGTCGTCATCATCGAGCCGGACGCGCTCGCGCAGGTCGACTGCCTGCCCACCGGTGAGCGGCAGACCCGGCTCGACCTCCTCAAGTACGCGGCCGAGCAGTTCGCCGCCAAGGCCCCGAACACCTGGGCGTACATGGACGGCGGCAACTCGACCTGGATCCCCGCCGCGACGATGGCCGACCGGCTCAACGCCGTCGGCGTGAAGTCGATCCGCGGTCTCGCGATCAACGTGTCGAACTACAAGACCACCACCGACTCGGCCAACTACGGCAAGGCGGTCAGCGCGGCGCTGTCGAGCAAGTACGGCTACACCAAGCCGTTCGTGATCGACACCAGCCGCAACGGCAACGGCCCCAAGGGTTCCGAGTGGTGCAACCCGGCCGGGCGCAAGCTCGGGACACCCTCCCAGACCGGTGGCGGCGCCGAAATGCTGCTGTGGGTCAAGGTGCCCGGTGACTCCGACGGCAAATGCGGGATCGCGCCGAACGTCGAAGCCGGACAGTTCAGCTCCGACCTGGCCCTGCGCCTGATCAGCGGGACCTGACCCTCCCCCCGAACCCGTCGCGCCGGCTGCTCGTCTGTGTCTTTCGTTCTCCCGAGAAGGCGAAGGCCACGACCCCTTGGACAGCAGCCGGCGCGACGCCTCCAGTTCGGTAGTACGGTGATCTGAGTCACATCACCGGACCGAGGAGGACGGCGTCGTGGAGTTCCAGCTGGGGATCGGCACCAGGAAGGGCTTGTTCCTCGCACGCAGTGAGGACAGGGAGAACTGGGAACTCTCCACGCCGAAGTTCCCGATGGAGGCCGTGCGGGCGGTGGCGCTGAGCCCGGCCCGGATCTACGCGGCGGCGGTCAACGAGCATTTCGGCCCGACGATCGCGACGTCCGACGACTTCGGCGAGACCTGGTCCGAACCGGATCACGCGCCGGTCGCCTTTCCCGAGGACGCGGAGACCGCGCTCGAAGGCATCTGGCAGATCGTGCTCTCCGGAGACGTCATCTACGCCGGTGCCGAACCGTCGGCGCTGTTCCGATCCGAAGACGGCGGCGAGACTTTCGAGCTCGTACGCGGCCTGTGGGACCACGAGCACCGTCCACACTGGACTCCCGGTGGCGGTGGGCAGATGATCCACACGATCCTGCCGCATCCCGCCGATCCGCGGCGGATCACCGTCGCCATGTCGACCGGCGGCGTCTACCGCACCGAGGACGGCGGCAAGAGCTGGACGGCCTCGAACCGCGGGATCAGCGCGGGTTTCCTGCCGGACGAGGAGCCCGAGTACGGCCAGTGCGTGCACAAGGTCGCCATGCATCCTTCGCGGCCCAACCGGTTCTTCCTGCAGAACCACGGCGGCGTATATCGCAGTGACGACGACGCGAAGACGTGGCTGTCGATCGCGGACGGGCTGCCGAACGACTTCGGGTTCGCCATGGTCGTCCATCCGTCCAAACCGGACACCGTCTACAACTTCCCGTTGGTGGCGGACGTCCTCCGCTTCCCACCTGAAGGACGCTGCCGCGTCTACCGCAGCGAGGACGCCGGCGAGACCTGGACCGGACTCGGGAACGGCTTACCGGACAAGGGTTTCTACGCGGGTGTGCTGCGCGACGGGATGTGCGTCGACCAGGAGGCCGGGATCTACTTCGGCACCCGGTCCGGCGAGGTGTGGGCGAGCCCCGACGAGGGCGACACCTGGCATCAGGTGGCCGCGCATCTGCCGGACGTGCTGTGCGTGCGGGCCCAGGTGGTGTAGATGGTCCGGGTCGTGCTGCCCGCGATGCTGCGGCAACTGGCGGGTGGTGCCGGGACGTTCGACGTCGACGCGCCGACGCTCGACGTCGTCCTGGACTCGCTCGGCGCGGAATTCCCCGCGCTGGAACGCCGTCTGCGCGACGAGACCGGTGCGCTGCGGCGCTACGTGAACTTCTATGTGGACGGTGAGGAATGCCGTCGCCTCGACGGCGCCAAGACGTCACTCGCCGATGCGAAGGAAGTCCAGATCATCCCGTCCGTCGCGGGCGGCTGACGGGGCTTTCGCGCCTCGCCTGTGATCCGACGCTCGGCTCGGGCGTGCCTGACTCCGGAGGTCGTGAAGGCCTCCTTCCCTACCTTGAGGTTAGGGAAGGAGGCCTTCACGACGTCTCGAACGTGGGCGCGTTACCGGGAGAGCAGGTTCGCGCAGCGGATCAGCCCGATGTGCGAGTACGCCTGCGGGTGGTTGCCCAGCGAGCGCTCCGCGATCGGGTCGAACTGCTCGGGCAGCAGGCCGGTCGGGCCCGCGGCGTCGACGATCTGCGTGAACAGTTCCTCGGCCTCGGTGCGCCGCCCGGTGAGCAGGTACGCCTCGATGAGCCAAGCCGCGCAGATGTGGAAACCACCCTCGCCGCCGGGGAGGCCGTCGTCGCGGCGGTAACGGTACACAGTGGACCCACTGCGCAGTTCCGCCTCGATCGCGGTCACCGTCGACTGGAAGCGCGGGTCGGCCGGATCGATCAGCCCGGTCAGCCCGACGAACAGCGACGCGGCGTCGAGATCCGTGCCGTCGTAGGCGGTGGTGAAGGCCTGGACCTCTTCGTTCCAGCCCTTCTCCAGCACGTCCGTGGCGATCTCGTCGCGCAGCGACGGCCAAGCGCCCGGCACCTCGCGGCCGTAGACCTCGCCGAGTTTGATCGCCCTGTCGATGGTCACCCAGCACATCACCCGCGAGTACACCCGGTGGCGCGGCACGTGCCGCTCTTCCCAGATGCCGTGGTCCGGCTCGTTCCAGCGCCGCGTGACGGCCTCCGCCATCGCGCGCACCATCTGCCAGTCCTCGTCGCGCAGTTCGCCGCGCGCTTCGGCCAGCGTCTGCACGAGTTCGACGACCGGGCCGAAGACGTCCAGCTGCACCTGGTGGTTCGCCAGGTTGCCGACGCGGACGGGCCGCGAACCGGCGTACCCGGGCAGCGACTCGATGACCGCTTCGGCGCCGATCACGCTGCCCGCCAAGGTGTACAGCGGGTGCAGCCGTTCCGGACCGGCCAAAGTGGACAACACGCCGTGCAACCAGCGGAGGTAGCCCTCGGCCTCCTCGGTCGAGCCGAGGTGGACCAGTTCGCGCACGGTCATGGCCGCGTCGCGGATCCAGCAGTAGCGGTAGTCCCAGTTACGGACGCCGCCGATCTCCTCCGGCAGCGACGACGTCGCCGCCGCGAGCACGCCACCGCTGTCGGTGTTGACCAGCCCGCGCAGCGTCAGCGCCGAACGGCCGACGAGGTCGGTCTGCACGCTGGGCAGCTTGAGCGTCTGCGCCCAGGTGCTCCAGTAGTCGCCCGCACGCGCCCGGCGCTCCACTTCGGACAGTTCGTGCGCGCCGAGATCCGTGGTGCCGCAACGGAGTTCGAGGACGACCGGCTTTTCGGGAGTGGGGGTGACCAGCGCTGTCGCGGTGTCGTGCATACCGTCGCTGGTGATCTCCCACTCCACGCCCGGCGAACGCAGCGCGAAGGGTTCCGACGTGCCCTGCACCAGGATCCCGTCGCCCTGGGCGAGCAGTTTCACCGGCACGCCACCGAATTCGGGGCGCGGCGCGAACACGATCTCCGCCGCGGTCTCGCCCGAGATCACCCGGACGATGTCGGTGCGGTGAGCGGGGCTCTCCGGTTCGAGGTAGTCGGTGACGAGCAGCCGCGACCAGCGGGTCTCCACCGTCATGGTGTTCGGCAGGTAGCGTTGCCCGAGCGGCAGGCCGTTGCGGTGCGGTTTGATCGAGAAGTGACCCGCGCCGGCGCCGCCGAGCAGGTCCGCGAAGATCGCGGGCGCGTCGGGGCCGGGGTGACACAGCCAGGTCAGCCGGGCGTCCGGCGTGACCAGCGCGACCGAACGTTCGTTGGCCAGCATGGAAAGCCGCTCGATCGGCGGCGCCTGCTCGCCGTAGAGCCAGTTGCGGCGCTCTTCGAGCAGGAACGCGAGCACGAGCGCGACGTCGACGGTGTCCGGGACCCGGTACTGCGCAAGGCTTTCGCCTTCGCCGACCTTCACGCCGAGGTCCGGGCCGGAGATCCGGGCGAACGCCTTCTCGTCGGTGACGTCGTCGCCGAGGAAGATCGCCGCGGTCGCGCCGACCTGGTGACGCAGGGTGTCCAGTGCGCGGCCCTTGTCCGTCTGGACGACCGCGAGCTCGACGACCTCCTTGCCGTCGGTGGTGGAGACGCCGTCCCACTGCGAAGGTCCATTGTGGACGTCACGCAGGACCCGGCGGCCCGCCTCGTGCTCGGCGCGGCGGACGTGTACCGCGATGCTCGCGGGCTTGACCTCGAGCGAGACGCCCGGCACGTCGAGTACCAGGTTCTCCAGCTCGGACTCCAGCCGTCTGTGCAGTTCGCGGGCCTTGTCGTCGAGCGCGTGGATGAAGCCGATGTCGAACTCGGACCCGTGGCTGCCGACCAGGTTCACCTCGGCCGGAAGGCGGGACAGGGTGGCGAGATCGCGCAACGCGCGGCCGGAGATGACGGCGGTGGTCGTCTCGTGCAGGCCGGCCAGCGACCTGAGCGCGCCCACCGATTCGGGCAGCGGTCGTGCTTCGTCCGGGTTGGCCGTGATCGGGGCCAGCGTGCCGTCGTAGTCGCAGGCGACCAGCAGCCGCGGGGTCCGCGCGACCTGGACAATCGCGCGCCGCAACTCGGCGGGCAGTGCCTCGGCGGTCAACGATTTCTCCTCGGGAACTATGCGGGGTATGGGGGAAGTCCTAGTCGGCCGGTTCGGCACCGAGCGCTTGCAGGAACGAGCGCGCCCAGCGGTCGACATCGTGCGTGAGGACCTGCCGACGCATGGCGCGCATACGGCGGCGTCCCTCTGCGGGGTCGAGCGTAATGGCAGTCTCCAACGCGTTCTTCACCCCGTCCAGGTCATGGGGGTTGACCAGGAGTGCACTGGTCAGCTCCGCCGCGGCGCCGGCGAACTCCGAAAGCACGAGCGAGCCGCCGAGGTCGTGACGGCAGGCCACGTACTCCTTGCAGACGAGGTTCATCCCGTCACGCAGAGGAGTGACCACCATGACATCGGCCGCCGAGAAGAACGCGGCCAGTTCCGTCCGGTTCACCGACTGATGCAGATAATGCACGACCGGGTGACCCACGCGGGCGAATTCGCCATTGATCCGGCCGACCATCTGCTCGATGTCGCCGCGCATCCGCTGGTAGTGCTCGACGCGCTCGCGGCTCGGCGTGGCCAGTTGGACGAACGTGACGTCCTCCGGCCGGACGCGGCCTTCGTGCAGCAACTCGTGCAGCGCCTGCAGGCGCAGGTCGATGCCCTTCGTGTAGTCGAGCCTGTCGACGCCGAGCAGCACCTTCTTCGGGTTGCCGAGGTCACGCCGCAGCTGAGCGGCGCGTTCGGCGACGCCCTTGGTCTTGGCGAGTTTGTCGAGGCCGATGGCGTCGATCGAGATCGGGAACGCGCCGACCCGCACCGTCCGGTCGCCGACCTGCATCAGCCCGGGGCGGGTGCGGATGCCGACCGCGCCGCGGCTGGATTCGAGGCCGGCGAGCTGCCGGGCCAGCCAGAGGAAGTTCTGCGCGCCACCCGGACGATGGAAACCGACGAGGTCGGCGCCGACCAGGCCGCGGACGATCTCCGTCCGCCACGGCATCTGCATGAACAACTCGACCGGGGGAAACGGGATGTGCAGGAAGAAGCCGATCCGGAGATCCGGGCGCAGTTCGCGCAGCATCGCCGGGACCAGCTGCAACTGGTAGTCCTGGATCCACACGGTCGCGCCGTCGGCGGCGACCTTCGCGCTGGCCTCGGCGAAGCGCCGGTTCACTCGGACGTAGGACTCCCACCAGCTCCGGTCGAACACCGGCCGCGCCACCACGTCGTGGTACAGCGGCCAGAGCGTCGCGTTGGAGAAGCCTTCGTAGTAGTCGCGGACGTCGTTCGACGTCAGGGAGACCGGGTGGAGGACGAGACCGTCGTCGTCGAATTCCTCGACCTCGACGTCGGGCACGCCCGGCCAGCCGACCCAGGCGCCCTTGCGGGACCGCAGGAACGGCTCGAGCGCCGACACCAGCCCGCCGGGGCTCGCCGTCCAGCGCCTGCTCCCGTCGGCGGTCCGTTCGAGGTCCACCGGGAGACGGTTCGCCACCACGACGAAATCCGCAGAAGCCTCTCTGCCCGTCTCGGCCCGAGCTGATTCAAGAATGCCTTCGTCCACCAGCCGCTCCCTCAAAATCGCGGGTCGCTGCCCTAGGGAAGAACCCTATCGCGCGCTCACGCGACGGCCGGTCGTCGCGCGATCACTCCAAGCGTCGGTCGGCGGGTTCCATCGGACCCGCCATCCGCGGCCCGGCGAACTTGCGTTCGAGCCTGCCGAGCCCCGTGCGCACCGGCTGCGCCAGGTATTCGCCGAGTACCACGCCCGCTGCCAGCGCAAGCCCGATCGCGACCGCGGTCATCAGCGTGGAGATGTTGCCGCCCTGTTCGACGCCCAATTGGTATAGACCACGATAGGTGGAGAGGCCGGGGAGCAGGGGAGTGATGCCGGACACAGCCACCACGAGCGGCGTCACCTTGAGCCGCCTGGCGAGCACGCCGCCGCAGAAACCGACCAGCGTGGCGGCCATCGCGGACGAGCTCACACCTTCGAAATCGGTCAGCATCAGCGCGCCGTAGACCGCGCCGCCGATCGCCCCCGCCGCCCCCGCCACGATCATCGCGCGCAGGGTCGAATAGGAGGCGAGCGCGAAGCACGCGGACGCGCCGATACTGCCGATGACGATGATCGGAAGTTGTTGCGGCGTCGAGGAGACGACCTCGGGCAGCGGTGTCAGCGGCAGATCGAGCAGCAAGGCGATCTTGAGGGCGAGCACCACGCCGGCGATCAGGCCGGCACTCATCAGCGCGGTCTCCATCGTGCGCCCGGCCGCCGTGACGTAATAGCCGGTGATGGCGTCCTGCACGGCCGAAACCGTGGAAAGCCCCGACAACAGCACGGTGACCGCGGCCGCGACGACCAGCGTGGGTTTGTTCGTGGTCAGCAGGTTGCTGCTGACTATCGCCATCGCCGAGAGGGTCGCGACCAGGCCGCCGATCACCTGCTGGAAGAAGAACGGCAGCGCGAAGCGGTTGAGGAAGCGGCCGAGCCGGTCGATGACCGCGCTGATCACCATCGCGACCAGTGCGACGTCGATGCTGCCGCCGAGGATCAACGTGATGAACGCGGCCAGTCCGCCCCAGGCGGCCGTCGCCACCCATCGGGGGTACGGGTGCGGCGCGGAGGTGATCCGCTGGAGTTCCTGCTGCGCCTCCTCGGCGCCGATGTTCCCCCGGACGATCTTGCGGACCAGAGTCTCCGTTTGGGTGAGCCGCGTGTAGTCGAGGCTGCGGGAACGGACCACGCGCAACGCCGTCACCGGTGCCATGTCGGTGCCGCGGTGGCAGGTCACCGTGATCGACGTGAAGATCACGTCGACCTCGCAGTGCGGGAGGCCGAGCGCGGACGTCAGCGCGATGATCGTCGCCGTGACGTCGGAGGCGCCGGCGCCGCTCGACATCTGGACCTCGCCGATGCGCAGGGCGAGATCCAGGACGAAGTTGACCGTCGAGTCGTCGGGCGGCTTCGGGCCCATCGCCTCTTCGACGTCGACGGCGGGCTGTTCGGCCGTCGGGGCTTCGAGGATCTGCCAGGCGCGGCGGCGCAGCAGATTCGGCCGGTGAGAGCGAGTCTGGTGGTTCGATCGCTCACCGTCACGCTGACGCGGGGCTTCCAGTAACCATTCGCCGCGTTCGGGTGTTTCGTCCTGGTTCTGCTCGACACCGCGTCTGCCGCGCTGGGCCCCCTGGGTGTGCTCGTTGATCTTCATGATCGATCCACCTCCTCACTCTCGTTCGAGGGACATTCCCGAGGACCATCGGGGCCGGTGCCCCGACCGTTGCAGGTAACCCGAAGTGGCGTCCACCACGTCTGAGGAAGATCATCGCGGCGAGGTCGACTTCGGGCACACTGCATGCCATGGCGTCCTCTTTGAGCAGGCGTTCCGTCCTTCGTGCGGCCGGGGTCACAGCGGCCGGAACAGCGGCGACATTCACCCTTTCGGGCGCATCTAGCGGGGCGGGAGCCCCGTTTTTCGCGCACGGGGTCGCTTCGGGTGACCCGATGCCCGATTCGGTGCTCCTCTGGACCCGGGTCACGCCCTCGGCCGACGCCCTCCCCGGATCCGGCAAAGGGCCCTCGGTGGACGTCACCTGGGAGGTGGCCGCCGACGCCGGGTTCACGGACGTCGTCGCTCGTGGTCACGCCAGGACCGGGCCCGAACGCGACCACACGGTGAAGGTGACGGCCGGCGGTCTGTGCGCGTCGACCGGGTACCACTTCCGGTTCTCGTCGGGCGGCAAGGTCTCTCAGACCGGCCGGACGCGCACCGCGCCCGCGCACGAGGAAGACGTCGCGAGGCTGCGCTTCGGGGTGGTGGCGTGCGCGAACTGGGCTGTCGGTCATTTCGCCCCCTACGGCTATCTGGCCGGCCGCGACGATCTCGACGCCGTCATTCACCTGGGTGACTACCTCTACGAAGGCGATCCGAATCCCGCGGGTGATCTTCGGCCTTCGGTGCCGCCCAACGAGCTGCGCACCCTGTCGGATTACCGGCAGCGCCACGCGATGTACAAGACGGACGACCACCTCCGGCGTCTTCATGCCCGCCATCCGATGATCGCCACCTGGGACGACCACGAGGCCGCGGACAACGCCTGGTCGGGCGGCTCGCCCTCCCACGATCCGGCGACCGAGGGCAGCTGGCTCGACCGGATGAAGGCGGCGCACCAGGCGTACTTCGAATGGATGCCCGTGCGGCATCGCGGCGACAAGCTGTACCGGCGGCTGAAGTTCGGGAAACTGGCCGATCTGACCATGCTGGACCTGCGGACGTACCGGACCCGGCAGCCCGGCTCCGCGGAAGACCCGGAAGGCACGATCCTCGGCGCCGAGCAACGGCAATGGTTCCTCGAAGGCCTGGCGCGCGGCACGGCGTCGTGGAACGTCGTCGGGAACTCCGTGATGGTCACGCCGGTCAAGGTGCCCACGCTGCCGACTCGTGAACAGTTCGCGCTGGACGGCCTGCTCGAAGGCCAGCCGACCGCGGTGAACACCGACCAATGGGACGGCTACACCGCCGACCGCCGCCGGGTCCTGGACACGATCGCCGCCCAGGGGCGGGGGAACACGGTGTTCCTGACCGGCGACGTCCACTCGTCGTGGGCGAACGACGTGCCCCGGGACGGGACGAGCGTCGCCGCCGAATTCGTCTGCCCGTCGGTGACCTCGGACAACATCGACGAGCAACTCGGCGTCCCGCCGCGAACCGGGTCGCTCAAGGTCGAGGCCGCGATCCGCGCGCTGAACCCGCACGTGAAATTCGTGGAACTCGACTCGCACGGCACCGGCGTCGTCGAAGTGACCCCGGACGCCGTCCGGATGAACTGGTACTACGTCGCCGACCGCCGGGACCCCGCGTCCGCCGTGACGTTCGCGCACGCCTTCCGGACGGTGGCCGGAGAACCCTGGGTGCGCCCTGCGAAGGGCTGAGCGGGCGCCGATATACTGAGCTCGCTTGGGGCTGTCCCCGGGCAAGGCCGCTATAGCTCAGCTGGTAGAGCATCTGTCTTGTAAACAGAAGGTCAGGGGTTCGAGCCCCCTTGGCGGCTCAAGATCGAACCGAACACCGAGCGGGTATGCCGCGACGTCGTCGTGGCGGCACACCGGGCTCGGCGGGTTACTCGGCGGCGCGGAGTTCGTCGTTCTGGCGCTGGGATTCGTGGAGCTGGTCTTCGAGGCTGACGATGCGGCAGGCGGCGTCTACGGCCGTGCCCTGGTCGACCAGTTCCCGCACGCGTGCGGCTAGGCGCAGCTGATGGCGGGAGTAGCGGCGGTGCCCGCCCGCCGAACGCTGCGGCGTGATCAGACCGGCCTCGTCGAGGCTGCGCAGGAAGTTCTGGGTAGCGCCCAGCATTTCCGCGGCCCGGCCCATCGTGTAAGCGGGGTAATGGTCGTCGTCGAACTTGTCGGCCCCGCCCGAAACCGAAGCGGGTGTCTCGCGTTGGTCAGGAATCATTCCACCTCCACATCACAAGGGACCCCGAGTGCCAGGTACGGCACTCGGGGTCCCAGGGGTTGGGTTTCACCATTGTCGACCGGCCGTGAGGCCGGTGTCCTGCATCCGCGGTGTCCGTCCGAGAGGCGGACGATGCGGAGATCGCTGATTCGTAACCGAGAACCACCTTCCAATCCGATGGGCCTGCGGTACCCGCGCGGCACTACTGCCCAGCCGCGGCGGGCGATCCAATGATGTTCCCTTTCCCTTCTCTTCTGTGTTTCCTTCTTACCGGGTACTACCTGTACTGCGACTTCCGCGAACGTCACCGACTGGAACCCTTTCACTGATCGGTCCCAGCACGCGTCACGCCGCTGGTCACTGCCCGGAGCCCTGTCCGAAATCGGCTCCGGCCACCTGACCGGTCCTGCACTGATCACCTTGCAACTGCGTACTACTTGTTCTTCGACTGCATTGCTTCGCCGGGATCGGCCTTGCCACTCGCGTCTTCGACTTCTCGATCCCGGTACTGCACCGGTCACCAGCCGAAACCTGTTCCTTGATCGGCCTCGTCCTGCGTGACCGCCTTGTCTCACCTCGCGGGTAGTTCCGTCATCTCCCGCGCCTGCTTGACGTTGTCTCTCTCGGTATGAGCAGAACAGTACACACACCCGAGGTCGAATGTCTACCTCGGCGAGCATAGATTTCTTCCCGCCGCGGCCATGGGAACGCCAGGGGGCGGGGATCCGCAGGTCGGCGCGGGGCCGTCGTCGACACCATCACTCGAAAGGGCGGGGGTGGGCGGCAGAACCCGTTCGGCATGGCCGGTGTGCGCGACCATCGGGGGTACTCCGACGACACGAGCCGCCCGGGGTCCGGCGACGTTGAACGTGCCCACCGCCGATGGCGACCGTGCGGGTGGCGCCGCAGCTTCTCGGGTTCCACGTAGAGGACATGGACCGGCGGCCGGCGCGAACGTCTCCGCGTCCAGGCCTCTGCGGTGTCTGAAAGAAGAGTTGTGGGGATCTTCCGATTTCTTTCCGGACGATCGACAACGAGAAATCTCCGAAATCGGGGACCGTGCGGCCCGAAGCGATTCGAGAAAAGGCATGCACCCGCTTTGTCTCGGGTAACGATGCGGGCAGCACTTCAGGGTGATCCCGATCCGGTATCAGTGGATCGGGATCACCCTGAGGCGCTCAAAAACAGTGGGGAGACGCGCTATCGACCGGCCCGTCGACGGTCACGGACGTACCGGGTGGTCACGCTCCACGCGGGCTCAGAACCAGTGGGCGCGGCCGCCGACCTTGCGTCCCGTTCCGCCGAGAATCGCGAGAACGACACCCGCGACGGCGACGACGGCGCCGATGGTGGTCAGCACGGGAATGCCGACGATCAGGCCGATCACGAGAATGATGACTCCGAGCACGATCATGGTGGCTCTCTTTCTTGAATTTTACGCGACTGGAATGAACCTGCCGCCACGTTGGGGACCGTTGCTTTCTGATGCCCGCCTCGACGGTGGATCAAACATGGAAACCGGCAGTGTGTGGCAGCGCACTTCCGGTTGGGAACTGAATTCCGTGATTGAGAAGTATCGTCGATGGGTAGTGGGAAAAAAATTCCCCGGATGTGCCGCTGGAGGATTCGCAGTGCAGATTTACCGAAGGGCGACGTGGCCCCTCAGCGACGTCGAGCGCGCGATCGAGATCCTGATGGCCCGAGGTATGAGCACCGAGAGGGCGGGCGCAGTGCTGAGGGAGATGGCTCGCCGGCGTCATATCTCCCTGGGGCGCTGCGCGGCTCTCCTTGCGGATGGCGTCGTCCAGGCCGCCGGCTGAAGACGCCTCCGGTAAACGGCCGGCGGGACCGGTCCCGAGCACGCCGAGCTACCTTCCCTTCCCCTCGATGAGGGGCGTCGAGGGGAAGGGGAGCGCGTTGCCGGCGATTCGTGATCGTCCCAGCGTCGAACTGACGCATATCCTCGACGAGGGCGCCGACCTGCGGCAGATGTGGACGACCTCCGTACGGCAACCGCTTCCGGTGCGCCGGCCACCCTCCGGACACGCGGACATATCGTTACCGTGCGGCAGGTGTGGCCTTCCGATCGACCTGCGTATCTACAGTGCTCGTGCCACGTTGGGGCTTCGCTGGGCCGGGAGGATCCCCGCGTTGGCCATGATGTCGGCTCCGGTGCTCGTCCTCGGCCTGACTTCCGTCCTGGACGAGCCGACGGCTGGTTCCGCGATGGTGTTGGTCGGAGCGATCGCGGTGGCTGTCGTCGGGTTCTTCTGGCTGCTTTTATGGGGTTTCAACGACGGTGTGCGACTGTCTGTCGACGGTCGTAAGTGGAGAGTGCGGCGTCGGGGCTTCCACGCGCTCCGGCTTCCGGGGCGGTGATTCAAGCCTCTTCGCCGGACCGGGTTTCGATGACCTCGGTGCCGCCTCGTTTGCTGAACGCCGCCCACAGGTTGAACCCCACGATGCCGACGCAGACGGCCGACCAAAGCCAGACGAAGCCGTTGTCGCGGCCGACTCCCTTGGTCAGGACGAACACCAGCATCGCTACCCCGACCAAGGCGCCGAAGACGGCGAAAGGCTTGGAGGGCTTTACTTTGTACGACGCCACCGGTCGACTCCTCGCTCAGAACGAACTACGGCGAGACCGTGATGCCCTTGTCCCGAGGTGATCAAACGCCGCTGTCATCGCCGATGGTGATGTTGCTCCGCTCGTACCACGTCGTTACGACGAATGGCCCTGGTATGGCGGGAAATTCGGCGGGCGGCGTTCGTTCCAGCTGGCCAGGCCTTCGGGGAGTTCGGGGTGGGAGAAGGAATCGAACATCAGCGCGGTGGCTTCGCGTGCGGACTCCTCCAGTGAGAGTCCCGCTTCCCGTATGACCTGACGTTTCATCAGCGCCATCGAGCGCGGTGCGCTGTAGGTCGCGAGTTCCACCGCGTACGCGTGCGTGCGCAGTGAGAGTTCTTCCGCCGGAACGACTTCCTGCACCAGGCCGTACTCATGGGCCTGTTCGGCGGTGAAGGTCCGGCCGGACAGCAGAAGGTCGAGCGCGCGGCCTCGGCCGACGAGTTCCGGCAGCAGCTTCGCGACACCGTATTCGGCGATGAGGCCGCGCCGGGCGAACGCGGTGGTGAACTTCGCGCCCGCCGCGGCGAACCGGATGTCGGCGGCGCAGGCGATCACGAACCCGAGCCCGGCGCAACCGCCGTTGATCGCCGCGACGACGGGAACGTCAGCATACGCGGCGGCGAGTACGTCGCGGAAGCCTTCGTGTTCCGGGACGGCCGCGGTGCTGGTCGAGATGCCTTCCAGGAGGCTCAGATCGGCGCCGGGGCAGAAGGAACGCCCGCTGCCGGTGACGACGACCGCACGGACCCGCGGGTCGGCGGAGGCCTCGCCCAGTAACGCGCCGTAGCGGACCTGCATCTCCTGGTTCATCGCGTTGCCGCGCCCGGGTTTGTCGAAGGTGATGGTGGCGATGGCGCCGTCCACGGCGTACCGGACAGTGTCCAAATCGGACTGAGTCACGTCGGCCTCCTTGGCTCACCTCGCATACTAAGCGGTTGCTTTGTCGTCCGCCAGGGTGTGAGCCCGGAGTGCCGGAGCGCGGCTGACAGACTGCGGGGGTGATCGTCGGATACGTCCTCGCCCTGCTGGCGGCGCTGGCCTCGGGTAGCGGCTCGGTGCTGGAGTCGGTCGGCGTCCGCCGCGCGGGCGCTTACGGCGGCAGCGCGCTGGACCTGGTGCACCTGCGGCGTCAATGGGTCTACTTCCTGGGCATCGGCGTCGACCTGATCGGCTTCGCCTGCGCGGCGGCCGCGTTGCATCGGCTGCCGTTGTTCCTCGTCCAGTCGGTGCTGGCGTTCAGCGTCGGGGTGACGGCCGCGATCACCGCGTTCATGGGTACCCGGCTGGCGATGCCGGGCTGGGTCGCGCTGGGTGTCGGGGCGGTCGGCCTGGTCCTGTTGGGTCTGTCGGCGCAGCCTGGTCCGGCCGAGGTGCTCCCGACGGCGTGGCGCTGGGTCCTGCCCGCGATGGCGCTGGTGGTGGGGGCGATCGCCTGGTACTTCAGGCGATTCGACACCTCCTGGGCCGCGCAGGTGCTCGGCTTCGCGACGGGAGTCGGCTTCAGCATGGTCGGCGTTTCGGCGCGCACCCTGGAGGTTCCGTCGTCGGGCTGGGCGATCCTGGTGGAACCGGCCGTCTGGGCGATGATCCTCAACGGCCTGGCCGCGGCGGTCGCGTTCGCCCTGGCACTGCAGAAGAGCGGCGCGACGACGGTCAACGCGATCATGTTCACCACGAACACGGCGTTGTCCTCGGTCATCGGCCTGGTCTTCCTGGACGACCGGGTCCGCGACGGCTTCATCACCTTCACCGTCGCGGGCCTGATCCTGGCCATGTCGGGCGCGATCGTCACCGCCCACTACGCGGCCCACGCCAAGGAACCCGTTCGCGCAGTCCGACCAGGTTCCTGAGGAACTCCGGAACGATCGACGACGGAGCGGGCACCATCGCCACCCCGTCCGGCGCAAGCGGAGTCACTTTTCCTTACCGCGCGAAGCGATCCACTTCGCGAACATCTCCCGCGCCTCATCCGGTGCGTGTTCGAGTGCGTCGAGGTCCGGTTCGGCCGGGGAGACCCGTGGCACGTGGACGAGGATGTCGAAGGCGTCGAGCGCGTTCACGCCGGAGTAGAACGACCCCATCCGTTGCTCGGTGACGGCCCGCAGCGTCGCAGTGTCCCTTTCGGACAGTGAACGTAGGTCGGTCGCGAAGAGCCCGTCATGGCTCGCATCCAGTACGCCGTCGAGACTGTCCGGGCGAGGCGCTTCGAGGGCGCTGAAGAACTTGCCCGCGTAGAAGTCGGGCCCTTCGCTCAGGATCTCGCCGGTACCCGACGTGGTGCCGATGGCGAGATAGTCCGCGCCGAACCGGTCGGCGAGGAACAGGCCCATCGGCGCCGCCGGTGGGACGCCCGGCATGGTGCCGCGCCAGCGCTGGACGTGGCCGTTGTGCGCGCCGAGCACGATCCGGTCCTCATGGCGCAGGATCTGTTCGACGGTGTCGGCGATGGTGGCGTCGCGGGCTTCGAGTGCCGTGCGCATGTCGCCGGCGGTCATCGCGCGGACGACGGCGTCGAGGGTGATCACTGTCCGCAGTGTGAGCAAGGCGTGTTCGTACGCGGCTACGCCGGTCCTGCCCGAGTAGTCCAGCCGGCGAGCGGAGAAGTGTGTGGCGAGTCCGGCGAGCCGTGCGGTCAGGGCGTCCTTGGCCTCGGCGGGGAGCTTTCCGTGCTCACCGATCGCGGCAGGGATCGAAAAAGGGGACTCGGCGGCGAAAGCGCTCGCCGTGGTCCGGATGGCCGGATCGGGTTCGAAGTCCGGGTCGGCCGCCGCGAGGTAGCCGAGGACGACGTCCAGGCCCGGCAGCAGTGAGATGTTCGAGCCGCCGAGGTCGATGCCGTAACAGCCGACCGGGTGGTCGCGCAGCCACGTCAGCTGGTCGCGGACCTCCGTCCACAGGCCGGTCAGAGAGGTCATCCCGTTCGCGAGGACGTGGCCGAGGTCCTGCTCGCCGCCGTGGACCCAATCGCCGACCAGCCGGCTTTCCGCGAAGCCGGACTCGAACGCGAAGGCCTTGAAGCCCTGCCGCTCGACCAGGTAGCGCAGGACACGGTGGCGTAGCTGGACGAACTCGTGGTTGTAGTGCGAACTCTCGCCGATCGCGACCACGCGCGCGTCGCCGATCGCTTTGCCCAGCCAGTCGAGGTCGTCCAGCGGCGCTGCGGGGTCGAGGGTGCCGAGCGGGATCACCGCGTCGGCGGTCAAGCGGGCCATGAGGTCTCCGTTCCCAGTTTTGGGAACGGTACCAGTTATGGAATCGTTCGAGGGGTGAACACTCTCGACCTTCTCCTGCATCCAGTCCGGCTGCGCATCGTGAACGCGATGTACGGCGGCGTCACGCGGACGACATCCGAGCTGTGTGCGCGAATGCCCGACGTTCCCAAAACGTCCGCGTACCGGCACGTCGGACTGCTGGCCGAGGCGGGGATCCTGCGGATCGTCGACGAGCAGCGCGTGCACGGCGCCGTCGAGCGGCACTACCGCCTGAGCGCCGACAAGGCGCGGATCGACCTCGCCGACGCCGAGGCGATGTCGCTGGACGACCACCGGCGGGGTTTCGCCGCCGCGATGGCCGCCCTGCTCTCCGAGTTCACCGCGTATCTGGACCGGGATGGCTCGGATCCCGCCGCCGACTCGGTTGGCTATCGGCAGGGGACCTTGTGGCTCACGCCGGAGGAGCTCGCGGAGTTCGTCGACGATCTGCTCGCGGTGTTCAAGGCGCGGGCGATGAACGGACCGGGGGCGGGGCGGAAGCCGCACGTGATGAGCGCGATCTTCTTTCCGACGGGCGACCCCGGTCCGGCTTGACACGCAGCCGCACGGCTGCCTAATCTGCAAAGGCAGCTGAAAGGCTGCATATCTGGAAGGCGACATGGACGACGTGTTCAAGGCGCTGGCCGACCCCAGCCGCCGCAGGCTGCTCGACGACCTGAACGCCCGCAACGGGCAGACCCTGCGCGAGTTGTGCGCGGGGCTGGACATGGCGCGGCAGTCGGTCAGCAAGCATCTGGCCGTGCTGGAGGCGGCCAATCTCGTGACCACGGTATGGCGCGGCCGCGAGAAGTTGCACTACGTGAACGCGGAGCCGATCAACGCGATCGCCGAGCGCTGGATCGACCGGTACCACCAGGGCCGGGTCGGCGCGCTCGCCGACCTGAAGCAGGCATTGGAGCAGGAACCCATGGGCAGCAACGAATTCGTGTACACCAGCTACATCAAGACGACGCCGGAGCGGCTCTGGCGGGCGCTGACCGATCCGGTCTTCACCAAACGGTATTGGGGCTGCGAGTTCACTTCGGACTGGAAGGCCGGGTCGATGATGGCCTGGGACCAGCTCGGCGTGAAGCTGGAGGACGCCGAGCAGGTGGTGCTGGAGTCCGATCCGTACCGGCGGCTGTCCTACACCTGGCACACCTTCACCCCGGAGTTCGCCAAGTCCGTGGGGCTCGACGACGACGTGTCGGCGAAGCTCCAGGCCGAGTCGAGGTCGAAGGTGACGTTCGACCTCGAGCCCGTCGGCGACACGGTGAAGCTGACCGTGGTCCACGACGGTTTCGACGAGGGCAGCACCGCGCTGGAGATGGTCAAGGGCGGCTGGCCGTCGATCCTGTCCAGCCTGAAGACGCTGCTCGAGACCGGTGAGCCGCTGCCCGAACCCGCATAATGGTCGACGGCGCCGGTCTGATCGGGCAAGATCGGCCACCGTGCCCCTGGAGATCGCCTGTGACGAGTCCGGGTCCGAGGGCGAGAAGCTGATCGGCGGGCAGACCGACGTGTTCGCGCACGCGGGGGTCCGGCTGAGTGCCGGCGAGGCCGGGGACTGCCTGGTCGAACTGCGCCGCAGGATCCGGTCGCCGGCGGTCGAGTACAAGGCCAACCATCTGCTCCGCACGAAACACCGGCGGGTCCTCGAATGGTTCCTCGGCCCGCGCGGCCCGGTCCAGGGGTGCGCGCATGTGTACCTCGTGGACAAGAAACTGCTCCTGGAGAACGAACTCCGCGCGCTCCTCGGCGGTGACGTCCCACCAAGCGGCGAACTCCTGGCCGCGTTCAACGACGTGCTGCGGACCCGGAACCGGCGGGACCCCGCGGCCGGGTCGTTCTTCGCCATGGTCGGCGACACCCCCGGACTGCGGGCGCGGGTGGCCGGGCTCCGGGACGCCAAGGTGCTCGATCCGCTGGTCCCCGCCATCCTCCGCGCCGTCGAACGCTGGAGTGAGGACGGCGAGCCGGTCTTCCTCGTCCACGACGAACAGCCGTCGCTCAAGGGGGAACGGCTCGCCGAAATCGAGTCGAGCCCGGGGCTGGCCGGGGTGAAGTTCGTGGATTCGCGGACCGATCCGCGGGTGCAGGTCGCCGATTTCCTGGTCGGTGTCGCCCGGCGGATCGCCGAGGACGAACTCAAAGGAAACGGTGACGCGGTATTGACGGGACTTCTCGCGCCGTATATCGACTCCGCGTCTCTTTGGCGCTGACGGAAACGGTTCACTCCTTGGTGCGCCGAATCGCTCGGGTGGCCGTAGCCGGGCGCGGGCATCGGCTGGAAATGTGCGAGACGCACTCGACGTCCGCCCGGGAGGCAACCGCAGATGCAGGCTTTCACCTTGCCCGAGTTCTACGTGCCGCATCCGGCGCGGATCAACCCGCACTTGGAAGCGGCACGAGCGCACAGCATGGCTTGGGCCAGGGAAATGGGCATGCTCGATTCGCCCGCCCCGTCCGGTGACGTCGTCTGGACCGAGCGGGCGCTGGCGAAGATGGATTACGCGCTGCTCTGCGCGCACACTCATCCGGACTGTGACGGGCCGTCCCTCGATCTGGTCACGGACTGGTACGTCTGGGTGTTCTTCTTCGACGACGATTTCCTCGCGCAATTCAAGTACACCCGGAATACCGACGGCGCCAAGGCCTATCTCGACCGGTTGGAACTGTTCATGACCGGCCCGGGGGAAACTCCGCCGGAACCGGAGAATCCCGCCGAAGCCGGACTCAAGGACCTTTGGGAACGCACCATTCCGTCGATGTCGGAGGCCTGGCGACGGCGATTCGTCACCAGTACGCACAATCTGATGGTCGAATCGCTGTGGGAACTGGACAACATCGACCGCGGCCGGATCGCGAACCCCATCGAGTACATCCAGATGCGCCGTCGTGTCGGCGGGGCGCCGTGGTCGGCCAACCTGATCGAGTACGCCGTCGGCGCCGAAGTGCCGGACAAGGTCGCGTCGACCAGGCCGATGGAGGTCCTGCGCGACACCTTCGCCGACGCCGTCCACCTGCGCAACGACCTCTTCTCCTACCAACGTGAGGTGCGTGAAGAGGGCGAGAACTCCAACGCCGTCCTCGTCTTCGAGGAGTTCCTCGACTGCTCGACGCAGGAGGCCGCCGAACTCACCAACGACCTGCTGACGTCGCGGCTGCAGCAGTTCGAGAACACCGCGATCACCGAAGTGCCCGCGCTGCTGGCCGAACACGACGTCCCGCTGACCGAACAGATCGGGATCGGCCTGTACGTCAAGGGTCTGCAGGACTGGCAGTCCGGCGGCCACGAATGGCACGCGAAGTCGAGCCGGTACATGAACGAGGGCACGGTTTCCGGCGCGAACGGACCGTTCAGCGGGCCGACGGGACTCGGTACCGAATCGCTGCGGCTCTCACCGAACCGGCTGGGGCTGGTCCAGCGGACCCGGCAGCAGGCACCCCCGCCGTTCGCGCCCGTCGGCAGGCTG
The DNA here is from genome assembly GCF_013870525.1 of Amycolatopsis pittospori. Taxonomy (GTDB): domain Bacteria; phylum Actinomycetota; class Actinomycetes; order Mycobacteriales; family Pseudonocardiaceae; genus Amycolatopsis; species Amycolatopsis pittospori. The sequence continues at coordinate 55,141 of NZ_JACBXD010000013.1, forward strand.
CCGCTGCCCGAATTCCGCATGCCGTACCCGATCCGCACGAGCCCGCACCTCGCCGCCGCCCGGGAGTACGCCCCCGGCTGGGCGCGGGAGATGGGCATGTTCGACTCGATTCCGGGCGTCGAGCAGGGCGGGGTCTGGGACGAGCGCCGCTTCCGCGGCTTCGATTTCCCGCACTGCGCGGCGATGATCCACGCCGACTCGGGCCTCGAACAGCTCAAACTGTCGTCGGACTGGCTCGCGTGGGGCACCTACGGCGACGACTACTTCCCGCTGATCTTCGGGATGCGGCGGGACCCGTTGGCCGCGAAGCTCTGCAGCGACCGGCTTTCCCTGTTCATGCCGCTCGACGGCGAACCGGTGCCACCGCCCACGAATCCGGTGGAGGTCGGCCTCGTCGACCTGTGGAAGCGCACCGCGGGACCGTTGAGTCCGCCGGCACGAGCGGATTTCCGGCGGGCGATCGAGAGTATGACCGCGAGCTGGGTCTGGGAGGTGGCGAACCAGGCGCAGAACCGGATCCCGGACCCGGTCGACTACGTGGAGATGCGGCGGCGGACGTTCGGCTCCGACCTGACGAAGAGCCTCGCGCGGCTGGAACTCGGCGACGTCGTGCCGCCGGAGATCTACCAGAACCGGGTCCTGCACGAACTCGACACCGCGGCTCAGGACTACGCGGCGTTCACCAACGACCTCTTCTCGTACCAGAAGGAGATCGAGTACGAGGGCGAGGTGCACAACCTCGTCCACGTCGTCGAGCGGTTCATGGGCGTGGACCGGTTCCAGGCCAGGGATCTCACCGCCCGCCTGATGAACGCGCGGATGGAACAGTTCGAACAGCTCGCGGACGAGGACCTGCCGCGGATGTGCGACGACCTCGGCCTCGACGACGAGGTCCGCGCGGTGCTGACCCGGTACGCGGACAACCTGAAGGAATGGATGTCCGGAATCCTGGAATGGCACCGGAAATGTGTGCGCTACATGCCGGAGGAGCTGGCACGCTCCCGCACTCCCGAGCCGCCGGCGTTCTCGCTCAAACCGAGCGGGATCGGCCTGTCGGCCTGGCGGATCGGGAGCGGGGCGCGGTGAACCTCTAGAACGCGGTCAGGGTGATCCGCGCGGTGCGCGGGTCCCCGTCGTGCACCAGCGACTCGAAGTGACCGACGTCGTCGAAGGCGAATCCGTACGCCTTACCGTCGACCATCTGCTCGTGCACGATCCGCGAGTAGTGGTCGGTCACGGATTCCTTGTAGAACTGGCCGGCGTCGTACGTCGGCTGCGTGTGCAGGGTGCCGAGGGTCGACCGGTGGAGCGCCGCGCACAGGGTCCGCGCGATCGGCCCGACGGTCTGGTCGTTCGGCGCCTGCAGCTTGCCGTCGCAGTTGAAGACGTCGCGCGTGGACGGCTTGTCGAACGACGCCACCGTCGCGCCCGAAGTGCTGGTGAACCGCATGACGTTGTCGTCGCCGGTCTTGCCGGTGAACTTGGTGCCGGGGTCGGCCTCGAACGGGACCACGGTCAGCGGCGTCGACTTGTAGGCGTCCCAGGCCCTGGTGACGTAGCCGTCGAGGTAGTTCCCGCTGAACTTGCCGGTTTCGAGGCCCTTGCCCGGGGCGAGGACCCGCAGCCGGTTGTAGGCCAGGTTCGAGAAGCCGGCCTGCCCTTGGACGGCGTTGAAGATGTTCTCGCGGCCGTTGTCCTTGAGACGTCCGGCCTCCTTGTTCTCACCGGCGCCGTTGGTCAGCCCGACGGCGTGCGGGACGCTGAACATGTCGACCTGTGAACTGTTGATGAACAGGCCGCCGTTGTCGTAGGTGAATTCGCTCCAGTCGAACAGGGTGTCCCGGTTCGGATCACCGTCGGCCCAGGGCGCCGGCTGCACCAGGCCGTCCGGCGTCAGGAAGAACTTGATCTTCTGCCCGAACGACATATACACGCGGCCCGAGAGCATCCGCGGGATTCGGATGGTCGTCGAGCCTCCGTTGCCGGGGCCCCCGATCGCGACGTCCGGCGCGGGACTCGGCGGGTTCGCGCCGGGCGGCCACGGGGTGAACGCGCCACCGGCGTCGACGTAGCCGAGCTTGCCGGTGCTGAGGTTCGTGCCGAGCACGTAGAGGTAGACCGCGTCGGAGCGGTTCGAATTGTTGGTGACGGTCAGCGGCAGTGGATCGGGACCGGCGGCGACCGCGGCAGGTGCCGAAAGTGCCGAAACACCGGTGACCAGGGGGAGAACGACCGCCATCGCGGTCAGAACGCGCCGGACTTTCTTGGGGATGCGCACAGCTCACTCCTCGGCTGGATCCCGCCGCGGGGCGCGAACGCGCACCACGGCGGTGCTTGCGGATGTCGGCCGGGGGCGCGTTCCCGGCCTGGTCGTGACCTTGGCGAGGGGTCTCGGCACGGAAAGTTACGTCTCGGGTACTAACTTGTCCAGACCATCGGTGGGAATCTGTCCGGTTTTCCCCCTAGGCGGACAATCGGTCGCAGACCTTCGTCGATTGAGCCTTTCGGGCTCCTCGACTACCGTTGGTGGAGTCCACCGCGCCGGACGAGGACACCCGGCCGGTGCGCATCCGTCCCAGACCCTGGCGGCCGGGTTTCTCAGCCTCGGGGAGCGGGACGATGGGTGACGATGATTTTCCGCCGCGAAGAACCGGCGAGCCGTGGGTTTCGCCCACCGGATGGGACGAACTCGCGAAGGCGGCGGCGGTCGGTGAACCGCGCGGCATGGACGACCTCATGGCGGCCCTCGTGCCCTGGGCGAAGCGGTACGCCGACACGCGGCTGGGCGGCGGCGCCCTGACCTACCTCGAACCCGCGGACGTCGCGCAAGAGATCTGTCTCGCGGTCTTCATCGCGATCCCGGCCTACGGCAGGCGCGGCGGTTCCTTCCTGTTCCTCATCCGCGCCATCGCGGCGAACAAGGTCGCCGACGTCTATCGGAAGGCGGCGCGGAGCAGGCAGATCCTGACCGGCGAGCTCCCGGAGCGCGCGGCGGGCGCCGCGGACGAACCGGAGCAGCGCGCCCTGCGCGACGAACTCGGGATCCGGCTCGGCAGGTTGATGCGGATGCTGCCGGTCTCCCATCGGGACGTCGTGGGGCTGCGGGTGGTCGGGCAGCTGACGTCGAACGAGACCGCGAAGGCACTGGGCACGACGTCGGTGCGGGTGCGGGTGACGAAGCATCGGGCGATCAGCAGGCTGCGCGCCTGCGCTCAGCGCCAGGAGGCCTTGAGCTGAATGCGGACCAGCAGCCGGAGAACCGGGTTCTCCCGCTTGGTCCGGATTTCGAGAATGCGCACGCACATAGGTCCTCCAGAGGTCGCCGACGGACGCCGTCGTCGAGGACCAGGACTGCGGGCGTGGCCCCACCCTATGCGCAGACCGGCATGTCGAAACCGGCTGAACGGACGATTGGTGCCCACCTGGCCGCGCGGATGGGTGTTCGCTGACCGGGGTAGGGGCCTGAATGATACCGAGAAGGCGCTTGTTCGGCGTGGATTGATACCTAGACTGGATAAGTGTTTTCCCTGGAGCAGCTGGTGAGTTTCGTCGCGGTGGCCGAGGAACTGCACTACGGCCGGGCGGCGGAGCGGCTTTCGATGACCCAGCCGCCGTTGAGCAGGCGGATCCAGTTGCTGGAGCGGGAACTGGGGGTCGAACTTTTCGACCGTACGCACCGCACGGTCCGCCTGACACCCGCCGGACGGGTTTTTCTCGCCGAGGCAAGGAAAATACTGCGTTCGTCGCAAGAGGCGACGCTGTACGTCCGCCGGGCGAAACAGGGGGAGGTCGGGGTCGTCACGCTCGGGTTCACCGCCACGGCGGCGTTTTCGTACCTGGATCGGGTGCTGGCGGCGAAGAACGCGGAATTGCCGGGCGTCGATCTGGTGCTACGGGAAATGGCGACTTCGGCGCAAGTGGAAGAGGTGCTGGCGGGTGGGATCGACGTCGGGATGATCCGGCCGCCGGTGACCGGGGGCGACATCGTGACCCTGCCGCTGTGGCGCGAACCGTTGCTCGCGGCCCTGCCGTCGGCGCATCCTTTGGCGCGGCGCAAGAAGAATCCCGACGTCCGCGATTTCGACCGCGAACCGTTCATCATGTATTCGCCGTCGGAGGGCCGGTACTTCCACGACGTGGTCGTGGCGGTGTTCCGCACCGCGCGGGTGCTTCCGGCGTACACGCAATACCTCGGTCAGGTGCACACCGTACTGGCGTTGGTGAAGGCGAATTTCGGTGTCGCGCTGGTGCCGGCCGCGGCCGCCGCGCTGCGGCTCGAGGGCGTCGTGCTCCGTCCGGTGGACGGCATCGAGGGCCATCCGGTGGAACTCGAACTCATGTGGCGGCGCGGCAACGACAACCCGGCGCTCGGTGCGCTGCTCACCGTCGTCGGCAACCTCGTCCGGCGCACTCGTCAGTCCACTGTGGACTAACTCGGCCAGGCGTCGCCCCATTCGGCGTCGCGGGCCGCGCGATAGGCCTGGCCGTGCCGTTTGGTGACGATCGTTTCGGTGAGACCCGCCTCGGCGCAGAGCGACAGGCTGACCATGCCCTTGCGTTTGGCCGGATGCCGCAGGATCCGGCCCTCGGCGCGCTCCGGCGTCGCGCGGGAAGCGACGACGTAGGAGAACTTCTCGTCCTCGAAGCCGAGCGTCCCGGATTTGAGCTGGCGGTGCAGACCGGTGCGCGGGAGCCGGGCGGAGAAATGGCACCAGTCCTTGCCACGCGGGATCGGGCAGTCGCCCTCGTGCGGGCAGGGCGCGACCAGGGAGAGGCCGAGTCCGACGAGTTGATCCCGTGCTTCGACGATCCGTTCGTAACCCGCCGGGGTGCCAGGCTCGATCAGCACCAGCATCCCGGCCTTCGCCGACAGCCAGCGGACGACGTCGGCCCGGCGGTCCTGGGACAGTTCACCGAGGACGTAGGAGAGGGTCACCAGGTCGGCGTCCGGCGCGGGGGCGGCCGGGTCGATCAGGCCGCGTTGCCAGGTCGAGCCGCGGACGGCCTTCTCCCCGGCGTTCCCCGCGAGCCGCCGTCCGAGCGCGATCGCACCGGGGACCTGCTCGACGACGGTGCTCTCCTCCAGCGAAGGCCAGACGTCGGCCGCCGCCCAGATCGCCGCGCCGGTGCCGCCGCCGATGTCGATCTGCGTACGCGGAGCGAACCCGGGGGCGCGAAGGGCGGCTTCGGCGAGGACAGCGTGTACGGCCGCGTAGGTGGCCGGCATCCGGTAGCCCGCGTACGCGGCGATGTCGGCCTCGGACGACAGGATCGGAGCCGTCGCCGGGTTGTTCTCGCGGTAGCGCGAGCTGAGCCGCTCGACGGACTGCGTCAGCCGGTGCTGGGGGTATCGGCCCAGCTCTGCGTCTAGGGCGGAGCGGAGGGTTTCGGGGAGAGCGGACACCTCCGGATTGTTCCAGTCGCGCGGAGCGCGTCCCCTGAGGGTGGGTGGTGGGGATGCGGCGGCAGAGTGCACCATGGGTGGTTGACCTGCGGTTTCGCGGCTGCTCGAATACTCGCGGAAAAACTTTTGGGGAGCGTGTCGAATCCGGGGATGCCCGATCGACGCGTTGATGTGGCAGGGACGAGCCCCGCCGGGAACGGAGACGCGAGATGCGGTTCATGGTGATTGTCAAGAGCGACGAGCAGACCGACGCGGCCGGTGCGCAGCCGAGTGCCGAGGACCTGCAGGAGATGGGCAAGTTCAACGAAGAGCTGGTGAAGGCCGGCGTCATGCTCGCGGGTGAAGGACTGCTCCCCAGCGCCTCGGGTTTCCGTATCCAGTACTCCGGCACCACCGAGGCCAGGGTCGTCGACGGGCCCTTCGCCGAGAGCAAGGAACTGATCGCGGGTTTCTGGATCCTGCAGGTCAAGGACCGGGCCGAGGTCGTCGAATGGATGAAGCGCGCGCCGTTCCGCGAGGGCGAGATCGAAATCCGCCAGATCGCCGAGCTGGAGGACTTCGACAACGCGACCCCCGAGATCGTGGAGTTCGAGCAGAACCTGCGGAAGCAGGCCGAAGCGAACTAGTGGTTGCGGTCGTCGCGCCGACGCTGTTGATTGGTCGGCGTGACGGCAACAGCAGACCCCCGATCGGCGATCGACGCGGTGTGGCGGATCGAGTCGCCCCGCCTCATCGCCGGTCTGGCGCGGATGACACGCGACGTCGGCCTCGCCGAGGAACTGGCGCAGGACGCGCTGGTCGCCGCGCTCGAACAGTGGCCTGAGTCGGGTGTCCCGAGGAATCCGGGCGCCTGGCTCATGACCACCGCCAAACGCCGCGCCGTCGACACCTTCCGGCGCAACGAGCGATACGAGCGGAAACTCGGCGAGATCGGCCGCGAGCAGGAGTTCGAGGAGGAACCCGACTTCACCGCGGGGCTCGACGACCACATCGAGGACGATCTGCTGCGGCTGGTGTTCACCGCCTGCCACCCGGTGCTCTCGACCGAGGCGAGGGTGGCGCTCACGCTGAAGATGATCGGCGGGCTCCAGACGCATGAGATCGCGCGGGCGTTCCTGGCCAAGGAAACCGCCATCGCACAGCGGATCGTCCGGGCCAAGAAGACGCTCGGCGACGCCAAGGTGCCGTTCGAGGTGCCCGAGGGCGACGACAGGATCGCCCGGCTGTCCTCAGTGCTCGAAGTGATCTACCTGATCTTCAACGAGGGGTATTCCGCGACCGCGGGCGAGGACTGGATGCGGCCGGGACTGTGCGAGGAGGCGCTGCGGCTCGGCCGGATCCTCGCCGGGCTCATGCCGAAGGAACCCGAGGTGCACGGGCTCGTTTCGCTGATGGAGATCCAGGCTTCGCGGTCCGCCGCCCGCGTCGGCCCGAACGGCGAACCCGTGCTGCTGATGGACCAGGACCGGGCGAAGTGGAACCGGATCCTGATCGGCCGGGGGCTCGCCGCGCTGGAACTCGCCGAGTCGCTGGCCGACGGCGCTTTCGGCGTCTACGCGGCGCAGGCCGCCATCGCCGCCTGCCACGCGCGGGCGCGGACCGGCGAAGAGACCGACTGGGAACGCATCGCCGTCCTGTACGAAGGGCTCGGGAAGCTGAACCCGTCGCCGGTGATCGAGCTGAACCGGGCCGTCGCCCTTTCGATGGCCTTCGGGCCGGAGGCGGGGCTCGAGGTCGTCGACAAGCTGACGTCGGAGCCCGCGCTGAAGTCGTACCACCTGCTGCCGAGCGTGCGCGGCGACTTCCTGGCGAAGCTCGGCCGTCTCGACGAGGCGCGCGTGGAGTTCGAGCGCGCGGCGGAGATGACCGGGAACGACCGGGAACGCACCCTGCTCCTGAACCGCGCCGCCGAATGCGCCACCGACCGCGTTTAGTCCTCTGGATGCGGTAGATGCACGCGCAACTACCGCATTCAGAGGACTAAACGCGGGTGACCGGCCGGCGCATGGCATGTGGCCGTCATGGGACGAGGGGCGGGCGGAGTGGCGGACTGCGTTTAGTCCTCTGGATGCGGTGGTTCGTGGTGCGTACTACCGCATTCAGAGGACTAAATGCATCAAGCGGGGGTGGGGCGCAGGGTGGTGAGCGCCCGGTGCTGGCCCAGCCGGACGGCGTGCACCGTGCAGCCGAGCGCCAGCGCGGTGTCGTCGGCGGAAAGCCCGACGAGTGACCGCAGCACCATGATCTCGCGCTGCGTGCTCGGCAGTCCCGAAAGCGGGTTCGGGACTTCGGCGGCGGTCAGGTGGAAGAAGTCGACCCGGCCCCGCGTGACCTCGTACGCGAGCGCGAGAAGGGCGGGCGCCTCGGCGGCGCCGGCGAGGATCGCGAGACAACTGTCCCGCGCGACCGCGTCGGCGGCGTCGTAGGTACCCGAGCGCCGTCCGATCCGTGCCCGGCAGTAGCGCACGACCAGGACTCGAACGGCGTCGATGAGTTTCGCGGCTGGCTCCATCCGGCCGTCGGCCTCCTCCGACCGGTGCGAACTGTCTGCTTGCATCGGCTCCCTCTCCCACCTTTCAGATGAGCACGTCGGAGGGGGGAGGAGGTACGGTCTTTTTCCCTACATCGATGGCGTCATGCCTCGATGAAGACGATCCGTTCGGGTTCGATCGTCAGGTTCACGGTCTGCCGCTTCACGCTCACCAGCGTCTCGAACTCCGTCGCGTGCCCGTCCGGGACGGTGAACAGCCGGTCGTTGCGGGAGTCGAGGAAGGCGGAGAACCCGGTCAGCGAGACTCCGCCGCTCTCGTCGAGCGCGAGATAGTCGACGAGCCTTCGGAACAGTTTCGGCAGGATCACCAGTTCGTCGGCGAGTTGCCGCCGTGAGGAGAGCTTGAACCCGGAGTTCGTGACGTCCCGGGGCCACAGCCCGCGCCCGTCCTTGCGCGCCTTGCCCGCTGCCTCGGCCAAGGCGTCACGGAGATCGGGGAAAAGCAGTGAATAGAACGTCGGGTAGGCGAGCCCGTCCGCGACCTGCCGGTAGTTGGCCGAGTTCTTCAGCGTTTTGACGTCGAGATGGACCTGGGAAAGGTCCGCCGACCTTCCCGGTCGTTGTCCGGGAAAGGCGAACGCCACCGCCCGTCCGTATTTGTCCGCGAATCGCGTCAGTATGTGACCCGCTACCTTGATCGGGGTCGCGGAAGTGACCCTTCCCCGTTCGTCGCGTTCCACGGTTTTGAAGCCGAGGCCCTTCAGCAGGCCCGCTGCGGCGGCGTCCGCGAATTCCGCGGGTTGATGCCACATCCCGCCGGTTCCCCTGGCCTGGTAATGGGTTTCGAGTGCGTCGATCGCGTCGAGCCGCAACTGCATCCCACCCCGGGAATTGAGCCGGACCTTCAGCCCGGCCTTCTTCGTCGCCTCGGGGTCGTCGGGATAGAACCGCACCGAATCGCCGTCCGGTGAGGCTCCGACAAGCTGGAACGTACCTTTGATCAGCGTCATGGGCATGAGGACAACGGTAGTTCTCAATCCGGTGAATGGGACATGTGTTCATCCATCCAGAGCAATGGCCGGTAAAGATCGCGTGACCATTGTGGACACATTTCGTGAGTGGTCGGTACAGCTGGTCGTGAGTGGCGATTCGTGTTCTGACGAGGGGTAAGGCCTGTGGCATGGCCGTGCCGATCGTTGCGTCCGGCCGCGTGGCGGGTGTTGCGAAAGCCACTTTCGCAACGTTGAAGGTTGCGAAAGTGGCTTTCGCAACACCAGAGCAGGGGCGGGCAAGGGGGCCGTGAGGGTTAGGCCGCGTTAGAACGACACTTGCCACTCACGAAGGGATCATGAACGTGAAGATCGTGGCCTGAAGCAGCGAGATCACCCCGACCACGGCGGTCAGCAGCACCGACCACAGGAACGTCTGGCGCAGCAGCGCGCCTTCCTTTCCGGACTGTCCGATCGCGGTGGCGCCGATGGACAGGTTCTGCGGCGAGATCATCTTGCCCATCACGCCACCGGAGGTGTTCGTCGCGCCGGCGAGGATCGGGTCGACACCCAGTTGCTGTGCCGAAATCACCTGCATCGGCCCGAAGAGACTGTTCGTCGACGCGTCGGAGCCGGTGAGGAAGACGCCGAGCCAGCCGATGTAGGCGGAGAACAACGGGAACAGCACGCCGGTCGTCGCCAGTGCGAGGCCGAGTGTCTGCGTCGCACCCGAGTAGTTCATCACGAACGCGATCGCGAGGATCATGAAGATCGTCGCCAGGGCCCACCGCATCTGGTGCAGTGTCCGCCGGTAGGTCGCGAGCAGCAGTCCCGGTTTCGCGCCCATCGCGAAACCCGCCACGATCGCCGCGACGAGTGCGACGGTTCCCGGTGAGTAAAGGAAATCGACGGTCAACGTCGCCGCGTACGGGGTGTCCTTCGGCGTGATCGGCGCGTGCTGGACGACCTCCTTGTGCAGCCCCGGCCAGGCGAACACCCAGTCGGCCTTGTGTAGCAACGCGGTCAGGTCCAGCCACGGGGGCAGATCCTTGAAGATCGTGCCGATCCGGGAAAGGAAGATCGCGACGATCAGGACGATGTACGGCGCCCACGCGTACAGCGCGCCGCGTTCGGCCTTCGCGGCACCGAGGCTCGCGCCGGTCTTCACCGGTTCTTCGCCTTCGAAACGCCAAACCGTCGACGGCTGCCAGAACCGGGTCAGGATCCACAGCGAAGCCATCGCGGCGAGCGCGGCGACGACGTCGACGAGGCTCGGGCTGATGAAGTTCGAGGTGACGAACTGCATGACCGCGAACGACAGGCCCGCCGCCAGCACCGCGGGCCAGACCTCGACCATCCGTTTCCAGCCCGCGAGGACCACGATCAGGAATCCCGGGACGATCAAGGCCAGCAGGGGAAGCTGACGGCCGACCATCGACGAGAACAGATCCGTCGCCTGTTCCTGTTTCATGCCGAGGATCGGCGCGGTCAGCCTGCCCAGCACGATCAGCGGGTTGCCGAGGCCGCCGAACGCGACCGGCGCGGTGTTCGCCAGCAACGCGAGCACGACCGCCTTCACCGGCGGGAACCCGAGCGCGGCCATCATCGCCGCGGTGATCGCGATCGGCGACCCGCCGCCCGCGATCCCCTCCAAGAGCGCGCCGAAACCGAACGCGATCAGCAGCGCCTGCAGGCGGCGGTCCTCGCTGAACCCGGCGAGGACCGCCTTGATGTCGTCGAACCGTCCGGTCGCGACGGTCACGTTGTGGAAGTACACGGCGTGGAACGCGATCCAGGCCACCGACCACACCCCGAACACGAGGCCCATGGCCGCGGAATCGAAGGCCAGCCCGGCGGGCATCCGGTACAGCAGCAGTGCCACCAGCAACGCGGTGACCAGCGCCAGCGCGGCCGAAAGATGAGCCGACCGGCGCAGGACGCCCAGTGCCACCAGCAGCACGATGATCGGCAGCGCGGCGAGCACCGCCGAAAGCCAGAGCCCGCCCGCCGGCTGGTAGTCCTGGATCCAGCCCACCGCGTCAGCCCCTTTGCGCCCGCACGTAACCCAGCCGGAGCGACAGCGCGGCGGCCGTCCCGGCGACGGTCGCGCCCAGTTCGTCGGTCCTGCGGAGCACCCGGCCGGCGGGGCCCGCGATGCTGATCGCCGCGATCGGCCGTCCGGTGTGGTCGCGCACGGCGGCGGCCACGCAGCCGACGTCGGGTTCGTTCTCGACCTCGTCGACGGCCCAGCCGCGACGGCTGGTCCTGGCGAGGTCGTCGAGCAGCCTGGCGGGGTCGATGATCGTCTTGAGCGTGAGGCTGTCGAGCTTCATCCGGCGGATGCGTTCGAGCCGGTCCTGTTCGGGCAGTGCGGCCAGCCACGCCTTGCCCAGCGACGTCGCGTGTTGCGGACGGCGGGTGCCGAGCCGGCAGGCGAGGGTGACGGCGTTGGCGCTGCGTTCGGTGGCGACGTAGACCATCGTGTCGTTGTCCGGGACGGCGAGATAGGTCGTCTCCCCGCTCCGCTCCGCGAGCGACGCGAGATACCGCGGCGCGCAGCGGTGGAGGTCGGTCGCCGCCATCGCGCGGGCGCCGAGTTCGACCAGCCGGGTGCCGAGCCGGACGCGGCCGGTGGCGCGATCGGCTTCGAGGTATTCGAGGTTTTTGAGGGTGCCGACGATACGGTAGGCGGCGCTCCGGGAGAGACCCAGTTGCCTGGCGATCGCGTTGGTGGAAATCTCCTGGTTCTGGCCCACATGCTCGAGGACCGCGAGTCCGCGCTCGAGTGTGCCACTGGAATCCAGGCCGCGTGGTGTACCCACTTCGCCCTCCGTTGGACCGGGGTACCGATGACCGGTACCTGTTTCCGCTAAGCGGATTCGGACGTTAACAGCTCCGGCCCATGTTGGGAAGGTTTCTTAACGAAGTACCGACCAAGGCAGGTTTTCGCAGCTCCGGGCGGGTCTGTCGAAGATCACCGGTTTGGCCCAGTGGTCGCACCTATCGGATTCGATATATGACTTCAGGGTTCTCATCTCTATTCACGGATATGAAAGAACCCCCGTCGCGAAAATCGCGTCAGGGGTTCGGGGCGGAGTTCGGTTTTAACGAACAGACAGGTTCGCGACCGCTCGGACGACCGCGGTGCAGCGATCTTCGACGTACTCGAGGCCGCCTTCTTCGGCGATCCGGCGCGACTCGGCGGAAGTGATCCCCTGCTGCAGCCAGAGCGCCTTCGCCCCGATCGCGACGGCCTGCTCGGCGATCGGCGGGGTATCCGCGGAGGGGCGGAAGACATCGACGAGATCGACCGGCTCGGGGATGTCGGTGAGCGAGCGGTAGACCTTCTCGCCCAGAAGTTCGTCGGCGGACGGATGGACCGGGATGATCCGGAAGCCGTGTGCCTGCAGCACGGCGGCGACGCCGTGGGATGCCTTGGCCGGATCGCGGCTCAGCCCCACGACGGCGATCGTCTTCGATCCGGCGAGGATCTCGGTGGCGGAGGCGGTCATGCCGGTTCCAACGACGGCGGCCGCCCGGGAATTCCTAGAGTTTCCAGAGCCGCAGGCCGCGTACCCGGTACACCGGCCAGACGACGTGCCAGACGCGGCGCCGTAGGAAGACCGCGGAGCAGGTCAGGACGTTGCGCGCGGACGTCGTCGCGACGTCGTGGCGGTCCGTCCAGCTCTCGCCGTGCCTGCCGGCGGCGATGCGGAAGACGTTGACCAGCCCCCGGCCCTGCATGTCGTACTTCGCGCCGGTGTCACCGGAATCCGGGGTCAGGGAGGCGATCTCCGGCCCGAACGCGGCCGCGGGCGCCGGTCCCGCGTCGGCCGGGAGGTCCCCGACGGTCGACGAGATCGCCTTGCCGTAGAGGCGGCGCGTGTAGCGCTTGAGCAGCAGCCGCTCCCACAGCGGCAGGACACGGCGGTGCTTCAGCAGCGCCGAACATTCCGCGTGCCCGATGGCGAAGATGTCGGTCAGCTCGTCGTACGCGTTGTGCGCCGTGGGCTCGTTGAGGTGCACGCGCACCTCGTAACGGATGCGCGCGGTGAGCTCGTCGAGCTCCTCACGCCGGTCGATCCTCGTCTTCGCCCGTGAGAGGGACCAGTCGGACATGGGTGCAGGCTAGGTGATGATCGCGGCCGCACAAGCCACTTTCGGCCTAATCTGCGCGTACCGGCCAGTGGAACGGACGTCTTGTGCGGCCGGGGGTGACGGGGGCAGAGTCCGACTGTCGGAAGGAGCCCATGGACGCCAGCACGCTGCAGGAGGCCGCGGCCGCGCTGCTCAGCGCGTACGAGACCGGTAAGCCGATCGCGCCCCTGATCGAGACGTACCCCGACGCGACCCTGGAAGACGCGTACCGCATCCAGCAGCGGCTCGTCCGCCAGTGGGCCGAACGCGGCGACGGCGTACGCGGGCACAAGGTCGGGCTCGCGTCGGCGGCCATGCAGCGCCAGATGGGTGTCGACCAGCCCGACTACGGGCATTTGACCGGCTCGATGTTCCACCTCGAACACCAGCCGATCCCGATCGGCGGGTTCCTGCAGCCGAAGATCGAACCGGAGATCGGCTTCGTGCTCGGCTCGCGGCTGCGCGGCCCCGGCGTCACGGTGGCGGACGCGCTGCGGGCGGTGGACTTCGTCGTGCCGGCGCTGGAGATCGTCGATTCCCGCATCCAGGACTGGAAGATCAGCATCGTCGACACCATCGCGGACAACGCGTCTTCGGGCGGTGTGGTGCTCGGCAGCAGGCCGACCGCGATCGGCGACCTCGACCTCCGGCTGGTGGGCTGCGTCCTGCACCAGAACGGCGAGATCGCGGCCACCGGAGCCGGCGGCGCGGTGCTCGGCTCGCCGGTGAACGCGCTGGTCTGGCTCGCGAACACGGTCGGGCCGCTCGGTGTCTCGCTCGAACCCGGGCACGTCGTGCTGCCGGGTTCGATGACGCGCGCGATCCCGGTGAGCCCCGGCGACACCGTCGTCGCGACGATGGCGGGGCTGGGCAGTGTCACCGCGAAGTTCTCCGGGGAGGATCGGGCGTGAGTCTTGGTGTGCGGGAGGCGGCGGAAGCGCTGCTGTCCGGGGAAGAACGCGAGCCGCTGACCGACGCGTGGCCCGCTTTGGACGTCCACACCGCGTACGCGATCCAGGACGAGGCGCTGCGGCTTCGGCAGGAACGCGGCGAGACCGTGATCGGCGTGAAGCTGGGACTGACGTCGCGCGCGAAACAGCGGCGGATGGGTATCGACTCGCCGTTGCTCGCGTGGCTGACCGACGCGATGGTCCTGCCCGCCGGCGTCCCGGTGCCCGAGCTGATCCATCCGCGCGCGGAGCCCGAACTGGTCTTCGTGATGGGACGACGACTTTCCGGTCCCGGCGTGACGGCGGCGACCGCGCTGGCGGCGGTGGACCGCGTGTACGGCGGCGTCGAGGTCATCGACAGCCGGTATCGCGACTACCGGTTCGAGCTGCCGGACGCCGTGGCGGACAACGGTTCCTCGGCGTATTTCACGCTGGGACCGATCGGCGCCGAGCCGTCCTCCTTGGATCTTTCGCTGGAAGCGGCGCTGCTGGAGGTCGACGGCGCCATCGTCGACACCGCCACCGGTGCCGCGGTGCAGGGACATCCGGCGGAAGCCCTGGCCTTGGCGGCCAACGCCTTGGGAGCCCGCGGGCTCGCGCTGGAGCCGGGCTGGATCGTGCTCACCGGCGGGATGACCGACGCCGTGGACCTCCGCCCGGGTTCACGGGTCGCGGCGCATTTCTCGCATCTGGGCTCGATCACGCTCGCCGGGTCTTGACCTCCGCGCGGTCGGCCGTCCGGACCAGACCGCGCACCAGTCGCGGCCAGATCGGGCGCGGGATGTCGTGCCCCATCCCGGCGACGACGTCCAATTCGGACTCGCGCAGTGCGCGGGCGGTCGCCCGGCCGCCGGAAACATGCACGAGCGGATCCTTCGAACCGTGCACGACGAGGGCGGGAACCCGCACTTTCCGCAGCGCGCGGAAGCGATCGCGGCTGGACATGATCGCCGCGAGCTGTCGTGCGGTACCGCCGGGATTGACACCGCGATCGAAGGAACGTTCGGCTCGCTCCCGCATCCGGTCCTCGTCGAAGGGGTAACCGGGCGAGCCGATGACGCGGAACGTGCGCAACAGGTAGTCCACGTACTGCTCGCGATTCCTGGGCGGGGCCGAAAGCAGCATCGCGATCGCGCGGGCGCTCGGCCGCCCGACGAACCGGTTGCCGGTGGTCGACATGATCGACGTCAGCGAGCGCACCCGCGCCGGGTGTTCGATGGCGAGGGTCTGCGCGACCATCCCGCCCATCGACGCGCCCACGACGTGCGCGCTCTCGATGCCGAGTTCGTCCAGCAGCGCGGCCGCGTCGTCCGCCATGTCCTTCAGCGAGTACGGCGCCACACGCAGGGTGTACGCCAGCGGAAGGTTCACCCGGCCGGACAGCCGGCTGGACTTCCCGGCGTCGCGGTTGTCGTAGCGGATGACGTGGAAGCCTTCGGCGGCCAGGGTCTCGCAGAGTTCGTCGTCCCACCAGATCATCTGCGAGGCCAGGCCCATGATCATCAGCAACGGCCTGCCATCCGGCGAGCCGAACGTCTCGTGGCACAGCTCGATGCCGTTCACGGCGGCGATTGTCTCCGGCATCAGGACAGTGTGACTACTCGCCGCGATATGCGCGAGCCTGGATTTCGTAAAGCTCGTGGTAGAGCCCTCCTTCGTCGATGAGTTCGGCGTGCGTGCCCTGTTCGATCAGCCGCCCCTTGTCCAGCACCAGGATCCGGTCCGCGGAACGGATGTTGGCCAGCCGGTGGGTCACCAGGACCGTGGTCCGCCTGCCCGCGCCGGACGTACTCGCGTGCCGGAGGCCGGCGAAAACGCGTGCCTCGGCCTTGGCGTCCAGCGCGGCCGTCGGTTCGTCGGCGACCAGGACTGCGGCGTCACGGTAGATGCCGCGGGCGATCCCCATCCGCTGCCATTGCCCGCCCGAGAGATCCTGTCCGTCGTTGAACTTCTTGGACAGCACTGTTTTCTCCTTGGCGGGCAGGGAATCGATCACCTCGTCGGCGCCCGAGGAGAGGATCGCGTCGTGCCACGCCGCGCGGTCCGGGTCTTCCCGGCCCAGCCGTCCGACGGTCACGTTGTGCGCCGCGGTCATCGGCCATTCGGCGGGATCCTGTGCGATCACGGCGATGTTCGTCTGCACCGACTCGTGATCGGCGTCCGCGAGATCGACGTCGTCCCAGGACACCTTTCCCTCGGACGGCGGATACAGCCCGGTGAGCAGTTTGCCGAGCGTGGTCTTGCCCGACCCGTTCTCGCCGACGAGCGCGATGACCTCGCCGCGCCGGATGGTCAGCGAAATGTCCCGTAGCGCCGGGGTTTCCTGGCCCGGGTAGGTGAAGGAGACGTTCTCCAGCCGGATCTCCTCCGGATCCGGCGGCGCCGTCAGCCCGCCCTTCGCCGGGCTGCGGGCCTCGGACTCCACGAGCAGCCGGTGGAAGAACGCGACGTAGAACGAGTCCTCGTACAGCGAGTTGATCGCGTGCATCGTGGTGGACAGCGAGTTCGACGCGGTCCGCATGGCGAGTACGGCCGTCCCGGCCAGCGCGAGCTCCATCTGCCCGCTGTAGAGCAGGAAACCGAGCACGAAATACGCGATCGCGGTGCCCACCCCGGCGGCGGCGCGGCCGGTCAGCCGCACCAGATTGCTGCGATGGGCGAGCCGGACCTCTTCGTGCATCAGGCTTTCGGTGATCCGCCGGTACTCGCTCAGCAGCGGCTCCTGCAAGGTGAGCGCGTGCCGTTCGAGCGCGAACGACCGCCACGTCGACACCTCCTCGACGATCGACTTCCGGATGTTCCGGCCGACCGTGTCGAGATAATGCCGGTAGTTCAGCCGGGCGACCTTCGCCGCCGCCCAGCCGTCGGCCGCCGCGGCGAGCAGGAGAACCGGCGCGAGCCACGGGTTGAGCAGCCCCGCCGCCACGAGCGCGGCGATCAGCGAGATCAGCGCCGACGTCAGATCCGCGATCCAGCGCAGGCTCATCTCGATGGCGCGGACGCCGTACCGCGCGCCCTGCCTGGCCAGTTCGCGGAAATCGGCGTCCTCGAAGGCCAGCAACCGCACCCGGACCATCGCCGCGGTGACGTCGTCGCCCGCCGAAGTGACGATCCGCGGCCGCAGCGCGCCCTCGACCGCGGCGACCGCCGTGTCGAGCAGCGCGCGCAAAGCGTAGGTGCCGGTGACGACCGCCAGGGCGGGCAGCGATTCCAGCACCCTGTCCGGCGTCGGCCCGCTCTCCAGCAACGCGGTGAACACGTTCGCCGTCGCGAGCAGCCCGAAGGCCGTGACACAACCGGAGACCACATGGACGACGCCGGCCAGCAGGGTCAGCCGCGCCGACGTCCGCCAGGCCAGCCGCAGCACGATCGCCACGGCGGACGGCAGCGCGCGGATGGCCTTGACCATCCCGGCGTCGGCCACGGACTCGTCGACCACGGCCCACTCGGGCATCTTCAGGTTCTCGACCCCGATCAGGGGTACGGGAGGTTCGGGCATTCCTCCTTCTTTACGCGTACCCACCGACATTTCCGACCGCTTCCCGTGGGCGGTGGTCCGTGGTCCGTGGTCGGTGGTCGGTGGTCCGTGAAGGCCTCCTTGAGGGACCCAGAGTCCCTCAAGGAGGCCTTCACGGACTCGGAACACTCGGCTGCAGCCGGAGAAACTCGACCTTCACGCCTTGCTGCTCGTGAAGGGGCCTTCTCGTGCAGGCGACCCCCTCGGATGGCCACCCTTGAGGTTGCGAAAGCCACTTTCGCAACCTTCAACGTTGCGAAAGTGGCTTTCGCAACACCGCCGGGGGCACTTCCGCCGCCCCCGTTCCTCAAGAGCCCCCGCATCGCCACTCACGACCTTCTCGACCGGCCACGGCTCCGCACTCGGGAACGTCGTGCGTGCAATGAACGGCCCGTTACTTGCAAAATTTGCAAGTAACGGGCCGTTCATTGCACGCGCAGGGCCGTTCTCGGGGGCGTGGGCGGCCCTGTCACTCACGCCCCCGCGACCGTCGCCTGGCGCAATGACGTACTCCCGCCAGGAAGGCGGGCAGGACGAAAGTCCTCTTCAGCTCCCATCGACCATGAGCTACTCTCTCGCTAGAGCGATCTATCTAATCGCAAGGGGGCGAATATGGAAGCTCTTCGAAACCGGGGCCTCACCGCGCTGCGGCTGATCGTGGCCTTCACGCTGTTGTCCACCACGCTGCACTACGCGCACAACGTGCTCAGGGCGGCCGACTATCCGCAGGTCGAGGGGGTCCCGGTCGGGGTCGCCGCCGTTCTGGTCGTCGTCGCCTACGTCCTCTTCACCACGTTCGGCGTGCTCGGCTACCGCGACTACGTGCGCGGACGTTACTGGCGGGCGCTCGCGTTCCTGATGGTCTTCTCGCTGTCCGGGCTGGCCAGTCTCGGGCATTTCCTGATCGACGTGCCGCGGATCCCGGCGTTCTGGTTCGCCACGATCTACACCGATACGGCCGCCGCGCTGCTGTTGTGGGGCTTCGTGACCTGGGCGGCGACGAAGCTCAATCGGGTGACCGCGGCTGACCAACTTTCTACACAACATTGACGATAGTCATCGAGATGTAGACAATCGGGGGGTGACGCGGACCACATCGGTGACGTTCGAACGTCATCCCAGCGGCTACCGGCACTGGAAACTGTCCACCGACGGCGACGTCGCGTGGCTCGAACTCGATGTCGACGCCGACGGGGGTCTCGTACCGGGTTACGAGCTCAAACTCAACTCGTACGACCTCGGCGTCGACATCGAGTTGTACGACGCGACGCAACGGCTGCGGTTCGAGCATCCCGAGGTCCGCGTGGTCATCGTGACCAGCGCGAAGGACAACGTCTTCTGCGCGGGCGCGAACATCCGGATGCTGGCCTCGTCGTCGCACGAATGGAAGGTGAACTTCTGCAAATTCACCAACGAGACCCGCAACGCGATGGAGGACGCGGCCGCGCATTCCGGGCAGCTCTACGTCGCCGCGGTCAACGGCACCTGCGCCGGCGGCGGCTACGAGATCGCGCTCGCCTGCGAAAAGATCCTGCTGGTCGATGACAACTCCTCTACCGTCGCGCTGCCCGAGGTCCCGCTTCTCGGCGTCCTCCCCGGCACCGGCGGGCTCACCCGCGTGGTCGACAAACGCGGTGTGCGCAGGGATCTCGCCGACGTCTTCGCCACGCGGCCCGACGGCGTCAAGGGGCGGACGGCCGTCGACTGGCGTCTCGTCGACGAACTCGTGCCCCGGCAGGGATTCCGCGAAGCCGTCTTGGCCAGGGCGAAGGAGCTCGCGCGGACGAGCGAGCGGCTCGACGGCGAGGGCGTCGAGCTGGCACCGCTGACGCACCGCTATGTCGACATCGAGTGCGGCGCCACCGAAGTGACCATCACCGTCAAGGGGCCCGAAGACGACGACGGCTGGCTGCTGGACGTCACCCGCGAACTGGATGACGCGATCCTTCGCTTGCGCACCAACGAACCCGAACTCGGCACCTGGGTGCTCCGCACCGAAGGCGATCCTGCGAAGGTTCTCGAACAAGAACGGGCCGTGTTCGACGCGAAAGACTGTCTGAGCAACGAAATCGTCCACTACTTCAAGAGGACGCTGAAACGGCTCGACGTCACCAGCCGCAGCCTGATCGCGCTCATCGAGCCTGGTAGCTGCTTCGCCGGGATTCTCCTGGAACTCGCCCTCGCCGCGGACAGGCAGTACATCTTGGACGGTCCGCCGATCGACGACGAAGACAGTGAAGAACGAGCGTCGATCACGTTGACCGAAGCCAACTTCGGCCGACTTCCGATGGGTAACGGCCTTACCCGCCTGGAGTCCCGGTTCTTCGGCGACCCGGGGCATGTCACCAGGCTCGCGGAGGAACGCGAAAAACGGCTGAGCCCGGAAGAGGCGAACGAACTCGGCCTGGTCACCGACGCCCCGGACGACCTCGACTGGGAGGACGAGATCCGGATCGCCCTGGAAGGACGGGCTTCGCTGAGCCCGGACGCCTTGACCGGAATGGAGGCGAACCACCGGTTCGTCGGCCCCGAAACACTGGAAAGCAAGATCTTCGGCCGCTTGGCCGCCTGGCAGAACTGGATCTTCACCCGTCCGAACGCATCCGGTCCCGAAGGCGCGCTGCGTCGATACGGTACTGGTCAGAAGGCCGTCTTCGACAGGAAGCGGGTCTGAAACCCCATGCCCACCAAGATCGATTACGACGCCAAGATCCCCAACAACGTCGACCTCTCCGGCGACCGGCGGCTCCAGCGGGCGCTGGAGGGCTGGCAGCCGAAATTCCTGAACTGGTGGGGCGAAATGGGCCCCACGCTGCAGACCAACGGTGTCTACCTGCGCACCGCGATCAGCGTCGGCCGGGACGGCTGGGCGCATTTCGACCACGTCGACGTCCCCGAGTACCGCTGGGGGATCTTCCTCGCGGAGCCCGATCCCGATCGCGTGATCTCCTTCGGCGAGCACAAGGGCGAGCCGGCTTGGCAGCAGGTTCCCGGTGAATACCGCGCCGACCTGCAGCGGCTCATCGTCATCCAGGGCGACACCGAACCCGCGTCGGTCGAGCAGCAGAAACTGCTGGGGCTGACCGCGCCGAGCCTCTACGACCTGCGGAACCTCTTCCAGGTCAACGTCGAAGAGGGCCGTCATCTGTGGGCGATGGTGTATCTGCTGCACGCCTACTTCGGCCGGGAAGGCCGCGAAGAAGCGGAAGGATTACTGCTCCGGAATTCCGGAAGTCCGGACGCCCCGCGGATCCTCGGCGCGTTCAACGAGGAGACGGCGGATTGGCTCGCCTTCTACATGTTCACCTATTTCACCGATCGCGATGGCAAGTATCAGCTCGGCACGCTCAAGGAAAGCGGCTTCGACCCGCTTTCCCGCACTTGTGAATTCATGCTCAAGGAAGAAGCGCACCACATGTTCGTCGGGACCACGGGCGTGGACCGGGTGGTCACCCGCAGTGCCGAACTGATCCGCGAGCACGACAGCTTCGACATCGCCGGGCACGGCGGGATCCCGCTGGAGATCATCCAGCGCTACCTCAACTTCCACTACACCGTCTCGCTCGACCTCTTCGGCAGTGAGACCTCCACCAACGCCGCGAACTACTACACCGCGGGACTGAAAGGCCGCTGGCAGGAGGGCCGCCGCAAGGACGACCACAAGCTCACCGACGCCGCCCGGTCGCTGTCCCGGCCGCGGGCCGACGGCACTTGGGAGACCGAGGAACTGCAGGCCATCCTGCTGTTGAACCTCGATCTGCGGGAGGAGTACCGGGCCGACTGCCAGACCGGGGTCAACCGCTGGAACAAGATCCTGGACGAGGCCGGTATCGATTTCCGATTCGTGCTCCCGCACCCTGGATTCAATCGCGAAGTCGGCATAAACTCCGGCCACCATGTGACGCCCGACGGCACGGTTGTCGACGAGCGGACCTGGCTGGCCGGCAAACGCAAGTGGCTGCCCACTCCCGAAGACCTGACCTTCGTCCGATCGCTGATGCACCCGGTGTACGAGCGAGGAAAGATCGCGAGCTGGGTGGCGCCGCCTCGCCAGGGCATCAATGGAAAGCCGTTCGACTACGAATACGTTTACCTGAGCTGATCCGATAGAAGGTGCGCCCGTGACCGCTGGAGCTACCGGGTTCAACGCGGCGAGCTACCTGCTCGACCGGCATCTGGCGGAAGGGCGCGGAGCGAAGGAAGCGGTCGTTTCCCCGAGGCGGAGCCTCACCTACGCCGAGCTGGCGGCCGAGACCCGCCGGGTCGCGGCCGGGCTGCGGGCGATCGGTGTCCGCCCGGAGGAGCGGGTCCTGTTCTGCATGGTCGACGACGTCGAACTGCTCACCGGGATCCTCGGCGCGATGCTGGCCGGAGCGGTCGCGGTGCCGGTGTCCACGATGGTCACCGGGATGGACCTCGGCAAGGTGCTGGCCGATTCGCGGGCCAGGGTGCTGTGCGTTTCCGGCGAGTTCGCCGCGCAGGCGACGATCGCGCTGGGGCTGGCACCCGAGGTCACCGATGTCGTGCTCGACCGGGCGAAGGCGGCCGAACTGCCAGCCGGGGTCCGCGCGCACGACTGGACCGATCTGTCCACAGTGGATGTTCATGGCTTCGAAGCGGCGCCGACGTGGGAGGATTCGCCCGCGCTCTGGCTCTACACCTCGGGGACGACGGGGAAGCCGAAGGGCGCGATGCACCGGCACGCGGGCATTCGGGCGGTCTGCGAGACCTACGCGCGAGACGTGCTGGACACCGGTCCGAACGACCGGTTCCTCTCCGTCCCGAAGCTGTTCTTCGCTTACGGCTTGGGGAATTCGGCGTTCTTCCCGCTCGCGGCCGGCGGGACGGCCCTGCTCGAACCGGCACGTCCTACCCCGGGGCTGATCGCCGCCCGGGTCAAGGCCGAACGGCCCACGCTCTTCTTCGCCGTCCCGACGTTCTACGCGGCGTTGCTCGCCGCGGACATCCCGGACGACACGTTCTCCTCGGTACGCCAAGCGGTTTCGGCCGGGGAACCGCTGCCCGCCGTGCTGTACGACCGGTTCCGCGAGCGGTTCGGCGTCGAGATCCTCGACGGCATCGGTTCGACGGAGGCACTGCACATCTTCCTGTCCAACCGGCCGCGTCAGGTCCACCCGGGCAGCACCGGGGTGCCGGTGCCCGGATACGAGGTCGCCCTGCGTGACGAGCACGGCGCGCCGGTACCGGACGGGCAACCCGGCGAGCTCTACGTGTCCGGGCCGTCGATCGCGACCGGCTACTGGGCGCGGTACGAGACGACGAAGCAGGTCTTCCAGGGCGAATGGCTGCGGACGGGCGACAGCTTCGTGCGCAACGCCGACGGGACCTATACCTGCCTCGGGCGGTTCAACGACATGCTGAAACCCGGCGGGATCTGGGTGTCCCCGGCCGAGGTCGAGGAGCGGCTGCTGCGGCATCCGGCCGTCGCCGAGGTCGCCGTCGTGGCCACCTTCGACGCCGACGGTATCGAGAAACCGGTCGCCTGCGTGGTCGGGGTGCCCGGCCACCGGCTGGACGCGGACGAGCTGATCGAGTTCTGCCGGGCCGGGCTGGCGTCGTTCAAACGCCCGCGCGGCATCGTCGAGCTGGGCGAACTCCCGAAGACGGCGACCGGGAAGATCCGGCGAAACGTCATCCGGGAACTGGTGCAGGACATGTACCAGGTCCGGGAGTACCGGCCGGATCCCACGCCTGCTCCCACCCGCAATTAGTCCTCTGAACGCGGTAGATGCACGCGCAACGACCGCATGCAGAGGACTAATTGCGGGGGTGGGGTCAGGCGAGGACCTCGTGCAGGCAGAGGACGTTCCCCTCGCTGTCGCTGAACCAGGCCGCGCGTTCCTTCCCGAGGTCGGCGATATGCCCGACGGTCTTGATGCCGTCGGCCTCGAAGTCCTGGAAGCGCACGCCGCGGCCCTCCAGGGCCTGGACCTCCGCGGGCAGGTCGTCGACCTCGAAACTCAGCGCGGTGCTCTCGCTTTGCGATCCGGAGGGCATCGGGCGCAGGCCGATGGCGCCCGCGCCCGCCTCGAAGTAGACGGTCCCGTCTTCGCCGGTGGAGGTCCGGCGCAGGCCCAGGGAGTCCGCGTAGAAGCGGCCGGCGCGTTCGGCGTCGGTCACCGGGAGCATCGTCGTGATCGTCGATTCGGTGAGCATCGTCAAAGCTTGCGCTTTCGGATAAGCACAGGCCAGAGCCGGTTTTTCAACCCTCGTTGACCGTGCGCAGGGTCCGCATGGCCTCCGCGAGCGCGTGCGCGTCGTCACCGAGCGGAGCCAAAACGATCCTCCGCAGGATCTCCGCGCAGGCCTCCCGCGCCTGGTTCGCGACGTCGAGGCCGTGCTCGGTGAGGGCGGCGAAGGTGACGCGCCGATCGTCCGGGCTGGGCACGCGGCAGATCAGGTCGGCGGCGACCAGTCTGTCCGCGACCTTGGTGAAACCGCCGCTGGACAACGCCGCCTCGACGGCCAGTCGCGTCATCGGCATCCGGTGCTCCGGCGAGCGCACGAGCCGCAGAAGGATGTCGAACGACGCCGGCGCCAGGCCGAACCGGTCGGCGATCTCGCCCATCAGCTTGTTCTGCGTCGCCAGGTAGCCCTCGATCACCAGGCCCCACCAGGTGACCACTTCATCGTCGTTCGGTTCCGCTGTCACGCGGGCGAGGGTACACCCCAAACTCTTTCTGGAATATATCTTGCGCGCGAGAGGTTGTCGGGTTAGCTTGCTTTCACCGGCTCCCAGAGGAGGGGCACCATGTCGATCAAGACTTCGGGCCTGCACCACGTCACCGCCATCGGTGGCGATCCCCAGCGCAACGCGGACTTCTACACCCGGGCCCTCGGCCTCCGGCTGGTGAAGACCACCGTGAACTTCGACGACCCCGGCACGTACCACCTCTACTACGGCGACCAGTCCGGCAAGCCCGGCTCCCTGATGACGTTCTTCCCGTGGAAGGACGCGCCCAAGGGGCGCCACGGCACCGGTCAGGCGACGACCACGTCGTTCTCCGTGCCTGAGACCTCCCTCGGTTGGTGGAAGCGGCATCTCGCTGACAGCGGTGTCGAGACCGGTCAGATCCGCAACTCCGACGGCGAGGAGACGCTCACCTTCGCCGACCCGGACGGCCTGAAGCTCGCGCTCGTCGCGCATCCACAGGGCGACCCGCGCGACCCGTGGGACACGAAACTCGTCCCCGCCGAGAACGCCATCCGCGGACTGCACTCCGTCACGCTTTCGGTGTCCAAAGAGGACGCGACCGCCGGGATGCTGACCGACGGGCTCGGCCTGACCTTCGAGCATCAGGACGGCAACCGCCTGCGGTTCTCCGCCGGTGAAGGCGGCCCCGGTGCCCTGGTCGACGTCCTGGTGACACCGGACGCGCCGCGCGGCCTCGTGGCGGCGGGCACCGTGCACCACGTCGCCTGGCGCGCGCCCGACGAGGAGACGCAGGCCGCCTGGCGTGACGAACTCATCGACGACGGTGTGAACGTGACGTCCATTTTGGACCGTCAGTACTTCCGCTCGATCTACTTCCGCGAGCCGGGTGGCACGCTGCTCGAAGTCGCGACCGACGAACCCGGGTTCGCGATCGACGAGCCGCTGCTGGAACTCGGCCGCGCGCTGAAACTGCCGCCGTGGCTGGAGCCGAAGCGTGAGGACATCGAGGCGATGCTGCCGAAGCTGGACCTCCCGAGCGAGAACAATCCGGAATCGCGATGAACTCGCTGGATCACAAGTACGTGGAGGGATCACCGGACGCGCCGGTGCTGCTGCTCCTGCACGGAACCGGCGGTGGGCCGGACGATCTCGTCCCGCTCGCACGGGAACTGAGCCCGTCCTCGGCGTTGCTCGCGCCCGCCGGTCCGGTGTCCGAACACGGTGCGGCGCGGTGGTTCCGGCGGCTGGCCGAAGGTGTCTTCGACCACGAGGACGTCGTCTTCCGTGCGAACCAGCTTGCCGATTTCGTAGTGGCAGCACGAAAAGACTACGGAATCGAAGACAGGCGGCTCGTCGCGATCGGGTTCTCCAACGGCGCCAACATCGCCGCCGCGGTGACGCTGCTCCGTCCGGACGCCGTCCGCGAGGTCGCGCTGTTCGCGGCGATGTCGCCCGTTCCTTCGCCACCGCAACACGATTTGTCCGGTACGCGAGTGTTCCTGTCCAACGGGGAGCACGATCCGATGGCTCCGCTCGCGTCGGCCGAAGCCTTGGTCCGGGCCCTGCGCGAACGCTCCGCCGAGGTCGTCGCACACCGCCATCCGGGCGGACATACCGTGACAGGCAACGGTTTGGTCGCGGCCGCCGACTGGCTGGGGAGAGCAAAGTAGACGAACGTACGATCGTCGGATGACCAACGGGGAACTAGTCCGCGCCCAGGCGCTGCTCGAATCCGTGCTCCTCGCGGACGGCCACAACGACCTGCCCTGGGAGTTGCGCGTCACGACCGGACCCGATCCGGTCGAGGCCGTGGCGGGCACGGATCTCACCGTCGATCAGCCACATCTGCACACCGATTTCCCGAAGCTCGCCGCGGGCAGGCTCGGGATGCAGTTCTGGTCCGTCTACGTGCCTTGCCAGTTCGAGGGGCACAGTGCGGTCACGGCGGTCCTCGAACAGATCGAGATCGTGCACCAGATGGTCGAGCGGTACCCCGACAGGCTGACCCTGGTGGACACCGCCGACGAGGCGGAAGCCGCGTTCCGCGACGGCAAGATCGCTTCCCTGCTGGGTGCCGAAGGCGGCCACAGCATCGCCGAATCCCTTGGGGTGCTCAGGATCCTGCGCCGCCTCGGCGTCCGCTACATGACGCTGACGCATAACTACAACACCACCTGGGCCGACTCCGGCACCGACGAACCGGCACACGGCGGGCTCTCCGATTTCGGCCGCGACGTCGTCCGCGAGATGAACAAGATCGGCATGCTGGTCGACCTGTCGCATGTCGCGCCGAGCACGATGCGCGCCGCGCTGGAGGTCAGTTCCGCGCCGGTGATCTTCAGTCACTCGTCGTGCGTCGCGGTCAACGACCACCCCCGCAACATCCCCGACGACGTCCTGGAAACCCTGGCCGCCAAGGACGGCGTCGCGATGGTGACGTTCGTGCCGGGCTTCATCTCGCCGAAGGTCGCGGAGTGGGACGACCGGCTGCGCCAGGACATGGACGCCGCCGGCCAGGACTACCGCAACCTCGATCTGCGCACGAAGTTCACCGCGGAGCGGGGCGGCCCGGAGAAGCCGAAGGCGACCATCGACGACGTCGTCGCGCATATCGAGCACGCGCGTGACGTGGCCGGTGTCGACCACATCGGACTCGGCGGAGACTACGACGGTGTCGCGACGCTGCCCGAAGGCCTCGAGGACGTTTCGAAGTACCCGGTCCTCTTCGCCGCGCTCCTGGAACGCGGCTGGAGCGAAGAGGATTGCGCGAAGCTCGCCGGGAAGAACACCTTGCGCGTGCTTCGCGCGGCGGACGAGGTCACCCGTTCGGACGCTTGAGAGCGCGATCAACCCCACTTCGGCGGACACTGTCCTGCATGACGCAGCCGCAGGAGGGTGCCGCCGAGGTTCCGGTCGAGCCCGTCAAGCCGCCCGAAGCCGCTGGCGGCGCGCGCCACAGCGGCAAGTTCGACGCCGTCCCGAAGCTCAAACGCACCCGCGTGAGCGGGACCTGGATCGCCGTCATCGTGGCGCTGGTCGTGCTGGTGTTCCTGCTCGTGTTCATCCTGCAGAACCAGGACACCGCCACGGTGCACTTCCTGGGGATGTCCGGCAGCATGCCGCTGGCCGTCGCGATGCTGTTCTCCGTGATCGCCGGCGGCGCGCTGGTCGCGCTCGTCGGCGGCGCCCGGATCCTGCAGTTGCGCAAACAGGCCAAGAAGTCGCGCCACCTGCAGCGCTGAGCGGCGATACGCGCGCAACGAGCGTGTCAGCCGCTACCTGATGTGATGATCGACGTCATCCCGAGAAGGGTGGCGCAAACGTTTTCGTCCCCTTTCGCGGTCACCCTTTCCTTGTCCGCGGGGTTCCGGGTGCACAGCCGCCAGAAGGTGTCCGCGTCCGTCGTCACCGAAGCCAGCGGCGAGCGCGACGTCGGTGCGACGCCGTCGATCTCCCAGCCGTCGGCGGCGCGCTGAGCGGTCCATTTCCCGCCGCCCCGGCCGGTCACGGTGTAGACGACCTGCCTCCCGACGCGCGCTTCGACGTCGCGAAGGGTGTGCGGCAGCGCCCGCATGAAGGTGTCGACCACCGGCCCGCGGAACTCCGGCCCGTCGAGCGGCTTCGCGCCGACGGCCTCGCGGATCTGCTGCTGGTGCACCCAGAACTCGGTGTACTCGCGGGCGACGTCGAGCCAGACGGGCGCCGGCTCGTCCCCGGCCCAGCTCACCGGTTCACCGAGGGCGTCGAGGTCGGCGCGGCCCCACATCTCGGCGATCTGCGCGGTGCTGTCCACCAGCATCGCGAACAGCACCTCGGGGGACAGCCGCCGGCACGCGACCACCCATTCGTCGTTGATCCGGTCGATGAACTTCGCGAACCGTTCGCCCTCGCGCGGCGCCGTCATCCGATAGTCGTCACGGTCCCGGGACAGCCTGCCGAGTTTGTCTCCCAGGATGTGGGCGGCGAGATCGTGCACCGTCCAGCCCGCGCAGACCGTCGGCGCGGCCCACTGCTCCGCGTCGAGCCCGGTCAGGACGTCCAGCAGGGCCTGCTCCTCGCGCGCGAACAGCGGGAGGACGTCGATCGGCGGACCCCAGCGCGTGAAGCTCATACCGACCATCCAAACACCCTCGTCGATCACAATTTCGGCCATTCGGCCTACTCGCAGGTAGCATCAGCGCGAACGTGAGGGGAGTGCCCGTGAGCAACGATCGACCCGCCGGTGACGACCTGGCCGCTTTCGCCAAACGCGCGGGGCAGCTGGCGGGCTGGGCCGCCCGTACGGGCTTCGAATTCACCCGCAAACTCCCCGGCGTCGACATCGCCGAGCAGGTGATCAAGCAGGGTGAGCGACAGTTGCTGACCGAGCTGCGCCGACGTCTCGACGAGGTCGACGACCCGTACCACGCCGCGCTGACGGCCGCGTCCGCGATGAACCGGCCCGACTCCAACGGCTCGCGCCCGATCGAGGCGACGATCACCCTCGTGCACACGCGCGCCCATCTCGAACCGCTTCGCGCCGCGATGGCGGAGCTGCTGAACCACTCCATCGGCTTCGGCCGCGAGCGGGCCCGCGAGTACCTCTACGCGATCATCCTGCGGCAGCTGACGCCGGACGAGGCCCGCATCCTTTCCGCGCTTTCGGACGGCTCGCCGTTCCCCGCCGTCGACGTCGCGGAGCGGACCAACCTCGGCGGCGCCGGACGGTTCGTGCTGCGCAACGCCTCCACCGTCGGCAAGGCGGCCGGGGTGTCGCTGCCGGACCAGGTGCCCGGCTACCTCACCCGGCTGATCGGGCTCGGCCTGGTCGAGCTGGACGAAGAGGTGCCGTCGCTGGAGACCCAGTACGAGATCCTGCTGACCGACGAGACCGTCCGTGAGGCGGAGAAGTCGGTCAAGCGGGCGAAATTCGTCAAGCGCACGGTCCATATCTCCCGGCTCGGCGCCCAGTTCTGGCAGGCCTGCGACCCGAGCATCGGCTGAACCCGCCATGGGCGCGTTCCTCGACGGGATCCTCGCGGATTTCGCCCGCCATTGGCCGATCTACGTCTCCATCCCGGTCGTCGCCGCGCTGATCGGGTACACCACCAAACTCGTCGCGATCCGGATGATGTTCCAGCCGGTCGAGTTCATCGGCATCAAACCGTTCCTCGGCTGGCAGGGCATCGTGCCCAAACGCGCCGCGCGGATGGCGAGCATCGCCTGCGACACGATGACCGAGCAGCTGATCAAACCGGCGGAGGTCGTCGCCCGGCTCGATCCGCAGAGAATCGCGCGGGAGATCGAAAAGCCGCTCCAGGCCGCCGTCGAGGAGATCGTTCGCGACGTCGCCGCGCACTACCAGCCGGGGCTGTGGGAATCGCTGCCGGTGGGGATGCAGCGGCTGGTGATCCAGCGCGTCCAGGCCGAGACACCGAAGATGGTCGCGGCCGTCCTCGAACTGATCAAGTCCGATGTGGACAGTGTGTTCGACCTCAAGGGCATGGTGGTCACCGCCCTGGTCAAGGACAAACGGCTGCTGAACCGGATCTTCCAGGAAGCGGGCGACAAGGAGTTCAAGTTCATCGCCCGCTCCGGCATCTTCTTCGGCGGGATCATCGGCGTCATCCAGATGATCGCGTGGATCCTGTTCAAGTTCCCGCTGATCATGCCGCTGTTCGGGCTCTTCACCGGCTGGTTCACCGACTGGCTGGCGCTGCGGATGATCTTCTACCCGATCGAAGAACGCCGGTACTTCGGTGTGCGCTGGCAGGGTCTGTTCCTGAAGCGGCGCGGCGAGGTCGCGGAGGCGTACGGCGCGCTGATCGCGAAGGAGATCATCACCCCGCACAACGTGATCGAGGCGGTGCTGCACGGGCCGCTGTCCGATCGGGTCCTCGGCCTGATCCAACGTCAGCTCGACGAACAACTCGGACGGCGCATCGGGGCGGGGAAACCGCTGGTCGTGTTCGCCGTCGGCAGCAGGCGATACCAGGACATGAAGCTGAACATCGCCGAGAAGATCATGGACAAGCTGCCGGAGACCATGCGGTACATCGAGGACTACGCGAACGACGCGATGGACATCCGGAACGTGCTCGTGAGCAAGATGAAGGAACTATCGCCGCGTGAGTTCGAAGGTCTGCTGCGGCCGGCGTTCCAGCAGGACGAATGGATCCTGATCGCGACCGGCGCCGTCCTCGGCTTCGCCGTCGGTGAGGCCCAAGTACTCCTGCTGGAACACTTCGCCGCCTGAGGCTCCTTGGAATCGACCGGAGGACGTCAGAAGCCGCCGAGGCTGAGAGCACCCCGCGGTACGAAGTACCGGCCCTCGTTGAGCCCGACGAGGTGGTTGGGCCCGGTGCAGTCCGGACCTTCCCAGGCCCGCTGGTAGTACATCGACCAGTTCTGGATCTCGTAGTAGAAGATCGTGTTCTGACAGCTCCCGGACGAGACAGGCGTCCTCAACCAGAGCTTGCCGTTGATGTCCCAAAGACAGACCAAGCCGTCCTCCGGGTTGCATCCGGCTTCGGGGCTCGCCGACGCGGCCGGAGTGAACAGGGTGATGACCGCGACCGCGCCTGCGGCCGCCACTGCGGAAAGCCGTCGGAATTTCGTCATGAGCAGATCTTCAGTTCGGTGTGCTCGGCCGTCCAGCCCTTTCAGGTGGCGCTGAATCCGTGCGGTCATCCCGAGAGGACGCACCAACGGCGGTACAACCACTGAGCCGTCCGGTCTAAAGTGCACGTGCTCGATCGTGCACAAGCCTTGGGGAGGGCGCACATGGCCGACGCGGGGAGTCCGTGGCCGCAGGAGATCCGGCTGGCGATGACCATGGTGGGCGGGGCGAGTCTCGCGGTCTGGATGGGCGGGGTCGCCACCGAGACGTCGCATCTGCTTCAGGCTTCGAGAACACCGGATGCCGAGGGGCCGTACCGGGCTTTGCTCGATCTGCTCAACGTCACGGTTTCGCTCGACGTGCTCACCGGCACGAGCGCGGGCGGCATCAACGCGGCGTGTCTCGGCCTGGCCGAGGCGTTCCGGTCGAGTCCGCAGGTGCTGCGCGACACGTGGATCAGCACGGGATCGCTCGACAATCTCATCCGCGACCCCGGGGAGAAGGGGCCGAGATCGCTGTTGAACGGCGACAAGGTACTGCTGGGGGATCTCAAGGACGCGCTGCACCGGATCACCGACAAGGCCACGGTGAACCCGACTGTCCCGACATCACCGTGCTGCTCACCGGCACGATGATCGACGGCGAGACGACGCGGTTCGACGACGCGCTGGGAAACCTCGTGCGGGACACCGAACATCGCCTGCTGTTCCGGTTCGATGGTCCTTTGTGGACTAACGATGTGGTGGGGCCGCTCGCGCTGGCGGCGCGTTCCACCGCGTCGTTCCCCGGTGCGTTCGAGCTGTCCCGGATGCAGATCGGCGGCAAGACCGACGAGCTGCATCCGGATATGACGCCCTACACCGACGTCACCCGATCGCATTGGCTGACCGACGGTGGCGTGCTCCTGAACAAGCCGTTGCGCCCGGCGCTGCGGGAGATCTTCGAGCGGCCGTCGCATTCGGACGTCCGGCGGCTGCTGCTGTACGTGGTGCCGACGGCGGAACGTGAGGCCGAGCCGATCGAGGTCGACGCGGACCGGCCGCCGCTGCTGGGCACCGCGATGAGCAAGGTCGTCGGCACCGTGCTGAGCCAGACCATCAGCGCCGAACTGGAGGACCTGACCCGGCACAACGACGCCGTCGTCCGCACCAGGGGGACCCGTGTTTCCCTTGCGGCGATGGGTGTTCGCGGCGGTCCGGACGCGCTGGTCGACCAGCGGCTGATGAACGACTACCGCGATCGCCGGGTACAGGAGGACGCCACCGCGCTGGTCCGCGAGGCGACCCGCAGGCTCTCACTGTCCGATGTGGAGGATCCGGGCAGGCAGTGGGCGTCCGGTACGGCGGCACAGTTACGCGCGGCCGCGGCGCAGGGGCTGCGTGACGGCCTGCCCGGCGCACCGCCGAAGGATTCGTGCCGGCTCGAAGACCTGATCGCCTTCCGTACCACCGCTTTGGACGATTCGGTGGCCACCGGTCTGCAGTTGGTCAACGCCGGTTTCCGCCTCGATCCCACGCCGGAGCAGGCGGTGCAGCTCAATCGCTGCCGTGTCCTGCTGCACGAGGCGCGGCACAAGGCGGCGCGCGGCGTACGGCTCCCGAACTGGGTCACCGAACAGGATCCGCCGCCCGGCGACGTCACACTGGCAAGCTGGATCGAAGGACTCGCCAAGGAATGGGCGAAGATCGGCCGTTCGGACACGTTGAAGGAGGCGTGGCCGCTCGTGGTCGCCGCGCTCCGGCAGGCGACGCCGATCCTCTTGCCGCTGGCGCAGGCGAAACCCGACACCGAAGCCGGGGACACGGTCAGCACGCTGCTCGCGTGGACCGGCCTCACCTCCGACGAGAAGAGCGCCGGGGATCCGATCGTCACTTCGCGGCTGGTCCGGTTGCACATCGCGACCCGCGGCCTGCTCGCGCAGCCGCCGTCGGTCGATCAGCGGGTCGACCTCGTCCAGGTGAGCGCGGATTCGCGAACGCTGCTGGACATGAAACGGCGCCGGTCGTGGGACAAGCTCACCGGGATGCAGGCCGACTACTTCGGCGCGTTCTACAAGGCGTCGTGGCGCGCGAACGACTGGATGTGGGGCCGGATCGACGGCGCGGGCTGGCTGGTCCAGTGTCTGCTCGACCCGAAACGCCTGCGGCTGCTGCGCGACGTCGTCGGCCGGGAGGCCTTCCGCACGCAGGTGCGGGACACGTTCAAGAAGATCGGATGGCGGCAGCCAGGCACCGAAGACGGGCTGTCGCAGCAGGAAGCGGACGCCCTGCGCGAACAACTGACCGGGGAGCTGGCCTTCCTCGGCCTCGACGGAGAACTGGCCGATGTGGACTCCGAACCCACGCTCCCGATCAGCATGCCGGTGACCGCGATGGTGCTCGCCAGGGTGCGGCAGTCGGAAATCGCGCGGGAGGAACTGCCCTGCGTCGGGACGCACGCCGGGCACGACGCGAAAACGGCCAAGGGCAACGGAAAACCGTCGGAACGGTTCCGGGAAATGATCGCGAAGGAGCCCGAGGACGACGACCAGACACAGCGCGCGTTCCAGGCTTGTCAGATCTCCGGCGAGCGGTTCGAACACGAACGCGGCTCGATGCTGCTGACGAAGACGCTCGTCAAGGCGGGCGCCGCCGGGATCAACGCGGCCGTGGGCGCGACGCGGGTGCCGAAATCGGTCCAGCCCGCCGCGACCTTCGCGCAGGCCGCCGGGCGCAGCGCCTGGTGGATCACCCGCGGCGCGGCCACCCTGCCGTCCCCGTGGAACGTGCTTGCCGCGCTGATCACCGTGCTGGCCGGCTTCGTCCTCGGTGGACAGGGCGGCCCGGTGCTGCAGTGGGTCGGCGTCCCGGTCGCCGCCGGTGCCATCGTGTTCCTGGTGGTCAGCCTGATGACGTTGCGCAAGACGTGGCGGATGGTGCTCACGGTGCTCGGCGTGCTGCTGGGGGCCGGATTGCTGTTCGCCGCGTTCCTGCCACCGGTGCGGGACCCGCTCTTCGGCTGGCTCGGTGGCGTCGTCGCGGGCTGGCGGCGCGGCGAGGCGCCGGTATGGTGGCTCGTCGTCTGCTTGCTGCTCCTGCTGCCCGCCGTCTGGACCCCGCTCGGTTCCGTATTCCGGCGGCGCCGCCGCCGCTGAACCGCCGAATTGTGGCCTGACCCTGCGACCGAGTGGTGACGGTTGGTATCGTCACATGCAGTGAGACCGCGACGAAGCGGCCTTACCCACAAGTGCTGCGCTTCAAACGTTACCGTTACCTTTGTCACGTGTGTTTCAGGGTTGTTGCAGGTAGCCGCGTTGCCGCCGCCGCGCTGATCTGACCGCGCCCGAATCCTCCGGTACGTTTCTTGAACATGTCCGGAAAGCACTTGATCGAATACCCGACCAAGGCAGACGGTGCCGAGCTCTGGCGAATCGCCCGCGATTCGAAGAAGCTTGATCTCAACTCGGCCTACGCCTATATGCTGTGGTGCCGCGATTTCGCGGACACCTCCGTTGTCGCCAAAGTCGATGGCACCCCGGTCGGTTTCGTGATCGGGTATCGGAAGCAGGACACCGGCTTCGTCTGGCAGGTCGCGGTCGACGCGTCCCAGCGAGGAAAAGGGCTGGCCGGGGCACTGCTCGACGAGCTGTTCAGCCGTCTGACCGCCCAGGGTGTGCGGTACCTCGAAACCACGATCACGCCGGACAACGAGGCTTCGATCCGGTTGTTCGCCTCGTTCGCCAAGCGCTGGAACGCCGACTTGGAACGCCTGGATCTGTTCTCCGCGACGGATTTTCCGGCCGAGGACGGAACGCATGAGCAAGAGGACCTGTATCGAATCGGTCCGCTCAGCAGTCAGTAGAACGTAAAGCCGGGGATCTCAGGGAGAAAGAAAACATCATGAACATTTTCGAGGAACTCGAATCCGAAGTACGCAGTTACAGTCGCGGCTGGCCCGTGGTGTTCGACCGGGCCCAGGGAAGCTACCTGTACGACGAAGACGGCAAGGCTTATCTGGACTTCTTCGCTGGGGCGGGCGCCCTCAACTACGGGCACAACAACCCGGCGTTGAAGCGGGCCCTGATCGACTACATCGCCCGTGACGGCGTCACGCACGCGCTCGACATGTTCACCGTGGCGAAGCGGGACTTCCTGGAGACCTTCAAGGAGAAGATCCTCGCGCCGCGCGATCTCGACTACAAGGTCGTCTTCCCCGGCCCCGGTGGTGCGAACGCGGTCGAGGCCGCGCTGAAGCTCGCGCGCAAGGTGACCGGCAAGGAGTCGGTCATCAACTTCACCAACGCCTTCCACGGGATGACCCTGGGAGCCCTCTCGGTGACCGGTAACTCGATGAAGCGCGGCGGCGCGGGTGTCCCGCTGGTGCACGCCACCCCGATGCCGTACGACAACTACTTCGACGGCTCCATCCCCGACTTCCTCTACTTCGAGAAGCTGCTCGAAGACTCCGGCAGTGGCCTCAACGAACCCGCTGCCGTGATCGTCGAGGGCGTGCAGGGCGAGGGCGGTATCAACGCCGCGCGTATCGGCTGGCTCAAGGCGCTCGACGAACTGTGCAAGAAGCACGGCATCCTGCTGATCCTCGACGACGTCCAGATGGGCTGCGGCCGTACCGGCCCGTTCTTCAGCTTCGAGGACGCGGGCATCAAGCCCGACATCGTCTGCCTGTCGAAGTCCATCGGCGGCTACGGCATCCCGATGGCGCTCACACTGATCCGCCCGGACCTCGACGTCTGGGAGCCGGGTGAGCACAACGGCACCTTCCGCGGCATCAGCCCGGCGTTCGTCACCGCGACCGAGGCGCTGCGCGTCTACTGGAGCGACGACGAACTCGAGAAGTCGACCAAGGCCAAGGGCGAGCGCATCGAAGCCGCGTTCAAGGGCATCGTCGAGGCGTACCCGGAGGCCAACCTGTTCTCGAAGGGCCGGGGCCTGGCCCGCGGCCTCGAGTTCGCGAACGGCGACCTCGCGGGCAAGGTCTGCGCGGCCGCGTTTGAACGGGGCCTTCTGATGGAAACCTCCGGACCGGACGGCGAAGTCATGAAGCTGCTGCCGCCGCTGACCCTGACCGACGACGAACTCACGAAGGGCCTGTCGATCATCGACGAGTCCATCGCCACCGTCCTGAACTGACCGTCCACACCGGAAAGAGAAAAAGGAGTTCTCCGTTGCTTGTCAGAACACTCGACGAGGTCACCGACACCGACGCCGACATCAAGACCCCGAACTGGCGAAGCAAGCGCATCGTGCTGGCCAAGGAGGGCGTCGGTTTCTCGGTGCACGAGACCACGCTCTACGCCGGGACTGTCAACGACTTCTGGTACGCGAACCACATCGAGGCGGTCTTCATCACGTCCGGTGAAGGAGAGCTCGAGAACACCGCGACCGGCGAGGTCTTCCAGCTGAAGCCGGGAACGTTGTACCTGCTCAACGAGCACGACAAGCACCAGGTCCGGCCCAAGACCGAGATCAAGTGCGTCTGCGTGTTCAACCCGCCCATCACCGGACGCGAGGTCCACGACGAAAACGGCGTGTACCCGCTGGTGACCGAATCCTGAGAATCGCTCGAGGAGGCGACTGCATTGACGCTGACCGACACCCGAGTCGACGACAGTTACCCGACCCGCATCACGGGTAAGCCCGAACACCTGCCCAGGACGCACCCCACCGTCTGGGGCACGGAGGCCGACGGTCCCATCGACGCGGCCACCCTCGCCAACCACGAAGCCCGTGGTTACACCGTCGTCGACCAGTTGCTGTCGCCCGGCGAGGTTCAGACCTACTGGCAGGAACTCGTCCGCATGTCGTCGGGGGGCCACCGCGACGACGAGCGGGTCATCACCGAGGCCAAGACCGGTGAGGTCCGTTCCATCTTCGACGTCCACGAGACCAGCGAGCTGATCGCGGAACTCGTCCGGGACCCCCGCGTGCTCGATCGCGCCCGGCAGATCCTCGGCTCCGACGTCTACATCCACCAGAGCCGGGTGAACTACATGCCCGGCTTCAAGGGCACCGGGTTCTACTGGCACTCGGACTTCGAGACCTGGCACGCCGAGGACGGCATGCCGGCGCCTCGCGCGGTCAGCTGCTCGATCGCGCTCACCGACAACTACCCGTTCAACGGCGGGCTGATGGTGATGCCGGGCTCGCAGCGGACCTTCGTCCAATGCGCTGGGGAAACCCCGGAAGCGAACTACAAGAGCTCGCTGAAAGAGCAGCGGGTCGGTGTGCCGAGTGAGGATGACATCACCAAACTCGCGGCCGAATACGGAATCGACCAATTCACCGGCCAGGCCGGTTCCGCGCTCTGGTTCGATTCGAATGTGATGCACGGTTCGTCGAACAACATCACGCCGTACCCGCGGTCGAACATCTTCGTCGTGTTCAACAGTGTCGAGAACGCGTTGCAGAAGCCCTTCGCCGCGATCGAGCCCCGCCCGACGTTCATCGCCGGCCGGGACCCGAGTCCTCTGTCGCGCTGACGCGAACGCGACGGCAGGGCGCCACGTCCCGCGGAAACGTTCATTCCGCGTCCAGGCGCCCTGCCGCGCGTTCGCGGGGCCTTCGGCCGAAAAGCGGCGCGGCGGGTGAAGTCTCCCGTCGCGCTGACGCGCTACCGGCAGGCGAATCCGCTGGTAGTGAAGGAGCGTGACGGGGCGCCTGTAGTCGACAATGTGCGCCCTGTTACGTTGTCGCCACGTGAACGGGCCAGTGGGCTCGCTTACGTAGGTGTTGTCGACGACCGAACGGGTTCTTCGCTCGGGGTGAGCCCCCCGCCCGGACGTGGACGCCGATGTCCGGTGTGGGTCGCGCCCCCAGGCGGCCCAAATCGGACATCCCCCGGCTCCGTGCCATCAGATCGGGACTGATGGCGCGGAGCCTTTTTATTTGCCCGAATGACCGTTTTCTGGTTGGCGGCGTCCTCGCGCGGTAAGTTGGCCACTCCGGTAAGGGGAGAGATCGGGGGGAGGGGGCGATCATGGCCGAAAGCGATTCCCCTGCTCTTTTCCAGCTCCTCGGCCCGGTGCGGCTGCTCGACGGCGATCGGCCCGTTCCCGTCGGCGGCCCCGGTGTCCGCGGTCTTCTCGCGCTGCTCGCCCTGAAGGTCAACAAGGTCGTCGCGCTCGACGAGATCATCGACGCGCTGTGGGGCCACGACCCGCCGGCCACCGCCCGCACGATCGTCCACGGCAACGTCTCCCACCTGCGGCGCGTGCTCCGCGACATCCAAGGTGACGACCCGCGCGGGGCCCAGATCCTCACCGCGCCGCCCGGCTACCAGCTCACCGTCGACCCCGCCCGGATCGACGTCCACCGCGCCCGGTCCCTGCTGGAGCAGGCTTCCGCGGAGGAACCGGGGAGAGCGTCCGGGCTGCTCGCCGACGCCCTCTCGCTTTGGCAGGGTCCCGCGCTCGCCGGCGTGCCGGGCTCGGTCCGCGCGCCCGAACTGGAGGATCTGCGGCTCGCCGTCCACGGCGCCCGGGTCGACGCGGACCTCGAACTCGGCAGGCACGCGGAGCTGATCGTCGAACTCAGCCCGATGGTCCGGGCGAACCCGCTTTCCGAACGCACCGCCGGTCAGCTGATGCGCGCGCTGTACCAC
Organism: Amycolatopsis pittospori; assembly: GCF_013870525.1. Taxonomy (GTDB): domain Bacteria; phylum Actinomycetota; class Actinomycetes; order Mycobacteriales; family Pseudonocardiaceae; genus Amycolatopsis; species Amycolatopsis pittospori. Next base: position 93,502 of record NZ_JACBXD010000013.1, read on the forward strand.
TCCGGGCGCCGCGGCGACGCGCTGGAGTTGTACCGCACGGTGTCCCGGGCGACCCTGCGCACACTCGGCGTCGAACCCGGCGCGGATCTGCGGTGGCTGCACGAACGCGTGCTCAACGACGACCTGCCGGCCAAGATCGTCACCGAACCGAGGGCCGAACCGGCCGCGGCGCCGGTGCAGCAGTTGCCGCCCGCCGTGCCGAATCTCGCCGGCCGCGAAGCCGATCTCGCCTGGCTCGACGACCTTTCCGCACACGCCGAAGCGGGCGAAACCGCGGTCGGTGTCGTCACCGGGACCGCCGGGATCGGCAAGAGCAGCCTGGTCGTGTGGTGGGCGCATCGCGCGGGCCGCCGGTTCCCCGACGGCATCCTTTTCGCCTCGCTGCGCGGTTTCGACCCGCAGCACCCGCCGCTGGAGCCCGCCGAACTGCTCACCCAGTTCCTGCTCGGCCTCGGCGTGCCCGCCGACGGCATCCCCGAACAGGTCCACGAACGGATCGCGCTCTACCGCTCGATGATCGCCGGGCGGCGGATGCTGGTGATCCTCGACAACGCGCGTTCGGCCGAGCAGGTGCGGCCGCTGCTGCCGCCGGGTTCGCGGTCGATGACCTTGGTGACCAGCCGCTCCCGGCTCGACGGCCTCGCCGTGTCCAACGCCGCGAAACTGCGTGTGCTCGGCACACTCGCGCCCGGCGACGCCGTCCGGCTGATCGAGGAACTGGCCGGGCCCGCCGGTTTCGATCTCAACCACGCGCTCGCCCGGCTCTGCGGCTACCTTCCGCTCGCGCTGCGGATCGCGGGCGCCCGGCTCGCCGCCAGCGCCCAGTGGTCCGCTCAGGACCTGGTCGACGAACTCGGCAACGAACGCACCCGGCTCGCCGCGCTCGACGTCGAAGGGCCGGACGACGGCGTGCGCGCGGCCTTCGACGTCTCGTTCCGCGGGCTGCCGCCCGACGTCGCGAACACCTTCCTGCGGCTCGGCGTCGTCCAATGCGTTTCGGCCGGTTCCTATCTGACGGCCGCGATCGGCGGGATCACCGTGGCCGAGGCGCGACGGCATCTACGGGTGCTCGCCGCGCACAACCTGCTCGCCGAGACCGGCCGCGACGCCTTCGTCCCGCACGACCTCGTCCGGCTGTTCCTGCGTGAGCTGGCCGAGAAGGAACTCGACGAGTCCGACCGGGAGGACGTCCTTTCGCGATCGGTGCGCTTCTACCAGGCCGTCGCCGACCGGGCGCGGCGGAAGATGCTGCGGATCGTCGATCCGCTCGACTTCACCGGCCTGCTCACCGACGCGCAGGCGCCGTCGATCAACTCCTTTTCCGAGGCGCAGGACTGGTTCGCCGCGGAATGGGAGAACCTCGTGGAGGTCCTCGAAGCCGCCCGCGCGGCCGGCCGCGACGACGACGTCTGGCGGCTGGCCAGGGTCGCGCACACCTATCGCGCGGTGTACCCGCTCCTGGACGAATGGACGCGGCTGGTCGAGCTCGGCCTCGAAGCCGCCGAGCGGTCCGGGAACGTCCTCGGCCGCTGCTGGATGCTGATCTCTCGGTGCGCCATCGCGCTGACCTTCGAACTCCCGCAGGGCTGCCTCGCCGACGCCGAACGCGCGCTGGAACTGGCGAGCGCGATCGGCGACGACCGGTTGATGGTCTCGGCGAACATCCACCTCGGCAGTGCCCTGACCATCCTGGCGCGCTACGACGAGGCCATCGAAACGCTGCGGCGGGCGATCGACGAGACCGACCGGACCGGCGACCTGGAACTGCGCGGGCAGGCGCTCAACAACTGCGCGGAGGCCGAGAAGCGCGCCGGACGGTTCATCGAGGCGGTCGGGCATCAGGTCACGTCGCTGGAGATCGACCGGACCCTCGGCGACGACAGCTACGTCGTCGTCTCGCTGAACAACCTGGCCGAACTGAGCATGAAGATCGGTGAGCTGGCCGCCGCCGAGCGCTACATCTGGGAGGCCATCGATCTGACCATCAGCAGGCGGTTCACGCACCAGGAGGGCGTGCTGCGGCTGACGCTGGGCCGGGTGCTGCGGACCGGGTCGGATGTGGACGGTGCCCGCGAGCAGTTCGCGCTGGCGCTGAAGATCCTGGAGGACGCCAATCCCAAGCTCGCCGGCCTGGTCCGTGCGGAAATCACGGACCTCGGCGAGAGCCCGTGAGTGATCCTTAGCGGATTCTTAGTGGCGTTGCCCTTCGCGCGCGTAGGGTCCGTTTCAGCGTCGGTCGAGCCCTAGGGGAGGGGCATGCGGTAGGAACCGGCGCTCGGGCGGACCCCGGTGGTGGTCCGTCTGAAGAGCCGCCAGGAGCGGCTCGTGGCGGTCCGGCCGGTGGAGGATGGGGGCGATACCGGCCGGCCGCCAGGCGGCGCCTTCGCGTTTCGTCCTCTGAATGCGGTAGTTGCGCGTGCAAGTACCGCATTCAGAGGACGAAACGCGCTGAGTCAGCCGGTGCCCGCGGTGCATAGGGCGATGGTCTGCCCCTTGTTCTCCGCCACCTTCCTGCCGTTCACCAGGATCGAGCAGCTGATCTGGTTGCTGACCGACGAGTTCCGGGTGTCCGCGGTGACGGTGAGCAGATACTCGCCCGAGTTGAAGGACGCCGTGCCGCGCCATTCGTCGGTGCTGGCCGGGGTGGTCTCACTGCGCTGGTCGCTGAGCGCGCCGAACCGGACGGTCGCGCCGCCGGAGGCACTGACGACGAACTCGACGGTGTTCTTATCCCCGGCGACCGCCGGGATGTGCAAACCCGACTCGCCAGTAGCAAAGAAGTTGGTGTAGACCAGTAACCCGCTCGCGGCCAGAAGTCCGGCGAGGGAAAGCGCCAGACCCGCGACGCCCATTCCCTTCTTGTCCGCCTCGCCCTTCTTGATTTTGGTCAAACCGATCACGGAAAGAGTCATTCCGATTACGGCGAGCGGCCATGCGGCCAGTCCGGCGAACGGGACGAAGGCGACCCCGAGCGCCGCCAAGCCGACCAGGAAACCGGCGATGACCAGGCCGTTCTTGGGCTTGCGGTGCCGGGTCCCGTGCGTCGCGAACCCGGGTCCGTAGCGGGTGGCCGGGGGATGCGGGAGTGGTGGATCGGTCGGCATACCTGCCCTTTCGGAGGGTTCCGTCCGAAGACGTTAACCCATCGTTCGGGGTATTGGCCGAAATTGTTACCTGCCGGAAAAAGTCATTATTCAACGATCATCATGTGGTCATCGATATTTTTTGACGAGAATTGTGTTGCCGCCGAATGTCGGATACCCGATCACTGATCGAACAGACTGACCTCGGGGGTGATCTCCAGGAGTTCGTGCACCGGGCGGCCGCGACGGCCGTCGATGGTCGTCGTGCGCACCACGCGCAGCCGCGCGGTCACCGGCCGGTCCAGGTTCTCCTTGATCTCGTCGAGCAGATCCGGCGCGACCGCGCCCTGGATCGTGCCGCCCGTTTCGCGTTCGAGGTAGAAGATCCGCCGCCGGGTGCGGACGCCGTCGAGCCTGCCGCTGACCGTCTCGTAGCCGACGGCCTCCCGCGACTCGCGCAGGCTCCCGGACAGGATCCTGGCCTGCTCGGTGGTCATGCTGCGGGTCAGCTCGTCGCCCGAGGTCGGCGTCAGCGCCATGCCGACCCCGGAATGCTTGCTGACCGCGTTGACGATGTCGCTGACGGCGTTGCGGACGGTGTCGCGCTGCAACAGCACCGCGTCCAGCGCGCCGTCGTCGGAGCCGTTGGCGGGCAGGAAGTCGCACAGTTCCTTGACCGCGCGCTCCGAAAGCGACTCGATCCCGTCGTGGATGAGGGCGTCGTCGAGCGCGGGTTCGGGGAAGCCGAAGAAGATCGCGTTCCCCGCCTGACCGCGCTGGATCAGCGGCGCCTTCTCGCGGTCCGCGGGCTGGACGATGGTCACCTCGCCCGACGGGTTGCGGATGATGTGCCCGATCTTCGCCGTCGCGTCCTGCAACGCGCGGCTGATGTCGGAAAACGTGTACGCGTCCAGATGCGACTCGCCGATCACGGAAACGCGGAGCAGCGGCGAACGGGACGTCCGCTCGAATTTCGCGTACGCGGCCATCGCCGACGCTCGGGCGAGGTCGTCGAGCCAGGTGCCGCCGGGGATCTCGTCGGCGATACGCCGGAATTCGTTCCTCACCAGATCACTTCCGGAATTCCCCTGCCACCCGCGGACCACACTTCTTCCCAGATCTCCTCGTCGCCGGGGCGGCAGAGGAAACCGTCGAGCATTCCACCGACGGGCTGGACCTGGTCCAGGTACATGGCCGGCTGCCCGACGATGACCCCACGCAGTGTCAGCAGTCCGTACAGGGCCGAGCGGCCCTCGTCGTCGAGCCGTTTGAGCGCGCCCCATTCGTCCGGGATCAGCACCACGTCGAGTCCGCGCGGCGCGTGCGGGGTCCGGGCGGTCAGCGCGCCACCGATCCACGCACGTCCGGTCGGCATGATCCGCCGGGCCACCCCCAGGTAACTGTTCAGCGCGCTGAACAGGATTTCGCGATCGTTCTGATGCGGCGCGTCGAAGACAAGCCGTTCATAGACGTCGGCGAGATCGGCGGGGTGGCGGCCCGGGGGCAGCAGGTTGTGCGGCGTCCAATAGGGGAGCGCCAATCGGAGCCTCCTTCGTGTGCCGGGGCTCCCGATCGAAGAAACGTACCCGGCTCCCGCTCACGGTCAGTAGCCGAATTTACCAGGCGAGTGTCAGCCGCTCTGCCCCGGCCGGTGGTCGGACGCGCGTCCGGCGGGCGGCCAGTCCTCGTCGCTCGGCCAGACCGGCTCCGCTTCCTGCCCGTGGTCGCCGTTCCGCCCGGCCGGTTCCGCTTCACCGGGGTGGTAGACCTGCGCCGGTCGCACCGGTTCCGGGGTCAGCTGGCCCTCGCGGTGACCCTCCGCCTCCTGGTCGTACGGCTCGTCGTCGTCCTGGATCCGCGCGGGCGGGATGAACTGCGTCTGCTCGGCCGAGAGCGGTTCGGGCTCGGGGTAGACCGGGACGGCGCGTTCCGGCTCCCCGGGCGGAGCCGGTTCGGGAGCGGGCTGCTCACGCCGCTCGCCGCGCATCATCAGCCAGGTGACGCCGCAACCGAGGGCGAAGGAGATGAGCAGCCAGAGCCAGATCTGCCCGAAGAGCCAGAGCATTCAGCCTTCACCTCTGTTCGACCGTGATGTCGACGCGGCGGCCCTCGCCGCCGGCACCGTCGGAGTTCCTGCGTTCGGTGGAGTAGACCTGGTCGCGCTTGACCCCGTTGCGCTCCAGCAGCCGTTCCACCGTCTTCGCCCGGTTCAGGGAAAGTTTCTTGTCCGAACCCGACGCCACCTGGCCGGTGATCCGGAACTTCAGCTCGCGCGGCGCGTCCGTGAGCAGCTTCGCGATCTCGAGCGCGCCGCGTTCGCCGTCCTCGGTCAGCTCGGTGGTGTCCGGTTCGAACGTGATCGGCGAGGCCTCCAGCAGGCGGGCGATCTCGGCCTGGAACCCGGCCTTGTCCGTCGGTTTGGCCGACGTCGTCGGACTGGGCGGCGGACTCGGCGGCGCGGGCGGCTCGGTGGACGGTTCGCCGCTGGTGGTCACCGGCCCCGCGGGCGGGGCGGTGTCACCGGAGATCTCGACCGTCCGGACCCCGTCGATCCGCTGGATGGCGTCCATCGCCTGCGCGGCCTTGTCCGGCGGGAAGCCACTGAGGCTCGCGTCGCGACCGGAGAAACTCACCTGGCCGCCGGAGACGCCGACGTCCGCGAGTGCGTTCTTCGCGCGCGCCATCAGGTCGGCCTCGATGTCGCCCGAGGTCGACCAGACGGAAACCGCCGTCAAGGCGGCAGTGACCAGCAGCGCTGTAGGCAGCAAGCGGCTCCAGCGTGTACCGGGCATGCAGGGACTGTAGGCCGCGTCCGTCCGGTTAGCGAGCCGGCTTCTCCGACGTCCGGCCTAACTTCCGGCGGCCGATGGGGCCAGTCCGCGGGTCGGGTTCCAGTGTGTTGTCGATCGTCGGGGTGCCATCCGGTTCGGGCGGGTGAACGCCTCTGGCCTGCGACGTCGATGGAGGTCAGGGGCGAGTTACGCGGCCGCGTGCGACTTCGTGCGCGGCTGCTTGGTGAGTCGGCTCAGGCTCCGCCGGCGGATCACCGGGCCGGTCGGCAGGTAACCCTGTTGAGTGACACCGATCGGCCCGAACGGAGCACTGGGGGCCTGCATTTGCTGGGGATGTTCCGAGTCCGTGAAGGCCTCTTTGAGGGACTCTGGGTCCCTCAAAGAGGCCTTCACGGACCACGGTCCCGCCTTGGGCAGCCGTAGGTAGCTGGAACACTTTTGGTCCTGGCCCGGATCGCCACTCACGACCCCAGCGACCGACAGCGGTCTTCAGCTCGCGTGGTGGTGGATCGAACGCACCGGCACCGGGTCCAGCAGCGGTTCGGCCGGGATCGCGGTCACCGCGGCGGGCTCGATCTGCTCCAGCGGGAGCAGCGGCGCGAGTTCGGGGCGCTTCGGGGACAGACCGTCGCCCATGGACTCGCCCTTGAGCTGACGCCGGATCCACGGCAGCAGGTGCGCCTTCGTCCACTCCAGGTCGGAGCGGCGCGAGGTGATCCAGGTGCTCGGCTCCTCGGAGGCGGGCCACGGCTCGCGCCAGTCCTCGCCGACCGGGACGCCGAGGACCTCGGCCGCGCGCAGCGCGATGCGGCGGTGGGCCTCGGGGGTGAAGTGCAGCCTGTCGTCGCTCCAGGCGCGGCGATCGTGCAGCGGGCCCATCGCCCACATGTCGACCATCTTCGCGCCGTGACGGTCGGCGATCGCCCACAGATGCGCGTTGTAGATGCCGACCTTGCCGCGCAGCACGTGCATGACCGACAGGTACTTGGTGTCCGGCCCGTTGAAGATGACCACCGGGATCCCGGCCTCGCGCAGCTTGGCGACCCCCGCCTCCAGCCGCGCGGCGACGGCGTCCACGTCCGCGCCGGGCACGATGATGTCGTTGCCGCCCGCGCACAGGGTGACCACGTCGGGCTTCACCGCGAGTGCGATCGGCAACTGTTCTTCGAGGATCTCGTCGAGCATTTTCCCGCGGAGGGCGAGGTTCGCGTACTGGAAGTCGGGCCTGCCTTCGGCCAGGATCTCCGCGAGCCTGTCCGCCCAGCCCCGGAAGGTGCCGTCGGGCATCTCGTCGTTGAGTCCTTCGGTGAAGCTGTCACCGATCGCCACGTAGCTGTCGAATCCGTACACGTTGGGTCCCCTTCCGTCCGTGTGCCCCCGGTTGATACTTGTACACCACAACTAACAGCTGAGAGCGCCCCTGCAATCCCACCTGAGCGAAACACGTGGTTCAGCCCGTCGACACAGTGTCTTAGTTTGTCGGACGTCCATGCATCTCCATTACTGGGATGTACACTCCTGCGCTGCGGTTTTTCACCTCAAGTAGGCGTAAACCGGACACATGATGTGGCGAACGTCTCCCCGGGCGGGTGTCGGTGCTCTCCGATCCGGCAGGCTGTAAGGGTGACCTATCAACCCCAGCGCGAGTCGCTCGCCCAGATCCTCGGCGGGCGGCGGGGCGCCATCGACGCGAGCATCCCGCCGGCGGCCTTCGTCGTCGGGTGGCTGATCGCGGACCAGTCGATCGCCTGGGGGGCGGGCGTGGCCATCGGGGTGGCGGTGCTGCTCGGTGGCTACCGGATCACCCGCGGCGACAAGGCCCGCGCGGTCGTGGTGAGTCTCGCCGCGGTGATCGCCGCCGCGTTGATCGCCCTGCACACCGGACGCGCCGAGGACTTCTTCCTCATCCAGCTGCTGTCCAATGTGGCCAGCGCGCTGCTCTGGGCGGCCAGCATCGTGATCCGGTGGCCGTTGCTCGGCGTCGTGGTCGGACTCGTGATCGGGCAGAAGACCCGCTGGCGTCGCGACCCCGCGCTGCTGCGCGCCTATTCGCGGGCGAGCTGGGTATGGGTTCTCCTGCAGTACACCCTGCGGGTAATCGTTTACGGGTCCTTGTGGTGGAGCGGGCAGGTCGTCGCGCTCGGTATCGCGCGGACGGTGCTCTCCTGGCCACTGGTCGCGGTGACCGTCGCCGTGAGCGGGTGGGTGCTTTATCGCACACTGCCGCCGGAACACCCCGGATTGCGTGTGGTGGAAGCCCCTGACGAAACGGATTCGGCGGGCGAGAACCCCTCCGACTCCGAGCCCGATGGGCTACCCAGGACATAAGGCGGCCCCCGGCGAGGGGGGAGGGTCCGGGGGCCGGGTCCTACGGTACCCGGAGTTCGGGCCCGGAGTCGATGGTTTGGTCTTTTAGGGCTGTTTTTTGGTGTTTTTCATGCGGGGACCGGTCGCGGCGCCCCTTCTCCGAACGCGTCGACGGCGGCGAGCCACGCGGCTCCCAGGACCCCGTCGGTGCTGGTCAGGACTTCGAGACCGGCCAGTTCGGCACGGACTTTCGCCCCGACCGGGCCTTCCGGGGAGAGCACGCTGCCCACCAGGACCACCGGCGTGGTCTCGCCGGGCTCACGCGCGGCCATGACGTTGCTCACCAGAAGCCGGGCCGCTTCGGTGGTGATCCGGTCCGCCGCGGGGTCGCCCGCGCGGTCGGCTTCGCTGACGAACGGCGCGAATCTCGCGAGCCGGATCGGCGCTTCGGAATTGGCGCTCGTGATGAGCGTGCGCCACACCGCCGTCCTGGCCGCGGGATCCCGATCACCGGCGGCGTCCACTGCGGACTGTCCCAGTGCTTCGGTGAGGACGGCGGTGGCGAGCGGACCGGGTTCGCCGCCGCGGCCGAGAACATCCAAAGTGGAGCGAACGGCCTCGCGACCGAGCCAGTACGCCGAACCCTCGTCACCGAGCAACCAACCGTAGCCGCCCGCCGTGGACACCATCCGCCTGCCGCGGACCCGGCCGGCGATCGATCCGGTGCCGGCCACCAGTACCGAACCGTCCGGTGCGGAGGTGGCCGACGCGTAGGCGACCTCGGAATCGGGGACCGTCCGCACTGGACTGATTCCCAGGCTCTTCCAAGTGGTCTCGAAGATCTCCGCGATCGCCGGATCGCTCAATTTGCTGACGCCCGCCATGCCGACGACGCACGCCGCCGTGGCGGCCGGATCCAGTCCGCCCAGCGCGCCGGTGATCGCGCTCGCGATCCGCGCGGCGGCGTCGGCGGGCGGATGGGAATTGGGATTCGCCCCGCCCGCGCGCCCGGCGCCGAGGACGGAGCCGGAGGCGTCGACGACGATCGCTCGCGTCGACGTGCCTCCGGCGTCCACACCTATGACGTGCGTCACCGGGTCTTGGTCACCTTGAGCAGCCCGCGCGGGCTGTCCGGATCGCCGCCGCGCGCCAGCGAAAGGCCGAGCGCGATCCGCTGGATGGGCAGGATCTCCAGGATCGGGGCGACCTCTTCGGCCGAAGGGGCGACACCGATCCGCAGCGCCGCGGGAACGTCGGCCGAAGCGGAACCGACCGCGAGCACGTCCGCGCCGCGTTTGCCGACGGCCTCGAGGACCTCCTGCATCGCGCCCACTCCGTGTCCCTGACTCGTCACGGCGAGCACCGCCGTCTCGCCGTCGACCGCGGCGACCGGACCGTGCAACAGGTCCGCGCCGCTGTACGCGCGAGCCGCGAGGTAGCTGGTTTCGGCCAGCTTCAGGGAACCTTCCAGAGCCGAGGCGTAGGAGTAACCGCGGCCGGTGGTGAGTACCCGGTCGACGAAGCGGTAGCGGTCCACCGCGCGCTGCACGCCTTCTTCGGCGCCGTCGAGGGTCTGCTGCGCGAGTTCGCCCAGTTTCTCCGCGTCCTCGCCCTTGCCGCCGCGGACCGCGTCGATCAGCAGGTAAAGGGAGAGCAAGGTGGCCGAGTACGTCTTCGTGGCGGCGACGGCCTTTTCCAGCCCGGCACCGATGTCGACGCCGAGTTCGGCGGCGGCGCGCAGCGGCGATTCCGGGGTGTTGGTGACCGAGACGGTCAGCGCGCCCTGGCGACGCGCGGTTTCGGTGACCTCGATGAGATCCGGGGAGCCGCCGCTTTGGCTTACTGTGATGAAGAGAACGTCCCGCAGATCGGGACGGGCGCCGTACAAAGTCGCGGTGGAGGGCGAGACGAGACCGCAGGGGAGACCGAGGAGTACTTCGATCAGGTACTTCGCATACAGGGCGGCGTGGTCACTGGAGCCGCGGGCGGCGAGCAGTGCGAACCTGGGCGGGCGCTTGGAGATGGCTTCGGCCACCTCGGCGATTTCGGCCTGTCGCTCCACGATTCCTGCCAGAATGGCGGGTTGCTGGGAGATCTCCGCGGCCATGTGCTCGCCGGGGCGCTGTTCGGTCATCTCGTTCCCTTCCACCGGGACGTACTTCGTCCCCCGAGTAGGTCTAGACCAATGCTAGCCCGAATGGACGTTTGTGGTGAAGGGTACGTTTCCTAGCGGGGCAGGTGCGCGTTTGAGTGGGAAGGCTTAGGGAGTCGGTCATGTTGGAGACAACCACCGCGGGTGAGGCGGGCGCTACGGCAGGGATGCGCGGACAGCGCGAACCCAAGTACTGGGCGCTGAAACAGCATCTGCTCGATCTTCTCGACGCGTTGCCGCCGGGCTCGCCGATTCCGACGGAACGGGCTCTGGCGGGGGAATTCACCGTTTCGCGCACCACGGTCCGGCAGGCGCTCGCCGACCTGACCGCCGAGGGCAGGCTCCACCGCGTGCAGGGCAAGGGCACCTTCGCCGCCGAGCCGAAACTCGCGCAGCGACTGCAGTTGTCGTCCTACACCGAGGACATGCGCAAGCAGGGGCTCAAGCCGTCGTCGAAGCTGCTGGAGATCGACGAACTGCCGGTCGAGGCCGACCTCGCGAAACTCCTCGGAATCCGCGTCGGTGCGAAGATCCTTCGTCTTCGCCGGCTCCGGCTCGCCGATTCGCAGCCGATGGCGTTGGAGACCACTCATCTCCCACTGGGCCGGTTCCGCGGTTTGCGCAAACATGTTTCCGCAGGTGGTTCGCTGTACGCCGTGCTGCGGGAGCACTACGGCGTAGAGCTCGAAAGGGCCGAGGAAACGATCGAGACAGCGCTTGCCGGACCGCATGAGGCGGAGATGCTCGGCGCCGATGTCGGGATGCCGATGTTGCTCCTTTCGAGGCATTCTTTCGCGACCGACGGAAAACCGGTCGAGTTCGCGCGGGCGATCTATCGGGGCGATCGTTACAAGTTCGTCACGACGTTGCTTCCCTGACCAGTCAGATAAATTCGAAAAGATCGCTTTCCCCGGAAAGGTGCCGATTTCGCGGTGGCCCGGTACCGCCCGTCGTGATTCAGTCGTCCCATGACTGACACGGCGGCGGGAATCCGGTGGGGGACGCCGGTGGCCCGCGGGGTGCTCGCGACGACCATCGTGGGCTCGGGCATGGCGATGCTCGACGGCACGATCATCAACGTCGCGCTGCCGCGGATCGGCGAGGAACTCCAGGCGTCCGTCGCCGGCCTGCAATGGATCCTCGACGGCTACCTGCTCGCGCTCGCCGCGCTGATCCTCGTCGCCGGTTCGCTCGGCGACCGCTACGGCCGCCGCCGGATGTTCCTCGTCGGCGTCGTCTGGTTCGGCATCGCGTCCGGGCTGTGCGCCGCCGCGACGTCGACCGAGATGCTCGTCGCGACCCGGATCCTCCAGGGCATCGGGGGAGCTTTGCTCACGCCCGGCTCGCTCGCGATCCTCCAGGCGTCCTTCGCCCACGACGACCGGGCCCGCGCGATCGGCGCGTGGTCCGGGCTCGGCGGGATCGCCGCGGCGATCGGTCCGCTGCTCGGCGGCGTCCTGGTACAGGTGTGGTCGTGGCGGCTGGCGTTCCTGATCAACCTGCCGCTGGCCGCCGTCTGCGTCCTGCTCGCCCAGCGCTACGTGCCCGAGTCGCGGGACGAGGAGGCCACCGGGCATCCGGACTTCGTGGCGGCCGCCGTCGGCGCGATCGGGCTCGCCGGGCTGACCGGCGCGCTGGTCGAAGCGCCCGGACGCGGCATCGGCGACGTCGTCGTCCTGGTCTCCATCGTGCTCGGCGTCGCGGGGCTGGGCGCGTTCCTGGTGATCCAGCACCGCTCGGCCGACCCGCTGGTGCCGCCGAAACTGTTCCGCGACCGGACGTTCAGCCTCGCCAACGCGCTCACGTTCGTCGTCTACGCGGCACTGGGCGGCGTGATGATGTTGATGGTCATGCAGTTGCAGGTCTCGCTGGGCTATTCGCCGACCGCGGCCGGCCTCGCCGGACTGCCGATCACCGTGATCATGCTGCTGTTCTCGGGCCGGTCCGGCGCGCTCGCCCAGCGGATCGGGCCGAGGGCGCAACTGGTCATCGGCCCGATCCTGGTCGGCGTCGGGATGCTCCTGCTGATGCGCGTCGGACCGGGGTCGACGTACCTCGGCTCGGTGCTGCCCGCCGTCGTCGTGTTCGGGGCGGGGCTGGCGACGGTCGTCGCGCCGGTGACCGCCACCGTGCTCGCCGCCGCGCCGGACCGGTACGCCGGCGTCGCCTCCGGCGTCAACAACGCCATCGCGCGGTCCGGCGGGCTGCTCGCGATCGCCGTCCTGCCCGCCGTCGCAGGGCTGTCCGGCGCCGCCTACACCGATCCGGTCGCACTGACGTCCGGCTGGCGGACGGCGTTGCTGGTGTGCGCGGCGCTGGCCATCGGTGGCGGGCTGATCGCGCTCGGCATCCACAACGGCGTCCTCGACACGCCTTCGGACGAGTCCGCCACCGCCGACGAGTCACCCCACCCCGGCGACTGCCTCCACTGCGGCGTCGACTCCCCGCCGACGCACGTCCGCCCCGCTAGTCGCTGAGGATCCCGGCCAGCGTGGCCGGGTCCAGATTGCCGCCCGAAACGACCGAAACGACCTTGCCCCCGGGCAGTTCGTCGCGGTGGGACAGGAACGCGGCGGTCGCGGTGGCGCCGCTCGGTTCGGCGATCAGGCGGGCGCGGTGCGCGAGTGTCCGGACGGCGGCGCGGATCTCGTCGTCGGTGACGGTGACGACGTCGTCCAGCACTTCCTGAAGGTGCGCGAAGGTCAGGTCCGAGGGCTGGGCGCGCAGGCCGTCGGCGATGGTGCGCGCCCGCAGGTGATTCGGCCATTCGATCCGCTCGCCCGCGCGCAGGCTCTCGGCGGTGTCGGCGGCGAGTTCCGGCTCGACACCGATGACCTTGGCGCCGGGGAGCAGGGCCTTGATCGCCGTTCCGACGCCTGAGGCCAGGCCGCCGCCGCTGAGCGGGACGAGGACGACGTCGGCGTCCGGCAGGTCCTCGGCGATCTCCAGGCCCACGGTGCCCTGCCCGGCGATGACGTCGCGGTGGTCGTACGGCGGGATGAAGGTGAGCGCGCGCTCTTCGGCGACGGCGAGCGCGGTGGACTGCTGCCGGTCGATCGGGACTTCGACGACCTCGGCGCCGAGCGCCTTGGTGGCTTCGACCTTGGAACGCGGCGCGACGTCCGGAACGATGATCACCGCCGGGATCCCGAACCGTTTCGCCGAGTAGGCGACCGCTTGCGCGTGGTTGCCGCTGGAAAACGCGACGACGCCGCGAGTGCGCCGTTCGTCGTCCAAAGCGGCGATCGCGTTGTACGCGCCGCGCACCTTGAAGGCGCCGATTTCCTGCAGGCTTTCGGGTTTGAGCCACAACGGCGCCCACGTCTGCCGCAGCAGCGGCGTGCGGACCGCGGCGCCTTTGATCCGGCTCGCCGCGTCGCGGATTTCCTCGATCGAAACCAGTTCCATATGCCGGATTATGTCAAGGAATTGTGAATAATCGAGAGTCCTTTTAGGACAGACAGGGTGGCGCTCCTCACGTGTGGACAACGAAGGGAGCATCCCGCGCGCCTTAACCGTTAGGACCGGGTGAGGACCGACTAGCAGCAGAACGGGATCATGACCAAGGAGACCTCCGAGAAGGACACCGAAAAGACCGAAAAGCAGGGACGGATCGTCCAGGTGACGGCGGCCGCGATGGCCGCGATCACCGCCGCGTTACTGGGTTCCACGCTCGGCGTGGCGGGCACCGTCGCCGGTGCCGGACTGGCGAGTGTCATCACGACACTCGGTGGCGAGTTGTACCTGCGTTCCTTGCAGCGGACGAAGGACGCGGCGCTGAAGGCGCGCGTGGTGCTGACCGTGCCGGGGCGGCGCCGGGTCCTCGACCCGGCCGACCAGGAGACCGTCCGGCTCACACCGGCCGAAGACGAGGAGCCCGCCGAACGGAAGTTCAAACCTCGCTGGGCGGTGATCGCCGGCGTCAGCGTCGTGGCGTTCGTGGTGGCACTCGTCGCGATCACCGGCTTCGAAGGCGCGACCGGGAAGACCTTCGGCGGTGGTGAGGGGACGACCATAGGGAAGATCATCGGCGGCGGGCAGGCCCAGGAACAGCAGCGGAAACAGGACGACTCGCCGCCGGCGACGTCGCCCTCGGAGTCCCGCGAGAACCAGCCCGAGTCGACGCCGTCGACCACGCCGTCCACCCCGACGACGCCCTCGACGCCGCAGACCACCCCGTCGACCCCGTCCCCGACGACTCCGCCGTCGACCTCGCAGGCGCCCCCGACCACGCCGTCCGCTCCCGCCCCCGCCTCCGGCACCCCCGCCCCCTGACCCTCGCGCCAGACCTCCCGCATTTAGTCCTCTGAATGCGGTAGTTGGGGGTACGAACTATCGCATCCAGAGGACGAAATGCGGGGTCAGGCGAGGGAAGAGCGAAGGGTGCGAGCGGCCGCTTCGGGGTCTTCGGCGTCGGTGATCGCCCGGACGACGACGATCCGCGACGCACCGGCGTCCAGCACCTCGGGCAGGCGTTCGGCGTCGATGCCGCCGATCGCGAACCACGGCCGCGGTGTCCCGAAAGCCGCCGTCGCGCGCACCAGGTCGAGACCCGGTGCGGAGCGGCCCGGCTTGGTCGGCGTCGGCCAGCACGGGCCGGTGCAGAAGTAATCGACGCCGGGTTCCTCGGCCGCGGCCTTGGCCTGTTCGGCCGAATGGGTGGACCGGCCGATCACCACGTCGTCGCCGACGATCTCGCGGGCCAGCGGCACCGGGATGTCGTCCTGGCCCAGGTGCAGCACATGCGCGCCGACGGCGAGCGCGACGTCCGCGCGGTCGTTCACCGCCAGCAGCTTCCCGTGCCTCTCGCACGCCTCGGCCAGCACTTCCAGTGCCGCGATCTCGTGTTTGGCCTCCAGCGGCGAGCCGCCGGTCTTGTCCCGTAACTGGATGATGTCGACCCCGCCCGCCAGCGCCGCGTCGGCGAATTCGGCGAGGTCACCGCGGTCGGACCGGGCGTCGGTGCAGAGGTACAGGCGGGCGTTCGCGAGCCGCGCGCGGATCCGCGCGTCAGACAGGGTGGGCATGGCGGCGACGGTACCCGCGCGCTACGGTGGGGTGGTCCGCACGGGAGCCCGAGGACGGGCTGAGAGGGAGCCGAAACCGCTCCGACCGTGGAACCTGATCCGGGTCATGCCGGCGCAGGGAGCGTGCGTTCATGAGAGAACTTTCGGTAGTCGGCGGTGGGGTCATCGGCCTCTCCGTGGCTTGGCGCGCCGCCGTGCGCGGCCATCACGTCACCGTGTACGACCCCGAACCCGGCCGCGGCGCCTCCTGGCTCGCGGGCGGCATGCTGGCCCCGGTCACCGAGGCCTGGCCGGGCGAGGAGGACGTCCTCACCCTGGGCGAGGCGTCGCTGCGGCGCTGGCCCGATTTCGCCCGTGACCTGGCGGAAGAGGGTGTCGACCCGGGCCTGTCGCCGCACGGGACGCTGGTCGTGGCACTCGACAGCGCCGACGCGGGCAACCTCGAAATGCTCGCCGCGTACCTCGCGGAACTCGGCCGCGACGTCGAGCGGCTGACCGGTCGCGAGGTCCGCCGCACCGAAGCCGGCGTCTCCGGCTCTGTCCGAAGTGGACTGTTGGTGCCCGGAGACCTGGCCGTGGACAACAGAAGACTGTTGCACGCGCTCAGACACGCCTGCGGCGAGCACGCGGTCGACTTCCGCCACGAGACGGTCACCGACCTCGAAGGCCTCGAAGGTGACGTCGTTCTCGCCGCCGGCGCCTGGACCGGACGTCTGCATCCCGCCCTCGCCGACGCCGTCCGCCCGCTGAAGGGTGAGATCCTGCGCCTGCGGCCGCGCCGGGGTTGCCTGCCGCCGCCGCGCCGGACCGTCCGCGCGATGGTCGAGGGCCGCCCGATCTACCTCGTCCCGCGCGAAGACGGCGAGGTCGTACTCGGCGCGACGCAGTACGAGGCCGGTTTCGACGAGACCGTCACCGCGCGAGGGGTCCGTGAGCTGCTCGAAGGCGCGGAGCGCGTCCTCCCGGGCATCGCCGAGTACGAACTCGTCGAGACCGCCGCCGGGCTTCGCGCGGCGAGTGTCGACACGATGCCTTTCATCGGTGAGCTGGGCGAAGGCGTCTTCGCCGCTACGGGCCACCATCGCAACGGCCTCCTGATGGCCCCGGTGACCGCGGACGCCGCGGTCGCCTGGCTGAACGGCGAGCCGTTGCCGGACGAGATCGCCGCGGCCGCACCGGCGCGGCGCAGCAAGGAGCGGGTGTGATGGAGATCCAGGTCAACGGCCAGTGGCGAGAGTTCCCCGACGGGACGACGGTCGAGGGCGTGCTCGAAGCGCTGGGTACGGCGACGAAGGGGGTCGCGGTCGCGGTGGACGGCGTGGTCGTCCGGCGTGGCGACTGGCCGGAGGCCGTGGTGCGCAAGGGTGCCAGCCTCGACATCCTCACCGCTGTGCAAGGAGGTTGAAGTGGACGGCGATCACCTCGTCATCGGAGAGCACAAGCTCACGTCGCGCCTGATCATCGGTACCGGTGGCGCGGCGAACCTCGCCGTGGTGGAACGCGCGCTCGTGGCGTCCGGCACGGAGCTGACCACCGTCGCGATGCGCAAAGCCGACGCCGAAGGTGGCTCCGGTGTCCTCGAACTGCTTCGGCGGCTCGGCATCCGTCTGCTGCCCAACACCGCCGGGTGTCGTACGGCGGCCGAAGCGGTCCTCACCGCCCAGCTGGCGCGTGAGGCGCTCGAAACGAACCTCGTCAAGCTCGAGGTCCACGCCGACGACCGCACGCTGCTCCCGGACCCCTTCGAGACGTTGGAAGCGGCCGAACAGCTCACCTCGGACGGCTTCACCGTGCTCGCGTACACGAACGACGACCCGGTGCTGGCGCTGCGGCTGGAGGAGGCGGGCTGCGCGGCCGTGATGCCGCTCGGCGCTCCCATCGGCACCGGTCTCGGCATCCGGAACCCGCACAACATCGAGCTGATCGTGTCGCGGGCAGGTGTCCCCGTGATCCTCGACGCGGGGATCGGCACCGCCTCGGACGCGACGCTGGCGATGGAGCTCGGCTGCGACGCCGTCCTCCTCTCCACCGCCGTGACCAGGGCCGCGGACCCGGAACGGATGGCGTCGGCGATGCGCGCCGCGGTCACCGCCGGGCGGCTGGCCGCAGGCGCGGGGCGAATCCCCCAGCGGTTCTGGGCGCACGCCTCCAGCCCGCCCCGATAACCCTTTTGTACGGTTCACGGCCTTAACGGCGAGTACGCACGGGGAGCCCGTATGGTTGACGGCACTTTCCGGGGGCGCATCCGCCACCGTGTACCCAGAGGAGCCAGCGGTGACCACGTCAGCGGTCCAGGACGTTTCGGGCAGATTGTTCCTGGCGGTGGGCCGGTTGTCCCGGTCACTGCGCCAGGCGGGCGTGCCCGGACCCGGCCACGGCGCGATCTCGGCGCTCGCCACGCTCGTGCACTACGGACAGCTCCGTCTGGGTGATCTCGCCGCGAAGGAAGGCGTCGCCGCGGCCACCATGTCGCGGATCGTCGCTTCGCTCGTCGAAGCCGGCTACGTCAGTCGTGAATCGGACCCGGTCGACAGGCGGGCCTGGCTCGCGGAGGCCACCGAAGAGGGCGAGAGGCTGGTTTCCGGCGTCCGGTCGACACGGGTGCATGAACTGGGCATGCGCCTCGAACGGCTGACCCCGGAGCATCAGGCGGCGCTCGCGGCGGCACTGCCCGCTCTCGAAGCGCTGATCGCGGACGACGACCGCTAGGGGTTCTGGCGTAGCTCCGCGACTTCGGCACGAAGGGCGCGGAGCTCGTCGAGGATCTCCTTGTTCGCCAGGGCCTGGGTCTCGGCCTGCTTCGCCTCCTCCTCGCGGATGTCCTGGCGAAGCTCGTCTTCCATCCCGCTGACCACGACGGCGATGAAGAGGTTCAGCACCGCGAAGCTGGACACGAGGATGTAGACGACGAAGAACACCCAGGCCATGGGTGCTTCCTTCATGATCTCCTTGGCGATGTCCGGCCACGCTTCGCCCGTCATCACCTGGAACAGCGTGAACAGCGAAGTGCCGAGGTCGCCGAAGTTCTCCGGGGAGATCGCGCCGAAGAGCTTCGTCGCCATCACTCCCGCGACGAAGATGATCAGCGCGAGGAGCGCGGCGATCGACGCCATCCCGGGGATCGCCGCGAGCAGACCGGTGACGACCTTCCGCATCGACGGCACGACCGAGATCAGCCGCAGCACCCGCAGCACCCGCAACGCCCGCAGCACCGCGAACGGGCCGGTCGTGGGGATCACCGCGATGCCGACGACGATCAGGTCGAAGATGTTCCACGGGTCCTTGAAGAACCGCCCGCGATACGCGTAGAGCTTCGCGCCCAGTTCGAGGACGAAGATCCCGAGCGCGACGTAGTCGACCGTGTGCAGCAGCGACCCGTATTCCGCGACCATCCTGGTCGAGGTCTCCAAGCCGAGGGTGACGGCGTTGAAGACGATCACCGCGATGATGAAGTTCTGGAAGCGGCGGTCTTCGACGACCCTGGCCACCGTTTCGCGTCCGGTCACGGCACAGATCGTAACCGGACGTGTTCTCAGTGCTCCGGCGCAAGCCGCCAAAACGCCGAAACCGGACCGACCTTCGCGCCCATGGGGTAGGCGTTTTCGACCGCCTGTGAAACGAACCACTTGCCGTAGCGGGCGGCTTCCACGACGGACATCCCCTTCGCGAGACCGGCCGTCAGCGCCGACGCCATCGTGTCCCCGGCGCCGTGCGTGTGCTGCGTCGCGAACCGCTCGCCGGGGAGCTCGACGAACGTGGATCCGTCGAAGAGCACGTCGACGCACTCCGGGTCGGAAACGAGGTGACCGCTCTTCACCAGCACGTACTTCGGCCCGAGCCGGTGCAGGACGACGGCCGCCTGGTGCATCTGCTCGCGGGTGGTCACGGTCATCCCGGTCAGCAGGCGGACCTCGTCCAGGTTGGGGGTGAGGACGGTCGCGCGCGGCAGGAGTTCGTCGCGCAGAGCCACCAGTCCCGCCTCGTCGAACAGAGGATGCCCGTGCATCGACGCCGCGACGGGGTCGACCACGAACGGCACCTTCGCGTCGCGGCCGATCTCGGCCTTGTCGCAGGCGGCCGCGACTGCGTGGATGATCTCGGCCGAGGCGAGCATGCCGGTCTTGGCCGCGTTGACGCCCATGTCGGCCGCGACGGCGTCGATCTGCCCCGCGACGATATGCGCCGGGATGTCGGTGCGGTCGTGCACGCCGAGGGTGTTCTGGACGGTCACGGCGGTCACCGCGACCAGTCCGTGCACGCCGCAGGTGAGGAACGTGCGCAGATCGGCCTGCAGACCGGCGGCGCCGCCGGAGTCGGAGCCGGCGATGGTCAGCGCGGACGGCGGGCTCGGGTTTTCGCTCATGGGTTCATTTTCCCGACTGGTCCTTTTGGTTCAACAGAGGTTCGGCCGCAGTCCATCACGGTGGCACAGTGTGTGAGCCAGTGCACTCCCGCGTGTGAAAGGGCTCGAATGAAACTCGTCCCCGCGGTTTCCCTCATCGGTGTGATCCTGGCGGCTTCGCTGTCCGGAACGGTCGCGAACGCCGACGCCGCCAAGGTCTCCCATGTGACCACGATCGGCGTCCACAACACTTACGAGACCGGTGCCTACGACTATCTCGCGCGGTCGCTGGACGCCGGGACCTCCCTGATCGAACTCGACGTGTGGCCCAACATCATCACCCGCGAGTGGAAGGTCAGTCACTCGAATCCGTTGGGGAACAACAACAACTGTGTCGCGGCGAGTTCGCCGTCGCAGCTCTACACGGGCGGGCGGAACAAGAACCTCGAACACTGCCTGGACGACATCCGCGTCTGGCTGGGCGCGCATCCGGACAGCAAACCGCTCACGCTCAAGCTGGAGATGAAGACCGGCTTCGCGGACAACCGCGGCCTCGGCCCGGACGAACTCGACGCCTCCATCCGGGGGCATCTCGGCAGCGCGGTGTTCCGGCCGGCGGACCTGCTCGGTGGCCACGCGACGCTCGACGACGCGGCCAAGGCGGACAACTGGCCGTCGCTGGACGCGTTGCGGGGCAAGGTGATCATCGAGGTCATCCCGGGCACGGTCGAAGAGGGCAATCCGACGGACACGCTCAAGACCGACGTCGAGTACGCGCGGTATCTGCGGTCGCTGAAGGACTCCGGCCGGGTCGGCGAGGCGCAGATCTTCCCGACCGTGCACGGTGCGGCGCCGGGCGACCCGCGCACGAAGTACACCGACGCCGGGCTGCGGCCGTGGTTCGTGGTGTTCGACGGAGACGCGAACGCCTTCCTCACCCAGACCGGGCCGGGCTGGTACGACGACAACCACTACTACGTGGTGATGACCGACGCGCACAACGTCGCGCCGGCCATCGACTCCCGCGCGCCCTCCGTGGAGCAGGCGAGCGAACGGGCGGCTCTGCTGGCGAAGAACCACGCGTCGGTGCTCACCTCCGACTGGACGGGCCTGACCACCGTCCTGCCGAAGGTGCTGCCGCGCGGCTAGCCGCAAGTACATGAAGGCCCCTTCCCGTACCTAAGCGCAAGGAAGGGGCCTTCATGTACTTCAGACGGTCAGGACGAGCTTCCCGGTGACACGGCCGCCCTCGCCGACTTCGTGGGCCTTGGCGACGTCCTCCAGCGGGAAGGTCTGGTCGACGTGGACACGCAGTTCGCCCTTCTCGATCAGGTCGGTCAAGGCGAGGAGACCGATCTGATCGGGTTCGGCGAGCATTCCCGACGTCCGCACCCCGAGCTTTTCCGCCTTGGCGGCGACGGCTTCGCCCACGCCACCGGGAACCGCGATGAGCAGGCCGCCCGGCTTCACCGCGTCCAGCCAGCGCAGGTCGCTCTGCTCGCCGACCAGCCCGAAGAAGACGTCGACGTCGGACGCCGTCGCGCTTTCGTCGTGGTAGTCGATCGGCTCGTCCACGCCGAGCCCGCGCAGGAAGTCGTGCTTCCCGGCGCTCGCCGTGCCCAGGACGTACGCGCCGCGCGCCTTCGCCACCTGGACGGCGAGGTGGCCGACTCCGCCCGCCGCGGCGTCGATCAGCACGCGCTGCCCGGGCCGGACGTCGGCGATGTCGACGAGTCCCTGCCACGCGGTCAGCCCGGCGAGCGGCAGCCCGGCGGCCTCTTCGTGGGTCAGGTTCGCGGGTTTGCGCACGAACTGGCGGGCGGGGGCGGTCACATGTTCGCCGTAGCCGCCGGCCTGCCGGGGGAACCACGGGAAGCCGAGGACCTCGTCGCCGACGGCGAACCGAGTCGTCCCGACACCGAGCTCCTCCACCACCCCGGAGACGTCCCAGCCGAGGATGAAGGGCGGCTCGCCCATGAAGACGCCGTACGCCCGGGTCTTCCAGTCGACCGGGTTGATGCCCGAAGCCCGTACCCGCACGAGCACCTCGGTCGGGCCGGGCGCCGGGCGGTCGGTCTCGGTCACCTCCAGCACCTCAGGGCCACCAAGCCGCTGCTGGGTCACGACGCGCATCGAAAGCTCCTCTGTTGTTGGTGCTTCCCATCCTCGGCGCCTTGGTCACTTCTCGCCAGAAGGCACTTATTGGTAAACTAGGTACCTGATGGATACCACCTGTGAAGTGCCGGAATCGCCGTGGGACATCTACCTGCGGAACTGCCCGTGCCGAGACGTCCTCGATCTGCTCGCCAACAAGTGGACCGCGCTGGTGCTCGGCGCGCTGTCGCGGCGGCCGCACCGGTTCGGTGAACTGCGCCGCGCCGTCGGCGGGATCAGCCAGAAGATGCTGACCCAGAACCTGCGTGCGCTCGAACGCGACGGCCTGGTCACGCGGACGGTCTACCCGACCACGCCGCCGACCGTCGAGTACGCGCTGACCGAGCGCGGCACCGGCGCGAGCACGTTGCTCATGGCGGTCAGCGAGTGGTCGATCGCCAACTTCGACGGGATCCTCGAATCCCGCAAGAGCTACGACTCGCGGGTGATGGAACCCGTCGGCTGAAGTCCTCCGAGGAGGCACGCGGACTTCATCGGGAAGTCGGTTCGGCGCACTAACTTGACGGACAATTGGTTCGAACAAGTTATCTGGAGGTTCTTCGTGCGCAGAACGCTTTCCCTCCTGTCGGCCCTGGTGGCCGTCGCCGGGCTGACGTCCGGCGTCGCGGTCGCCGCGGCCAAGACGCCGAAAGTGCTGGTCATCGGCCTGGACGGCGCCCGGTTCGACAAGCTGCTGGCCGCCGACACCCCCAACGTCCACGCGCTCGTGCGACGCGGATACGCCTCTCGCAGCTCCCTGTACGGCAGCGGGATGGCGCCGACGGTGAGCGGGCCGGGCTGGTCCACGATCCTCACCGGCGTCTGGCCGGACAAGCACAAGGTCAAGGACAACTCCTTCACCGGCAACGACCTCGCGTCGCATCCGAGCTGGCTCGCCCGCGCCGAAACCGCGAACCCGGCACTCGACACCTACGCGGCCGTCGATTGGAAGCCGATCGGCGACAAGATCCTGCGCACCGGCCAGGATCGCAAGTTCGTGCTCGACGGTGACAGCGCCGGCTACGAGAAGACCGACGAGCAGGTCGCCGTCGACGCGGAGAAGCATCTCAAGCAGGACAAGGCCGACGCGTCGTTCGTCTACTTCGGACAGACGGATGAGGCGGGTCACGGTCACGGCGCGGATTCGCCGGAGTACGAAGCCTCCCTGCGCACCGACGACGCGCTGATCGGCCGCCTGCTGAAGGCGATCGACGCGCGGACGAGTCGCGCGGACGAGGACTGGTTGATCATGATCTCCGCCGACCACGGTCACACGCCGTCGGGCGGGCACGGCGGGGACACCCCCGAAGAACGGATGACGTTCGTGATCGCCGCGGGCGGCGCCGTCCCGGCCGGAACCCCTGCCGTGGCACCGAAGATCGTCGACATCGCGCCGACCGTGCTGCGGCACCTGGGCATCGCCGCTCCGGCGGCCTACGACGGCTACGCGCTCGGAGCCGCGCCTTCGGACGTCTTCGACACGGCCACCTTGAAGCCTCGCCAAGACGAGACCGGCGTGCCCGCGGGCGTGCTCGGCTGGACTCACGACGCGCCGGGCGGCTGGACCGTGCGGAACGCCTCCGGAATGCCCGCCGGTGTCGCGGAATGGCAGGGCTGGTCCTTCACCACCGACGACTTCTGGACCCGCACCGCCCCCGGCCAGCAGCGCGAGGCGAACGCCCGGGCGCGAGGTGTCTTCGCGGTCGCCGACCCGGACGAGTGGGACGACAAGGGTTCCCCCTCCTCGCGCGGGACTTTCGATTCCTCCCTGATCTCACCTTCGGTAGACGTCAGCGGTAAGTCCACTGTGGACGTCTCGTTCGTCTCGCACTACCGGCAGGACGGGACGCAGCGGGGCGCTTTGACGGCGTCGTTCGACGGCGGTCCCGAGCAGAGCGTGCTCGCCTACGGGCCGGAGCCGGGTACGGCGAACAAGGGCGGCGACGTGCTTTCGGTGCCGACGTCGGCTTCGGTCAAGGTGCCCGCGGGGGCCCGGTCGGTGAAGTTGACCTGGCGGCTCTACGCGGCGGGCAACAACTGGTACTGGGCCGTGGACGCTCCTCGGCTCGCGCCCCGGTAGCGGGTGCCGCGTTCTGGTCGCCTGAAGTCCGTGAAGGCCTCCTTGAGGGACCCAGAGTCCCTCAAGGAGGCCTTCACGGACCACGGTCTCGCCTCGGCAGACGGAGGTAGCTGAAACACTCTTGGCTCTGACCCGAATCTGCCACTCACGAGCCGCTCGGTCAGCTGTACGGGGTCGCGGTCGCGCAACTCTCGGTCTTGACGGAGCCGTCGGTCCTGATGAACCGGGCGCACCACAGGTCCCCGGTGTAGGTGGTCAGCGGGAGCGACATCGGTGCCGACAGCTTGGTGTCGCGGTAGGCGCCCTTGCTGCTCGTCGCCCACCAGCCGCGCGGCCCCCAGGCATACCAGTGACCCTGATCGGTATGGGTGTTGCCGGTTCGCGGGGCCGCGATGAAATGCATGACCGTGCAACCGACACCGGTCACGTACTTGTAATAGATGATGATGTCCTGCAGGGCCGTCACGTTTTCATCCGTCTGCCCTTCCGAGCAGGACGGTTGCATCGCTTTCGGCTGTTCGGCGGCGTTCGCCGTTCCGGACAGTCCGAGAACGGACAGCGCGATCACCGCGGACGTGAATAGCTTCCTCATGGAATCCCCAGTCTCGACTCGGTTTTCTCGGAGCTACGGGTTGGCCGTCACACATCCCTCGGTCAAGACGCCGCCACCGGCCTTGACGAACCGCGCGCACCACAGGTCGCCCTTGTACGTCGTCTTTCGCGGATAGGTCCGGTACACGTGAGAGTTGAATCGGTGGTAACTGTCCTCTTCCGAGGCCCAGCCGCGTGGGCCCCAGAGTTGCCAGTAGCCGGAGGTGATGATGCTCTTGTCCCAGCTGTCCGCGTAGAAATCGGATACGACGCAACCAACGGAGTGCACGTATTCGTACCAGACCACCAGGTCGTGGATTCTCGTCCGATTCGTGTCACCGGCGACGGAACACGCGGAAGCCGGCACGGGCGCCGCCGTCGCCGGTGCGGCCATTCCGAAGATCGAGAGAGCGGACATCAACGAGACGACTGCTTTTTTCACCGGTAACCCCCAGGGTGTCAGTGCTTCGGCAGGCGACATCGTAGGGAGACGTGCTGTCATTCCGCTGCCACGGAACAAGAGTGCGCTCAGGCGCCGCCCAGGCGCCAGAAGGGGGAAACCGGACCGACGCCGGCGCCCAGCGGATAGGCCTCCGCCACGCATCGCTCGATGAACCGTTTCCCCTCGGCGACCGCGGTCGGCGCATCGGCCCCCTTCGCCAACGACGAAGTGATGGCCGACGCCATCGTGTCCCCGCCGCCATGCGTGTTCCGCGTGTCGATCCGCGGCCCGCTCAACTCGATCCAGGACGTGCCGTCGGACAGCAGGTCCACGCAGTCCTGACCCTCGTCGAGATGCCCGCCCTTCACCAGCACCCACTCGGAACCGAACTCCAGCAACGCTTCCGCTGCTTCCCGCTGGGTCGAGGGCCCGGTCACGACGACGCCGGTGAGCAGTCGCACCTCGTCGAGGTTCGGCGTGATCAGCGTGGCCCGTGGGAACAGTTCGGCGCGGATCGCCTCCAGCGCCTCCTCGCGCAGCAGCGCGTGCCCGGTCATCGAGGCGGCGACGGGGTCGACGACGAACGGCGTCGAGGTGTTCCGTCCGATGTGGACCTCGTCGAGCGTTTTGGCGACGGCGTCGATGATCTCGGCCGTCGCGAGCATCCCGGTCTTGGCGGCGTCGACGCCCATGTCCCCGGCGACGGCCTTGATCTGCCCGGTGACGACGTCGACCGGGATCTCGCTGAAGCCTTGCACGCCCAGCGAGTTCTGCACGGTGACCGCGGTGAGCGCGACCATCCCGTGCACGCCGTTGGCGAAGAACGTGCGCAGATCCGCCTGGATGCCCGCACCACCACCGGAATCCGATCCGGCGATGGTGAGGGCGGTCCGAGGTGTAACGGTCACTGATTGACCACCGGCAGGTAGACCTTGTTGCCCTGCTCGGCGAACTCGTTCGACTTCTCCGACATACCCGCTTCGATCGCTTCCACAGTGGACAGTCCGTGTTCCTCGGCGTACTTGCGGACGTCCTGGGTGATGCGCATCGAGCAGAACTTCGGCCCGCACATCGAGCAGAAGTGCGCCGTCTTCGCCGGTTCCGCGGGCAGCGTCTCGTCGTGATACGCGCGGGCCGTGTCCGGGTCCAGCGACAGGTTGAACTGGTCGTTCCAGCGGAATTCGAAGCGGGCCTTGGAAAGCTCGTCGTCCCACTCCTGCGCGTACTGATGCCCCTTGGCGAGGTCGGCGGCGTGCGCGGCGATCTTGTAGGTGATCACGCCGGTCTTGACGTCGTCACGGTTCGGCAGGCCGAGGTGCTCCTTCGGCGTGACGTAGCAGAGCATCGCCGTGCCGTACCAGCCGATCTGCGCCGCGCCGATAGCCGAGGTGATGTGGTCGTACGCCGGTGCGATGTCGGTCGCGAGCGGGCCGAGGGTGTAGAACGGCGCCTCGCCGGTCAGCTTCTCCTCGAGTTCGACGTTCTCCTTGATCTTGTGCATCGGCACGTGGCCGGGGCCCTCGATCATCACCTGGACGTCGTGGTCCCGCGCGATATGCGTGAGCTCGCCCAGGGTCTCCAGTTCGGCGAACTGCGCGCGGTCGTTCGCGTCCGCGATCGAGCCGGGACGCAGCCCGTCACCGAGCGAGAAGGTGACGTCGTACTCGCGCAGGATCTCGCACAGCTCGGCGAAATTGGTGTACAGGAACGATTCCTTGTGGTGCGCGAGGCACCAGGCGGCCATGATCGAGCCGCCGCGCGAGACGATGCCGGTGACCCGGCGCGCGGTCAGCGGGATGTAGCGCAGGAGCACGCCGGCGTGCACGGTGACGTAGTCGACACCCTGTTCACACTGCTCGATGATGGTGTCGCGATAGACCTCCCACGACAGCTTTTCCGGCTCCCCGTTGACCTTTTCCAGCGCCTGGTAGATCGGCACGGTGCCGACCGGGACCGGTGAGTTGCGCACGATCCACTCGCGGGTCTCGTGGATCCGCTTGCCGGTGGACAGGTCCATGATCGTGTCGGCGCCCCAGCGGGTGGCCCACACCATCTTGTCGACCTCTTCCTCCACAGAGGACCAGACGGCCGAGTTGCCCATGTTGGCGTTGATCTTCACCAGGAAGTTCTTGCCGATGATCATCGGCTCGGTCTCCGGGTGCTTGCGGTTGGCGGGGATCACCGCGCGCCCGCGCGCGACCTCGTCCCGCACGAATTCCGGCGAGCAGCGCTCGCGTGCCGCGACGTACTCCATTTCGCGGGTGATGACGCCCTGTTTCGCCCAGCCCAGCTGGGTGTTGTGCTCGCGGCCGTCGGCCCAGCCGGCACGCAGCCGGTGAAGTCCACTGTGGACGTCGATCTTCGCTTCGTCGTCGGTGTACGGACCCGAAGTGTCGTAAACGTCGAAATGCTCGCCGTTGGAAAGGTCGATCCGCCGGGCGGGGACCCGGAGACCGGATTCCGTCTGGTTGTAGACCTTGCGGGAACCGGTGATCGGCCCCGTGGTCACGGTCGGCTTGATGGCAGAGTTGTTCTCAAGCGTCGTCAACGACGTTCACTCCCTACGCCGGCATTACCCGGTCAGGTTCATGCGGTCGGCGGCACCGGGTCCTCTAGAAAGACACCAGCCGCCCTCTCAGCCCGCCATGGCGCGAGCTCCCGCGGTTGTTTGGTTGTGCCCCGACCATGCCACGCCGAGGCGCGGACAATCAACCCTCCAAGGCGACGGTCACTCCGAAGCCGACCAGAACACCGCCGGACGTGCGCTCCAGCCACCGCTTGACGCGATCGCGGCGCAGCCACTCGCCCAGGCGCGTGACCAGCAGGGCGAGTGCCGAGAACCAGACGACGTCGACGGCGATCCACACCGCGACGCACAGCAGCAGCGGCCACGGCCCGGCGTCGGCGGGGACGAACTGGGGGAGGAACGAGATCGCGAACACGCCGGCCTTCGGATTGCCGACGTTGATCAGGAACCCGGAGCGGAAACCACGGCCGGCGGGTTCTTCGCCGTCGTCGCCGCGCTTGCTGAAGAAGAGCGCCTTGACGCCGAGGTAGATCAGGAAGACGGCGCCCGCGACGCGCAGGACGTCGTAGGCGATCTGCGAGGCGATGAGGAGCGCGGTGAGCCCGAACACCGCCGCGAGACCCCAGAACGCGACACCCGCTTCGATGCCCGCGATGGTGGCGAACGAGTTCCTGCGCGAACCCTTCGCCGCCTGCTTGATCAGCATCACCGTCGCCGGGCCGGGGACCATCGCGATGAGGAAGGCGGCGGGGATGAAGGCCAGCAGGTTCGGCATCCCCCGATCGTCGGATACGCGACTGCTGCGAGCAACGTAATTCCGGCGGGCGACATGTCGACAGCGTTACCGGTTCACCGGTTTGGAGCATGTGCGCGCACGGGATTCACGACAGAATCCTGGGGCTCTGCACCGTTACAGAAGTCTGGGGTCGATATGCGAAAACTCTTGCTTCCGGCACTGGCGGGCGTGCTGCTCGCCGGGATGGTCCCGGCGGTGGCCGCGGCCCAGGGCGGTGAGGCGCCCGGTGCGCCCGGCGCCCATCCGAGCTGGCTCCCCGCGAACAAGACCGGCTTCGGCACCGCCCGTGACCGGGCGAGCAACGTCTGGTTCACGCTCCAGGGCGGTCGTCTCTCCGAGGTCTACTACCCGGATCTGTCCACGCCGAGCGTCCGCGCGCTCGATCTCGTCGTCACCGACGGGAAGAGCTTCGCCACCGTCGACTCCTCGGCCAAGTCCCAGCAGGTGCGCCGCACCGACGCCGACGGCCTCACCTACGAGCAGACCATCACCGACGACCAGCGCCGCTGGAAGCTCCGCAAGACCTACGTCACCGACACGGCGCGGACGAGCGTGCTGATCGACGTCGACTTCGTTTCGCTGACCGGCCGCCCCTACCAGGTGTACGCGGTCGCGGACCCCGATCTCACGAACGAGGGATCCGACGACTCCGCCCGTTCGCAGGGCACGAGCGCGGTCGCGTCCGACGCGAAGACGGCCGCCGCGCTGACCGCGGAACCGGCTTTCTCACGCACCAGCGTGGGCTTCGCGGGTTCGTCCGATGGCATTACCCAGCTGAAGAAGACCTTCACTCTCAAGGATTACGCGAGCGCGGCCAAGGGCAACGTGCTGCTCACCGGGCAGACGTCGGCCGACGGTGTCCGCTCGCGGCACCTCACGCTTTCGCTCGGGATGGGCGCCAAGAGCGAAGACGCGCTCGCCAACGCGAAGGCGTCGCAACGGCGCGGATTCGCCGATGCCGCGCGTGCGTACGACCGCGGCTGGAAGCAGTACCTCCGCCAGGTGAAGGACGTCCCGTCGTCCCTCAAGACGAAGCAGGAACGCGACCTTTACAAGGCGTCCGTGCTCATGCTCGCGGCGAGCGAGGACAAGATCCACCAGGGCGCGCTCATCGCGTCGCCGAGCATGCCGTGGCGATTCGGCGAGAACGACCCGGAATGGTCGCCGTCGGGTACCTATCACCTGGTCTGGCCGCGTGACCTCTACCAGATCGCGACCGGTCTGCTCGCCGCCGGCGACCGCGACGCCGCGAACCGGTCCGTCGACTACATGTTCGGTACGCAGCAGCTGCCGGACGGCCATATGCCGCAGAACAGCCACGTCGACGGCA
This sequence comes from Amycolatopsis pittospori, assembly GCF_013870525.1. GTDB lineage: Bacteria > Actinomycetota > Actinomycetes > Mycobacteriales > Pseudonocardiaceae > Amycolatopsis > Amycolatopsis pittospori. The sequence continues at coordinate 123,125 of NZ_JACBXD010000013.1, forward strand.
CGCCGTACTGGACTTCCATCCAGCTCGACGAGACCGCGCTGCCGATCGTGCTCGCCCAGCAGCTCGGCCGCACCGACGCGAAGACCTGGCAGGGTGTGCGCAAGGCGGCCGAATTCCTGTTGTCCTACAAGGCGGACAACGGGCACGCGTCGCCGTACAGCCTGCAGGAGCGCTGGGAGGAACAGGACGGCTACTCGCCCTCGACGATCGCTTCGGTGATCGCCGGTCTGGTCTGCGCCGCCGACATCGCCAAGGCCAACGGCGCCACCGCCGACGCGCGGCGCTACCTCGCCACGGCCGACGCGTTCAAGGCGAAACTGGCCCAGTGGACGGTGACCACGAACGGTCCGCTTTCGAAGGACCCGTACTTCGTCCGGCTGACCAAGGACGGCAACGCGAACAACGGTACGAAGTACAACCTGGGCAACTCCAGCGTGACCATGGACCAGCGTGCGGTGACCGACGCCGGTTTCCTCGAACTGGTGAGGCTCGGCATCTACCGCGCCGACGATCCGGTGATCCGCAACAGCATCAAGGTCACCGACGCCGACATCGCGTTCACCACTCCGACGGGTCAGTTCTGGCACCGCTACACGAAGGACGGATACGGCGAGAAGGCCGACGGCTCACCCTGGGACTACACGTTCCCGGCCGAAAGCCGGACCACTTTCGGGCGGCTCTGGCCACTGCTCGCGGGTGAACGCGGCGAGTACGACCTCGCCAACGGTGATCGGTCTACGGCGGCGAAGCGCCTTCGCGACCTGGGCCGCGTCAGCAGCTCCGGCGACACCATGCCCGAGCAGGTGTGGGACGAGAACGCGCCATCGGGTCAGACGGGCTTCCCGGCGGGCACTCCGACGGCGTCCGCGACCCCGTTGGCCTGGACGCACGCCCAGTACCTCCGGCTCGCCTGGTCGGTTCAGGCCGGGAAGGTGATCGAGCAGCCGCGAGTGGTGCGCTGCCACTTCCTGGGGTGCTGATCCCGGAGGTGTTGATTCGGTAAGGCGAACGTGTCCTGTTCGGGACGGGTCGGGCTGGTCGTGAGTGGCGATTCGGGTTCTAACCCTCATTGCCACTCACGACCACCTCGGCACCGGGGTCGAAGGAGGCCGCCGATCCCACGCCCGGCCCCTTGCTTCCGCGCCGACAAGCGTCCCGTAACGCAATGAACGGCCCGTTACTTGCAAATTTTGCAAGTAACGGGCCGTTCATGGCACGCGAGGGAGCGGTCAGTCGTCGGCGGGCTCGGGCTGAGCCTCGGGCAGCCAGGAGTTGCCCGGAACGCCCCACTTGTTCGACTTGAGCATCTTCTTCGCCGCCCGTGCGTGGCGGCCGACCAGCCGGTCGAGGTAGATGAACCCGTCCAGGTGATCCGTCTCGTGCTGGAGGCAGCGCGCGAAGTACCCCGTGCCCTCCACCTCGATCGGATTACCGTCGACGTCGAAGCCGGTGACCTTCGCCCATGAAGCTCGCCCGGTCGGGTACGACTCGCCGGGCGCCGAGAGGCAGCCTTCCCAGTCGTCGTCCGGGTCCGGCATCGTTTCCGGGATTTCCGAAGTCTCGAGCTTCGGGTTCACCACGAGGCCCTTGTGGCGAGTGCCCTCGTCGTCAGGACAGTCGTAGACGAACACGCGCAGGTCCAGGCCGATCTGGTTGGCCGCGAGGCCCACCCCTTCGGCGGCGTACATGGTCTCGAACATGTCGTCTACGAGGGTGCGCAGCTTGTCGTCGAACTCGGTGATCTCCCGAGTCGGGTTGTGCAGCACGGGCTCGCCGGCGATCACGATGGGATGGACGGTCACGCGCGCAGTTTAGTCGGACCCTTCTGGTAGACCCTTACCCATGACGCGCCGACGCCGATGCCGAGGAGGAGCGCCGGTTCCGTGGTCTAATGGCGCCGCGGAATGACAAGCCTGTGGTTTCACGCCCGCCGAGCACTGACCTGATTGCGAGGAGTCAGATGGACGCCGCGGAGTCGATGGCTGAGCCCGACCAGCCGTCCCCGTCGGAGACCGTGAGCGGCCTCGATGAGCGTGAGCTCGACATGCTCGCTTTCGAACGTCAGTGGTGGAAGTACGCCGGCGCGAAGGAACAGGCCATCCGCGAACGCTTCTCGATGTCGACGACGCGCTACTACCAGTTGCTGAACCGGCTCCTCGAGAAGACCGAAGCCATGCAGGCCGACCCGATGTTGGTCAAGCGCCTGCGCAAGACGCGAGCGGCCCGGCAGCGCAATCGCGCGGCCCGGCGACTGGGGATCGATCTCTCATGAGTCTGTTTTCGGGTCTGTCCCGGCCGATGAAGGCCGCCGGACTGGCCTTGGTCGGTGTAGCCGTGATCGCCGCCGTGATCGGCGGGATCACCCTGGCCACCAGCGGCGGTGACTCGGACACCGCCACCCCGCCCGGCACCCCGCCGTCGACCTCGGACGGCGCGACCCAGCCGTCTTCCCCCGCACCGGGTTCGCCTCCGGCGAGCTCGCCGCCCGCTTCGTCGGCGCCGTCGAGCCCGCCCGCGAGCTCCGCGCCGCCGTCGTCCCCCGGACAGCCCGGCCAGCCGGGCCAGACCGGTCAGCCGGGGCAACCCGGTCAGCCGGGTGGCGACCAGCAGGCGTCCAACAAGTGGGTGACCGTGCGGGTCTACAACAACAGCACCATCCACGGTCTCGCGTCGCGTGCGGCCGACGACTTCCGCGCCTCCGGCTGGAAGGTCGAAGAGGTCAGCAACTATTCGTCCGGCATCATCCCGGCGACCACCGCCTACTTCCGGCCGGGCACCGACGAGGAGGCCGCCGCGAAGGCGATCGCCCTCGAGTTCGGCTTCCGCGCCGAGCCGCGGTTCGACGGCATCAAGCAGGCGGATCCGGGCGTGATCGTCATCGTGACGAACAACTACAAGACCAACGGCAAGACCGGCAGCTAGACGAACGAAAAGGGCCCCCGCTCCTGGTGAGCGAGGGCCCTTTTCTCATTTCTGGTTCTGTGCGTACGCCTCCAGCGCCGCCAGCTGGGCCGGGTCGAGCGACGGCCGTACCGCCTCGGCGGCCTTCGCCAGATGCGCGGCGGTGACCTCCTTGGCCTCCAGCGACTCTCGCATCGCGGTCAGCGCGGCCTCCCTGATCAGCGCCGCGCAGTCCGCGGCCGAGTAACCGTCCAAAGTGGCCGCGTACGCCGCGAGGTCCACATCGGACGCCAGCGGCGTGTTCTTCGCGCTGGCTGCCAGGATCGCCTCGCGCGCGTGCGCGTCCGGCGGCGGGACGTAGACGCGGCGTTCGAGCCGTCCCGGCCGCAGCAGCGCCGGATCGACCAGTTCGGGCCGGTTCGTCGCGCCGAGGACGACGACCTCGCGCATCGGCTCGACACCGTCCAATTCGGTCAGCAAGGCCGCGACGACCCGGTCCGACACGCCGGAGTCCGAGGACTGGCCGCGGCGCGGGGCGAGCGCGTCGATCTCGTCGAGGAAGATCAGCGACGGCGCGGCCTCGGCGGCGCGGCGGAAGAGTTCCCGCACCGCGCGTTCGGACTCGCCGACCCATTTGTCCATCAGTTCGGCGCCCTTGACCGCGAACACGTTCAGCGCGCCGGTGCCGGCGAGCGCCCGCACCAGGAACGTCTTGCCGCCGCCGGGCGGCCCGTACAGCAGCACGCCGCGCGGCGGGGCGACGCCGAGGCGCGCGAACGAGTCCGGGTAGCGCAGCGGCCACAGGACCGCCTCGGTGAGCGACTGCTTGACGTCGACCATGTTGCCGACGTCGTCGAGGGTGAGTCCGCCGGTGGCCAGATTGTCCGAAGTGGACATCGAGATGGGGCGGACGGTGGTCAGCGCGTCGAGCAGGTCCTGCTGGGAGATCCGCGGCTCGTCGGCCTCACGCTGGCGCAACGCGGCGCGCAGGGCGGCGTCGCGGCGGAGCGCGATGAGGTCGGCCGCCACGAAACCGGGTGTGCGCTCGGCGATCGGGCCGACGTCGACGCCGCTCTCCAGCGGCGCGTCGCGCAGCAGGACGCGGAGCAGTTCCGTGCGGGTCTTGGCGTCCGGCAGCGGCAGGCCGAGTTCGCGGTCGAGCAGATCGGCCGCGCGCAGCCGCGGGTCGGTGGACTCCGCACGACCGGTGGTGGCGATGACCGCGAAACCCTTGTTGCGCAACGCCTTGCGCAGGTCGTCGAGGACGACCGTCGCGAGTGGCGGCGGCTGCGAGGCGGGCAGCAGCGCGTCGATGTCGGTGATCAGCAGGACGGCGGGGTCCTCGTCGCGAGTGGCCTGCGCGATCGCCTCGCGCAGGCGCGCGGCCGCCACGTTCGGGTCGAGGACGGCGATGTTCGGCGCCGCCAGCGACACCACCTTCACCTTTTCGGCCTGGGCCACGGCTCGGACCAGCGTCGCCTTGCCCACGCCTTCCGGCCCGGACAGCAGCACACCGAGATGCGCCGACGTCCCCAATTTGGCCAGCAGTTCGGGACGGTGGAAGGCCAGGTCGAACCATTCGGCGAGTTTGCGCGCGGCCGATTCGGAACCGGCGAGATCGGAAAGCGACGGCACGATCTCCTCGGCCACGTCTTCGACCTGCTCGTCTTCGACGATCTCGGCATCGATGAAGTCCTCGTGCGGAGTGGAGGGCGTGCTGCGCACCAGCGTCGTCCCGGCCCTGGCCGGAGCGGCGGCGGGGACGGCCTCACCGGTGCGGGCGCCGTCGCGCCAGCTGACCACAGTGGACGGTCCGACGGCCACCGGGCCCGACGGTTCGGTGGCGGTGACGGTGAGCAGCTCGTTCGTCCACGTCATGCCGATGGCGCGGGAAAGCTGGCCGCGCACGGCGGAGACGTCGGACCCCGGAACGGGCGCGAGATCCTGGGGGAGCAGGGAAACCGCGTCGCCGACGGTCAGCACCTTGCCGATCAGTGCGAGGCGCAGGGTGTGTGGGGAGAGCGACACGCTGGCCATCCGCGAGCCCGACACGGTGACCGTCTTCGCGGCCGACACCTCCGCCGGCGCGACGACCACCTCCGAACCCTCGGTCACGCCGAGGTTCGACATCGTGACGTCGTCGAGGAGGATCACGCCCGGGATGCCCTCCGCCTCCGACGGGGCGGCCAGCGCCGAACTGACGCGTGCGCCGGTGACGCGGACCGCGTCCCAGGCCATCAGGCCGAGCGCGTCGAGGACTTCGGGATGCAGCCGGACGACGCCGCGGCGGGAATCCAGTGCGGACGGGGTATGCCGGACGGTCAGCGTGATCTGGGGTGCGCTCACCCCGCCACCCTATCCAGCCTCAGGCCGCCCAGCCGTTGAAGTGGGCGATCCGCTCCAAGGGTGGCCGTTTGCCGGGCCGGAACTCCTGCTGAGTCGTGTAGGCGACCGCGAGCAGGGAGATTTGCGTGACGTCGCCGGGGATTCCGAGGAGGCCGGCGACCTCGGCTTCATGCTCGGCGAGGTGGTACGCGCACATCGAACTGCCGAGACCCTTGGCGCGCAGCGCGAGCTGGAAGCTCCAGATCGCCGGGTACGACGAACCGTAGTACGCGTTCTGCTCGACGTGTCCCTCCGGCGGGCGGCCGGTCAGGCAGGGGATCACCAGCGCCGGGGCGCGGTGCAGGTTGTCGACGAGGTACCGCGCCGAAGTGAACACGGACGGGTCGACGAGGTGCTCGTAGCGCTTCATCGTGGCGATGGCGTCTTCGCGGACGATCCGGGCGATGGGGGTGCGCAGATCCGGGTCGGTCACGACCACCCAATGCGCGGCATCGAGGAGGTTGCCCGCGGCCGGGGCCTGCTGCGCGATGCGGAGGCAGTCCTTGAGCAGATCGGTGGAGACCGGCCGGTCGAAGTCGAGTTTGCGGCGGACCGAGCGGGTGGTGGTGAGCAGTGTTTCGGCGTCCATGGTTACCTCCCAGGGTGACTTACGACGTAAGCATACGATGTAAGTACTTACGGCGTAAGTGGCTCGCGGTAGATTCGGGATATGGCGCTCAGCAGGGAGAAGGTGCTCGACGCCGCGTTGCGGCTCGCGAGCGAACAGGGCCTGGCCGGGCTGTCGATGCGGAAACTGGCCGCTGAGCTGGGCGTCGAGGCGATGTCGCTGTACAACCACGTCGCGAACAAAGGCGATCTGCTCGACGGATTGACCGCGCGGGTCTTCGAAAGCGTGCCGCTACCCGCTCCCGGTCCTTGGGATTCGCGCCTGCGAGAACTCACTGTCGGCCTGTACGCGGCATTCTCGCGCTACCCGGTCGTCGTGCGCGCTCTGGCGACCGATCAGGCCAACCCGCGATCGGTCGGGGCGCTGAAGTTCATCGACGCGATGCTCGCGGCGCTGCTGGACGCCGGACTGGACGAGCGGGGAGCCGCGCGGGGCTATCGGTCGCTGATGGGACTGGTGTTCGGGGCGGTGCTGACCGAATCCGTGGGACTGTCCGGGGCTTCCGGTGCTTCTGGAGTCGAGGCGCGTGCCGAGCCGGTCGGTGACTGGTTCCAGCGCCTGGTGACCGCTCGGGAGCTGCCGGCCTTGCATCGGGTGCTGCCGTCGATGCTGGAGGGCGACTGCCTGCAGGACTTCGAATTCCAGCTGGACCTGGTGATCGGCGGCCTCGGCGCCTCGGCGCGGTAGCAAGGGACCTTTGCTACCGCTCGGCACCCGCCGCCGCGCTCGCGATCTGTGCCGACCCGTGGTCGAAGTACGTGAAGGCCTCCTTCCCTACCTTGACCGTAGGGAAGGAGGCCTTCACTACCAGGGCCTCCGCCGTGCGCGGCACCCTTGGGACACGACATGACCTCTGCGGGACACCCTGACCAGCCAATTCCCCAGGTTGTCCACAGGTATGCCCAGTTGTGGACAACTCCCACCCCCGACCCCCGTTTCCCCCGGCACCGTCCGAGGGTGCCGATACGCTGGGCGCGGGGCCGTCCCCCAGGGACGGGCGGGGGGTGGGGTACGCGAGGTGAGGTTAAGAGGTCAGCGTTTCCGGAGGCCGATTCGGCGCCACGAGCGGCGACGCGGGCCTCGGCCGTTGTCGCGGTCCTTGTCGGTGGTGATGGTGCGCGGAGCGCGCGCGACGT
>NZ_JACBXD010000130.1 GCF_013870525.1 Amycolatopsis pittospori
CCGGCCCGGCAGCGGCATCATCTGCGCGGGCTGGTGCTGTCGGGGCCGGCCGGACGGCGGCATCCGTCGCCCTCGGTCGTCGCCTCCATACGTCATGCCGAATCACCCGTCCCGATTTGCCGTGTTTGAGGCCCAGTCAACCGCAGACCCTAGGTGAAGGACGTCCGGCACCCCGCATCGGTTGGGTGGCGTTCACCGCCCGTCGTCGGCGAAGCCGAACTGGTGGACCTTGAGATACCCCGACCGGAAGCCCGCTTCGGAGTACGCCAGGTAGAACTCCCACATCCGCTGGAACACGTCGTCGAAGCCCAGTTCGGTGATTTCGTCCCACCTGTGGGTGAACCTCTCGCGCCATATCCGCAGCGTGCGGGCGTAATCCTGGCCGAACTCGCGGACGCCCTGCAGTTTCAGCCGGGTGTGGTCCAGCATGCCCTGCTCGACCGAGGTCGTCGACGGGATGAGCCCCCCGGGGAAGATGTACTTGTGCACCCAGGTGTACGACCGGGCCGCGGCGAGCATGCGTTCGTGGTCCATGGTGATGGCCTGGAGACCGAGGCGCCCGCCCGGCTTCAGCCGCTTCCCGATGGTCTCGAAGAACGTCGGCCAGTACGCCTCGCCGACGGCCTCGATCATCTCGACGCTGACCACCGCGTCGTACTCGCCGGTGGAGTCCCGGTAGTCGCACAGCTTCACGTCGACCCGGTCGGCGTACCCCGCCGCCGCGATGCGCTCGGTCGCCAGCGCGGCCTGCTCCTCGGAAATGGTCAGGGACGTGACCCGGGCACCGCGCGCGGCCGCCCGGATCGAGAGCTCGCCCCAGCCGGTGCCGATCTCCAGCACGGTGCTGCCCTCGCGGACGCCGGCGTAGTCCAGCACGCTGTCGATCTTGCGGTGCTGGGCGGCGGTGAGGTCGTCGTCCGGGCCGAAGATCGCCGACGAATACATCATCGACGGGTCGAGGAAGGTGCCGAACAGATCGTTGGAGAGGTCGTAATGGCGGTGGATGTTCGACCGCGACCCCTCGATGGTGTTCTCCTCGTCGGCGGGGTGACCGCGGTCGACGAACCGGCGGAACCGTTGCAGCAGCGGCGGGATGAGCGTCGCCATCCGTTCCGCGAACGGGGTGAGCACCTCGGCGAGGGCGTCACTGGTCCAGTCGCCGACCATGTAGGCCTCGCCGAAGCCGATCTTCGCGTCCACGCCGAGGCGGTGGAAGAAGGCGGCGGGACGGTTGACGCGCATCTCGGGCGCGTCCGGCCCGCCGGCACCGAGCCGCGTGCCGTCGGGCATCCGCACGCGGACGTTCAGCGGGCGCACCGCCTGACGGAACAACTGCTCGGCGATCCGCGCCCGGAACGGGGAATGCGGCGGCGTGGCCAAACCCGGCCACCGCGATTCGTCGGGGGTGGGCAGACCGGACGGGCCTGCCGTCCGGTCGATACTCGATGTGGACATAAAGGTACTCCCTCCAGCCCGGTCTAGACCGGGATCCGCAGCCGCTCGGAGCTCGGCCGATCCCAGGCCGCGCTCACCGTTTCGTCAGTTCCCCCGGCTTCGATCAGCTCAAGGGTGAAAGCCCGTACGAGACGGTTCCAGACGCGAGACCTTCGTAACATCGCGTGCCCTTCACCGCCGATTTCAAACCGCGCGGACCGAGATGTCACCTTTTCGGCGCGTTCCGCGAAAGCGTGTGAGGCCACCGGATCGGTCATCCGGTCCTTCGTCCCGTGCGCGATGAGCACGGCACGTCCTTCGACGGCGCCGATCGGTTCACCCGGTGGTGTCCACGGCGCCAGCGCGCAGACCCCGACGACGGCCGGATCGTCCGCGACCCGGAGGGCGACGCGTCCGCCCATCGAGTGACCGACCATGATCACCGGCACGCCCGGGTGGTCGTCGCGGATCCGTTTCAGGGCCCAGCGCGCGTCGGCGAGCGCGTCGGCGCCGTCGTCGTTCCAGCCGTAGATACGGTTGCGCAGCAGCCGCACCTCGACTCCGTGCTCACGCCCCGCCCGATGGACGTCCTTCGCCAGCGGCACCATCCGCTGGTACGCCAGCCGCCACGGCGCCACGCGGGCATGACTGTGCTCCGCGCCGCCGTGCAGCACCAAAACCACGGCTTTCGCCTGGCCGCGCGCTCGCCAAGTCCGCACCGCGGGATCAGCCTCGCTCACCCTGGACCCTCCAGTCTCCGAAACCCCGGCCGCAGCGATCGGGTCAACCTCGATCATGACCCGATGTATTCCACTTCGGCCATTGGTCCACGCGATACATTCGTCGCTGACCTCCAGACGGAAGGGCGGATGTGGTGAGTACCACCGAACGTTATGCGGACGTCGCCGAACGGCTCGCGGAAGCCGAACAGGGTAACGCGGAGCAGATCCGGAAGTCGGCCGAGCTGATCCTGGGGGTCATCAGGGCCGACGCCCTGGTGTTCACCGCCGGCGCCGGGCATTCACTGGCCGCGGTCGCCGAGACCTTCTATCGCGCGGGCGGCCTCGCCTGCGTGTACCCGGTCTACCACCCCGAACTGCTGCCGCTGCACGGCGCGCAGCACAGCACCAGGACCGAGCGCCGCTCCGGGCTCGCCGAAGAGGTGCTGGCCGAACGCGCGCCCGGACCGGACGACCTGCTGGTGGTGTTCTCGACCTCGGGCGTCAACCCGTACCCGGTCGAACTGGCCGCCGGGGCCCGGGCCCGCGGCGCCGCGGTCATCGCGGTGAGCTCGGCGGCGTCGGTCGCGGCGGCGCCGAAACGCGCGGCGACGACGCTGATCGAGGAGGCCAGCATCGTGCTGGACTCCCACGTCCGCCCCGGCGACTCGAGCTACCCGCCGGAAGCGCCGCGGACCGCGCCACTGTCCACAGTGATCAACGCGTTCCTGTGGAACCTCGTCCTCGCCGAGGTCGTGGACCTGGGCGCGGCCCAAGGTGTCGACATCCCGCTGTGGCGCAGTTCCAACGTGGACGGTGGCGACGAGGCCAACAAGGCGCTGCTCGCCAAGTACGGCGAGCGGGTCCCCGCCCTCCGGTAGGAAGCGCCCGCGCGGACGAGCCCCTCGACTCGTCCGCGCGACGCTTCCACGGCGCATACCGACTGGTCGGTTTCCGGTGCGGCGAGACCGGCGCCGGGTTTCTGCCGCGTGGTCCGCCTCGCCAGAGGGTCGTGAGTGGCAAGGGTCGTTCTAACCCTCCTTATCACTCACGACCCCTGCACCCACATTCGAAATACCTCCGCAGCGAAGTACGCGGATCCGGAGAGCGGGATCGCGTTCGGCTACACGATGAACCGGCCGGGACCCGCTGATGCGGACGATCCGCGAAAGATGGCCCTGGTCGCGACCGTCTTCGCCTCCCCCGCCCTCTCCTGCCCCGCTCCCCCGCCCCCGAAGCGCGCTATGAACGACGCGTTACTTGCAAATTTTGCAAGTAACGGGCCGTTCATAGCGCGCTTGAGGAGGGGTCACGCGGCCGCGGGCTCCTCCGAGAACTGCGTCAGGTACAGGGTCGCGTAGCGCTCGCCGCGAGCGAGAAGCTCTTCGTGCGTCCCTCGCTCGACGATCTCGCCGTGCTCGACGACCAGGATCTGGTCCGCCGCCCGCACCGTCGACAGCCGGTGCGCGATGACCAGCGCGGTCCGGCCTTCGAGGGCGTCGGTCAGTGCCTCGCCGACGGCGGCTTCGGACTGCGAGTCCAGATGCGCCGTCGCCTCGTCGAGGACGACCACCCGGGGCTGTGCCAGCAGGAGCCGCGCGATGGTCAGCCGCTGCCGTTCACCACCGGAAAGCCGGTAGCCCCGCTCCCCCACCACGGTCTCCAATCCGTCCGGCAGGTCCCTGATCAGTTCGGCCAGCCGCGCCTTCTCCAGCGAAGACCAGATCTCGGCGTCGGTGACGCCGGGCCGCACGTATTCGAGGTTCGCCCGGATCGAGTCGTGGAAGAGGTGACCGTCCTGCGTCACCACGCCGACGGTTTCCCTCAGTGAGGCGAAACTCAGCTCACTGACGTCCACATCGGACAGCCGGACCGAACCGGCGTCGACGTCGTACAGCCGCGGCAGCAGCGAGGCGATCGTCGACTTCCCGGCGCCGGAAGAACCGACCAGCGCCACCATCTGTCCAGGTTCGGCGCGGAAGCTGATGCCGTGCAGCACCTCCTCGCCACCCCGATGGTCCAAAGTGGACACATCCTCCAGCGACGCGAGCGAGTAGCGGTCCGCCGCCGGGTAGCCGAACCGGACGTCGGAGAACTCCACCGAAACCGGACCTTCGGGCAGCCGCCGAGGGGCGGGCTTCTCCTCGATCATCGGCTTGAGGTCGAGCACCTCGAAGACCCGCTCGAACGACACCAGCGCGGTCATCACGTCCACCCGCACGTTCGCCAGCGCGGTCAGCGGCGAGTACAGCCTGGTCAGCAGCAACGCCAGCGCCACTACGGTGCCCGGCGCGAGCGACCCGGTCAGCGCCAGGTACCCGCCGAGGCCGTAGACCAGGGCCTGCGCGAGCGCGGAGACCGTGGTCAGGCTGGTCAGGAACCAGCGGGTCAGCATCGCCGTCCGCACGCCGATGTCGCGCACCCGTCCGGCCCGCGCGCCGAAGTCGCCGGCTTCCCGCTCCGGATCGCCGAAGAGCTTCACCAGCGTCGCGCCGGGAGCCGAGAACCGTTCGGTCATCTGCGTGGTCATCGACGCGTTGAGCTGCCCGGCCTCCCGCTGCAGCCCGGCCATCTTCCGGCCGAGCCGCCGCGTCGGCAGGATGAACACCGGCAGGAGCACCAGCGCCAGCAGGGTGACCTGCCAGGACAGCGTCATCATGACCACCAGCGAAAGCACCAGCTGGATCACGTTGGTGACCAACCCGGACAGTGTCGCGGTGAAGGTGCGCTGCGCGCCGATGACGTCGTTGTTGAGCCTGCTCACCAGCGCGCCGGTGCGGGTGCGCGTGAAGAACGCGACCGGCATCCGCTGCACGTGCCGGTACACCGCGAGCCGCAGATCGAGGATGATCCCTTCACCGATCCTCGACGACTGCCACCGTTCCGCCAGCCCGAGTCCCGCGTCGATCAGCGCCAGCCCGGCGATCGCGACCGCCAGCCACACCACCAGCGCGACGTCGTGCCCGCCGATGATGGTGTCGACCACCCTCCCGGCCAGCAGCGGAGTACTCACCGCGAGCACCGCCGAGACGACGGTGAGCACCAGGAATATCAGCAACCTTCGCCAATGCGGCCTCGCGAATCGCGCGACGCGGCGGAGCGTCCCCTTGTGCAGCCCCTTCGGAACGTCGGTGGACTTCATCGCCGAGTTCATCAGCGACCACATGTTCTCCATGACTCTCTCCTCGCCCCCACCAAACCTCGACCTTGGTCGAGATTTTTCCCGGATATAACCAGCACCAACACCGAAGGACACGGGATGCTTCCCGGTTTCCGCGTCCTCTTTCCAGCGGACATGGCAGCGTCGGTAGCCTGAGCCGGTGACCAAGGACTCGCGACAGCTGACCATCGACCTGGTCTTCTACACCGGCTGCCTCATCTTCGCCGGACTGAACACGGCCGTCGCGGAGTTCTACGGGTACCGCGTGTGGGCCAATTTCGCTGTCGCAGGTTACGGCCTCGCCGTCGCGCACACGAGCTGGCTCCTGATCGCCGCCCGGCGCGGCACGCGGCCGTCCGGCGCGCTCGGCTCGCGGTGGATCGGTATCGGCGCCATCGGCCTGTTCGCGATGATCCTTCCGTTGGGAATGCTCGTCATTCGCCGTCTGACCGGAGTGGACTGGCTGATCACGCCGAACTCCTGGGCCGCCCAGCCCGAGGTCTGGGTGATCGAGCGGTCGGCGAAACTCCTTCTGGAGAACGGAACCCCGTACGTCGACGTCACCGCCCTCGGTCGCGCGGCGGAAGTAAACGATTACACGCCCTACGGTCCGGTGATGACCGTCTTCGGCCTGCCGCGGGCGTTGTTCGGCGGCGGACCGGTCGCGAACGCCCTCACCGACGCGCGCTGGATGTTCGCCCTGGCCGCCGTCGCGTGCGTCCTCGTGACACTGAAGCTCCTGAAGTGGCCGAAAATCCCGGTGAGCGCCGCACAACTCGCGCTCGCCTGCCCGCTGACGGCGCTGACCTGGGCCGTGGCCGGACCCGACCTGGCCATCGTCGGCCTGCTCGTGCTTTCGTTCGCGTTGGCCACCAGCGGCCGCGCACTGCTGTCGGGTTTGGTGCTGGCACTGGTGATCAGCGCGAAACTCATCGTCGCGCCCGCGGCGGTCGTGGTGGGTGTTCTCCTGCTCACGCGGCGTGGTCCCCGCGCACTGGGCGGATACGCCGCGGCACTCGTGGTGACGACACTCGTCCTGCACGTACCGGTGTTCCTGGTGGACCCGAAGGCGTTCGTCGAGCACGTCTTCCGGTTCCCGCTGGGAATGGGCGTGATCAAGTCCCCGGCGGCGAGCCCGTTGCCCGGGCATCTCATCGCCTCGCTCGGTCCCGTCGGCACGGCGGTTTCCTTCGCCCTGCTCGGGATCGCGGCCGTCGCCATCCTCGTCTGGCTGGTGCGCCGGCCCCCCGCGACCGGTTCGGACGCGCTTCTGCGCATCGCCGTCGGACTCGGCGCGCTGATCCTGCTCACTCCGGCGACGAGGTACGGCTACCTGGTGTATCCGCTGGTCCTGCTCGGCGCCAGGCTCGTCTTCGTCGCCAGTGAATCCTCTGAAACAGCGGTCCCAGGGAAGGGAACTGCGCCCCCCGCGCAGCAGTCCGCTACTTCTTCGTGACTACTTCTTCTTGACCCTGGTGGCACCACCGCGGCCGCGCAGCTGGACACCCGACTCCGAGAGGACCCGGTGCACGAAGCCGTACGAACGACCCGTCGACTCCGCGAGAGCGCGGATGCTCGAGCCCTTCTCGTATTTCTTCTTCAGGTCAGCGGCCAGCTTGTCACGCGTGTTGCCGGTGATCCGCGCGCCTTTCTTGAGATCAGCCACGTCGATCGCCTTCCCGCCGAGAGTGTTCTGGGCCACATTACGGCCCCTGTCGCCGCAATGATCGAACACTGAGCGCCGGAATGCCAGACGACGAGCGCAAAACTGCCGAAACCGCGATCACATTGGGCCATTTCAGTGGCCGGATGGCATCGATCAAGCACCCGAACGGACGCAGGGCTCACGCAAGCTGGACAAGTTCCAGATAATCGGCGGACCAATGATCCTCGGTTCCGTCCGGCAGCAGGATCACGCGTTCCGGCTCCAGCGCCTCGACCGCGCCCGGGTCGTGCGTCACGAGGACGACGGCTCCGGCGAAGCTGCGCAAAGCGTCCAGGACCTGGGCGCGGCTGGCCGGGTCCAGGTTGTTCGTCGGCTCGTCGAGCAGCAGGACGTTGGCCGCGCTGGACACCAGACCGGCCAGTGCGAGCCGCGTCTTTTCACCGCCTGACAGCGTGCCGGCGGGCTGATCGAGCTGCTCTCCGGTGAAGAGGAAGGACCCGAGAAGGTTCCGAAGCTCTTGTGCGCCGGTATCCGGCGCGAGGTGCCGGATATTTTCCCACACGGACGCATCGTGGTCGAGCGTTTCATGTTCCTGTGCGTAATAGCCCAAACGCAATCCGTGACCCGGAATGGTCTCGCCGGTATCCGGAGTTTCCATTCCGCCGAGGAGCCGGAGCAAAGTCGTCTTTCCGGCACCGTTCAATCCGAGCACGACGACCTTCGAGCCGCGGTCGATGGCGAGGTCGACTCCCGTGAAGATCTCGAGCGAACCGTAGGACTTCGAAAGTCCCTCCGCGGTGAGCGGGGTCCGGCCGCACGGGGCGGGCTCGGGGAACTTGATCCGGGCGACCTTGTCGGCCTGACGGGTCTCGTCGAGTGCGGAGAGCATCTGCTCGGCACGGCGGGCCATGTTCTTGGCGGCCACCGCCTTCGTCGCCTTCGCACCGAGTTTCGCGGCTTGCTGCTGCAGCGTGGCCGCCTTCTTCTCGGCGTTCGCACGCTCGCGGCGGCGGCGCTTCTCGTCGGTGGCCCGCGCGTCGAGGTAGCGCTGCCAGCCCATGTTGTAGAGGTCCAGCTCGCTACGGGTCGCGTCGAGGAACCACACCTTGTTGACCACGTCGCCGAGCAGTTCGACGTCGTGGCTGATCACCACGAGACCACCGTCGTGCTGCTTCAGGAACCCGCGCAGCCAGTTGATGGAGTCGGCGTCGAGGTGGTTGGTGGGCTCGTCGAGCAGCAGGATCGTCTCGGATTTGCCGCCGGCGCCCGCCTCGGCCGCGGCGAACAGGATCCTGGCCAGCTCCACGCGGCGGCGCTGCCCACCCGAGAGGGTCTGCAGCGTCTGCGCGAGCACGCGGTCGGCGAGGCCGAGGTTGGAACAGATCCGCGCGGCCTCGCTTTCGGCGGCGTAGCCACCGAGTGAGGCGAACCGCTCTTCGAGACGGCTGTAGCGGTTGATCGCCTTGTCGCGCTCCTTGTCGTCCACCAGCTCCGACATCGCGGTCTGCGCCTTTTCCATGTTGCGCATCAACGAGTCGAGGCCGCGGGCGGAAAGCACGCGGTCCTTCGCGGTGACGGACAGGTCGCCCTCGCGCGGATCCTGCGGCAGGTAGCCGAGCTCGCTGCTGCGGCGGACCTCACCGGCGTGCGGCTCGCCCTCCCCCGCCAGCACCTTGAGCGAGGTGGTCTTGCCGGCGCCGTTGCGGCCGACCAGGCCGATGCGGTCGCCCTGCTGGATGCGGACGTTGGTTTCGTCGAGCAGAATGCGCGAGCCGGCACGCAGCTGCAGGCCAGAGGCCGTGATCACGGGAACTCCCGGTAAAAGGGGGTGGAATGGGCGGACAGCTTCGACTCGCCTGCCGATGGGCAGGCGAGGAGCTCACTCCAAGAGGATGTCCACGCGATCAGTGTACGGGCCGTTGTCGAGCGGATTTATCCGACCGTGCCCGACGTCACGGCTCGTGCAACGTGATCTCGACCGCGACCGCGCGTTCGGCCGCGTCGTCGAGCACCGTGCGACGAGGTTCGGCGATGTCGAGGACGCGGGGTTCCGCACGTTCGAACAACGGGGCCAACCGCCGGTCCTCCCGCAGGGTTTCCAAGGCACGCCGGTCTCCGCCGAGCACCACGGCGTCCACTTCGGACAGTTGAGGAACGAGTACCTCGAACGCGTCTTCCGCGGCGGAACGGAGCGCGGTGCGTGCCTGTCCTTCACGGCGCCGCGCGAACCGCTGCTGCGACCAGCCGCCCGCCGCCGACCGGCCCTGGACGAGATGCCGGTCGGTCCTGGACTGGACGACCACTCCCCCGCGCGCGATCCCGACACTGTGACCGCCGCGCCTTACGAGCAGGAGTGCGATCCTCCGAGAGATCAGGGCGTGCCCGATGAGCGGTTCGACGGCGAGACCGTCCGCGGTTCCTTCGGCCGCGAGTGGTCCGAAGGGGACGGTCGCGACGGCGACGACACCGTTGTGCGCGGTGACCGTGACGATGTCCGGGCCCAGTTCGGTCTCGCGGACGCCTTCGTTACGGACGGCGAAGCGGGCGTACCAGCCTTCGAGACGGTCCGGGGCGACCTCGACCGCCCGGCCCCCGCCCGCCACCTGCCGCTCCTTCGTCATCTGCTCAACGTACGTGGCTTCGGCCGACGCGGCAGGTGACGCGCTGATCCTGTGGCGGTGTTGCGAAAGCCACTTTCGCAACCTTCAACGTTGCGAAAGTGGCTTTCGCAACGCCTCCCGCGAATCGCCCCACTTCCTGAAAGGCGTGATGGCCCCCTTCCCTCGACTGAGCCGAGGGAAGGGGGCCATCACGCGCTCCCCAAGAAGAGGACTAGACCGGCTTCACCGGCCCCTTGCCGACCGACTTCCCGACGCCCGCCGGTCGCTCAGCCACCCCGGGCTGAACGAAACCGTTGATGTGCAAGGAAATCGAGCGGATCGAGCCGGTGTCGCCACCGGCGACGTCCACCGCGGTGAACTTCCAGACACCGTCGGCCGCCGTACCGGTGGTCAGGCCGCCGAGCGCCTGCACCGGCTTGTACGTCCCGGTGAACGGGGCACTCGCCGCGGGCGCCGAACTGAACAGGGCGGCACCCGTGTCGGCGAAGACGACCTGGCACACGTTGTTGCCCGAGCCGCCGCCGCGCTGGAACACGGTCGCCTTGGCACCCGAGGGCGCGGTCAGCGTGCCGACCAGGTCACCGACGTACGAGTGGTTGATGCCCACCGTTTCCGAGGTCTGGTCGGTGTTGCAGGTGGCGCCGTCCACCGAGAACGTCAGTTTCGACGCACGTCCGACGCCGCTCACCGTGATCGGCACGGTGACGCCGGTCGGGTCGCTGTCCGGGATCGCCACGGCGGCCCCGGCGTAGGCGAAGTTCTGCGCCACCGGCGACGGGGTGCCGACAGGCAGCGAGAACGACGTCGTGGTCGGCGAGAACGAACCCGCGAAGGTGACGCGGGCGTTCAGCACCACCGGCACGCCCAGTTCCTGCGTGGTGGGCACGGTGATGGTGAAGTCGTTCACGCCGGTCTGCCCGGGGCTGATCGTGCCGTACGACTTCGAGCGCGGCGCCACCGTGACGCCCGGGGTCGGGCTGGTGAGCACGACGCTGGTCGACGTCGCGGTGCCGTCGCCGCGGTTGGTCACCGGCAAGGTGACCTTGGCGGTGTCGCCCGGGTCGAGCGCGGAACCACCGTCGGCCGGGGTGACCGTCGGCCGGCCCGCGGTCGCGAGCGGCTGCGGGCTGGCACCGGTGTAGGCGAGCACCTTGTCGGCGAGGATGACGCCGGCGCCGCTGGAGGGGTCGCGGCCCGGGGCCAGGATGTCGACGGCGGTGTTGATCAGTGCCTCGCGCACCTCGGCCGGGGGCAGCCCCGGGTTGCCCGAGAGCACCAGGCCCGCGATCGCGGCGGCGTGCGGCGCGGCGGCCGACGTGCCGTAGAACGTGGTGAACCCGGTGACGCTGGTGGAGACGCCGTCGGCCGCGGTGATGTCCGGTTTGGCGCGGACCTCACCACCGGTCCCCGACACGTTCCCCGGGGTGATCGGCGTGCCGTCGGCCTGGTAGAACATCCGCCGCGGACCGTCCGAAGTGAACCGTTCGACCTTGGTCGTCGCGCCGAACGCACCGGGGAACGGGCCGGCCGGGTTGGCCGGGTCGCCCGGTTCGAGTGCCCGCGGGAACGCCTTCGCCGCGGGGGCCGCCGCGACGCTGAACGCGTCCCGCGCGGCCGAGTGCCCGACGGTCACACCGGGCTTGGTGTAGGCCTTGAGGCCGTCGGCCGAGTCGGTGAAACGACCGCGCAGCGCGGAAAGCGACAGGTAGCGGCCCTCACCGGAGAACTTGACGACGGCCAGCCGCAGCCCGGCACCGCCTGTGGTGTCCACCCGCTCGTAGGCGTCCTGGGTGCCGGTCTGGTTGTCCTGGCTGAAGTCCACGACGTTGCCCGCCGCGTTCAGCAGGTACAGGTCGTAGTCGTTGTTCGAGTGGCCCAGCGGGTCCGACCAGAACAGCGTGACCGGTACGGCGCCGGACGCGCTCGAGATCGGCTGGAAGATCTGGTTGCCCGCGGCACCGGCGAAGTTGTGCGCGGCGCCGGCGAACTTGCCGACGCTCTTGCCGGAGTCGACGAAGTCGCCTTCCCAGTGGCCCGAAGTGCCGTCGGCGACGTTGCCCTCGTTACCGGCCGAGGAGAAGTAAAGCGCACCGTTGGCGGTCACGTCGTTCACGGCCTGGGCGATGATCCAGTCCTGGAACGGGGATTCCTTGAAGTACAGGACGTCGTCGACGATGACGTCGCAGTGCGCGTCGAAGCGCAGCTTGCGGATGTTGTCGGCGAAGCTGGCGTCGGAGTTGAACGCGCTGGCGAAACCGAGCGACGCGTTCGGCGCGAGGTCGTGGATGATCTCGAGCATCGCGGTGCCCTCGTCGCCGTCACCCTCCTGGCCGGGGATGACGTCGACGCCCGCCGGGAGTTCGCCGCGCGCCTGCGAGGTCGCGAGCGAGTTGACGCCGTCGGACAGCGCGCAGATCTTGGTGCCGACGCCGGTGACGCCGAACTGCTGGCGCGCGGTGTCGGCGTTGTGGGCGCGGTCGCCTTCGCTGTTGATGGGGCCCGCGGCGGCGCCGACCTGCCCCTTGGCCTCGACGGCCTTCTTCAGCTCGGCGGCGATCCGGGCGCCCTTCTCTTCCTTGCTCTCCCGCTTGGCCTGTTCGCCCACGGTGGCGGGCTCGGCGAGCTGACGGGCGGTGAAGGCCTCGTTGGCGGTTTCGACCTTCTTGACGTCGGCGCGCCCGGCGATCGCGGAGACCGCGTTCAGCGGGACTTCGGCGCGGACGCTGCCGTAGCGTTCGGAGACCGCGCGAATCCCCGCACCGGATTCACGCAGGCTCTTCAGGAGTTCTTCCGAGACCTGGCCCCGGATGTCCACGAGTACGGTGCCGGCCGCGGAGACATTCGCCCCAGACCCCAGTGCGGGAACCGCGGAGGCCGACATGCGCTGCGTGCGCAGTTTCTGCTCGACGAGCAGACGGCTGTCCACTTTGGACTCGCCGGCGTTCTGGCTCTTCTTGATCGACTGCAGTGTCTCGATCTGCCGGATGGTGTTCTCCGAGAACGCATCCGGGGACTGACCGGTTTCCGCCGCCGCGATGGGCGGGCTGACCAGGCCGAGCGCGGTGACCAGTGCCGCCGTGCCTGCGGTCAGGATCGTTCTTCTTCTCCTACTGGAACGGGTTGGACGCACGTGCGCCTCCGATGCCTAGGCGCGTGCCCCGACTCACGCTGACCAATGCCGGCGATCACCGGCTGGATCAAGCTAAGTACCGCGCGTGCACCGGCGGCAGGAGCCGTTCGAGTGACGTCGGAATGGGATTTTCCGTTTTTGACCAGAGGTCGTAGGCCGTTCAGCGTAATCGGGTGGTCACCGGGTGCTTCGGACCGGCCTTAAAGGACGAACGAGTCCGACCAAGGCTGCGAAGCACGACCGGACAAGCCGTCCAAAAGGGTCACCGCCTGCTTGTCCGTCAGAGACGCCACGAAGTCGACGACGGCGCGCCCGCGCGCGAGCCCGCGTACGGCGTCGGCGCCGGTGACCGGTTCCCCGGTCGCTCCGATGAGCAGTTCCGGCGACTTCCGTGAGAGCTCGCTGAACTCGGACTGCGCCAGTTCGACCAGATCGTGCAGCCGTCGCGGCAGCCGGTAGAACTCGTCGCGGTCGAGCAGCCAGGCGTCGAGCGCGTCGACGAGTGTGGTCACCAGACTGGCCTGTCCGCGTTGGTGCAGCGCCAATTCCGGGCGCAGCAACACGAACCGCCGGTGGACGAACTTCAGTACCTGCACCTCGTGCCACTGAGCGGGCCGCAACGTGAGATGCCCTGTCCGGGTCGAAGGCGACGGCACCACCTGGACGCCGTCGACGAGTCGCGCGGTCCACTTCGAGGAGAACGCGGCGGTGGCCTGTTCCGCCTCGATGGAACCGTCGAAACCGGTGGCGAGCAGGTCGTCGACGAGTTCGGCGCGGACACGGGCGACGGCGCTGGTGAAGGCGTCGTCGTCGACGATCCAGCCGTCCTTGGCGTGCATCCGGCGGCGCAGCCGTTCCAGCGAACGGCCGGGAAGCCGCCGTTCGGCGGTCAGCGTCGCGTCGTCCAGCATGGCCAGTTCCACCGCGTGGTTGATCCAGCCGGAGAACTCGGCGGCGACCGGCGCGTGCTGCAGGACGCCGATCCGGTGGAAGTCCTGGAGGTCGTGGATGGCGTACGCGATGTCGTCGGCGGTGTCCATGACGGACGCTTCGACGGTCTGCTGCCAGGGTTCGATCCGGCCTTCGAAAGGCGCCCGCGCCTGGACGAAGTCGTCGAGTTCGGTGCTGTAGGCGGAGAACTTGCTCGCGCCGGTGCCGGGGGCGTCGGCAGGTTCGGCGGCGCCGCGCGGCTGGACGTCCATCGACGTCGGATGCGGATCGGGTACGTGCAGCCGGGCCCACGGGTACTTCAGCACCGCGGCGCGGACCGCCGTCGTCAGGTCGAGTCCGGACGCGGACGGCCCGCGCACGTCGGTCGTGGTGATGATCCGGAACGACTGCGCGTTGCCCTCGAATCCGTCGGCGAGGCCGAACCGGTGCCGGGCGATGCGGTCCAGGGTCTGCTCCCCCAGATGCCCGAACGGCGGATGCCCCAGATCGTGCGCGAGCGAGGCCGCTTCGGCGACGTCCGGGTCGCAGCCCCCGAGTTTCGCGGCGAGTTCGGCGGAGTCGCTGGTGGAGTTGATCCGCTCGGCGATCGCGCGCGCGACCTGCGCGACCTTGAGGCTGTGTGTGAGCCGGTTGTGCAGCAGTCCGGCGCCCCCGGCGCTGACCACCTGGGTCACCCCGCCGAGCCGGGCGAAGAACGGCGACGCGGCGATGCGGTCCCGGTCGATCCGGAACGGGCTCGTGGCGAGGTCGCTGAACCCGGCGCTCTCACTCTCCGGGTCTCGCCGCCACGCCCTCGGGTCCGTCTGTTCCATGCGTCACACCGTATCCGTCGGAGCGGCATGGTGAGATGCCCAGGTGGCGGACGTGGTGATCGCGGGTGGCGGCCCGGCGGGGCGCGCGCTCGCCCGTGCCTGCGCCCGGCGAGGCCTGGCGACGGTCCTGATCGACCCGGGGCCGGGCAGGCGCTGGCAGGCGACCTACGGGCTGTGGGCCGACGAACTGCCGTCGTTGCCCGCGAGTGCCATCGCCTCCGCGCCGTCGACGACGCTCGCGTTCGGGACCGGGCCGCACGTCCTGGACCGGCAGTACCTCGTGGCGGACAACGCCGGCCTGCGCGAGTGGCTGACCGGCGGCTACGACGTCGTCCAGGGCACGGTGTCCGGCGTGGAGCACGGCCGGTTCGGCACGTCGGTGCGGCTTTCGGACGAGCGGGTGCTCGCGGCGGGCCTGTACTTCGACGCCACCGGCGCGCGGCGGAAGGGCGACCGGTACGAGCAGACGGCGTTCGGTGCCGTCCTGCCCGCCGAAGACGCGCTACGGCTGGTGGACGGCCCGGACACCGCGGTGTTCATGGACTGGCGCGGCGGCGAACCGGGCTTCCTGTACGTGCTGCCGCTCGGCGACGGCACCGTCGGTGTCGTTGTGGTCGGCGTCGGCGACGAACAGGTCGTCGGCGGCGCCGAGGGCGAGTTAGACGTCG
>NZ_JACBXD010000131.1 GCF_013870525.1 Amycolatopsis pittospori
TCCCCTTCCCTCGGCTGAGCCGAGCGAAAGGGACTTCACGCGCGTTCGGGCGGAGACGCGGGGGCGTAGGGCGCGCGTTCGGGCAGCTGCGCCGAGCGGCGTGTTGCGAAAGCCACTTTCCCAACACTGAACGTTGCGAAAGTGGCTTTCGCAACACGCGGCACGCGAGTGGGCAGGTGGGCGCGGGGGTCGCTAGCGGCAAGTCAGACCGCTTCGACCTTCAGCCAGTCGAGCAGTTCCTGTCGGGGCAGCTCGGCGTCCTGGACGAGCAGCGCTTCGTAGCGCTCCTCGCCGAAATGCTCGCGGAGGTCTTCGATCAGCTGCCGGATCGCGGGTTCCCCGAGGTCGTGCCTGCCGCGGAGCAGCTTCGCCGCGCCGAGCAGCCGCAAGGCGATCTCGGGCCGCTCTTGCTGGAACCGGATCAGGGCCAGTACCTCGATGATCCGGCCGGCGTCGGGCATGTCGCCCCGGTTCACCGTGGATCGCAGGACGACGGCGGCGCCGCGGCTCGCTTCTTCCAGGTCCCCGGCCGCCAGCGCCACCTCGGTGTCGATGAGGCCGCCGAACTCTTCGGCGAACATACCCGGCAACGGCACCTTGGCCATCGCTTCCCGGAAACTCACCGAGACCGCGCGCGCCTCCTCCACACGGCCCGCCCGGCTGAGCAGATCGGCCTTGCCCACCAGCACCATCACCGCGAGCTGATCGTTGCCCGTGTCGGCCGCGTACCGTTCGGCCTCCCGCAGCTCGCGCATCGCCGTTTCGAGGTCGCCCGCCCTCGCGTACTCGGTCGCCATCCGCCAGCGCTGCTGGATCACGTCGTCCTGGGAACCCAGTTCGAGCGCGAGGGCGAGTCCCTGCCGGTACAGCGACAACGCCGTCTCGTGGTCGCCCGACATCGAGATGTCGCTCGCCTTCATGCCCACCGCCATCGCGGTGCCCCAGCGGTCGCCCACCGCCGCGAACCCTTCGTAGGCCCGGTCGCGCGCGCGTTCGGCGCCTGCGGTGTCGCCGTCGTCGGTGAAGACGAAGCTCTGCGCCCACGATCCCGCGGCGCGAGCCCACGGGTCCGGGCTCGACAACGCCCGCTCCACCTCGCGGAGGGCGAGTTTCTTGTCCTTGCAGAAGAACGCGAGCATCGGCAGGCCGATGGCCAGCCCGGCGAACCGTTCGTACGCCTTCGTCCGCACGCACCGGTCGATGAGCGCGCGCCCTTCCTCGGGACTGCCGACGCCGGGCACCATCGCCATCATCGCGCGGATCGCCCCGAACGCGGCGGAGACCTCTTCGTCGAGGCGATCACCGAAGGCGAGCATCTCGGCGACGTACGACTCGGCCCGGTCGCTGTCCCCCTTGACCATCCAGTACCAGAAGGTGCCGCAGAACACGCGCGTCGCCATTTCCAGATCGTCGGCGTCGATCGCCTGGCGCAGGGCGGTCACGATGTTGCCCTGTTCGGAGTTGTACCGGGAGATGGCGGCGAGCTGATCCGCTCGCCGCAGCGACGGCTCCAGCCGTTCGACGAGATCGGCGTAGAAGCGGTGGTACGACTTCGTCAGCCACTCGCGCTCGCCCGCCTCGTCGAGGCGTTCCGCCGCATAGGCCCGGATGGTCTCCAGCATGCGGTAGCGCGGCTCCCCCTGGTCACCGGCCATCGCGTCCACAATGGACTTCTCGACGAGCGAGCCCAGTACGTAGAGGACGTCTTCGGCGGGCAGGCCGTCGCCGGCACAGACCGACTCGACCGCTTCGACCTCGGCGCCCGCGCCGAACACCGAAAGCCGCCTGGCCAGGACGCGTTCGGCGTCGTCGAGCAGATCCCAGCTCCATTCGACGACGGCGCGCAGGGTGCGCTGCCTCGGCAAGGCCGTCCGGCTGCCCGAGGTCAGCAGGCGGAACCGGTCGTCGAGGCGCTGCGAGATCTGCGCGACGGTCATCGACCGCAGCCGCGCGGCGGCCAGTTCCAGCGCGAGCGGCATCCCGTCCAGCCGGCGGCAGATCTGCGCGACATCGTCCACAGTGGACTCGTCGAGGACGAAATCCGGCCGGACCGCCGCCGCCCTGTCGACGAACAGCTTGATGGCGCCCGACTCGGCGGCTTGGGGAACGGTCGGCGTCCCGTCCGGCACGGAGAGCGGGCCGAGCGGGCACAGCGTCTCGCCGTCGATGGCGAGCGCCTCCCGGCTGGTCGCCAGCAGCCGCAGCGTCGGTACCCGCCGGAGCAGGGTGTTCGCCAGCTCGGCGGCCGCGTCGACCACGTGCTCGCAGTTGTCCAGCACCAGTACCGATTCACCGGCGCCGAGCGTCTCCACGGCCCTGGCCAGCGCGTCCACCGGGCGACGGATCGGGTCGCCGCCGTGGGAAAGGCCGAGGTCCCACAGTTCCAGCGCCGCGAACACCGCGCCGGGCAGGTCGTCCGGATCGCGGACGCCGGCGAGGGGGACGAACCAGACCCGTCCGCGCGCGTGCGCCGGATGCCGCGTCGCGACCTCGGTGGCCAGCCGCGTCTTCCCGGCACCACCCGGCCCGACCAACGTCACCAGCCGTGCGCCCGAGAGGAGTTCGGCGACCAGTTTCAGCTCGTCGTCCCGGCCGACGAAGCTGGTCAGCCGGACCGGGAGATGGTCGGCGACCGCGGGCGGCGGGCCGAGTTCGCCGCGCAGGGCGGCGAGGTGGACGTCCTTGAGTTCGGCCGAGGGGTCGACGCCCAGCTGATCGGCCAGCGCCGCGCGGACCTCCTCGTAGACGGCCAGTGCGTCGGACTGCCGGTCCGCGGCGCACAACGCCCGGATCCACAGCGCGGCGAGACGTTCCCGCAGCGGATTCCGTGCGGCCGCGTCCTTGATGTCCGCCAGCACCCGCGCGTGCCCGCCGAGCCGGATCTCGGCCTCGAAGCGGTCTTCGGCGACGTCGAGACGGAGGTCCTCCAGCCGCGTCGCCGGCCCCTGCGCGAAGGGGGCTTCGAGGACGTCCGACAGCGCTTCGCCACGCCACAGGCCGAGCGCGTCGGAGAGGATCGCGGCCGCCCCGGAATCCCGGGCCGCGGCCAGCTCGGCACGCCCTTCCGCGGCCAGCCGTTCGAAACGGAAGACATCGACGTCCTCGCGGTCGACGTCCAGCCGGTAACCGCCCGGACCGGAATCGAGCGAGACGCCTTCGGCACGCAGGACCTTGCGCAACCGCGAGACCAGGGACTGCAGCGCGTTCGCCGCGTCGGCGGGCGGTTCCGCACCCCAGAGACCGTCGATCAGGGCGGTCGCCGGGACCGGCCGTCCGGGGTCCAGCGCGAGCCTGGCCAAGAGCATGCGGAGGCGGGCACCGCCGATGTCGACCGGGGTGCCGTCACCGGCCTCCGCTCCGACCGGGCCCAGCAGCGTCACACGCACGACCCCCAGCTTTCCAGAACCCGCAAACCGTTAGCCCGGCCAGGCGACGGAAGTGGGGATTATCCGGGCACGGAGGAGCTTTCCGGGCGGTCGGCCGAGGTCACGGGGCTACGTTCGGGGCCGAACAACAGCCGATCGACTGGGAGCGTGAATGAGGTACCGGAGTACGGCCGTCATCGCCGCCGTTCTGGCCGCGAGTGTCCTCGGGGGCGGGACCGCCGTCGCCGACACCGGCAAACCCGGAGCCGACGGTGCGGGCGACAGCTACTACCCGCAGGACGGCAACGGCGGCTACGACGTCGGGGACTACAACCTGAAGGTCGGCTACGAACCGGCCACCAAGCAGCTCACCGGCCTGCAGACGATCACCGGCCGGACGACGCAGTCGCTCAGCTCGTTCAACCTCGACCTGCACGGGCTGACCGTCGACTCGGTCAAGGTCAACGGGCGGAAGGCGGCCTTCGCACGGTCCGGTGACCACGAACTGGTGATCACCCCGGCCCGCCCGCTGCGCAACCGCGAGCGGTTCACCGCCGAGGTCGCCTATCACGGCGTCCCGCAGCCGATCGAGGATCCGTCGCTCGGTGAGAACGGCTGGCAGTACGCGAAATCCGGCGGCGCGTTCGTCGCGGGCGAGCCGAAGTCCGCGACGACCTGGTACCCGGTTAACGACACCCCGCGGGACAAGGCGACCTTCCACCTCGCGGTCACCGTGCCGTCGGAATGGGGCGTCATCTCGAACGGCCGCGAGCGCGGACAGTCGGTTTCGGGCAAGAACACCACCTACGTCTGGGCCGAAGAGACCCCGGCGGTGCCGTACATGACGACGGTCGCGATCGACAAGTGGGAGTTCGAGCGGACGAAGCTGTCCGACGGCACCCCGGTCGTCAACGCCTACGCCCCCGGCACCCCGGCCGCGACCAAGCAGGCCGAGGCAAGGCTGCCGGAGATCATCGACTTCCTGTCGTCGAAGTTCGGGCGCTACCCGGTGGACGCCGCGGGCGGCATCTTCCTGGCCGAGCCGATCGGGTTCTCGCTGGAGACGCTGAGCAGGCCGATCTACTCGGGTGCCGCGGGCAACGTCCCGACGATCGTGCACGAGAACGCCCACCAGTGGTGGGGCGACTCGGTCGCCGTCGACAAGTGGAAGGACGTCTGCCTCAACGAATGCTTCGCCTCCTACGCGGAGTGGATGTGGTCCGAGGCGAAGTCGGGGCAGGACCTCAAGGCACGCTACCTGTCCGCGGTGCAGAAGGCCACGGACCGTTTCTGGGCCGGGAAGCTGTACGACATGGGCCCCGGCAACGAGTTCACGTACGTGTACTCGAAGGGCCCGGTGGCGCTGCACGCGTTGAAGAACTACATCGGGGCGGCGGCGTTCGACCGCATCCTGCGGACCTGGCCGACGCTGCACCGCGACGGCAACGCGAGCCTGCCGGAGTTCCAGAAGTTCGCCGAGCGGATCGCGCACAAGAGCCTGCAGGGCTTCTTCGACGCGTGGTTCTACGGCAACACCAAACCGGCTCCCGAGTTCCTCTACCCGGGGGACCTCAAGCCGGCCGCCTGACGTCTGTCACACGTTAGGGTGAGAGGCATGACGTCAGTGCTCCTCACCGGCTTCGAACCGTTCGGCGGTGAGCGGGTGAACCCGTCGTGGCAGGCGGTTTCCCTGCTCACCGGCCGGCGGCGCGACGCCGTGGCCGTCGAGCTGCCGTGCGTGTTCTCGCGTTCGCTGGTCACCTTGCGCGACGCGATCGACGAGTACCGCCCGGAACTGGTGATCTGCGTGGGGCAGGCGGGCGGCCGGGCCGACGTCACCCCGGAGCGGGTCGCGATCAACCTGATCGACGCGCGGATCCCGGACAACGCGGGCTCGCAGCCCGTCGACGTCCCGGTGATCCCCGGCGGGCCGAACGCGTACTTCACGACCCTGCCGGTGAAGGCGTGCGTCGCGGGGATCAAGGACGCGGGACTGCCGGGTTCGGTTTCGCACACCGCGGGGACGTTCGTGTGCAATCAGGTCTTCTACGGGCTGATGCACTTGCTGGACAACGATTTTCCCGGTGTACGCGGTGGTTTCGTGCACGTTCCCTACACGCCGGAACAGGCCGCGCGGACGACGTCGCCGAGTCTCGCGGTGCATCGCGCGGCGGAGGCACTGGAGATCATCGTGGACACCGCCCTTTCGGTGACCGAGGACCTCTCGATTCCGGCGGGCACGCTGCACTGAATCTCGGTCGTGAGCGGCGATTCGGGTTATCGAGGGGTAAGGCTGCCTGACGACGCCCTGCCGCTCCTTGACCATCCACAAAGGACGTTTTCCGAATATCCGGTTTATGCCTTAATGCGCACTTCTCGCCTGGGGTCGTGAGTGGCAATGAGGGTTAGAACCCTCATTGCCACTCACGACCGCTCAGGGCTTGAGCTGTGCGGTGAAGAAGTCCACCATCTCCTGGGTCGTCCGCGCTGTTCCGTCGCGACGGGTCGAGACGAGCATCGCGCTCAACGGCGCGTCTTCGGTCCCGAAGAGCACGATGCCGCTTCGCTTGCCTACGCCCGCCATGTAGCGCCCTTTCAGGCCGTCGGCCGCCCAGGTGCCCTCCACGGGCTTGCCCTTGGTCATCTGCCGCCGGACATCGCCTTCCAGGCCGGGCATCGCCACGCCTTGGTAGTAATTGATCGCGTTCGACGCCTCGTCGTCGGTGAACACACAGGTGACCGCCGACGACGCCTTCATCGCGGCGGCCGCGTCCGGCGCGTCCTGGCACTCGGTCCGCTGTGGGATGACGGCGGCGATCCGGCGGAGGCAGTCGGTGAACCCGTGCTCGTCCTTGGGGCCTGGCTGATCACAGCTCACGGGCTTGACCGGCTCGGCAGTCTTCGGCGCCGCGATCGGCTCGTCCTCGGCGCCGAGAACCAGCGCGAGCGTCGTGACGATCGCCGCGAGAGCGAGCACGATGACGCCGTACGTCGTGGGCTTCTGCCAGTTACGGCCCGGCTGCGGGGCTGTCGGGCTCCAGCGCGGCGGCTGCGGCCTCCGTGGCGGCTGGGGTGGTTGCTGCTGGGGCGGCGGCTGCTGGTGCTGGATCGGCGGGGCGACCGGCGCGAACGCGGGCACGGTCAGCTGCGAATCCTCGCCGCCCGCCGGAACGTGATGGAGCCCGAACGCGACCGCCGTCTCCGGCTGATCCTGCGTGGTCGGCGCGATCCTGAGCTGGTTCGCCAGCAGACTCGCCAGCAACGGCATCCGGCTCGGCCCGCCGACGAGGTAGACGCCGCCGAGGTGGGCCGGGGTGAGCCCGGCACGATGGATCGTGGCGGCGAGAAGTTCGGCGCTGCGCAGGAAACTCGGCCGGACGAGCGCTTCGAGCTCCATCCGCGTCACCCGCACGTCCCCGAACGGCTCCGGCATCGGGATCTCGGTCTGCTGGTGGCGCGACAGGCTTTCCTTGGCGTCGCGGACGTCCTGCAGCAACGACCGGCGCGTACGGCGGTCGCCGACCGACTGCGGGCGCAGCACCCGCTGCCACACCGCCGGATCGGAATGCGAGACCTCGCGGCCGATGTGGACGAGCAGCGCCTGGTCGATGTCGAGGCTGCCGAGGTCGGGCAGGCCGTCCTCCGCGAGCACCGCGAACCCCTGATTGCTGACACCGACGACAGCGCAATCGAACGTGCCCGCCCCGAGGTCGTAGACCGCGATGGGCCCGGACGGCCGCTGCCCGTGATTGAGGGAGGCGTAATGCGCCGCGGCCGCGACCGGCTCCGGAATGAGCAGCGTCGTGCCGAACCCGGCCTTGAGCGCGGCGTCGCGGAGGATCTGCTTGCGATCCGCGCCCCAGCCCGCCGGATGGGAGATGCGGACCTGCGCCGGCAGACGTTGCAGGAGCAGCTCGGCTTCCTCGCCGACACGGCGCAGGACGGCGGCGAAGGCGTCCGCGATGGGAAGCGTGACGTCACCGAGCTGAAGGGCGCCCTCGTCGATACGTCGCTTGGGATTCGCCTCGAACCGGCTCGGATCCAGCCGGGCCCGGCGTTCCGCGTCACGGCCGACGAAGACCGTGCCGTCCTTGTCGACGTAGATCGCGGACGACATCGTCACCGAACCGTCGATCTCGACGACCTGCGTACCTCTGCCCTGGATCGAGAGCACCCCGACCGTGCTGGAGGTACCGAAATCGATCGCCAGAACGTCCACCTGAGACCCCCTCCCGGATCCGGTGGCATCGTCTCACGGAGCGCCTCGGCGGCCGGGAGCGGTCAGACGGCGGTGGAAATGGTGACGTCGCGATCGCCGGCCACCGCCTCGCGATCCATCGCGAGGATCGGCCCATTCAGCTTCCCCTGTCGCGTCCGGATACCGCCGGGTCGTGAGTGGCGATTCGGGTTAGAACCCGAATCGCCACTCACGACCAGCTTGCCCCACTCCCCGCGGCCGCTCTCCGTGCAGGCTCGCGAACGGAAAATGCCCGCCGCGGTGAACCCGCGACGGGCATTTCCGAAACCACCGAGACCTACTCCGCCTCGGCTTCACCGTTCTCTTCGCTGGTGCCGGCGCCGATGCTGACCGGCGGGGCGTCCGGGACGGACGAGGGACGGGCTTCACCGCGGAAGGTGAAGTGCGCCTTGTCGTCCTTCTCGCCCTCTTCGTCGTTCCAGCCTTCGACGTCGACCAGGATGATCTGGCCGGCCTGGACCTCGCCGAACAGGATCTTCTCCGACAGCTGGTCTTCGATCTCGCGCTGGATCGTGCGACGCAGCGGCCGCGCGCCCAGCACCGGGTCGAACCCGCGCTTGGCGAGCAGCGCCTTGGCCTTGGACGTGAGCTCGAGCTCCATGTCCTTGGCCTTGAGCTGCGTCTCGACCCGGCCGATCATCAGGTCGACCATCTGGATGATCTGGTCCTTGGTCAGCTGGTGGAAGACGATGATGTCGTCGATACGGTTCAGGAACTCAGGCCGGAAATGCTTCTTCATTTCCTCGTTGACCTTCTGCTTCATCTTCTCGTACCGGTTGGCGGTGTCGCCGCCGGACGAGAACCCGAGCGAGACGGACTTGGAGATGTCCGAGGTACCCAGGTTCGAGGTGAAGATGAGCACGGTGTTCTTGAAGTCGACCGTGCGACCCTGGCCGTCGGTGAGACGGCCGTCTTCGAGGACCTGCAGGAGCGTGTTGTAGATCTCCTGGTGGGCCTTCTCGATCTCGTCGAACAGCACCACCGAGAACGGCTTGCGCCGCACCTTCTCGGTCAGCTGGCCGCCCTCTTCGTAGCCGACGTAGCCCGGAGGGGCACCGAAGAGCCGCGAAGCGGTGTAGCGGTCGTGGAACTCGCCCATGTCGATCTGGATGAGCGCGTCGTCCTCGCCGAACAGGAACGCCGCGAGCGCCTTGGACAGCTCGGTCTTACCGACACCGGACGGACCGGCGAAGATGAACGAACCGGAGGGGCGCTTCGGGTCCTTCAGACCGGCGCGGGTACGGCGGATCGCCTGGGAGACGGCCTTGACCGCGTCCTCCTGGCCGATGATCCGCTTGTGCAGCTCGTCCTCCATGCGGAGCAGACGCGTGGTCTCCTCCTCGGTGAGCTTGAACACCGGGATGCCGGTCCAGTTGGCGAGGACCTCGGCGATCTGCTCCTCGTCGACCTCGGCGACGACGTCGAGGTCGCCGTCCTTCCACTGCTTCTCCCGCTCACCCTTCTGGCCGAGGAGGGTCTTCTCCTCGTCACGGAGGCGGGCGGCGCGCTCGAAGTCCTGCGCGTCTATCGCGGACTCCTTGTCCCGGCGGACGTCGGCGATCTTCTCGTCGAACTCGCGCAGGTCCGGCGGTGCGGTCATGCGGCGGATGCGCATCCGGGCGCCGGCCTCGTCGATCAGGTCGATCGCCTTGTCCGGCAGGAAGCGGTCGTTGATGTAGCGGTCGGCCAGGGTGGCGGCCTGGACCAGCGCGCCGTCGGTGATCGAGACGCGGTGGTGCGCCTCGTACCGGTCGCGAAGGCCCTTCAGGATCTCGATCGTGTGCTCGAGCGACGGCTCGCCGACCTGGATCGGCTGGAAGCGTCGTTCCAGCGCGGCGTCCTTCTCGATGTACTTGCGGTACTCCTCGAGCGTGGTCGCGCCGATCGTCTGCAGCTCACCACGGGCCAGCATCGGCTTCAGGATGGACGCGGCGTCGATCGCGCCCTCGGCGGCACCCGCGCCGACGAGCGTGTGCAGCTCGTCGATGAACAGGATGATGTCGCCGCGGGTCTTGATCTCCTTGAGCACCTTCTTCAGGCGCTCTTCGAAGTCACCGCGGTACCGGGAACCGGCGACCAGGGAGCCGAGGTCGAGGGTGTAGAGCTGCTTGTCCTTCAGCGTCTCGGGCACCTCGCCCTTGACGATGTTCTGCGCGAGCCCCTCGACGACGGCGGTCTTGCCGACGCCGGGCTCACCGATCAGGACCGGGTTGTTCTTGGTGCGCCGCGACAGCACCTGCATGACCCGCTCGATCTCCTTGCCACGGCCGATGACCGGGTCGAGCTTGCCTTCGCGGGCCTGGACGGTCAGGTTGCGGCCGAACTGGTCGAGCACCAGCGACGACGACGGGGTGCCTTCACCGCGTCCGGAGCCGGTTTCGGTCGACTCCTTGCCACCCTGGTAGCCCGAGAGCAGCTGCAGCACCTGCTGACGCACCCGGTTGAGGTCCGCGCCGAGCTTGACGAGCACCTGCGCGGCGACGCCTTCTCCCTCGCGGATCAGCCCGAGCAGGATGTGCTCGGTGCCGATGTAGTTGTGGCCGAGCTGCAGCGCTTCGCGCAGCGACAGCTCCAGCACCTTCTTGGCCCGCGGGGTGAAGGGGATGTGCCCGCTCGGGGCCTGCTGCCCCTGGCCGATGATCTCCTCGACCTGCTGGCGGACGCCCTCCAGCGCGATGCCCAGCGATTCCAGCGCCTTGGCGGCGACACCTTCACCCTCGTGGATCAGACCCAGGAGGATGTGCTCGGTGCCGATGTAGTTGTGGTTGAGCATCCTGGCCTCTTCTTGGGCCAGGACGACCACCCGCCTCGCGCGGTCGGTGAACCTCTCAAACATGTGCACTCCCTCGACTGCTGCGACGGCGGCCCGTTTCCATCGTGCTTTCACCGCGATGGATTCAGCACCGTGAGACCACTCTAGTAGCCAAGTGGTCGCGCTGGCGTACCACTACGGCTGTTTGCGGCCCGTTCGCGCCCCGACCGTTCTCCGGCCGTGCGCTCTTTCATCTTCCGGTTGCCCTGCACCTTTACGTCAAGCCCAACGTGCGAACACGCACTCGGATTCCGCCTCACGCGCCTTGTCCGCTGAGCGCGAACACGTCCGGCCGGCAAGAGACGCCCAGTGGATGGACACCCGTCCGGAGTAGTCACGGTCCGTATGTAAGGTTAGGCGTACCTAATGAAGGGAGGACCGGCGTGCCGTATCAACGGTCCTCTCATGCCCTCGCGTCACGCGAAGACGGCCTCCGGGCCTCACTCGCGAGGATCCCCGAAGACGCCGGCCTCCGCGACGCCGTAC
Source organism: Amycolatopsis pittospori (assembly GCF_013870525.1). Classification (GTDB taxonomy): domain Bacteria; phylum Actinomycetota; class Actinomycetes; order Mycobacteriales; family Pseudonocardiaceae; genus Amycolatopsis; species Amycolatopsis pittospori. The sequence goes on from NZ_JACBXD010000131.1 coordinate 10,922, forward strand.
CGGACGACGAACCGGGCTGGGTCCGCTGCGGCGACCTGCTGGACGACCCGGTTCGTCTCGCGCGTTGGCGAGACCGGCTCGGCGACTGGCTGGCCGGGCGGTACCCGGACACCGCCGTCGTCCCCGAGCGGGTCCCGGCGAGCTGGATCCTGTCCTGGTATCTGCACGTCCCGGCGTTCGCCGGCGCGCTGCTGCTGCACCACGAACGCCGCGTCCCGTCGCTGGCGCCGTCCGGGCTCGCCTTCCGGATCGGCGGCGGCCGGCCGCATCCCGAAACGATCGCCGTGCTCGGCGGCGCGTTCCACTGCCTGCCGACCGATCCGGGTTCCGCGCATCCGGAGGCCGTCGTCGTCCCGGACGAGCGGACGCTGGCGACGATGCTGCGAGGTCGCTTCGTCGCGCACGCGAGCCGGTTCATCGACGCCTACGCGCCACTCACGAGGCTCGGGCGGCGGCAGTTGTGGGCCGCCGCCACGGACGCGCTCGACAACGCGCTGTGGTCGGCGGGACGACTGGGCGGCACTCCGGAGGCCGAAGGCGCCGGCGTCGCGGACGCCGCGCTGGTGCTCGAATCGCGGTTCCCGCCACCGACGTCGGCGTCGAAGCTGCGGCTGGCCCCGGGCCCCGATGGACAGCGCGAGTGGACGAGAAACCGCGAAAGCTGCTGTTACTCCTATCTACTGCCCGCGGAATCGGAATGCGGCGGCTGTCCGCGAATCCGCGGAAAGAACTAACCGCCCCACTTCGGGTTCCGTCCTGAAGCGCCGAGAGCGCGCTCGAAGATCGTTGCGCCGTCCGCAACGACGACTTCTTCTCCATAGACCTTCATCGACCGCGCCCGATCGCCCATCGCGGCAGCGGACTTGTAGACGGCTTCGGCCGCTTCGGGCGCGACTGTCAGGGAGCGACCGGTCGCCCGGGCCAGATCCCAGCCGTGGAAGACGAACTCGCCGAGCACCATGTCGCCGACGATCGAGGCGGGCATCTCCGCGGTGCCGAGCGCCGTCATCCCCTGCCACGCTTCGGGCGCCCCGAAGACGTCGACGAGCCGGGCCGTCTGCTTCTCCAGCGCGTCGGGCCAGTCGGCACCGGCGAGTCCCGCTTCCGCCTCGCCCATGGACACCTCGGGTGGCGGCGTCTTGCGCCCGGCGGCTTCGAGCCAGGGACCCCAGTAGAGAAGGTGGTTCAGCAACGCGCGGACGTCGTACTCGGCGCACGGCGTGCGGGCGGCGAGATCCGCCTCGCCGATCCCGTTCAGGATTCCGGCGAATTCCGCGGCGGCGGGGGCGATCAGGGCAGCGTGTTCGGACATAAGGGCATGAGTTCACGGGAAGGGCCGTGGTGTCTTGAAGAAACGCGACAGGGTTACGTTGAACCGGTGAGCGGGCACCGGATCCCGGCGGGGATCGTCAACGCGCGGGAGGCGAGCGCGAGGTTCAGCCTCGCCCGGCACCGGCCTGGACCAGGACTCCGGCCGTTCGTCGACCACCTCTGGGTACTGCGCTGGGATCTGCGCGACCGTCCGCCCCATGAACAGGTGGTACTGCCCAATCTCGCGGTGAACCTCACGTTCTTCAGCGACGCGAACGGTGCGTTCGGTCCCGGGAAACGGCCTTTCCGCTACGTCGTGGCGGGCAAGGACCACGGTATCGGCGTGCGATTCCGGCCCGGGGCTTTCCGGGCATTCCTCACCGGTCCGGTCTCGATGATCTCGGGCCGTTCCGTTCCGCTCACCGATCTCTTCCCCGGCGCCGTACCGGTGACGGAATCGGTACGCAATGCGACGAACGACTTCGAAATGGTCCGCGCCGCGGAGGAACTGCTCCTCGCGAAACGCCCGGTGCTGACCGCCGCGGCCCGGACGGCCATCGAAGCGGTGGAAACAATCGCGGGCGAACCGGCCATTACCCGGGTATCCGAGCTGTCAAGCCGAACGGGCCTGTCTCAGCGAAGCCTGCAACGCCTCTTCGCCGAACATGTCGGCACCACGCCCAAATGGGCGATTCAGGTATACCGGTTGAACGAAGCGGCGGCACGGATCACGGCCGAGGACCAGCCGGACTACGCGGAACTGGCGACCGCACTGGGCTATAGCGACCAAGCGCACTTCATCCGGGATTTCCGCTCCGTGACCGGATGGGTGCCCACGGAGTACGCCCGCTTGAACCGTGTACAAGAACAAGAAAGCCGCCGGGAATAGTTTCCCGGCGGCTTGAGGGTCGAAGCGACCTTCAGTTCTTCTTGTGGTAGGCCTCCACGACCTCGGACGGGATACGTCCACGGTCGGAAACCTGGAAGCCGTTCTTGCGGGCCCAGGCGCGAATGGCCTGGTTCTGCTCGCGGTCCACGGTCGCGGGGCGGGCGGCGGCCTTCACGCCGGCGACCGGACGAATGGCGGTGCGCTTACGGCCACCCGCGCGGCGGGCGTGCTCCACATACTGGGCCAGCGCGTCACGAAGCTCTTCCGCGTTTTCCGCGGAAAGGTCGATCTGGTAGCTCACACCGTCCAAACCGAACTCGACGGTCTCTTCCGCCTCAGTGCCATCGAGGTCGTCGACGAGCGAGACGAGCACCTTCTGTGCCATCTGTTTCCTCCTGCTGGGGGCTTACACGAATGATCTGGTACGGGGCATGCCCCGACAGAAGACTTTGTCTAGCGACATTAATACCCGCTACCGAGACATAACGCAAATCTCGTTTAGGAGAACGATCGAGGTATCTGTCACGCGGACGGGTTATTCAGGTCGTACGAGCGGGAACAGGATGGTCTCCCGGATACCAAGGCCGGTCAGCGCCATCAGCAACCGGTCGATCCCCATTCCGACACCACCGCTCGGCGGCATTCCGTACTCCAGCGCCCGGAGGAAATCCTCATCCAGGTTCATGGCCTCACTATCACCCTGTGCACCCAGCCGAGCCTGTTCCACCAGACGCTGGCGTTCCACCACGGGATCGACCAGCTCCGAGTATCCGGTGGCCAGTTCGAATCCGCGCACGTACAGATCCCACTTCTCGGCAACCCCGGGCTTGCTGCGGTGTTGCCTGGTCAGCGGGGATGTCTCGACCGGAAAATCACGGACAAAAGTAGGTTCGTGGAGATGATCGCCCACGAGGTGTTCCCACAGTTCCTCGACGAGTTTGCCGTGCCCTAACTTCGGGTCGAGCTCCAGCTCTCGCGCTTCGGCATAGGAACGCAGCTTGTCCGCCGATGTCTCGGGAGTGACCTCTTCCGACAACGCCTCGGACAACGACTCGTACATTCCGAGAGTGGTCCACTCGCCGGACAGGTCGTACTCCGAACCATCGGCGAGAGTGACCACCTGAGTGCCGAGAACGTTCTGCGCCGCTTCCTGGATGAGCTGCCGCGTCATCACCGCATTGGAGTCATAGGTCGCATACGCTTCGTAGTACTCGAGCATGGCGAACTCGGGCGAGTGCGACGAGTCGCTGCCCTCGTTCCGGAAGTTCCGGTTGATCTCGAAGACCTTCTCGATACCGCCGACCACACAGCGCTTGAGGTACAGCTCGGGCGCGATCCTCAAGTAGAGGTCGAGGTCGAAGGCATTCGAATGCGTCACGAATGGCCGCGCCGCCGCACCGCCGTGCAGCGTCTGCAGCATCGGGGTCTCGACCTCGAGGAATCCGCGGCCGTGAAACGAGTCACGCAGGGAACGCAGCACACCCGCGCGGGTACGGACCACGTCGCGGGCCTTGGGCCGCACGATCAGATCGACATAACGCTGCCGGATCCGCGTTTCCTCGGCCAGGTCTTTGTACATGACCGGCAACGGGCGCAATGCTTTCGAAGTGATCCGCCAGGAGTCGGCCATCACGGAAAGCTCACCACGCTTGGAGGTGATGACCTCGCCTTCGACGAATACGTGATCACCGAGATCGACATCGGACTTCCACGCCGCGAGGGCGCCTTCGCCGACCTTCGCGAGGCTGATCATCGCCTGCAACTCGGTGCCGTCGCCTTCGCGAAGACTCGCGAAACACAGTTTGCCGGTATTGCGCATGAACATGACCCGGCCGGTGATGCCGACGATCTCACCGGTCGCGGTGTCGACAGGAAGGTCGGAATGCTTCGCGCGCACTTCGGCCAGGGAGTGCGTCCGGGGCACCTCGACCGGATACGGATCGATACCCTCCGCGATTATCCGGTCGCGCTT
>NZ_JACBXD010000132.1 GCF_013870525.1 Amycolatopsis pittospori
GGAAGGAGCGCGTCCGGGCGCGTCCTGCCTAGGCCGGGCGGGACGTCGATCCCCTTGCCCATTCCGAGGCGGGTACTCCACGCGGTCTGCTCCTTCTTCTCGTCGCCTTTTGACAGCCTTCTCAAGGGACGCATGGTGCCCGTTGAGGGTTGTCGCAGGATTACACATCCCCCTTGAGATGTGGCACGCACCACCGGTTTCAGCTCAATGGTACGGAGAAGCCCTGGTCAGCGCCGTGTGACTCAAGGAAGGACACGACGGGCGGTGCGCGCGGGGACCAGTGTGGCGGCCGCCGCGAGCATCGCGACGACGATCGTCGCGACCGGAAGGGCGACCGAAGCGGCGCTCACGTGCTCGCCTTCGAGCGCGGTCACCAGGGGCGGCGCGCACGCGACCGCACAGACCAGCCAGGGGCCGGTCATCCGGCTCGTGCCGTTGCGCACGGTATGCAACAGGTACACCCCGAGCAGCAGGTTGACCAGGCTCTGCACCGGCCCGAGCCGGAGTCCGAGCAGGTCCGCGTCGGCCGAGGCGCCGCCGAAGCGGGCTAGCGCGAACCCGAACACGCCGAGCATCGCGTAGGCCATGCCGACCGTCGCCGCGGCCCGGCAGAACACCGCGGCGCGCAGGCCCGGCTCGTCGACGGCCCGCTGCTGCGGACCCGAGTGACGTTCGAACCACCAGAAGACGAGTACCGCCGGGACGGCGAGCAGGGCGAGCGCGAGCAGGATGCGCGGCCGGGTCAGCCAGCTGAGCCCGTCCACGAGCGGTGCCGGCAGGTAGACGACCGCCACGAGCAGCAGCATCGCGGAAAGGAAGCCGAGGTAGAGGCTCATCGGCGCGCGCAGGACGAGCCGGGCGGTGGCGGTGACCGCGGGGCTCGTGCCGAACCGGGCCAGCGGGCGGGCGAGCAGGCCGAGGAGCGCGAGCTGGACCAGGCCGAGCAGGAGCACACCCCAGGGCGGGCCGGAAAGCGCGGCCGGGGCGCCGGGGCCGCCGAGCAGCATCGGACCGTCGCCGAGGACGACGACCGCGAGCACCAGTCCGGCCCCGCCGGTGAACGCCGTCCCGAGGAGGAAGGCACGGCTCGGGCGGACGCCGTCGGCGTGGGCGAACGCGAGTTGCTGGACGAACAGCGCTAGGAACAGCGTTTCGGCGTAGCGCGGGATGGCCGAGCCCGACCACTGCGCGGCGGTCTCGCTCGCCAGCGTCAGGGCCAGCAGTCCGGCGACGGAGGCCGATCGCGTCCGCCGGTAGAGCGCGAGGAGCGTGGGCGCGAGCACGACCGTCAGCAGGAAGACGCCGAGCAGCCACAGCGGATGCAGCGCGATCCGCATGACGGTGGCGTTCGTCCCCGCCGGGATCCCCAGCACCTCCAGCGCGAGCGGCACGACCAGCGCGACGACGGCGAAGATCAGGGCCGGACGCAGCAGGGGGCTGGCGCGGTCGGCGAGATACTGCGGATAGCGGCCACCGGACGCGCGGACCGACCGCCAGCCCGCCTCGTTGATCCGGCCGATCGCGAAGAAGATGAGCGGGCAGAGCTGGGCGAGCCAGGTGAACGGCCACAACGATCGTTCGGGCGCCCCCGCCCAATGCGCGAGCGCGACGGCGGACTCGCCGAGCAGCATCAGGACGGCGCCCGCGACCCCGAGCAGCGCCCACCGGCCGACCGGGACCACCGGCCGCGGCTCGCGGGGGAGCGTGACGGCGGTCCGGCGGACGCGGACCCAGCCGCGGAGACGGAAGACCAGCAACGCGCCGATCACCAGCACACCGACGATCATCGGGCCGAGCGGGTCGCCGACCGGCGGCCCCCAGCGCTGATGCCACGAGTTGAGCACGAGCCCGGCGGTATAGAGGGAGGCGACGACCTCGCAGGTGCCGCGCGAGTCCATCGGGTTGAGCACGCAGGCGTGGTGCATGTCGGCCGAAAGCCGGTCGTCGAGGCTCGACCTGGCCTCCTGGCCGAGCGGATGACCCTTGCGCTCGGCGTAGCGGAGGATGTCGTAGCCGAGGTCGTGAGCCCGGCAGGGGACGGCGTAATCCCATTTGGTGTTGTCGTCGCCCCACGGTGCCGAGCAGCCGCCGTCGGTGTGGACGGCGCGCATGGTGCCGTCCCGCGCCGGCATGACGCCCGGGGTGATCCCGCTGACCGCCGTGAAGTCGGACGGCAGTTTCGCGATGACGTCCTCAACCGGACCCGGCGTGACCAGCGCGTCGACCGCGTTCTGGGCGGCGAGGATGTCACCCGTCGGTGGTCCCTGGTCCGGCGGCGACGCGGGCCGCGACGCGATCAGGCCGAAACCGAACACCAGCAGCGTGACCAGCAGTAACCAACCCGAGGTCGACCAAGGCCGCCGGATCCGGGCGGGCTGTCCGTCGACGTCGGCTGTGGCTGGCATGGCGTCCAGGGTGCCATTCGCCGATCGAGGCCGACATCCGGATAACCCCCGGGTTCACCCGGCGGGTGGCCTCAGGGCTGTGACCAGTGGGGCATGTGGGTCGTGAGTGATTTGGGTCGTTCTAACGACCCGAATCACTCACGACCACCCTGGACCGAGTGGCCGGTTCGCGTGACTGAGGGGACGGCGCGTGTGATCCAACGGACGGCACGCGTGATCCGACGGACGGCACGTGTGCTCAGGCGGACGGCACGTGTGCTCAGGCGGACGGCACGCGTGACTGGATGGACGACACTCGCGCGACAGGCTTCCGCCACGCGTCGTTCCTCCAATCACGCGCGCCGTCCGTCCAATCACGCGTGGCGTCCCTCTGGACACGCGAAACGGCAAGTACGCGCCTAGGACACAGTCGGCTCTAACGGTTCCAGATCACTCACGAGGGGGTCAGGTGGGCGGTCGTTCCCTGTCCTGGGCGAAGCGCACCTGGTTCCGGCCGTTCTCCTTGGCCACGTAAACGGCGGCGTCGGCGGAGTGCAGCAGTTCCTCCAGGGATTCACCGTGACGAGGGAACAGGGCCGCCCCGATCGAGGTGGTCCGGCCCGAGATGGTGACGCGGCTGCCACGTTTGTCGGTTGTCACTATATGCAGTTCGGCGATTGCACTGCGCACTCGCTCCGCGGCCAGTTTCGCCGCGGTTTCGTCGATATCCGGCAAAAGTACGAGGAATTCCTCGCCGCCGAAGCGGCCGATCACGTCGGCGGGCCGGGTGACCTCGTCCAATTTCTGTGCCACATCTCGCAGCATGTCGTCGCCCGCGGGGTGTCCATAAGTGTCGTTAATCCACTTGAAGTGGTCGAGATCAATCATCAGAAGTGCCAGGTTGTCGTCCGATCGGGCGGTCCTTCCGAGCGCCCGATCGGCCGACTCCGACCATCCGCGCATGTTGAGAACACCGGTTTTCGGGTCCGTCCGCGCGTCGTTTTGCAGTTGGTCGATCTCGGCGAGGCGATTGAACACCACCGTCACCACGGCCATCACGACCACCATCGGGGGCATGATCAACAGCAGGACCGCGGTGACCGCGCCGAGGCCGATCGTGATGGCCTCCAGCAGGTTGTCGGCCTTGTTGCCGAGGACGGTCGACACCGGCGGCCGTTTCGGCGAGCCGATCGTGAGGATGCCGCCGATATAGGCGATCTGCACCGCCTCGAAGACCATCCCGGTGACGATCAGGACGCCGAATTCGCCGAGGGTGCTCCAACCGGAGATCCTTCCCCATTCATGCGGGCCGAACGCGTGGAAGGTCAGCGAGGCCAGTGTCACCGAGACGCCGTGGGTGACCGACGAGAAAACGAAGTTGTGCGCGGGACGGCGGGCGATGAACCAATGCTGGATTCGGACGAGCGCGATGATGGAAAGTGTCAGTGAAAGCGGAAGAATGACCGCGGCGGGAAATGTCCATACGGCGGTGAGGTCGATGAGGACGGTGCGACTCCGGTCGCGTCGTCTTTCTTCCTGTCGCTGGGTCAGCTGAATATGCGCGGTGGCCCCGACGGCGAGAATCGCGAAACGAACCCAGTCTATTCTTCCCGGTGTCGTCGAATCCATCGTCGCGACGACCATGATCGCGATTCCGATGACCTCCATCGCGAAAAGGAACGCGATGAAACGTTTGGGCCGCTGCCACAGCGCCCACGCCCTGGGGTCGTAAGGATGGCGTTGCGGGGGTTCGGCCTGGTCACCTTCCGGGCTTGCCTGCCCGCGTTCGGTCACCGGGACACCGCTCTCCGCGGCGGCCGTCGCCGCTCGCTCGTCAAGGTCGCCGGTGCCGTCGCCGTGCTCGCGACGGTCGCCGGTCTCGGCTGGCAATTGCTACCTCTTTTCCGCGCGGACGGCACGGCTGAGTAATCTCACCGGTACCGACTGAGACACCGTTCGTATTCCACGGCCGGTATCATCCCATCGCATCAGTTGTTCGACACCGGCAAGGGTGCCCCCGAACGTGGACCGGAGGTGGCAATCGTGTCCCGTGATTTCTGATCTTGACAGCTGAATGTTTTTCGAGACGCCGTGCGGAAGGGGTGACCGATAGTGTCCAGCCGTGACTTCTGAGCCCGGGCCGGGTATTAGTTCGCAGCGACGAGAGCAACGAGGTGGCCGGGAGGTGTGTGACCGTGTCGAGCCGTGACTTCTGATCGAGAGTCGTTTCTTTTTACCGAGGTGTCGAAGCAGTGTCCCGTCGTCGAGATTCCCGAGTACGAACCCGCCGGGCGGCCATGCCGCCCCAGGGGTCGTCCTGTGTGGATTCCTCATGACAGCAACGGTTCCGGGCTGGATCCGTTGACATGCGTCCAGCTGAGTGCGACCAGGACGGCCAGCAGCAGGCCGACCACGCCGGCCAGTGCGATGGCCGAGGTCGCGGACCCGAGCCGATCGGCGGCCAGTCCGCCGAGTCCCGCCCCTATTCCTTGAGCGACCCGCAACCCCGTGCGGTACACCCCACCCGCGCCGCCCCGAAGCTCGTTCGGGACCCAGGTGATGAACGTGGCGCTCACCGTGATCAGGTACGCCCCCGCCGCGCCCGCGGCCGCCAGCAGGAGCAACGCCGGAATCAGCCCCGGCTTGAGCACGAAGGCGATCAGGGCGACCATCGGCAGTGCCGCCAGCACACCCAGCAGCTTCCGGCGTTGTTCCGCCGAAACGAATTTGGACAACAGGAACGCGCCGATGACGAATCCGAGCGGATCCGCGGCCAAGAGCCATCCCACGGCCTGTTTTCCCACGCCCATCTCCGCGGCGAGCGGTGCCGCGAGCCCCTCGGGGATGACGGCGAGGCCGACCAGCCACGAGAGCCAGATCAAAACCCGCAGGTGGCGGTTGCCGAAAACGCGCTTCACCGCGCCGAACCAGCTGCCGGAGCCGTCGGAGGCCGCCGCGCGCCGGGAGACCCAGAGCCGGACGACGACCGCGCTCAGCACGAACGTCGCCGCGTCCAGCGCCAGCGCCCAGCTCACCCCGACCTGGGACACCAGCAGCCCGCCGCCGGCGAGGCCGAGCAGCATGGCGGTGTTGGTGGAGATGCCGCGGATGTCCTGGCTCTTGAGATAGAGGTCGTCGTCGGTGAACACCTCGCGGGTGAGCGCGTTCTGCGCCGCGTTGCCGGGTGCGTTCGCCAGCCGGGCCAGCACGACCAGCCCGCACAGCAGGCCCAGCGGGGTGTCGGGGATCGCCATGATCGCGATCAGCACGGCCTGGATCAGTGACGAGTAGACGAGGACGGTGCGCCGCGGGTAGCGGTCGGCCAGCTGGGAGAGGCCGAGACCGCCGGCCAGCGCGGGCAGGAAGGTCAGCGAGTAGACCACCGCGGACAGCAGGGCCGAGCCGGTGCGGTCGTAGACGAGGATCGCCAGCGCGACGATGGTGAGCTGGTCTCCGATGAGGGACTGCACTTCGGCGAGCCAGAGTGCGCGGAACTCGCGGTTCGCCAGGGCGGCGGTCATCCGCGGCGCCGCGTTCGTCTTCACTGCGTGACCACCTCCCCCCGATCGGGTGAACTTAGCTCCCTCGCATTCTTGCCTGCCCTGTTACGTGGCTGTCGAGGGAGTCACAGTTAAGGCCCCGTCGTTCGACGTTCAGTATGCCTCCGGCTACAGGGAGACGAACAGAAGACCAGCCGATCCTTCGACTGTTAGGCCGATCGAGCTACGCCGTCTGACCGGTGGGTGACGCCGTCCTGACTCGTGCGCGGGTATCTCCGCGCCGATCGGCCCGCACTCGCTCGGCGCACCCGGGCTGCCGTTCGCCGCCGCCCGGGTCCGGGTTGGTCCGAATGGGCCAACACTGAGGGGAGACCGGCCTGGAGGTGGAGGCCGGCCGGGCAAAAGGGGTGAGTCGATGAACGGTTTGCTCGACGACAAGGCCGTCGTCGTGACCGGGGCCGGGCGCGGCCTCGGCGAGGCGTTCGCGGTGCACGTGGCCAGGGCGGGCGGCGCCGTGGTGGTCAACGACGTCGACGGGGAACTGGCGGAGCGGACGGCGGAGAACATCCGCCGGTTCGGGGGCAGGGCGGTCGCCAGCGCGCACAGTGTCGCGGATCCGAAGCAGGCGCAGGAGATCGTCGACCTCTGTGTCACCGAATTCGGCGCGATCGACGGGCTGGTCAACAACGCGGGCCTGAACTACGAGGCGCTGCCGTGGGAGGACGACGTCGACCAGGCCCGGGAGCTGGTCGAGGTGAACGTCCTCGGCGTCATGTACACCGGGCTGGCCGCGATCAAGGCGATGGTCGCGCGGGGAAGGCCGGGGTCGATCGTCAACATCTCGTCCGGGGCTTCGCTGGGGCAGCGCAAGCTCGGCGTGTACGCCGCGAGCAAGGGCGCCGTCGCTTCGCTGACCTACTCCTGGGCGCTCGACCTGGAGGAGAGCGGGATCCGGGTGAACGCGGTCTGCCCACTCGCGCACACCCGGATGGTGTGGAAGTCCGAACGGTCGCTGCGGGCCTGCCCGCCCGACCGGACGCCGTCGCGGATCGCGCCGGTCGTGCTGTTCCTGCTCGGCGCCGGATCGGACGGCATCACCGGGCAGATGATCCGCTGCAACGGGCCGGAACTGCACATCATGGGGCAGCCCTACCTGAAGCAGCCCATCCTCGAACGCCCGGTTTGGGACACCGAGACCGTGCAGCGCGCCTTCGACGAGGTCTTCAGCGCGCACCTGGAGAACTACGGCCTCGAAAAGCGCGTCCCGCCCCGGCTGCGCAAGTGGACGGAGTCGACCCGGACCGCTTAGCGCCCGTGATCAGAGGGACGGCAGGCGTGATCAGGCGGACGGCAGGCGTGATCAGAGGGACGGCAGGACCGCTTAGCCCACGACGAACGGTAGTTTCGCGGCCAGTTCGCCCAGTTCGGTCTTTTCCGCGTCGGTCGGTTGGCGCCGTCCGGTGCCGACCAGCAGCGCGTCCGTGTCGGAGAACGATCCGGGGAACTTCTCCCCGGTGCGCTGTTCGAGGATCTGCCGCGTCTTGGCGAGGCTCTCGCCGGACGGTCCGGCGATCTGCGGCAGATGTGCGACCAGGTCGAGGTGGTGCAGAGTCCATTCGAGGACGTACGCGTTCAGGTAGTCGCCCGCGGACAGGACGACGTCGCGGGTACCGACCCGGATGCCGGGATCCGCGAGTTCGGCGGCGCGGCCCGCGGCCGAACCGACGTCGTCGAGGTGGAACTTGAGGAGCCGGGGTTCCTGGTACGCGGCGGCGAGCCGCACGATCAGCGCGTCGAGATCGTCTTCGCCGGTCGGCGGCTCGTCGGCGATCTCCCAGTAGGTGACCGCGTTGCGCGTCGGTTCGGTTTCGGCGGGGGTGGCGAGCGTGATGAGGACGTCCTGGGCGTCGATCACCAGATGGCACACCAGGTCCTGCACCAGCCAGCCGGCGCAGCCGGACGGTTGGGAGAAGTCTTCGTCGGGGATTTCGGCGACGGCGGCGAGTAGCGCCGCCCAAGAGCGGGAGAAGAGATCCACGGCGGCAAGTTAGCAGCGGCGGCGCCCCGGCGACGACCCTTTTCGGGACGCGGTTTCGTCGGGTGCCCGCGCTATGAACGGCCCGTTACTTGCAAATTTTGCAAGTAACGGGCCGTTCATAGCAGCCGGAGGCGGGGTCGTGCGAGGTCAGGAACCGGCGGCCGGTGCGGGAGCGGCCTCCGGTGTGCCCGTGTAGAGATCCGCGATGGCGGGGGCGTACCGGTCGTTGATGATCCGCCGCTTCAGCTTCAGCGTCGGGGTCACCTCGCCGCTTTCGGGCGTCCACGCCTTCGGGATGACGTGGTACCGCTTGATCTGCTCGATCCGTGCCAGCCGTGCGTTCGCCGCCTCGACGGCCTTCTCGATTTCGGCGCGCACCTGGGGGTTGTCGGCGAGCGATTCGCCTTCGGCCACCTGGATGCCGTTCGCGGTCGCCCAGCCGGGGGCGATCTCGTCGTCGACGACGATCAGCGCGGTGACGTACGGCCGGTCGTCGCCGATCGCGACGGCCTGTCCGATCAGCGGGTGTTCCTTGAGCAGGCCCTCGATCTTCGTCGGGGCGATGTTCTTCCCGCTCGAAGTGATGATCAATTCCTTCTTGCGGTCGGTGATCGTGACGAAGCCGCGTTCGTCGATAGTGCCGATGTCGCCGGTGGCGAGCCAGCCGTCGGCGTCGATGTCCGGCTTGATCGAACCGTCCTGCTGAAGGTAGCCGAGGAATACGATCGCGCCGCGGACGAGGAGTTCGCCGTCTTCGGCGACCTTCACCTCGACGCCTTCCAGCGGACGGCCGACCGAGCCGGCCTTGAACGCCGTCGGCGTGTTGGAGGTGACGGCGCCGGTGGTCTCGGACAGACCCCAGACCTCCTGGATCTCGACGCCGAGCCCGGCGATGAAGTACAGGATCTCCACCGGCAGCGCGGCGGCGCCGCTGGAGGCGACCTCGATCTGGTCGAGGCCGAGCATGGCCCGCACCGGCGCGAGCGCGGCCGCGTCGGTCTGCGCGATCTTCTCCGCCAGTTCCGGCGGGACCTCCTGGCCGTCACTGCGCAGTTTGTAGCCCTGCTGCAGGAGTTCGTTGGCGCCGATCAGCCCGTTCCGCTTGTCCTCGGGCAGCGAGCCGAGCAGGTTCTTCAGCCCCGCGACCATCTTTTCCCACACCCGCGGAACACCGAAGAAGCTCTTCGGGTGCACCTGGCCCAGCGCGCCGACGACGCCGCTCGGGTCGCCGACGGTGTGCACGTGCCCGGCCCACACGATCGGCATGTAGATCGACAGTTCGCGTTCGGCGATATGCGCGAGCGGCAGGTACGCGATGTTCGTGGCGTGCATCGGCGACTCGTGCAGCGTCATGACCGCGACGGCCTGGTAGATCGCGTTGCGGTGGGACAGCACGACGCCCTTGGGGTCGCCGGTGGTGCCGGAGGTGTAGATCATCGACAGCGGGTCGTCCGGGGTGATCGCGGACCACGCCGTTTCGAACGCCTGCGGGTCGGCCGCGTGCGCTTCGGCGCCTGCCGCGCGAAGGTCGGCGAAGGACAGGAACCGCTTGTCGTCCGGAGGAATCACGGACTCGTCGAGGACGACGACGTGCCGCAGCGCCGGGAGGTCGTCGAGGACCTGCGACCAGCGCGCGAGCTCGTCCGCACCGGCGAGGACGACGACGCCGGCGGCGCTGTGCCGGGCGACGAACCCGATCTGTTCCGGGCTGAGCGTCGCATAGGCGGTGCAAGGGATCGCGCCGAGATGGGCCGCGGCGAGGTCGGCGATCAGGTGTTCGGGACTGCTCGGCGCCATGATCAGCATGCGGTCGCGGGTGCCGAGTCCGAGCCCGGCGAGCCCTCGCGACACCTCCGCGATGGCGGTGCGGAATTCGCTCCAGGTCAGGGTCGGCTTGCCCTCTTTGTCGAGTGACGTGACCGCCGGCAGATCACCGAACTCCTGGGCGTTGCGGTGAAGCAGGGCGGGGATCGTCTGGCCTTCGATCTGCTCGGCGACGGTCGGCTGGGTGGTCAACGCTGGCCTCCTCGATGCTGCCTGATCAGCCACACTGTAAGGGCTCTCGTCACTGGTGGATAGAGAATCGCGGCCACGGTTGGACTACGCGAAATGTCCACCTTTTCCGTTTTCACCGCGTCAGTCGCCGACACGGGTTGAATGGTCGTGGACCGTCCCCGAACGAGCAGGAGCCTTGACGATGACCGGTTCGGCACGCGAGCTGATCGAGGCGGTACAGGCGGAACTCGCGCCTCGCGACGACGAAAACCGGCTCGTCCCGTTGGTCGGGAGGGGCGAGGCGGCGCGGGAGGTGTTCGCCGCGATCGCCGCGGAGGAGTACCGGATCGTCCGCAGTGACTGGCGCAGTTTCCTCACGCTCGCTTCGCGTTCGCAGGAGCAGGGCGCACGCGAGTTCTTCGCGACGCTCGCCTCCGGTGAGGGGCTGGCGCTCGGCAAACTGCCCGCGCTCGCCGGGGAATCACCCGACTTCGAGCCGCGCGCGGGATGCCAGGCGTACCCGGCGTTCGTCGCCTGGCTGGCGCTGAACGGCGAGCCCGCCGAGGTCATCGTCGCGATCGTCGCCAACTTCGCCGCTTTCGGCCGGTACTGCGCCGCCATCGCCGCCGCGATGCGCGAGCGGTACGGCTTCGACGACGAGGCGTGTGCCTTCTTCGACTTCTTCGGCGCGCCTTCACCGGAGCTGGAAGCACTCGCCGTGACGGCCGTCCAGGCGGCGCTCGACGCGGAGAACCTGTCCGAAAAGGACGCTCGCACCCACGCCCGGTTGTTTCAGGCATACGAGCTGGACTTCTGGAACACCCTCGCCGACGATTACCGCCGTGACTGATCTCGTAGCCGAGGCCGCGGCACTGGACGCGGCAGATCCCTTGGCGCATAAGCGGAACGAGTTCGACCTCGACCCGGGCGTCGCCTACTTCGACGGTAACTCGCTGGGCGCGCCGCCGAAGCATGTGGCGGACCGCCTCGCCGCCGTCGTCCGCGAGCAGTGGGGTGGGCGGCTCATCCGGTCCTGGTCCGAGGGCTGGTGGGAAGCGCCGGTGCGGGTCGGCGAGCGGATCGCGCCGCTGGTGGGGGCCGCACCGGGGCAGGTCGTCGTGGCGGATTCGACGAGCGTGAACCTGTTCAAGGCGCTGGTGGCCGCGATCCGGCTCAATCCCGGTCGCGACGAGATCCTCGTCGACGCCGACACCTTCCCGACCGACGGCTACATCGCCGACGAAGCCGCGCGGCTGACCGGGCGCACGGTGCGCCGGGTCGTCGCCGAGGACATACCGGACGAGGTGGGCGAGCGGACCGCCGTCGCGCTGATCAACCACGTCGACTACGTCAGCGGCCGCGCCCACGACATGGCCGGGTTGACCGAGGCATTGCGCCGGGCCGGCGCGCTCGCGCTCTGGGACCTCTGCCACAGCGTCGGCGCGCTCCCCGTCGAACTCGACGCGTCCGGCGTCGACCTCGCCGTCGGCTGCACCTACAAATTCCTCAACGGAGGCCCTGGCTCGCCTGCTTTCCTTTATGTGGCAACGAAATGGCTGGACCGGTTCGAGCAGCCACTGGCCGGCTGGGCCGGTGATCGCGACCCGTTCGCGATGCGCGGCGCGTACGAGGCGCACGCCGGGATCGCGCGTGGCCGCGCGGGCACCCCGGACATCCTTTCGCTGCTCGCGCTGGACGCGGCGCTCGACGTCTGGGACGGCGTGGACCGCGGTCTGCTGAGGGAGAAGGGCCTGGCGCTCGGCGAATTCTTCTTCCGGTGCGCGGACGAACTCCTCGATGGCGCCACGATCCTGACGCCGCGCGACGGTGAGCGCGGACACCAGGTCTCGATCACCGACGACGACGCGGCCAAGACGATGGCGGCCCTGACCGAACGCGGGGTGATCGGGGACCACCGGCCGCCCAACGTGCTGCGATTCGGGTTGGCGCCGCTCTACACCACCTACGGCGAGGTGCTCCGCGCCGTCACGACGCTTCGGGAGCTCCGAAGGTGAGGATTTCGATCATTCTCGAAGTGTCGGATTCCTTTCCTGACGTGCGGCGGTAATGGTGAAAGTCATTCGGAATTCGATCGCAAATAGGTGATCACCTCGCCCCTGTGGGGGAGAAGTGGCGATCTTCGCCGAATTCGCTGTTAGGCTCGTTATTCGCTCTCGCCGCGAATGTGACGTAGATCCTTCCCCTGTGGCGTAAGGAAAACCCGCGTCGCCCGTCTCGACGGCGAGGGCGCGGGCCGGCTGCCCGGAGAAGGAGGGGATCGTGTCGCTCACCTATGTCGCCGTCGCCGTGTTCGGGGTCGCTTCCGGTTTCCTGCTCAACGAATTCGGCGCGCGTTACCCGGTCGAGACCGTACTCGTCGCGATCCTCGTCTGCGGGGTGGCGACGTTGTGCTGGGCGGCCGTCCGGATGCTGCGCGACGCCTCCAGGAGGGTCGACACCCTTCTCGAGGACGAGCTCGGCCGTCTCGACGAAGATCATTTCGTCGATTCCTCCGCAATTCGTGCCGGAAATTATCGATTCCGCGGATCGCACGGGGTTACGGCCGCGTTCCTTAGGGGTGATGTCGTTCGCAAACCGAACGGTATGTGGAGCTCTGGTCCAAAAGCGTGAGCGACGTCACGGCGTGTAGTTTTCGTCGACTTTCTCGACGAGACATCACTAGGACAAGCTGTGACTTGATCGAGTCCGTTGAACGTCGATCAAGGCGCTGCCTGCGGTAAACCGCCAGGTGGCTCACCGCTGGACGCCCTGGTCGGCGCCCTGTCCCACGTGGTGGACTTTCGAGGTCCGACGACCTCATGTCAGGTGGTCACAGCAATATGTGACTACCCTTCGCGTCTGGACTTGACTCACCCGTTTGGGTCTCCTAGCGTCTTCGCGGGCGGAGCGGACCACGCTGTGTTGATCCGGCTATCGGATCCCGCGGGTATGAGATCCCCGGCGACCCGACACCAATAACTGCCGGAAGGAAAACGGACCACGGTGAAGCAGATTTCCCTTCGACGAGGCCGCGGCTCTTCGATTCGTTCGCGCGTTCTGACGATCGCGCTCATTCCGAGCATCGCGCTGATGCTCGTCGGTCTCGCGATCGGCGGCTACCTGATCTTCGACGCGGTCGAAGGCCGCGACTACGCGCAACGGATCCGTGGCTCGGAAGCGCCCACGGTCCCGTTCTTCGGGCAGATCCAGGAGGAGCGCCGGCTGACGCTGCGCGAGCTCGCGGGCGACCGTTCGCAGCACGCCGCGCTCGTGGAACAGCGCGCCAAGACCGACGCCGCGACCCAAGGCGTCGTCAGCTACCTCCAGACCTTGGTCGGCAACTCGCCCGACAGCGTGCAGCGCAACATCGCCACGGTGAGTGGCCTCTTCCAGAAGATGCCGCAGATCCGGCAGTCGGCCGACTCCGGTCAGTTGCCGCTTCTCGACGCCTTTACCTACTACAACCAGATCATCGACCAGTTCGTCGAAGGTCTCACCGGTTTCGCCCAGGACGCGCCGAACGCGGAGAACGCCTACCAGCGGATCACCGCGGTGCCGCTGTTCACCGCGATCGACCAGTTGCAGCGGTCGAACTCCCTCGCCGCCGCGGCCGTGGCGGGCGGCGGTTTCACGGACGAGACCTACCGCGCGTACGTCACCCAGGTCGGTTCGTACCGGTCACTGCTCGAGTCGTCCGTGACGCGGATGTCCCCGGGCGTCAAGGCGAAGTTCGACCAGCTCGTCGCGAGCGACCCGTGGAAGGCCGTCAGCACGGTCGAGAACACCTTCCTGCAGAACAGCAAGGCCACCCTCCCGGTCCCCGAGCAGCTGTGGCTGCAGTCGGCCCGAGGCGTCGGCGACGCGATGATGCGCGGCTTCGTCGAGCAGAGTGGCGCGGCGACGACGCAGGCCATCGACGACGCCGACCGGACGCTGATCACCTCGGCCATCGCGGCGGCCATCGCACTGCTCGTCGCGATCGGCGTGTTCATCATCGCCCTGCGGCTGTCGAACCGGCTCATCGGCAGGCTGGCCCGGCTGCGCGAGGACACCCTCGACGTCGCCGAGATCCGGCTGCCCGAACTGGTCGACCGGGTCCGCGCGGGCGAACCCGTCGACCTCGACGACAAGGGTCACTTCCTCGACCACGGCGACGACGAGATCGGCCAGGTCGCCGAGGCCTTCAACAAGGCGCAGCAGACCGCCATCGCGGCCGCCGTCGAAGAGGCCAGGACCCGTGAGGGCACCAAGACGGTGTTCCTCAACATCGCGCACCGCAGCCAGGTGATCGTGCACCGCCAGCTCAAGGTGCTCGACCAGGCCGAGCGCAAGCAGGAGGACCCGGAGCAGCTGGAGACCCTGTTCCAGCTGGACCACCTCTCCACCCGTGCCCGCCGCAACGCGGAGAACCTGATCATTCTCGGTGGCGGCCAGCCCGGCCGTCAGTGGCGCAAGCCGGTCACGCTCGCCGAGCTGACCCGTGGCGCCTCGGCCGAGACCGAGGACTTCGCCCGGGTGAAGACGGCGAAGATGCCCGCGATCGCGGTCCAGGGACCGGTCGTCGGCGACCTCGTGCACCTGCTGGCGGAGCTGATCGACAACGCGACGTCGTTCTCACCGCCGCAGTCGCGCGTCGAGTTGCGCGGCAACGTGGTCGGCAAGGGCGTCGTCATCGAGGTCGAGGACCAGGGCCTCGGAATCGAGCCGGAACAGGCCGCCGAGCTGAACGCGATGTTGGCCGATCCGCCGGACTTCGGCATCATGGCGTTGTCAGCCGAGCCACGGCTGGGCCTGTTCGTGGTCGCGCGCCTCGCCGCGCGGCACGGGATCTCCGTGCACCTGCGCGAATCCGCGTACGGCGGCACCAGGGCCATCGTGCTCGTCCGCACCGACCTGCTCGCGCCGGTCCCGTCTGAACAGCCGGAGGACGAGGTGGACCCCGAGAGCACCGAGGTGCCGGACGCCGCACCGCTGCTCCCGGGTCGTCGTGCCCGCCACCGCACCGAGATCCCCATGGAACGGCCCGAGCTCCCGGTGCCGATGCCGGTCGCCCCGCAGGCTCCGGTCACGCAGGCCCCCGGACGC
>NZ_JACBXD010000133.1 GCF_013870525.1 Amycolatopsis pittospori
TCGCCGGGGCCAGTGAAGCCGCCGGGACCGTCGAAGACAGACCTGACGGCACAGAAGGCGAGGATCACCGGGCATCTGGCCGTCACGCTGCCGAACGTGCTGACCGGGTCCAAGGACATCGAAGTCCGCTCCGTGCATCAGGTGCGCACCTGGGACATCCTCGTCGTCATGATCGGCTACCGGGACGCTTCCGGCGCCGTTCGCTCCCTGGTCGTCACGATCAGCGGAACGCAGGCCGCCAAACTGGGTTTCTCCCTCGAAGACAGTTGTGAACCGGACCGGAAGGCCGCCGGGGGGCTCGACGCGGACATCCCCGGGGTGACCAGCGGGGTACCGGTGGACTGCGTGAAGCTGCCCCAAGGGGACGGGAGCACCGTCGTCGTCACGGGCACCGTCCCGTCGCTGCCCCCCGGGGACGTCGAACCGGGTCGCGACGCGACCGCGTACCGGACCGACGGAACATCGGTCACCGTGTCCACCGGCGCGGGCGACGGGGGCTCGCGTCCGGCCGACGACCAGCTGATCAGGGTGGTCACGGATCCGGAGCTCGACCTCCGGTAAGTGGCACGCGGTACCGGCGGGGACACGCCCGGTACCGCGTGCTTTCACCCCTTACGGCGGCGTTGCGGGCAAACTGATCGCAGGGAATGGGGATCGCTGTAGGTAGGGAGTGGGCCGTGTACCGGGTTTTCGAGGCGCTCGACGAGCTCGTCACCATCGTGGAGGAAGCCCGCGGCGTGCCGATGACCTCCAGTTGCGTCGTACCGCGCGGGGACACCCTCGAGCTGCTCGACGACATCCGTGACGCCCTCCCGGGCGAGGTGGACGACGCGCAGGACGTCCTGGACAAGCGTGATCAGCTGATCCAGACCGCCCGCACCGAGGCGGCGGAGACGATCACCACGGCCAACACCGAGGCGGACCGCACGGTCGCCGAGGCGCAGGCCGAGGCGGAACGCATCCTCGCCGACGCCCGCGCCCGCGCCGAGCAGATGATGGGCGACGCGCACGGCGAGGCCGAGCGTATGGTCGCCGCCGGGCAGGCCGAGTTCCAGAACCTCACCGACCGCTCGCGGGCGGAATCCGAGCGGATGATCCAGGCCGGTCGCGACGCCTACGAGCGCGCCATCGAGGACGGCCGCGCCGAGCAGGCCCGGCTCGTCTCGCAGACCGAGGTCGTCCAGGCGGCCCACGGCGAGGCGGCCCGCATCGTCGACGAGGCACACGTCGAGGCCGACAAGCAGCGGAGCGATTGCGACGCCTACGTCGACGGCAAACTCGCCGAGTTCTCCGAGCTGCTGGCCACCACGCTGCGCACGGTCGACTCCGGGCGCAACCACCTGCGGTCGCCGGTCAACCTGCCGGGCAACAGCCGGACCTCGCTCTACGACTACCAGGCGTAAACCACTGGCGGGCGGTGCGTACCCTGGTCACCGATGTCTGAGAACAAGTCGCCGCAGGCCAGGCCTGCGCAACTGGACGACCGCAGCCCGTGGGTGCTCGACACCCGTGAGCTCGGCCGTCATGCCGGTCTGAGCAAGGCCGTCCAACGTTCCATCCCCGTCGAGACCGCGCTCGGTGTGCCCGACGTCATCACCATCGACGCCGGCTCCAGCCTCGAACTCGACCTGATGCTCGAATCCGTCGTCGAAGGCGTCCTCGTCAGCGGCACGGCTTCCGCCGTCGCGACGGGACACTGCGCGCGGTGCCTCGACCCGATCAGCGAGGACGTCGAGGTCGACCTGACCGAGCTCTTCGCCTACCCGGGCTCCGCGACCGAGGAGACCACCGACGAGGACGAGATCCCTCGCCTGGTGGACGACCGGATCGATCTCGAGCCGACGGTCCGCGACGCGGTGGTGCTGGCGCTCCCGCTGGCCCCGCTGTGCACCGAGGACTGCCAGGGTCTGTGCATCGAATGCGGCGTCAAGTGGGCCGATCTCCCGCCCGGACACGGGCATGAGAAGATAGACCCTCGGTGGGCCGCGCTGGTCGATCGTTTCGGCGACGAAACGGGCGACGACCAGGCTGATGGCCCCGGAAAGCAAGCCTGACGAGCACCAGCTCGTTCCGGAGAAGCAAGTTCGCTCGCGACCGCGAGCAGACCGTCATAAGGAGATCTACTCGTGGCCGTCCCGAAGCGGAAGATGTCGCGATCCAACACCCGCGCGCGCCGCAGCCAGTGGAAGGCGGCTCCGGTTCAGCTGGTGCCCTGCTCCAACCGCGCCTGCAAGCAGCCGAAGCTCCAGCACATCGCGTGCCCGGCCTGCGGCCAGCACAACGGTCGCCAGGTCGTCGAGCCCGCCTGAGCCGGGTAGCCGACGACATGGGGGGCAAATCGGCCGGTACACGGCCCGCCGACCCCGCACCACTGCTCGAAGCGCTCGGGATCACCATCGAATCCGAGCTGCTGACGCTGTCGCTGACCCACCGTTCTTATGCCTATGAGAACGGTGGGTTGCCGCCGAACGAGCGGTTGGAGTTCCTCGGGGACGCGGTGCTGGGCCTGGTCGTGACCGACCACCTCTACAACACGCATCCCGAGATGGCCGAAGGTCAGCTCGCGAAGCTTCGTGCCAGCGTGGTCAACATGCACGCCCTGGCCCGGGTCGCCCGCGGCCTCGGCGAGGGTGGGCTGGGCTCGCATCTGTTGCTGGGCAAGGGTGAAGAGCTCACCGGCGGCAGGGACAAGGCGAGCATCCTCGCCGACGGGCTCGAAGCCGTCATCGGCGCCGCGTACCTGCAGCACGGCATCGACATCGCACGGAAACTCGTGCACCACCTGTTCGACGGCCTGCTCGCCGAAGCGCCGCTGCGCGGTGCCGGCCTGGACTGGAAGACCAGTCTCCAGGAGTTGACGGCGTCGGCCGGACTCGGCGTGCCCGAGTACAAGGTCGAGGACACCGGCCCCGATCACCGCAAGGAGTTCACCGCCACCGTGCTCGTCGGCGGTCGCGAACTCGGCTACGGCTCGGGGACGACCAAGAAGGAAGCCGAGCAGAAGGCCGCCGAGACGGCCTGGCGCCAGCTTTCGGCCGAACTCGACATCGAACAGCCTCCGAAGACGACCTGAGTCCTCTTCAGCGGGACGTTCTGCCTGGGGTTGTCCTCATCGCAGGTCCGGGTCCGTGAAGGCCTCTTTCCCTACCCTGAAGGTAGTGAAGGAGACCTTGACGGACCGGGAACGTGAAGTACATGAAGGCCCCCTTCCTTGCGCCTAGCGCAAAGAAGGGGGCCTTCATGTACTTGGGAACGGTGTGAAGAGCCCCGGCGCGACTTCAGACGGTCGCGCGGTGGATGACGATGTCGTCGAGCCGCGTGCGGGCGTAGACCTTGACCTGATCGCCGGACCGGACCGCGTCGTCTTGGGCGGGCAGGGAACTGCGCACCGATCCCTTGGTGCTCTTGGCATCCACGCCGGCGAAGGTGCCTTCGCTGATCCCGACCCGGATGCCGCCGGACGCGTTCATCAGTTCCGCCTGACCACGCGTCAGCCGCCCGACCCGGATGGGGCAGTTGGCCGCCTTCGCGATGACGCCGGCTTCGGCACGGTCGATGTCGAAGCTGCCGCCGGCGTTGCTGAGGTCGAGGTCGGACCGGGCACGCCCGATCCAGACGTGCCCGGCCGAGCCCGCGTACCGGACGGTGCCCTCGACCTCGCGGATCCGCACCTCGGCCGCGCCGCCTTCGATGTCGACGACGCCGGAGACGTTCTCGATCACGACGCTGCCCGCCGCCAGGCTCCCTCGCAGCGCGGCGATGTTCCCGAGCCTCACCCGGCCCGAGACCAGACCCAGTTCGCACTGACCGAGCGGGCCGTCGGCGTGTACGTCCGACCAGGCCGAGTCCAGGACCAGGTCGGAGCCGGCGGGCAGTTCGATCGTGATGGCGACGGAGCCGTTCTTGTCACCCGCCTTGGTGGTCTTGATCGACAGTCGGCCGTTCGCGAAGTCGACCTCCGTCTTCTCGGCCACCTTCACGTCGGATTTGTTCGTGCTGTCGATGGGCTCGACCCGCACCACCGTGTCGGTCCGCTCGGTGGCGGTGACCCGGACCCACGCGCCGGCGGTGGTCAGGGTGGCGGTGATCGGGTTCGGAGTGGCGAAGGTGGTCATGGGATTCTCCCCCGGTTCGGTGGTTCGTTCGGCTTGTTGTGATCACCTTCGCCGACGGTTCTGACACCCCCCTGTCACGGCTCTGACACCGGCCGCACATCCGGTGGGAGAATCGTGTCCATGCCCGAACTCCCCGAGGTCGAGGTGGTCCGCGCCGGGCTGGAGGCCCATGTCTCCGGCCGGACGATCACCGAGGTCGAAGTCCTGCACGCCCGCGCGATCCGCCGTCACGAACTCGGCGCCGAGGACTTCTCCGGACGGCTTTCCGGTACGAAGATCACCGCCGCGCGACGCCGGGGCAAATACCTCTGGCTCGAACTTTCCGACGGCCAGGCCATGCTCGCCCACCTCGGGATGAGCGGTCAGATGCTCGTCCAGCCCGAAGACGCGCCCGACGAGAAGCACCTTCGCGTGCGATTCCGCTTTGGCGACGGAGGGCCGGAACTGCGCTTCGTCGACCAGCGGACCTTCGGCGGACTCGCGCTCGCGGACCTCACCGAGGTCGACGGGACGGCGTTGCCGGGCACCATCGCGCATATCGCACGCGACCCGATGGATCCGCGGTTCGACCTCGACCAGGCCGTCCGCGCGCTGCGGTCGAGGCGCACCGAGATCAAACGCGCCCTGCTCGACCAGACCCTCGTCTCCGGTATCGGCAACATCTACGCCGACGAGGCCCTTTGGCGGTCCAAGCTCCACTGGGCCCGCCCGACCGACAGGCTCACCGCCGCACACGGCCGGACGGTGCTCACCGCGGCCACCGACGTGATGGCCGCCGCCCTCGTCGCGGGCGGGACCTCGTTCGACGCGCTCTACGTCAACATCAACGGCCAGTCAGGGTATTTCGACCGTTCTCTCGACGCGTACGGCCAGGAAGGTTTGCCCTGCGGCCGGTGCGGGACCCCGATCCGGCGCGATCCGTTCATGAACCGGTCGTCGTTCTCGTGCCCGCGGTGCCAGCCGCGGCCACGCGCGAGGTGAAAACTGTCGTGTATGAATGCGGGCACCGCGTCAACTAGCATGAACGGGCACGACATGTAGGGAGTGGGGATGGTGGCCGCGACCGAGCCCGGCGAGACGACGCTCGCCGACAAGATCGACAAGCTGTTCCAGATCGTGCTGAGACCCGATCGCGAGCCGTACAGCCATGAAGAGGTCGCCAAGGCCTGCCGCGAGGCGACCGGCGAGAGCTTCTCGACGACGTACCTGTGGCAGTTGCGCACCGGTCGCCGCGACAACCCCACGAAACGGCATCTCGAGGCGCTCGCCCAGTTCTTCGGCGTCTCGCCGGCGTACTTCTTCGACGACGAGCAGAGCGCCAAGATCGCCGAGGAACTCGCGCTCCTCGGCGCCCTTCGCGACGCCGGCGTCCGCGATGTGGCGCTGCGCGCTGTAACGCTTTCACCGGACGGACTCGACACCATCAGCGACATGATCGACGCGATCGCCCGCAGGGAATCCGGACGGGGCGGCCCGAAGAGGGAGGCGTGAAGTGGACCGCCGCCGTAAGGAGTTGTGGCGCCGCTGCCGGAGTCTCGCCGACGGCGTGACCCTTCCCGAGCCCTTCGACGCCGATGCCTTCATCGCCGAACTGGCCGCCGAACGTGGCCGTCCGATCGAATTGATGCAGGTCAGCGTCCCTTCGAGTGGTCCGTGCGGACTGTTGATGAGCACCGAACGCGCGGATTACATCCTCTACCCGACGAACACCACGGCGCTGCACCGGCGGCATATCCTGCTGCACGAGGTCGGCCATCTGCTGTGCGGCCACGTCGGTTCGGACGCGGGCGCCGACGGCATCGCGCTCGACGCCGCCGCCAGCAAGGCCCTGATGCCGAACCTCTCGCCGGAACTCGTCCGTCGTGTCCTCGGGCGCACCGGTTACAGCGCCGTCGAGGAACAGGAAGCCGAACTCCTCGCGAGCCTTCTCGCGCAGCGTGTCGCCCGGACGGCGGTGCGCGGCTCGGCTCCCACCGACGAGAGTGGGAGCGACCTCGCGCGCGGCATGGCCAGGGTCGACGACCTCTTCGGCAGCCGGAAGCGACGAACCCCATGACCGAGACCATCGCGTACTTCTGTTGCGTGGTGGCCTTCGCGGGCTTCGGCTACAAGCTGATCCAGGCTCGCCACACCCAGCCGTTGCGGCGTATGTGGTATCTCAGCGCCTTCGGGATGTGCATCGCGGGCGGGATCATGCTGCTCACCCCGGCGATGGAGAACGCCGTCGGCACCGAGGAACCCGTCGGCAGTCTCCTGAACCTCGGGGCGGATCTGCTCAAGATCGGCGCGATGGCCTTCGCGGTCGCGTTCGCGCAGTCGCTGAAACTGGGGGAGGGCAAGCGGATCGGCTGGCACGCGGTGCTTTCCTGGACCGTGGTGGCCGCCGAGACCGCGCTCTTCTTCCTCTCCGACAGCTACCGCGTCGGCGAGCACACCGCCGCCGGCCCGGGCAGGCTCGGCTGGTTCGTCGCCTACAACGTCCTCTTCCTCGTCTATGGCCTGATCAGCCTTCTGACGTTCTCGATCGTCTTCGCTCGTTTCGCGCGTCACGCCGATCCGGGGCCGCTTCGCACCGGGTTGTGGCTGCTCGTCGGTGGCGGGGTCGCCGCACTCGGCTGGACGTTCTGGGACGTCGACGACATCTACATCCTCGCCACCACCGGCGAGGTCGACGCCGGTGAGGACACGCTTTCGTCGATCCTGGCGGCGCTGAGCGTCGGCCTCGCCGGGGCGGGCGCGACGCTCAGCGTGTGGGGCCCGGCGCTGGCGACCCCGTTCCGCCTGCTCGGCACCTACCGGACCTATCGCCGGATCGAGCCACTGTGGACAGCGATGCGCGAAGCCGTTCCGGGAATCGCGCTGGACCCGGGACCCGGTATGCCCGGCGGGGTCGAATTCGCCTTGTACCGCAGGGTGATCGAGATCCGGGACGGACATCTCGCGCTGCGCCCGTACTTCGACCCGGACGTCCCGACCGTCGCGGAAGCCGAGGCACGCAAGGCGAAGATCCCCGAAGCCCGGGTTCCCGCGACGATCGAGGCGGCCGCGCTGGCCGCCGCGCTCGTCGCGTCGGAGGCGGGCCGCCGGTTCGCCCCCGACGACGTACCGGCGACCTACCTCGACGAGCCCGACATCGCCACCGAGGCGGCCTGGCTGGTGGAGGTCACGCACGCCTGGCGACGGTCCACTGTGGTCGGACGCATCCGGGACCGGGCGCGGGAGACCCTCGCCGCTTAAGCCACGATCGCCAGCACCGCGGTGGCCGCCGAGACCAGCCCGAGCCAGATCGGCGGGACGACGTCCTTGATCCCGTCGCCCGCCCGGGCGTGGGAGATCGCCGCGCCGATCAGCAACGCCACCAGTCCGATCGCCGCGGCGGCGCCGAGCGGCGGCCAGAACAACCCGGCGACCAGTCCGGCGGCACCCGCGACCTCCAGCGCGCCGATCCCCTGGATCTGCCGGACCGAGAAGCCGAGCCGCTCGGTCCGGGAGATCAGCGACGGCTGCCGCAGGATCTTCGCCACCCCCAGCGGGGCGAAGATCGCGACCAACAGCACGGACAGCACCACATGAGCCACCGTCATCACAGAACTCCTTGGTAGGTAAGGGTCAGACGGTGACGCGCCGCATCGTGGCGAAACCGCCCGCGGCCGCGACGCCCACCAGGATCGCGAGGATCCCGGTCACGCCGCCCACGGTCAGCGTGCCGAAGAAGGTGCCGAGCTTGGACCAGGAGTCGGTCCAGCTGAGCAGCAGCACCCCGCTCAGCAGCACCAGGACCTGCGCTGCGGAGAACAGGACCACGCCCAGCACCGAAGCGCGCCGGTAGATCAGGCCGTACCACATGCCGTAGACGAACATCAGCGTCAGGAACACGAACGCCGTGAGCAGGGTCAGGTACCAGGGCCCGTCGAGGAGCCAGGGCACCCGGAAGTAGTTCAGGCCGAGACCCCAGCCGCCGGTCGCCTTCTCGATCGCCTGGAACACGACGATCCCTACCGCGTACAGCACGGACAACCCGGCGACCAGCAGGACCGTGCCCAGGTAGTAGGACCGCCTCGACACCCCGAGCGCGAGCCCGAACGGCAGCGACTTCGTCATGCTCAAGGCACCGCAGACGAGCATGAACACGAACAGCGTGAACAGGCCGCCGGAGTAGTTCTGCTCGGGTGTCTCGGGGATCACCGAGAAGATGGCGAGGTTCACTCCGAAGGCGAAGAGTGTGACGCCGACCGGGAGGATCAGGAACTGGAGCCGGTCCACCAGGTGGTAGCGCGCGACGTTGACCAGGGTGTTCATGCGGACGCCTCCTCTGCGGTCTGTCCGTTGGAGGTGTGCACCATCAATTGCTGCAGGGACAACGGTTCCAGCTTCAAATGCAGGGCGTTCGCCCGTGCCTTCGCCGCGGCGTCGAGCGCGTCGGCGACGGTGACCGAAGCCCGCGAACCGATCTTGCGGCGGTGCAGCACCCGGCGGCCGGCGACGAAGGTCTCGACCGCCGTGGCGGGGCCGGTGACGGTGGCGGCGGTGCCGCGCAGTTCGTCCGCCGGGGCGTCGAGGACGACGCGGCCCTTGTCGATCATCACGACGTGCTCCAGCAGATCGGCCACCTCGTCGATCAGGTGTGTGGAGAGCAGCACCGTGCGCGGGTGGCTCGAATAGTCGTCGAGCAGGCGGTCGTAGAACAGCTGCCGCGCGACGGCGTCGAGACCCGCGTACGGCTCGTCGAGCAGCGTGAGTTCCGCTCGCGCCGCCAGGCCGATCGTGATCGACAGCGCCGAGCGCATCCCGCGCGAGAGCTTCTTGATCGGGCGCTTCAGCGGCAGGTCGAAGTCGCGGAGCAGCGAGTCGGCCAGTTCGCCGTCCCAGTTCGGGTAGAACCACGACGCCGCGGCGAGCGCGTGCTTCACCCTGAAGTCCGGGAACTGCTGGTCTTCGCGGACGAGCACCAGTCGGCTCAGTACGCGCTCGTTCTCCATCGGGTTCTCGCCGAACACGCGGACCGTGCCCGCGCCGGCGAACTCCTGCGCGGTGACGATGCGCAGGAAGGTGCTCTTGCCGGCGCCGTTGCGGCCCAGCAACCCGGTGATCTTGCCTTCTTCGATGTCGACGGTGACGTCGTCGAGCGCGAGGTGGTCGCCGTAGCGCCGGGTCAAGCCGCTCGTGGAAATGGTCGGCGTCATGCGGCGGGTCCTCCGTTCTGATGTCCGTTCCCGCGGATGAGCGAGATCAGGGTTTCGTCGTTGATGCCGAGGCGCCTGGCTTCGACCAGCATCGGCTCGAGGTACTGCTCGGCGAACCGCTTCCGCCGGTCGGTGAGCAGCTTGTCGCGTGCGCCGGTGGCGACGAACATCCCGATGCCGCGTCGCTTCTCCAGCAGGCCGTCGTCGGCCAGCACGTTGATCCCCTTGGCCGCCGTCGCCGGATTGATCCGGTAGAAGGCGGCGAGTTCGTTGGTTGACGGCACGCGTTCCCCCTCGGCCAGGCTTCCCTCGGCGATGTCGTCGGCGATCTGTTCGGCGATCTGTGCGAACAGTGGTGTTCCTTCGTCGAGCACGACACCTCCGTCCCCAGAGTCGTGCACCTGCGTCAGGTGCGGTGGTTCATTACTGGACTAAGTAACCCATGAACCCCCTGTCGGACGCAAGTCGCCTCCGCCGTGCGCACTACTGTGCAATGCGTGGTACCTTCTGTTGCGTAAGACTGGAGGGACGCGACTGTGGAGATCAGTCAGCTACTTAAAGGCGTGCTGGACCTCGCCGTTCTCGCGGTGCTTCGCGGGGAGGACGGCTACGGCTACGACGTACTCCGAAGACTCCGGGTCGCGGGGTTGCAGGAAGTCGGCGACGCTTCGGTGTACGGGACGCTCCGGCGGCTGTACAAGGCAGGCCTGCTGACGTCGTACGTGGTGCCGAGTGAAGAAGGCCCGCACCGCAAGTACTACAGCTTGAACGAGCCGGGTCGCCAACGCCTCGACGAATCGGGGCAGACGTGGCGGACCTTCGCTTCGACGATGAACAGCCTGTTGGGAGAGGCAGCATGAGCACGCAGAATCCGACCGCCGTGCGGGTGTATCTGGCGAGGGTCAGGAGCGCGCTCGCCGACCTGCCCGAAAGCGAAGTCGAGGAGATCCTCGAAGACGTCCGTCCCCATCTCGCCGAGATGGAAGCGGAACTCGGCGAGAACGCCAAAGTCGACGCGCTGATCGAACGACTGGGCAGCCCCGAAAGCTACGCCGCCGAATTGCGGGCGTCCGGTGGCTATCCGCCGCGTCCGGCCGACGCGGGCGGCAAGACCTCTGTGCTCAAAGTGAAAACCGGGATCGGCGGTTCGCGGTTCGCGTTCTGGGGACTCGTGTTCTCCGTGGGCGGATTCGCGCTGTTCGGTTTCGCGGCCGCGGTGTGGGTCCGGGTGGAACCGTTGCTGGGCCTGCTTTTCGTGGCGCCCGTTTTCGCGATCAGCGTCGCCTACGTCGTCCGCAAGGGAGTCGGCCCGATCTCGGAACTGCCCGAGGTCGTCAAGCTCCGCGAGGTCGGGACGTCGTTCCGGTCCAATCGGGACGGTAAGGGCCTGAACTACCTTCGTACGCTCAAACCCGCGTGGTGGGTGCTGTGCGCGGCGGTGCTGGTCGTCTTCGGCCTGCTGCTCGTACTGCGCGACACCGAGGCCGTTCTGTTGCTGCCGCTGCTGATCGTCGCGGCCGCCGCGGTGGTCTGGGCGGGGCCGAAGGTGAAGGGGGATCCGCGGCTGCTGTGGCTGGCCGTGCCGATCTCGGCGTTCGTCATCGGCAGCATGCTCGGCGGGGCCGGCGCCGCGGTCGACCTGATCGCGAAACGGTCGTACGGCGGTAGTGGTCCGTACGGTGGCTACACGTCGAACTACAACGACAACTACGGAAACCCGCAGCTGATGTACGGCAACAACGACGTGGGGAACATCTACGCGTTCGACGGCGAAGGCAAACCGTTGACGGAGGTCTTCCTCTACGACGAGAACGGCCGCCCGCTGAGCACGGCCCGGTACTCCTGTGAGAGGAGCACGGGCGAGAAGCGGAAGGTCGGCGACGACAACCGCTACCCGCGTCCGCGGCTCGAACGCGGCGTGCAGGACAACGACGGGAACCTCAACGGCTACAACGGAAGTCGCGCCTACTGCCAGGAGAAGACCGACGTTCCGTTCAGTGCGGCGATCCCGAAGGGCTCGCCTGTGCCGCCGTCTTCGCCCGCAGCGCCGACGTCACAGGCGCCGCCGTCCTCGTCCGCGGTGCCGCCGTCGAACTCCACCCAGCCGACGCGCTAGGTGGCCGGGTGGGGGCGGACTGTCGGGGGCTGCCCCCACCCGATACAGGGGAGCCGCGAGGGTCGCTTTCGACGCCATCGGGGAGTGTCGAAGCGGCCCTCGCGGCATTTTTCGGTGCAGGTGGTGAGTGGCGACTTCGCTCGGCCGCGTACAGGTGTTGTGAAAGCCACTTTCGCAACCTTCAGTGTTGCGAAAGTGGCTTTGGCAACACCTGTTTGGGGGCGGGTGGTGTTGGTGTGGGAGTGCGGCCTGGGGCTGG
Organism: Amycolatopsis pittospori; assembly: GCF_013870525.1. GTDB lineage: Bacteria > Actinomycetota > Actinomycetes > Mycobacteriales > Pseudonocardiaceae > Amycolatopsis > Amycolatopsis pittospori. The sequence continues at coordinate 11,674 of NZ_JACBXD010000133.1, forward strand.
TAGTGGTGAGTGGTCACCTCGCTCGGTCGCGTACACGTGTTGTGAAAGCCACTTTCGCAACCTTCAACGTTGTGAAAGTGGCTTTCGCAACACCTGACCGAGGCGAGCCCTGCTGAAGCGAGAGTGCGACCACCTGCACCCGGCTCTCACCGCCGCCGTGTAACGAGAAGCGAACCGGCCGGAAACCTCCCGCGAATATCCCGGTGCTGTACTCGTCCGGTGACCGTGCTGACCGGTGTGGAAGATCTCGCCCCGCGGAAGAGGGTCGTCCACGGCTACGAACGCGCCTATCGGATGGCCGGGCGCGGTCCGGCCGTGTTGTTCGTCCACGGGATCGGGGACGATTCGTCGACCTGGCTCGACGTACTCGCCGCGATGTCCGGGGAATTCACCGTCATCGCCCCGGATCTGCTGGGGCACGGCGAATCGGCGAAACCGCGAGCCGACTATTCCGTCGCCGCGTACGCGTGCGGAATGCGCGACCTCCTTTCCGTGCTCGGTATCGACAAGGTCAGTGTCGTCGGGCATTCGCTCGGCGGCGGGGTCGCGATGCAATTCGCCTACCAGTTCCCGGAACGCTGCGAACGGCTGGTGCTGGTCGGTTCCGGCGGAATCGGGCCGGGTGTGCATCCGCTGCTGCGGCTCGCGGCCGCGCCGGGTGCGGGATTCCTGCTGCCGGTCGTGGGTTCGCCGCCGGTCCGGCTCGGTCTCCGCGCCTTCCGCGGGCTGGTGCGTCATGTCGGCGGGTTCGGGCTCGGGGACGATCTGGACTATGTCCTCGGCAAATACGTGCGGCTGGTGGAGGCGACGACGCGGCAGGCGTTCCTGCGCACACTCCGTTCGGTAGTCGACTGGCGCGGTCAGGTGGTCAACCTGCTCGACCGGTGCTACCTCACCGCGGGCATCCCGACGATGCTCGTCTGGGGAACCGAAGACCACGTCGTCCCGAGCGAGCACGCGGCCGTCGCGCATTCGGCGATGCCGGGCAGCAGACTGGTCGTTTTCGAGGGTGCGGGACATTTCCCGTATTTGAGCGATCCTGCACGCTTTCTCGCCGTATTGCGTGAATTCCTCACCGGAACCGAGGTGGCGAGCCATGACTCCGAGCAATGGCGCCGTCTGTTGCGCGCCGGAAGCGCCGATCGGGACCGGCCGGACCGCGAGGAACTGGATCGCGCGGCGATATCCAGCGGAACGTGACCCATTGGAGCCCTTTCGCCCCGCCCTGTGACCGCTACGATTCCTGAATGCGTCAACTGGCTCCGGGAGTGCGGAGACTCCTCGGCCGTCCGCCGCACCTGATGAACGTTTATCTGGTGGAGGACGTCCTGGTGGACTCCGGCACGCCCGGTGCGCGGCGGCGGGTCTCGCGGCAGCTGGCGGGAGTGGACCTGAGCGCGCACGTCGTCACCCACGCCCATCCCGATCACTTCGGGTCGAGCCACGCGATCTGCGAGGAGTTCGGGATCCCGTTGTGGGCCGGGGAAAAGGACGTCCAGGCGATCGAGACGGCCACCCCGGCGACAGCGGCGGGCCGCATCCCGAAACTGCTGTCCCGGATGAAGATGCCCGATCCGCATCCGGTCGCCCGCGCGCTGAAGGAGGGCGACGAGGTCGCCGGATTCACCGTGCTCGACGTCCCCGGCCATTCGCCGGGGCATATCGCGCTCTGGCGGGAGAGCGACGGCGTCCTGCTCTGCGGCGACGTGTTCTTCAACATCGGGCGGCTGACCGCCCCACCGGACTTCCTCACCTGGGATCCGGCGCTGAACCGCGAATCGATGCGACGTCTCGCCGGGTTGCGGCCGAGACTGACCCTCTTCGGACACGGAAAGCCCGTCTCCGACCCCGACCGGCTCAAGCGCCTGACCGGATGATCCGCGACGAGCCGACCCTCGAGCGCCGACGCGAACTCGGGAGGATCGAAGCGGCACTCGACTCCGCCCTGGCGGGCGAGGGCCGGGTGGTGGTGATCGAGGGCAGGGCCGGGATCGGGAAGACCCGGCTGGTGCAGGAGACCCGGACGCTGGCCAAGGAACGCGGGTTCGGCAGGCTCCAAGCGGTCGGCGACGGGCTCGAAGGCGCGATGGCCTGGGGTGTCGTCCGTCAGATGGTCGAGCGTTCGGTTTCCCGTTATAGCGGGGAAACCCGCGAGAAGATCCTCGCCGGCCCGTCCGGCGCGGCGCTCCGGGCGCTCGACGGCGCGGCTTCCGACCCGAGCGAGGCCGAGCTGGCCAGGACCCTGCACGCGCTGTGGTGGGTCGCGGTCGACCTCTCCTCGACCCGGCCGCTGCTGATCACCGTCGACGACGCGCAGTGGGCGGACCATTCGTCGCTGCAGTTCCTCGTCTACCTCTCCCGCCGGATCGCCGACCTGCCGATCACCCTGGTCGTGGCCACCCGCCCGCCCGCGGAGAACGCCGGTCCGCTGGCGCATCTGAGCGTCTCGCGGCAGGCGGAACGCGTGCTGCCGAAGCCGCTTTCGCCCGAAGCGCTCGCCGAACTCGTCGCCGGCCGCGGGGTGCGTCCCGCCTGGGCGGTCGTCGTGTCGCTGCACGCGGCCAGCGGCGGAAATCCCTTCCTGGCCAGGGTTCTCGTCGACGAACTCGACGCGCTCGGACTGCCGCTGGACAACGACGCGACCGCGGAACAGGTCGGGAAACTGGGCCCCAGCACCGTTTTCCGGGCCGCGCTGGGCAGACTGCCGATGGAGGCCGTCGCATTCGCCGGCGCGATCGCGATCCTGGGCACCGGCGGCGATCCCTGGCAGGCCGGGGCGCTCGCGAAGCTGGACGCCACCGGGCTTTCGGTCGCTGTCGAGGCGCTGACCTCGGCCAACGTCCTCATCGGAGACGGCGACCACCTTGTCTTCGTCCATCCCGTCGTACGCGAGGCCGTCCTCGCCGACCTCGGCACCATC
>NZ_JACBXD010000134.1 GCF_013870525.1 Amycolatopsis pittospori
GTGCCGACCGGACGGGCGAAGTAGACCGGATCCGCCGACCACGGGGTCAGCTGCTCGGGTCCCTTGGCGGGCTGATTCCGCAGCGCCGATTCGACGAGCGAGCGCGCGACGGGTTCGGCGGCGGTCAGGCCGCCGGTTTCGACCAGCGGCACTCCGCGCGCGTCGACCACGACGACGGCCTCGCCGTACAACGACGAATACCGTGCGGCGTCGACGGCCAGCGCGGTCGGGTCGTCGGCGTCCACGGCCTGCTGGGCGAGGACGACGAACCGGTCGACGTCGGCGTTGCGGGCGATGACGAGCTGCTGGGTCCGCTGCGCGGCGGTGGACCCGAAGAGCGGGATCGCGAACGCGGCGACCACGGTCAGCGCGAGCGCGACCAGGACGACCAGCAGGCGGGTGCGCACCGGTCAGTCCCGGCCGAGGCGGTAGCCGAAACCCCGGATCGTGGTCAGCAGCCCCGGCCGGTCGAGTTTCGCGCGCAGCTGGGTGAGGTGCACGTCCAGCGAACGGGAGACGGCGAGGTAGGCGTCGCCCCAGACCTCGTCCATCAGCTGCTGCCTGCTCACCGCGGTGCCGGGGCGCGTGGCGAGCACCGCCAGGACGGCGAATTCCTTGGTGGTGAGCCCGATGTCGTGCCCGGCGACCAGGACGCGCCGCGCACCGAGGTCGATCTCGACGTCCTCGACCTGGACCACGTCGTCCTGCGGTGCGGCCGAGGCGGCGGCACGGCGCACGACCGCGTCCATCCGCGCCAGCAGTTCGGCCAGGCGGACCGGTTTGGTCAGGTAGTCGTCGGCGCCGAGCCGCAGCCCGCGCACCACGGACCGCTCGTCCCCGCGCGCGGTGAGGACCAGCACCGGGACCGGCGACACCTGCCGCACCTTCCTGAGGACGTCGAGCCCGTCCATGTCGGGCAGACCGAGATCCAGCAGGATGACGTCGGCCTCGCGATGCCGGTGCAGCGCGTCGCTGCCCCGGATCACGTGGGAGACGGTGTGGCCGCGCGCCTGCAGCGTTTCGGCGAGCGCGTCGGCGACGCCGGCGTCGTCCTCGACGAGCAGCACCCGCACGGCCACACCTTCCCGCCTAGCCTTCGCGGCCGGACACCAGCTCGGGCTCGGGCTGGTTCTTCTTGTCCAGCTCCGAGGTCTTCGAGGTCTCCCGCATTGTGCCGTAGACGATGAGCGACACCAGGACACAGCCCGCGACGTAGTAGAAGAACACCGATTCGTGTCCGGCCCCCTTCAGCGCCTGCGCGATGAGTTCGGCGGTGCCGCCGAAGATCGCCACGGTGAGCGCATAGGGGAGACCGACGCCGATGGCGCGGATCTTCGTGGGGAACAGCTCGGCCTTCACGATCGCGTTGATCGAGGTGTACCCGGTGACGATCACCAGACCGGCCAGCATCAGCAGGAAGGCGAGCACCGGCTCGTTCGTCCCGCCCATCAGCGTCATGATCGGGACGGTCAGCAGCGTGCCGGCGATACCGAAGAACATCAGCAGCGGCCGGCGGCCGATCCGGTCCGACAGTTTCCCGGCCAGCGGCTGCAGGATCGCGGCGACGAGGATCGCGGAGAACAGGATCAGCGTGACCGTGCGGCGCGGGATGCCGGCGGTGTTCTCCATGAACTTCTGGCTGTAGGTGGCGAAGGTGTAGAACGACACCGTGCCGCCGAGGGTGAGGCCGACGACCAGCGCGATCTCCTTGGGGTACTTGATCAGCGCGCGCAGGGTGCCCTTGTCGCCCGCGTCCTTGCCGGTACCGGAGGTCTTGGACTCCTCGAAGCTGGCCGACTCGTCCATCCCGCGGCGCAGGAACATCACCACGACGGCGGCGAGCGCGCCGACGACGAACGCGATCCGCCAGCCCCACGACGTCAGCTGGGCCTCGGTGAGGATCGACTGCAGCAGCAACTGGAGGCCGAGCGCCAGCAACTGACCGCCGTACAGGGTCACGTACTGGAAGCTGGAGTAGAAGCCGCGTTTGCCGGGAGTGGCCACTTCGGACAGATAGGTCGCGGAGGTCGAATACTCGCCACCGACCGAGAGTCCCTGGATGAGCCGGGCCACCAGCAGGAGGATCGGCGCGGCGATCCCGATCGTGGCGTAGGTCGGGGTGAGCGCGATCATCAGCGAGCCCGCGGCCATCAACGTGACGGAAAGCACGAGTGCGCTTCGTCGCCCGAACCGGTCGGCGAAACGGCCCAGCATCCAGCCGCCGAGCGGCCGCATGAGGAATCCGACGGCGAAGACCGCCGCGGTGCCGAGGAAGGCCGCAGTCGTGTCCTTGGTGGGGAAGAAGGACTTGGCGAAGTACGTCGTGAAAGCGGCGTAGGCGTACCAGTCGTACCACTCGACCAGGTTGCCGACGGAGCCGCGCAGCACGTTGCCGACGACTCGCTTCTCGCTGACGGGCGGCGAGGCTTCGCCGATCCGGGTTGTCATCTTTGACCTCCTGTGTTCCGGCTCACGGTGAACAATCCGTGATGGCCGGGCAAGGTTTCGGCGCGGTTCCTAACATCCGCTTAGGACGGTCGCGGTTACCCGGAGGTAGGGGTGGCGCGGCTCTGGCGGGTCCCGGGTGAGCCGATAACCTCAGTGCGTCAGCGGGACGAAGACGAGGCGAGGAGAGCTCTGTGGCACGGTCGGTACTGGTCACCGGCGGCAACCGCGGCATCGGTTTGGCGATCGCGAAGGACCTCGCGGCGCAGGGACACAAGGTCGCGATCACGCACCGCGGTTCCGGCGCGCCCGAAGGCCTCTTCGGGGTGCAGGCCGACGTCACCGACGCCGAGCAGATCGACGCCGCCTTCAAGCTCGTCGAGGAACACCAGGGCCCTGTCGAGGTCCTCGTCGCGAACGCCGGCATGACCGACGACACCCTCCTCATGCGCATGAGCGAGGAGCAGTTCACCCGCGTGATCGACGCCAACCTCACCGGTGCCTACCGGGTCGCCAAGCGCGCCTCGCGCGGCATGCTGCGCGGCAAGTGGGGCCGCTACATCTTCATCTCTTCCGTCGTCGGCCTCACCGGCTCGGCGGGCCAGGTCAACTACGCGGCGAGCAAGGCCGGTCTCGTCGGTCTCGCCCGTTCGCTGGCGCGTGAGCTGGGCTCCCGCAACATCACCTCGAACGTCATCGCCCCGGGCTTCGTCGCCACGGACATGACCGACGAACTCGGCGAGGACCGCAAGAAGGAGATCCTCGCCCAGGTTCCCTCCGGCCGGTACGCCGAGCCGTCGGAGATCGCCGCCGCCGTCCGCTTCCTCGCCTCCGAAGACGCCGGATACGTCAACGGCGCGGTGCTGCCGGTCGACGGTGGCCTCGGCATGGGCCACTGACGTCCCCCTGTTTCCCGTACTGATCACCCACTCCGGACTGGAGGTCCCGTGCCAGGACTGCTCGAAGGCAAGCGCCTGCTGATCACCGGCGTCATCACCGACGCCTCGCTCGCGTTCCACGCGGCCAAGATCGCGCAGCAGGAGGGCGCGAAGGTCGTGCTCACCGGCTTCGGCAGGCTGTCGCTCGTCGAGCGCATCGCCAAGCGTCTCCCCGAGGAGGCGCCGGTGCTGGAGCTGGACGTCACCAACCAGGAGCACCTGGACTCGCTCGCCGACCGCGTCCGTGAGCACGTCGACGGGCTCGACGGCGTGCTGCACTCCATCGGGTTCGCCCCGCAGTCCTGCCTCGGCGCGCCGTTCCTGGACGCCCCGAGCGAGGACGTGAAGGTGGCCGTCGACGTCTCGGCGTACTCCTTCAAGTCCCTCGCCGTCGCGACGCTGCCGCTGCTCTCGCGCGGCTCGTCCATCGTCGGCATGGACTTCGACGCGCGCGTCGCTTGGCCCGCCTACAACTGGATGGGCGTGGCGAAGGCGGCGCTGGAGTCGGTCAACCGGTACCTGGCGCGCGACCTGGGCCCGCAGGGCATCCGGGTCAACCTGGTCAGCGCCGGCCCGATGAAGACCATGGCCGCGAAGTCGATCCCCGGGTTCGCGGACCTGGAGAACGGCTGGGGCGACCGTGCCCCGCTCGGCTGGGACAGCTCCGACCCGGACCCGACGGCGAAGTCCGTCTGCGCCGTGCTTTCGGACTGGCTGCCCGCCACCACCGGCTCGATGATCATGGTCGACGGCGGTCTGCACGCCACCGGCTTCTGAGTCCTCTGGAAGTACGTGAGCCCCCATCCTTGCGGGTCCCGGCAAAGTCGCATATTCGCTGGTCACGTGGGTGATGGCAGGGGTTCGGCATAGCGCCTGACGCCTTTCGGCTGTCCATGTAGGGACACCTTTGGGTAATCGTGTTCAGTCGTCCGCTCGCATGCCGGCCTCGGGTGTTGCGAAAGCCACTTCCGCAACGCTGAAGGTTGCGAAAGTGGCTTTCGCAACGCTTCGGGGGCCCCGCTGCCCACGAGGACCGCAAGACCCGAGGCGAAGGGGACTTTCCGCTCGTGCGATGAGGGGAAAGTCCCCTTCATCACGCTGATCACCACCGAACACCGGTCCGTGAAGGACTCCTTGAGGGACCCAGAGTCCCTCAAGGAGTCCTTCACGGACTTGGGGGCCGTCACGTACTTCAGGGGAGTAGTGCCTGGGCGACGTGCCAGGAGTCCTCGAGCAGCAGGTACTTGGTGATCAGGCCGTCGTCGTCCACCTCGAACTGGATGGTGAAGGCGGAGTCGATCACCTTGCCGGTGCTGCGGATCGTCGAACGCAGGCGGCCGATCGCGACCGCGTGCGGCCCGTCGACGAGTACGCGTTCGACGTCGAACCTGTCCTTGACGAGGCCCTTGTCGAGCAGAGCGTAGAACTCGCGGACCTCTGCCGGGGTCCGGCGCGGGCCGATCCATGGGACGAGGTCGGTCGCGCCGGGGATGTCCCAAGCGACGCTTTCGGCGAAGAGTTCCGAGGCACCGTCTGTGTCCCCTGTGGACATTCGGCGGAAGAATTCGTCGAGGGTCGATTTCGTGCGGTCGGACATGTTTCTCCTTACTGGGTAACGGGTTCGCGGAGCAAGCGGGTGTCGTCGGTGCGCTGGACACCGGCGGCGAAGGTGAGGGCGAGGACGGTGGCGACGCCGAGCCCGACGCTCACCCAGGCGACGCTCGGGTAGCCGAGACCGGCGCCGATCGACTCGCCGCCGAGCCACGGGCCGACGGTGTTGCCGACGTTGAAAGCGGCCGTGGTGCTCGCGCCGACGAGCGTGGGCGCGTTGCCCGCCACGGCGAACGCGCGGACGTTCAAGGCGGGATTGACGCCGAATCCGGCGACGCCGAACAGGAAGACGGCGATGATCGCGAGCGGTGTCCCCGCGCCGGAGATCGCGAGCAGCACCAGGGCGAACAAGGCGACGGCGAGGCCGCCGTAGAGCGTCATGAAAGGCTTCGCGTCGGCGAGCCGGCCGCCGACGGTGATGCCGATCAGCGCGCCGAGCCCGAACAGGGAGAGCACGCCCGGCACCCAGCTTTCCGGCAGTCCGCTGACCTCGGTCAGCAGTGGCGCGAGGTAGCTGAAGGTCGCGAAGATCATCGCCTGGGCGAGGGCGATCACGCCCAGCGCCAACCAGAACCGGCCGCCGCGATAGAGCCGCAGTTCCCTCGCGACGTCGGTCTTGGTGTCGCCGTCCTGGGTCTCCGGCACGAGGGCGAAAACGGCGATCAGCGCGATGACCGTCAGGGCGGTGACCGCCCAGAAGGCGGCCCGCCAGCCCGCGTGCTGGCCGAGGAAGGTGCCGGCGGGGACGCCGGCGATGTTCGCGATGGTGAGCCCGCCGACCAGGATCGCCAGCGCACGGCCACGGCGTTCCACCGGCACCAGCGCGACCGCGGTGGCCGCCGCGACGGCCCAGAACCCGGCGCAGGCGACGGCGCTGACCACACGGGTCGCGAAGAGCAGCGCGTACCCCGAACCCAGTGCGCCGACGACGTGCGAGAGCCCGAAGACGACGAGCAACGCCATCAGGGTGGCGCGCCTCGGCACCCTCAGGGTCGCGATCGCGAGCAGGGGAGCGCCGACGACCATGCCGATCGCGAAGGCGGAGATCAGCAGCCCGGCTTCCGGGATGCCGACGTTCAGGTCGGCGGCCATCCCCGGTAGCAGGCCGGTGATCATGAACTCGGACGTGCCGAGCGCGAAGACGCTCAATCCGAGTACGCAGACTGCCAAAGGCACGGGATTTCCCTCCAGTTTTGTATTGATCAGTCCAAAATTTGGCAGCGTTGCGCCCGGATCCTGTTTCGGCTTACTTCGCGGCGATCGCGGTCAGCGCGATGTCCGCGACGGCCTCCATGGCCGCCCGGTCGGCGCAGCGTCGGGACATCAGCCGGAGTCCGGCGACGGTGCTGTGCGCGAACTCGGCGAGATCCGCCGGTTCTCGGGAGTCGTCGACCGTCCCGTCGAGCTGTCCTTCCCTGGCGCAGACGGTGAGCAGGGCCAGGTGCCGTTCGGTGTCGGCGTCGATCCGCGCCTTGATCTCGGCGTCGCGTTCGCCGAACTCGGCCACGGTGTTGACCACCAGGCAGCCGCGGCCGTGGTGCTCGACTTCCTCGCCGATGGTGTAGGCGAACAGTGCCCGGAACCGTTCGATGCCGGTCCCCGGCTCCTCCAGCAGTGCCGTCCTGGCCACGATCCCGCGATCGGCGTAGTGGTCGAGCGCGCGCATGAACAGTTCGTGCTTGCTGGAGAAGGTGTTGTAGATGCTGCTGCGGCCCAGGCCGGTCGCTTCGCAAAGAGCCTGGGTCGACGTCCCCTCGTAGCCACGTACCCAGAACGCGTCCATGGCGCGCCCGATCGCCGCGCGCTCGTCGAATTCCTTCGGCCTGGCCATGGAGGTGACCGTACCAGGTTTTGGATCGAGCGGTTCAAAACGGGCCGGGTCAGCGTGCGGGGCGCCACAAAGGCAAGATGTGAGGGTGGGTTATGACGCGCTGCTTTGGCTTTCGTTCGGTGGTCCCGAGGGACCCGACGAGGTGATGCCGTTCCTGGAGAACGTCACGCGGGGACGGGGAGTCCCCCGGGAGCGGCTGCTCGAGGTCGCCGAGCACTACCAGCACTTCGGCGGGGTCTCGCCGATCAACCGCCTGAACCGCGACGCCATCTCCGCGGTGGAGAAGCAGCTCGCGACGGCCGGGATCGACCTGCCCGTCCACTTCGGCAATCGCAACTGGCGGCCGATGGTCGAAGACACCCTCGCCGAGATGACCAAGGCGGGCGCTCAGCGCGTCCTGGTCTTCCCCACGAGCGCCTACGGTGGCTACTCCGCCTGCCGTCAGTACGACGAGGACATCGAGCGCGCCCGCGCGGCCGTCGGTGACGGCGCGCCGGAACTGGTGAAGCTGCGGCAGTTCTTCGACCACCCGCTGTTCGTCGGCGCCTTCGCCGACGCCGTCCGCGCCGCGCACGCGGAACTGGGGAACCTGCCCGGAACCCGGACGGTCTTCTGCGCCCACTCGGTGCCGGATTCCGCCGACGCCGCGTCCGGCCCGCCCTCGGAAGGCGGTCACCGCTTCTCGCGCCAGATCGCCGAGGCCGCACGTCTCGTCGCCGCCGAAGCGGGCATCGAGACCTACGACGTCGTCTGGCAGTCGCGGTCCGGCCCGCCGCAGGTTCCGTGGCTGGAGCCGGACATCGTCGACCACATCGACGCGCTGCACGCGGAAGGCGTCACGTCGGTGGTCGTCTGCCCGGTGGGTTTCGTGTCCGATCACCTCGAAGTGATCTGGGATCTCGACAACGAGGCCGCCGAGAGGGCCGCGGAGCACGGCATGGGCTTCGCCCGGGCGGCCACCCCGGGCACGGATCCGCGCTTCGCTGAGCTCGTCGTCGAATTGGTGCGGGAGCACACCGACGGGGTGGCCGCGCGGAAGCTGTCGCCGTTCCCCTCGGCCGGGTGCACGATCAACGGGGCGCCTTGCGCCATCGGGTGCTGTGAGCCGGCGAAGCGCCCTTCTCGTCCCTAGGTTTCCGATCGGTCTCGTGAGTGGCTAGGACGGTTAGAACCGTCCTAACCACTCACGACCTAACGAGGTTGCCCACTAAGGGCGCCGGTCCGCCTGATCCGCGAACACCCGCACCGCCTCGTTGATCGCCGCGTATCGGGCGCTCCGCACCGCTTCGGTCAGCGGACGCAGCGCCTCCGCGCGTCGATTGACCGCGGACGCCGACAGCGCGCCGCCGGGATCGTCGGCTTCGGCGATCGCCAGGATCGCCGCGATCTCCTCGGACCGCTGAAGCACCCGCAGCGAACGGCCCGGCATTCCCGCCGGCCACGGCGCGTCGGTGGCCGAGCGCAGGCGTGCCGAGAGCTCGGCCCGGACCCCCGGCCGGTCGCTGGCGACGTCGAGTGACTGCAAGGCGCCGGCGCTCGCGCGGATCGCGTCGGTCAGGCCGTGCTCGGCCTCGCCCAGCGGGCGGTATTCGAGGACGCCCGGTGTGGGCACCGAGTAGACGGTCCACCGCATCAGACCTTCGGCGATCGCCTCGGGGACGAGGCCGTAGCCGAAGTCCGGCAACAAGACCGCCTCGCCGGTCCGCAGCGCGGCCTGGGTGAACGGGCCGCCACCACCGAGACCGCGGACGTCGCCGGGCACCGGCAGGAGCAGCTGCATGCTCTTCGCACCCTGCGAACGGAGCGCGAGCAGTAATTGGACCGGGGTCGCCGCGCGGTTGAACGCGAGTGGCAGGTCGAACGCCTCCGAGGCCGCGGCGTCCGCGGCGACGACGTCGTGGGCCTCGCCCCAGACGAGGAGGGCGTCAAGGACGTCGTCGGAGGCGGCGGCTCCGTTCAGCCACGCCGAAGACCAGACCGCGAGGGTCGCACTAGGACGGCACACTGGACCGATTTTAATCGTGCTTCCACGGAAACCGGGAAATGGGCGGGTCAACCCCGGGGTTCCGGTGGTCGGCGCCCGAGCTGGAGTTGGTACACGTCGACGGAACGACGATCGCGAAGTAGCGTCGAACGGGTGAACGATGTTCCCGCTAACCTGCCCCGGACCGCCGGGGACCTCCGCGCGGCCGGTCACCTGCCGCGTTCGATCAAACAAGAACTGCACGACAACCTTCTCGTCAAGCTCCGTGCCGGCGAAGACGCCTGGCCCGGCATCGTCGGCTTTTCACGCACCGTGCTGCCGCAGCTGGAACGCGCGCTGCTGGCCGGGCACGACGTCGTCCTGCTCGGCGAACGAGGTCAGGGCAAGACCCGGCTGCTGCGCACCCTCGCGGGGCTCCTCGACGAATGGACGCCCGTCATCGAGGGCGCCGAACTCGCCGAGCACCCGCTCGACCCGATCACCCCGGAGTCGCGCCGCCGCGCCGCGGAACTCGGCGACGCCCTGCCGGTGGCCTGGCGCCACCGCGACGAGCGGTACACGGAAAAACTGGCCACACCGGACACTTCGGTCGGCGACCTGATCGGCGACGTCGACCCGGTGAAGGTCGCCGAAGGCCGCAGCCTCGGCGATCCCGAGACCATCCACTTCGGATTGGTCCCGCGAGCGCACCGCGGCATCGTGGCGATCAACGAACTGCCCGACCTCGCCGAGCGCATCCAGGTCGCGCTGCTGAACGTGATGGAGGAGCGCGACATCCAGGTGCGCGGGTACACGCTGCGCCTGCCGCTGGACGTGCTGCTGGTGTCGACCGCCAACCCGGAGGACTACACCAACCGCGGCCGCATCATCACCCCGCTCAAGGACCGGTTCGGCGCCGAGATCCGGACGCACTACCCGCTCGACGTCGAGTCCGAGATCGCGGTCGTGCGGCAGGAGGCGCATCTGGTGGCCGAGGTCGGCGAGCCGCTGCTGGAGGTGCTGGCCCGGTTCGTCCGGAACCTGCGTGAATCGCCGGTGATCGACCAGCGTTCCGGTGTCTCGGCCCGGTTCGCCGTCGCGGCGGCGGAAACCGTGGGCGCGGCGGCGTTGCGCCGGTCCGCGCTCACCGGTGAGGAGCCCGCCGTGGCGCGCCCTGTCGATCTCGACGCGGTGCCCGGCGTGCTGCGCGGCAAGCTCGAATTCGAGCCGGGCGAGGAGGGACGCGAGACCGAACACCTCGTGCATCTGCTGCGCCGGGCGGTCGCGGAAACGGCCCGCTCCCGGTTCGCCGGACTCGACCTCCTGCCGCTGGCCGACGCCGTCGAAAACGGGCACCTCGTCGCGACCGGCGAACGCGTCCCCGGCAAGGACGTCCTCGCCGCGTTGCCGGAGCTGCCCGTGCTCCACGACGTCGCCGCGCGGGCGGGCGTGGGCCCGGACGAACCGGCGGGGCGGATCGCGGCCGCCGTCGAACTGGCCCTGGAATCCCTGTTCCTGTCGCGGAAACTGGCCAAGGACTCCGACGACACGACGACCGTCTACGGCCGATGAGCGCCGTCCCGGAGGGGTACTCGTACGGGCCGTGGCATGACGGCCCGGATCCGCTGGCTCCGCCCGCGGACCTGCGGGACGCGCTCGACGAGATCGGCCGCGACGTCATGGCGGGCGCCTCGCCCAGGTCCGCCCTGGAGGAACTGCTCCGGCGCGGGACCCCGCGTACGGCGGGCCTGGACGAGCTGACCAGGCGGCTCTGGCAGCGCCGGTCGGAGATCCAGCGTCGTCACCGGCTGGACGGCACCCTCCAAGAGGTCCAGCGGTTGCTCGACCAGGCGCTGGAGGCCGAACGGCGCGAGCTGTTCCCCGATCCGGACGACGACGCCCGCTTCCGTGAAGCGCAGCTCGACGCGCTTCCCCCGGGAACGGCCGCGGCCGTACGAGAACTCGGTCAGTACGACTGGCGTTCGCGGCAGGGCAGGGAGAACTACGAGAAGATCCGTGATCTGCTCGGACGCGAACTGCTGGATTCCCGGTTCGAAGGGATGAAGGAAGCGCTGCGGAACGCGGGACCCGAGGACGTCGAGCGGGCCAACAAGATGCTCGCCGACCTCAACGACCTGCTGGCCGCACACGCGCAGAGCCGGGAGGACGTACCCGAGCGGTTCGCGGAGTTCATGCGCGAACACGGCGAGTTCTTCCCGGAGAACCCGAAGAACGTCGAGGAACTGATCGACGTCCTCGCCGCCCGTGCCGCCGCCGCGCAACGGATGCTCAACTCGATGACCCCCGAGCAGCGCGCCGAACTGGCCGAACTGTCCCAGCAGGCGTTCGGCGATCCCCGGCTGGCGCAACAGTTGTCCACTTTGGATTCTCAGCTGAAGGCGCTGCGGCCCGGCGAGGACTGGACGTCTTCGGAACGCTTCCGGGGTGACGATCCGCTCGGCCTCGGCGAGGGTGCGCGGGCGATGTCCGATCTCGCCGAACTGGACGCGCTGGCCGAACAGCTCGGCCAGTCCTATCCGGGTGCGCGGCTGGAGGACATCGACGTCGAAGCCCTCGAACGGCAGATCGGTCCGGACGCGGGCGTCGACGCCCGGCGGCTGTCCGAACTGGAACGGGAGCTCCGGCGGCAGGGTCTGTTCGAACGCGCGCCCGACGGCACGCTCCGCCTGTCTCCCAAGGCTTTGCGACGGCTGGGGGAGACGGCGCTCGCCGACGTGGTGAACGCGTTGCGAGGCAAGGCCGGCCAGCGGGAGACGGAATCCGCCGGCGCGGCGGGCGAGCCGACCGGCGCGACCAGGCCGTGGCGGTTCGGGGACATGCAGCCGTGGGACGTCTCCAGGACGGTCCGCAACTCCGTGCTCCGCTCGGTTTCGGTCGGTGAGCGGGCGGTCCGGATGGACGTCTCCGACGTCGAGGTGATCGAGACCGAGCACCGTTCGCGCGCGGCGGTGGCGTTGCTCGTGGACACCTCGTGGTCGATGGTCCAGGAGGGCCGCTGGCTGCCGATGAAGCGGACGGCGCTTGCGCTGCACCACCTGATCAGCACCCGGTTCCGCAACGACGCGCTCCAGCTGATCACCTTCGGTCGCTACGCCACGTCGGTCGAGCTGGCCGAGTTGGTCGGCCTGGAAGGCGCGTGGGAGCAGGGCACCAACGCCCACCACGCCCTGCTGCTGGCCGGACGGCATCTGCGGCGGCATCCCGACGCGCAGCCGGTGGTCCTGATGGTCACCGACGGTGAGCCGACGGCGCATCTGGAACCGGACGGTAGGGCTGAATTCGACTACCCGCCCCAGCCGAGGACGCTGCTCAAGACGCTGTCCGAAGTGGACCGGATGGCGAAGCTGGGTGCTTCCGTGACGGTGTTCCGGCTCGGGGACGACCCGCGCCTGACGGCGTTCGTCGACCTGATCGCGCGCCGCTCCGGCGGCCGGGTGGTCGCGCCCGACCTCGACGGGCTCGGCGCCGCCGTGGTCGGCGACTACCTGCGGACCAGGAAGCGGTAGGTCAGCGGCGGGTCACCGTGCCGCCTCCGCTCTCGCGGGTGTTGCGAAAGCCACTTTCGCAACGTCGAAGGTTGCGAAAGTGGCTTTCGCAACGTGCCATCCCGGCACCGGCCACCCGCCGGGTTACGAAGGGCACGTCGCCTACGCTGGGCCGATGGGGTATCCGGTGGGGAAGGTCGCGGCGTTGTCGGGCGTCACCGTGCGCACGCTGCACCACTACGACGAGATCGGCCTGCTGTCGCCGAGCCGGCGGACCGGCGCGGGCTACCGCAGCTACAGCGAAGACGACCTCGATCGCCTGCAGCGCATCCTGTTCTACCGTGAACTCGGGCTCGGCCTCGACGCGATCGCGAAGATCGTCGACGACCCGCAACTGGACGCGCTCGAACACCTCCGACGGCAGCGGGCGCTGCTGACCGAGCGGATCGGCGAGCTGACGAGGATGGCCGAATCCGTCGACCGGGTGATCCAGGCGAAGGAGGTCGGCGCCGCGCTGACCCCGGAGGAGAGGTTCGAGGTCTTCGGCGAGTTCAGTGAGCCCGAGGGCTACGCCGAGGAGGTCGTCCGGCGGTGGGGCGACACCCCGCAGTGGCGGGCCGCGGCCGTGCCTCTGTCCAAGGAGGAATGGATCGAGGCGGAGAAGGTTCGCCAGGACTGGGTGCGGCGGCTGCTCGACGTCGTCGACTCCGGCGCATCCGCCGACAGCGTCCCGGCGATGGACCTCGCCGAGGAGCACCGCCTGATGATGGCCGCGTTCATGGGCGACTGCGCGCATCCGGTGCACCGCGGGATCGCCGACCTGTATGCCGCCGAACCGGTCCAGCTGGGCTTTCTGGTGCGGGAGCCGGACCAGCGTCCGGGCCTCGGCGAATACATCCGGGACGCCGTCCACGCCAACGCCGACCGGGCCGCGAAATAGCGAGTTCGGTTACTCCGGCCGTGTTCTCTTCCCACCGGACGGGAACGGCGCGGCTGCTCCGCTTACAGTCGGGGTATGCAGACTTGGTCATCGGTCGACGTGCCCCGTATCCCCGGCACCCCCCGTCCGCTGCGGCTTCACGACACGGCGACGGGGCAGATCCGCCCCACGGCGCCCGGGTCCACCGCCCGGATGTACGTCTGCGGCATCACGCCGTATGACGCCACCCACCTGGGTCACGCCGCCACGTACCTGACGTTCGACCTGGTGAACCGCCTGTGGCGCGACGCCGGGCACGACGTCCACTACGTGCAGAACGTGACGGACATCGACGAGCCCCTGCTGGAGCGCGCCGAGCGGGACAAGGACGACTGGGTCGTGCTGGGCATGCGCGAGACCGCGCTGTTCCGTGAGGACATGACCGCGCTGCGGGTGCTGCCGCCGCGGCAGTTCGTCGGCGCGGTGGAGAGCATTCCCGAGATCGTCGAGGTCATCGCCAAACTGCTGGCGAACGGCAGCGCGTACCGCGCCGACGACGCCGAGTACCCGGACATCTACTTCGACCACAACGCGACCGGTCACTTCGGATCCGAGTCGAACTACGACGCCGAGACCATGGCGAAGTACTTCGCCGAACGCGGCGGCGACCCGGACCGGCCCGGTAAGCAGCACCCGCTCGACGCGCTGCTGTGGCGGATGGCGCGGCCGGGTGAGCCGTCGTGGGAGTCCGAACTGGGGGAGGGCCGCCCCGGCTGGCACATCGAGTGCAGCGCGATCGCGGTCAACCGCCTCGGCCTCGGCTTCGACGTCCAGGGCGGCGGTTCCGACCTGATCTTCCCGCACCACGAGTACAGCGCCGCGCACGCGGAGGCCGTCGCGGGGGACCGGCCGTTCGCGCGCCATTACGTGCACGCCGGGATGATCGGCCTCGACGGCGAGAAGATGTCGAAGTCGCGCGGGAACCTCGTGTTCGTCTCGCGGCTGCGCGCCGACAAGGTCGATCCGGGCGCGATCCGGCTCGCGTTGTTCGCCGGCCACTACCGCTCGGACCGGCCGTGGACCGCGCAACTGCACGCGGACGCGGAAGACCGGCTCGCCCGGTGGCGTGACGCCGTCTCGCTCGGCACCGGCCCGGCCGCCGAGGACACCGTCGCCCGGCTCCGCGACCACCTGACCGACGACCTCGACACCCCCAAGGCGCTCGCCGCCGTGGACGCCTGGGTCGAGCAGGCCTTGAACCGTTCGGGCACCGACCTGGCGGCTCCGGGGCTGATCCGGAACGCCGTCGACGCGCTGCTCGGCATCGAGCTCTGAAGAACGTCGGAAAA
>NZ_JACBXD010000135.1 GCF_013870525.1 Amycolatopsis pittospori
CCGTCGTCGCCGGGCGGGAAGGCCCGCTGCGCTCGGGCGCGCGTCCCGCGCTCGTCGCCGAGGACCTGGCCGGTCGCTCGGTGCTGGTCGTGGGTGGTCCGGGCGAGCCGGTGCGGCAGACGGGCGGGCGGTTGCCGTCCTACGGCGACGACGAACTCGCGCCGACACCCGGCAGCGCCGATCGGCTCGCTTCGTGGCGCCGAGACCTCCTGCAGGGCTCGCCGGACGCGGTCAAGCAGGCCTTCGCGGCGGCGACCGCCTCCGGTGCGCTGTATGTCGTGCTGCCCAGTGGTGTCGACGGCGGCGTGTACGTCGAACTCGCACGGGACCTGGTCGCTCCGGCGGCGCCGACCTCGGACGGCCGCGCGGTGCTTCGCCTGCTCCCCGCCGGTGGCCAAGTGGCGTTGATCTCGCCGGAACTCGCGCAGGCCGCCGTGACCGGGAAGGGCGCGCCGGGCGCGTCGCCCGGGGTGGCGCCGGTGCAGGCCGGACTGCCGGACGTGCGGGTGCGCGTTTCGGAAGGCCCGACCGGACGGCTGCTCGTGCTGGCCGCGGAGTTCGAAGCGGGCTGGCAGGCGAGCGTGAACGGCAAGGCCGTGCCGATCGTGCGCGCCTGGGGTCACCAGGTGGCCGTCTCGGTGCCGCCGGAACCTTCGGAGGTCGTGATCGAGCACCAGGGCACCACGCGGAACTTGCTGCTGCTGGGTCAGGTGGCCGCTGTGCTGTTCACGTTGCTGACCGCTGTTCCTACGCGGCGGCGGCCTTCAGTTTCTTGAGAGTGACGTTCGCTGTCCTGCAGGCCTCCTTTGAGACGTTCAACGTCTCAAAGGAGGCCTTCAGGACAGTCAGGGATCCTTGGCCGGCGCTGAGGTTCCCAATGTCGTGGGGTCACTCGCGTGCTGAACGCGCCATGGGGAACCCTCCGAGCCACCAGTGACGCCGGAGTTGTCCACAGCCCCTTCACCTTGTGGACAACTTCGCCCTCCGGCCCTGTTTTCGCAGGTCCCGACGGTGCCTCGCGATAGACTGGGCTGGGGACGCCCCCCGGGGAAGGGCGGGGGCTGGGCTGGGGCGAGAGTGCACGCGGGGTTATTCGCCTTCGATGACGTCGGGTTCGACGCCGAGGTAGCCGGCGACCTGTTCGACGAGGACGTCGTGGACGAGTTCGGCGAGTTCGCCGGGGTCCTTCGCGCGTGCTTCGAGGGGGCGGCGGTAGAGGACGATCCGAGCCCGCGTCGGGAGGCCGGCTCGGTCGACGCCGGCGGGGACGAGCCGCGAGAGCGGCACGGCGCCGTCGTGCAACACGCCGTCCACTCCGGTCGGTGCGCCATCCGAGCGAACTTCGGGGACGTCGTCGACGGCGACGTCGAGCTTCGTCAGCTCGTGCCGCCACCGCGCTTCGATGGGTTCGAGCGCGTCCAAAACCAGTGCGTCGAACCTTTCCGCCCTGCTAGCGGCGGCGGGAAGGGTCGACGGATACAGCGCTCCGCGCAGGCCCCGGCCGTGCCGGTCCCGGCGCATCCGCCGTCGCTGTCGGGAATCACGAGCCGTCGCCACGATCCGAAGGGTACGCGCTCGGCGAGTCGAAGCGCGTGTCGCCGGTACACCTGGCCGAGGACGCGCTATCGTTCTCGATCGTGCGGAGCGTACGAAAGTGTTCGCGAACGGGTTGTCTCGAACCCGCTGTCGCCACGCTCACGTATGCCTACAGTGACTCGACAGCCGTAGTGGGCCCTCTGGCCACCGCGAGCGAGCCGCACTCCTATGACCTCTGCGAAGCCCACGCCCTCCGCCTCACCGTGCCCAAGGGCTGGGAAGTCGTCCGGCACGAAGGGGCCTTCGTCGCCCCCGACCCGTCCGCCGACGAGCTGACCGCGCTGGCCGAGGCCGTGCGCGAAGCGGGCCGCTCGGACAAGCCCGCGCCCGACCCCGAACCCGAGGGACCCTCCGGCAGGCGCGGCCACCTGCGCGTCCTGCCCGGCCGAGCCTGAGGCAAGGGCTCGCCGGTAGGCTTTCGAGCGCGCCAGAGGGCGTTGTAACGAGACTATCGGCGGGGAGCAGGCGTGCCAGACCTTTCGGGCATCGTGAAGGCCTACGACATTCGCGGCGTTGTCGGAGAACAGCTGAACGCGGACCTCGTACGGGACCTCGGCTCGGCATTCGCGCTGTTGATCAAAGCCGAGTCGGACTCCGTGGTCATCGGCCACGACATGCGCGACTCCTCCCCGGAGCTGTCCGCCGCGTTCGCCGACGGCGTGACCTCGCAGGGCCTCGACGTCGTTTCGATCGGCCTCGCCAGCACCGACCAGCTCTACTTCGCGTCCGGCTCGCTGAACCTGCCCGGCGCCATGTTCACCGCCAGCCACAACCCGGCGAAGTACAACGGCATCAAGCTGTGCCGTTCCGGCGCGGCCCCGGTCGGGCAGGACTCCGGTCTCGCGGAGATCCGCGACACCGTCGAGCAGGGCGTACCCGGCTTCGTCGGCCAGCGCGGCTCCGTGACCGAGAAGGACGTCCTCGCCGACTACGCGGCTTACCTGCGCAAGCTCGTCGACCTGTCGGGCAGCCGTCCGCTGAAGGTCGTCGTCGACGCCGGCAACGGCATGGGCGGCTACACCGTCCCGACGGTCTTCGCGGGCCTGCCCATCGACGTCGTGCCGATGTACTTCGAACTCGACGGCAACTTCCCGAACCACGAGGCCAACCCGCTCGACCCGAAGAACATCGTCGACCTCCAGGCGAAGGTGCGCGAGGAAGGCGCCGACGCGGGCCTGGCCTTCGACGGCGACGCGGACCGCTGCTTCGTCGTCGACGAGCGCGGCGAGCCGGTGTCACCGAGCGCCATCACCGCCCTGGTCGCGATCCGTGAGCTGGAGAAGGAGCCGGGCGGCACCATCATCCACAACCTGATCACGTCCAAGGGTGTCCCGGAGATCGTCGCCGAGCACGGCGGCAAGCCGGTGCGCACCCGGGTCGGGCACTCGTTCATCAAGGGCGAGATGGCCAGGACCGGCGCGATCTTCGGCGGGGAGCACTCCGCTCACTACTACTTCCGCGACTTCTGGCGCGCCGACACCGGCATGCTGGCCGCGCTGCACGTCCTCGCCGCCCTCGGCGAGCAGTCGGGCCCGCTGTCCGAGCTGACCGCGGAGTACTCGCGCTACGCGGCCTCCGGCGAGATCAACTCGACCGTCGACGACCAGGTCGCCCGCATGCTCGCGGTCAAGGACGCCTTCGCCGCGCGCGACGGCGTCGAGATCGACGAGCTCGACGGCCTCACCGTCCAGCTCCCCGGCGGCGGCTGGTTCAACCTGCGCCCGTCCAACACCGAGCCCTTGCTCCGCCTGAACGTCGAGGCCGCCGACGCCGAGGCCGTGCGGGCGCTGACCGAAGACGTACTGGCGATAGTCCGTGGGTAACGAATGTGTCGTGAAAACACACATAGAGATGTCCCACAGGTAGGGAGTAAGCATGGCCGTCACGCTTGACGCACAGTTGCTGGAGATCCTGGCCTGCCCGTCCCCCGATCACGCACCGCTGCGGACGGGGACGCCGGCGGACCCGGAGGCCGACGCGCTGACCTGCACGGAATGTGGTCGAGTGTATCCGGTCCGTGATGGAATCCCGGTATTGTTGCTGGACGAAGCCACCGAGCCGACGACCCCGGATGGCGCACATGCCGACGGTCCCTGACGATTCCCTGCTCGACGATCCCGCGCGGCTGGCCGAAGCCGACAGCGCGGGACTCCTCCGTGCCGCCGCGATGGCGGGCGCCCAGGTCCGGGCGACCGCCGAGGCCGCGGCCGAACTCGAACTGAGCGACCGGCTGGACGTCGGACGCCCGCGTTCGCTCGTGCTGATCGACCGGCCCGGCGTGAGCCGGACGCTGACCCGGCTGGTCGCCGCGCTGCTGACCCCGTCGTGCCCGGTGCCCGTGGTCGTCGCCGAGGTCGTGCCCAGCTGGATCGGCGCGCTCGACGTCGTCTTCGCGCACACCGACGACGCCGGTGACCGCGAGCTGGCCGCTTCGTTGGAGCGGGCCGCCCGGTTCGGCGCGACTGTCGTGCTGTCAGCACCCGGCGAGGGGCCGGTCGCGGCCGCCGTCGCGGGCAAGGGGCTGATCCTCGCGCCCAGGCTTCCGGTACCGCCGGAGATGGCCTTCCCGCGCGGCCTCGCCGCGGCGCTGCTCACCGCGAACGCCCTCGGTCTGCTGGTGGCCGACCTGGAGAAACTCGCCGACCAGCTCGACGCGGAAGCCGAGAAGGACTACCTGGCCAGGGACTCGTTCGCGAACCCGGCCAAGGCGATGGCGCTGCGGCTCGCCGAACGCCAGCCGCTCCTGTGGGGGCTGGACCCGGTCGCGGTCGCCGTCGGCGAACACGCGGCCCACGCCTTCGCCGCGCACGCCGCGGTCGTCTGTGACGTAGAGGACTATCGCCAGGCGCTGGCCAGGCCCGCTTTGCGGCGTGCGGCATTGTCCGGGGGCGTGGAGCGCGATATCTTCGCGGACCCGGAGGAGGGGGTCGGCGTCGCGCCGAGGGTGTTGCTCCTCTCGGTTCGGACGGGGCCGGCCACGGAGGCGGCCCGCTACCAGGCGGAAGACCTGCTGCCCGGTGCGGATGTGATCGCCCCGGCCGAAGAGATCGAAGCGGACGAGATCGTGCGTGCGGCCGTTCTCGCGCTGCGCTTCGAGCTGGCCGCGGTCTATCTGGGGCTGGCCGTGGGCAGCATCGGCGGCGCCGGGAGGTACACGCCTGCAACGGCGTGAGCCCCGCGCGCGACGTTAGGAAATGAGGGCCGGCACCACCCGTGCCCGGCGAGGAGTTGAGGTGACAGTGGAGCTGCTGCGCAATGCCGTGCGGCCCTACGCGTGGGGGTCGAGAACGACGATCCCCGAGCTGCTGGGGCGTCCGGTTCCGGCGCCGCACCCGGAGGCGGAACTGTGGATGGGTGCCCACCCGGGCGACCCGTCCCACGTGATCGGCCCGGACGGCACCGAGCGGAGCCTGCTGGAGCTCGTCGAAAGCGACCCGGTCGGTCAGCTCGGCACGAGCTGCGCCGACCGCTGGGGCGGCAGGCTGCCGTTCCTGCTGAAGATCCTCGCCGCCGAAGAGCCGCTCTCGATGCAGGCGCACCCGTCGGCCGCGCAGGCGGCGGAGGGGTACGCGCGCGAGGAGTCGGCGGGGATCCCGCGCGACGCGTCGAACCGCAACTACCCGGATCCGACGGCGAAACCGGAACTCGTCTGCGCGTTGACGGAGTTCCACGCGCTGGCCGGTTTCCGTGACCCGGAGCGCACCATCTCGCTGCTGAAGGCGATCGAGACGCCGGGGCTGGCGAAGTACGCGGTGCTGCTGGAGGCCCAGCCGGATCCGGCCGGACTGCGCGCGCTGTTCACCACCTGGATCACCCTGCCGCAGGCCGCGCTCGACGAACTGCTGCCCGAAGTTCTCGATTCGTGCGTGAAGCACGTCCAGGAACGCGGCGAGTTCGACGTCGAATGCCGCACCATCCTGGAACTCGGCGAGTCGCATCCGCGCGACGCGGGTGTGCTCGCGGCGCTGCTGCTCAATCGTCTCACGCTCAGCGCGGGCGAGGCGATCTACCTGCCCGCCGGGAACCTGCACCTCTACCTGCACGGCACCGCCGTCGAGATCCTCGCGAACTCGGACAACATCCTGCGCTGCGGGCTCACGCCCAAGCACGTCGATGTGCCGGAGTTGCTGCGAGTCGTCGACTTCGCGTGCGGCGAGATGCCGGTCCAGAGCGGCGACCCGGAGGCGCGGATGTCGGTGTACCGCACCGACGCGCCGGAGTTCGAGTTGTCGCGGATCGAGTGGGAAGCCGGTGACGACGGCGAGATCGCCGTCCACGACGTCGGGCCGCAGATCCTGCTGTGCACCGCGGGCAGCCTGCTGGTGACCGCCGACGACGGCGAACAGGTCGAACTGCGCCGCGGTCAGTCGGTGTGGCTGCCCGCCGCCGACCCCGCCGTCCGCGTCCGGCCGCTTTCCGGCGAGCGCACCCAGGTCTTCCGGGCCACCGCCGGTACCTGCTAGCCCCCTGAATACTCGCGTTTAGTCCTCTGGATGCGGTACTTGCACGCGCAAGTACCGCATCCAGAGGACTAAACGCGTTCTGGGCTTGGCCGAAGTGTGTGCGTTCCGTGTGGCGGGTTCCGCGAACATCGTCCTAACGGGTGACCCGGCGATTGTCGTCGGCTCGTCCCGGATGTCGATGGCCAAGGAGAACCCCGCAGTGACTTCCCCTCCCGACGTGGCGAGCGGCCGCGCTTGTCGGGCACCGGTTTCCGTGCACCCCGGAACCCTGCTCGCCGCCGCTCTGGTGGTCACGGGCGCGCAGCCCGCACGCGTGATGCTCACCGTCGCCGGTCTCATCAACGCGATGGCGATCCCGCGTATCGAGCCAGCTTCGCCGTCCGCGCGTGACGCCGTCGTCGACGAACTGCTGGTGATCACACTGGCCTGGTTCTCACCGCACAGGGATTTCCGGATGGTGCTCGTCTGAGGGGTCGGGCACCATCCGGTCAGGCCGGGGCGGGTTCGGTGAGCGACAACAGCAACCGGACGAGGGTCGAAGCGTTGGCGTCGTGGGGGACTTCCAATCGTTTCGCCTCTTCACCCGCCGCCTCGGCCGCTTTTGTTTCACCGACGGCTTCGTACGCCCTGCGCAGCACGTGCAGGGTGAGGCCTGTCGCGGGTTTCCCGCCCATGGCACGGAATTCGTCGAGACATTCGCGCAGTACGGGGATCGCGCGGTCGGCCCGGCCGTCCCCGATCCAGCTCGCCGCGATCGCGCGGGTGCACGAAAGTTCCCGCGGCCGTTCTTCGAGCGCGCCCGCCAACCGCCGCGCGTTCTCGTAGGCCTTCACCGCGCCGGCGCGTTCGCCCGCCCCCGCGAGGATCGCGCCCTGCGTGCGCAACGACTTCGCCAGTGAGGACTTCGCCGTGGTGCGGCGCAACACCCGGACCGATTCCTCGATCGTCTCCAACGCCTGATCCAGGCGACCGTCGAGCATCAGCGACCACGAAAGTCCTTGCAGGGCGACACCCAGCTGACGATCGTCACCGGATTCCCTTGCCTTGGCGAGGATCCGACGGTCGATCTTCAGAGCTTCGGAGACCTTGCCGAGCCGGTGCAACGCCGCGGATTCCGCCCGCCGCGCATAGCTCCCCGGCCCCGATTCCTCCACAGTGGACAGTTCGCGGGCCTGGGTGGCGGCATGCAAGGATTCCCCGGCCCGGCCGAGTCCGACCAGGCAGTGCGCCAGGTTGGTCTCCACCCACGCCTGCGCGGAACTGTCACCGAGCGCCGCCAATTCCTTCGAACATTCGCGGTACCCCTCGACGGCGCGTTCGTACTCGCCGCGAGCGTGCAGCAGCACCGTCAGATTCGCCTCGGCGATGACCACGATATGCCTGTCGCCCGCCTCTCGGGCGGCGTCACGCAGGGTTTCGAACGCCGTCCGCATGTCGGTGTAGTGACTGTGCAGATAGAGGTAAGCGCTCAGCCTTTCCAGTATCCGCAAGGCTTTCCGCCGCCAGCCTACGGAGCACAGCGACGAGACCGCGGTGACCAGATTGGCCCGCTCCACGGAGAACCACGTGCCGGGATCGCGCAGCAGCCGCTCGACCAGTTCGGCGGGCAGCGGCTGTACGGGAACATCCTGATCCGACAACGGCATCGGCACCGTCCTGGGCAGGCGCCGGGCCGCCGTGTCGGCGAGGCACAGCGCCGCGTCCGACACCTTCGCGACGGTGGACACCCGCTCTCCGAGGGGCTCCAGTTCGCGACCGAGTTCGGTGGCGAATACGCGCACGAGGTCGTGCACGCGGAACCGTTGCTCGCCGGTCGGATCCAGTCCGGTGGCTTCGAGGAGGCTGGCCTCGACGAGTTCGTCGACGGCCTCGTCGGCGTTTTCGTCGTCGATCAGCGTCGACACCGCCCAAGACGGGAGGTCGAGTGTGCGACAGCGGCCGATCAAGCGGAACGCACGCCGCGCGGCCGGGCTCAACGCCTGATAGCTCAACGCGATGCTGCCGCGGACCTGCAGATCGCTGACGCGCAGTTCGTCGAGGCGCGAGACCTCGTCCTCCAGTTTCGCGGCGAGTTTCCCGAGGGCGAGACCCGGCCGCATGGCGAGCCTGCTCCCGGCGATCCGCAAGGCGAGGGGGAGATTCCCGCAGGCGGCGGCGATCCGTTCCGCGTCCGCGCGTTCGGCGCCGACCCGATCCGGCCCGGCGAGGCGTTCCAGCAACGTCAGCGCCTCGTCGCCGGACAGCGGGGCGAGGTGGAGACGATCCGCCCCGGCGAGCCCGGAAAGCCGCTGGCGGCTGGTGATGAGGACGGCGCTGCCCGGCGTTCCCGGCAGCAGCGCGCGGACCTGATCGGGGCCCGCGGCGTCGTCGAGCACCACGAGGACACGCCTGTCGGCCAGACGGCCGCGATAGACCGCCGCCCGCGCCTCGACGTCGTCCGGGATCGCCGGACCGGTGACGCCCAGCGCGCGCAGCAGATCGCCGAGGACGTCGGCGAGGTCGCGCGGATCGGACGCGCCGGCCAGCGGGACGAACAGCTGGCCGTCCGGGAAGGACCGCCGGAGCCGGTGCGCGGTGCTGACCGCGAGGGTGGACTTCCCGGCGCCGGGTTCGCCGGTGATCACCGCGACCGGGACGCCGGTGTCGTCGCCGAGGAGACCGGACAGTTCCGCGATCTCGCCCTCGCGGCCGGCGAAGTCCGCGATGTCCGGGGGCAACTGGCAGAGCGGGAAGACCGACGGCGTGCTGATGCTCGGCGCCGGATCCTCGCCGCGCAGCACGGTGGCGTGCACGCGGCGGACCTCGGCGCCGGGTTCCACGCCGAGCTCCTCGACCAGCGTGGTGCGCAGATCGCGGTAGACACCCAGGGAATCGGCCTGCCGCCCGGCGCGGTGCAGCGCGATCATCAGCTGGGCGGCCAGCCGTTCGCGCAGCGGATGCTCGGTGATCATCGCCTGCAGCTCGCCGGTCAGTTCCCCGTGCCTGCCGTCTGACAGCTCGGCGTCCACACAGTCCTCGAAGGCGGCGAGGCGTTCGGATTCGAGCCGGGCGATGTCCGCGTCGAGCCGGGGGACGTGCAGTCCGGAAAGGACCGGCCCACGCCACTGGGCGAGCGCGCGGCGGTAGTGCCCCGCGGTCGTGGCCGGATCACCCGCCCGCGCCGCCGCCTTCCCGGCCGTCACGGCCTCGCGGAAGGTCAGCAGATCGAGGTCGCCCGGTTCGACCAGCAGCCGGTAGCCGTGCGGATCACGCTCGATCCGCAGGCCTTCGATCCGCGCGCGCAGACGGGAGACGTACGTATGCAGATTCGACGTGTACGACTTCGGCGGCGTCTCCGGCCAGAGCGTCTCGACCAGGGCATCGACCGAGACGGACGCGTTCGCGTTGAGCAGGAGCACGGCCAGCAGGGCACGCTGGTGATCGCCGCGCGGTGTCGTCCGGCCTCCGGGCGGGCTCTCGATCGTCAACGGTCCGAGCACGCCGAATCGCGGCACGGGCACCTCCCCAGGTCATGAGAGGGGCGAGACTAGCGAGGGGTTCCGACAATTCTGTGACCTGTCCTGCCCCGCGCCACGGGGCTCATCTGCACTGCTAGCCTTCGAACCCGGCATATCGGGACACCATTTGGGGAGTTGCACGTGTCTGCAGGTGGCGGAACCAAGGCGATCATCGCCGCGCTCGTGGCGAACGCCGGAATCGCGGCCGCGAAATTCACCGGCTTCCTCATCACGGGGTCGTCCTCGATGCTCGCAGAGTCCGTGCACTCGCTGGCGGACACCTCGAACCAGGGCCTCCTGCTGCTGGGTCAGAAGACCTCGCAGCGCAAGGCGACCCGCACCCACCCGTTCGGCTTCGGGCGCGACCGGTACTTCTACTCGTTCATCGTCGCGCTGATGCTCTTCAGCCTCGGCTCGGTGTTCGCGCTGTACGAGGGCATCCACAAGATCAGCGAGCCCGAGGCCCTGACCTCGCCGCTGGTCGCGGTCGGCATCCTGGTGGTCGCGATCGGACTGGAGTCCTACAGCTTCTACACCGCCATCCAGGAGTCGAAGAAGATCAAGGGCGACGCGGGCTGGTGGGCGTTCATCCGCCAGGCCAAGACCCCCGAACTACCGGTGGTGCTGCTGGAGGACGCGGGCGCTTTGCTCGGCCTCGTGTTCGCGCTCGCCGGCGTCGGGCTTTCGGTCATCACCGGCGACCCGGTGTGGGACGGCATCGGCACCGTCACCATCGGTCTGCTGCTCGGCATCATCGCGGTCATCCTGATCATCGAGATGAAGAGCCTGCTGATCGGTGAGGGCGCCTCCGAACCGGACCTCGACACTATCGTCGACGAACTCGCCGCGGGCAAGGTCGAGCGGGTCATCCACATCCGCACCCTGTACATCGGCCCGGACGAGATGCTGGTCGCCGCTAAGCTCGCGCTGGTGCCCGGGCTGGAGACGGCCGATGTCGCCCAGGCCATCGACGACGCCGAAGCGCGCGTGCGGGCGAAGGTTCCTACGGCGACGCTGATCTACCTTGAGCCGGACCTGGATCGCTCGCTGGCCTGAGCCCCGTTGGGCACTCTCGGGACCCAGAGGCGTGCAATGAACGGGCCGTTCCTTGCAAAATTTGCAAGGAACGGCCCGTTCATTGCGTGTGTGGGGGGTGGGGTGCCGGGAGTGCGTGGACGTCGGCAGACCTCCCCGAGAGCAGCCCGCGGACGCCGTTCGGAGCAACTGTCCGTACTCCGCCGATTACCGTCGCGACCACCGCGTACTTCGTTGCTCTCCCACCGCGCTGCCGTTACCGCCTAGAGATAGGGTCCGTTGAACCGCAGTCAGGTGTAGGAGGTCAAGGGTGCCCGGAAACGGTCTGTGGCGTACGAAATCCATCGAGCAGTCCATCGCGGACACCGACGAACCGGGGACCAAGCTCAGGCGGAACCTGAGCGCGTGGGATCTGACCGTCTTCGGTGTCGCCGTCGTCATCGGCGCCGGGATCTTCACGCTCACCGCGCGTACGGCCGGTGACTTCGCGGGGCCGTCGGTCTCGCTCGCGTTCGTGTTCGCGGCCATCGCCTGTGCGCTCGCGGCCCTCTGTTACGCGGAATTCGCGTCGACCGTCCCGGTGGCCGGGAGCGCGTACACGTTCTCCTACGCCACGTTCGGCGAGTTCATGGCGTGGATCATCGGCTGGGACCTGATCCTGGAACTCGCGGTCGGCGCGGCCGCGGTGTCGAAGGGCTGGTCCGCCTATCTGGAGACCGTGCTCTCCTACATTTTCGGCAAGGGCACGAAGACGACGTTCGAGATCGGGCCCGTCCCGGTCGACTGGGGCGCTCTGCTGGTCGTGCTCGTGCTGGCCACGCTGCTCGCCGTCGGCACGAAGCTGTCGTCGCGGTTCTCCATGGTGATCACCGGGATCAAGGTCGCGGTGGTGCTCTTCGTGATCGTGCTCGGCATCTTCTACATCAAGGGGTCGAACTACACCCCGTTCGTCCCGGAGGCGCAGTCGGCCGGGGAGTCGGCGTCCACCGGGGTCGACCAGTCGCTGTTCTCCGTGATCGCGGGTGGCGGCAGCAGCTCGTTCGGCGTCTTCGGTCTGCTGGCCGCGGCGTCGCTGGTGTTCTTCGCGTTCATCGGTTTCGACATCGTCGCGACCACCGCGGAGGAGACCCGCAACCCGCAGAAGGCCGTGCCCCGGGGCATCTTCGGCTCTCTCGCCATCGTCACGGTGCTTTACGTCGCGGTCTCGCTCGTGGTCGTCGGCATGGTGAACTACAAGGATCTCGCCACTTCGGCGGGCGACGGCGAAAAGAAGACGCTCGCGTCCGCGTTCGCGGCCAACGGAGTCGACTGGGCGGCCAACATCATCTCCGTCGGTGCCCTGGCCGGTCTGACGACCGTCGTCATGGTGCTGATGCTGGGCCAGATCCGGATCATCTTCGCGATGTCGCGTGACGGCTTGATGCCGCGCGGTCTCGCGAAGACCGGGGAGAACGGCACGCCGAAGCGGGCGACGATCGTCGTCGGCGGTCTCGTCGCGGTCGCGGCGACCTTCTTCCCGGCCGACAAGCTCGAAGAAATGGTCAACGTCGGGACGCTTTTCGCTTTCGTTCTGGTCTCCGCGGGTGTTCTGGTGCTTCGCAAGACGAGGCCCGATTTGCCCCGTGCTTTCCGGGTTCCGTGGGTTCCGGTGATCCCGATCCTGGCGATCATCGCCTGCGTCTGGCTGATGCTGAACCTGACCGTGCTGACCTGGCTGCGGTTCCTGGCGTGGATGGCGCTGGGCGTCGTCGTCTACTTCGCCTACAGCCGTCGTCATTCGCTGCTCGGCAAACAGAAGAAGGACGAGGAGACGACGTCCGTATCGGACTGATCATTCTCGTTTCGGCGGCCCACCATTCCTTTGTGGATGGTGGGCCGCGCTTGTGTGTACCGATGGGGGTACCCGGTTTCGGTGTGAAATCCGTGTGCGATACCGTCCGGACTCTTGCTTCCCCCTGACGGGTGAACGGGACTCGTGTAGAAGCACCGCGAGTTGACCTTCGTCCCTCGGAAGAGGCACCGCGCTTTGCTCGTTTGTCCCCCGATCGGTACAGGAGAGCTCTGAATGCAGATCATCACCGGACGCCGCGTGCGCTCAGCCGCCACCGTCCTCGCACTGGCGACCGCCGCCCTGCTCGGCACCGCCGGCTCGGCGCTGGCCTGCCACTCCGACGACGACCGTCCCACCCCCATCCCCGGCAAGATCAGCAAGTGTGAAGAGGTCCGGGCGGGCGGCAAGGCCCTGTCCGACGCGGACTTCAAGTTCACCGGCGGCAAGGGCCAGCGGACGCTCGACATCACCGGGGTCGGCGAGGGCGTCAAGGTGACCGCGATCGTCGTCCTCGGTGGCGACGACGGCTACAACGTCTACGAGCCTGGCAAGCGCAAGCTGGGCAAGACCCCGCCGTGGACCGAGCTGCGTGCCCCGCTGAACCGCAACGGCAGCAAGGCCAACATCGACAAGTGGTACGCGTGCGGCGAGAAGACCAAGCCGACCGAGCCGACGAAGCCGAGCGAGCCGACCAAGACCTCGACGGCCAAGCCGCCGACGACCGCTCCGACCTCCACCACGGAGAAGCCGTCGGACACCCCGACCAGCACCACCGCCCCGGCCCCGAACGTCGGCGGTAACGGTGGCAACGGCGGCGGCCTCGCCGACACCGGTTTCGACAACGCCTGGCTGCTGTGGGCCGGTGGCCTGCTGGTCCTGGCCGGTGCGGGCGTCCTGGTCCTGCTGCGCGTGCGCCGCAAGACCAACTGAAGCTAGCTGATGCCTGAAGGCCCTCTTCCTCGTGAAGGGGGCCTTCAGCGCATCTGCGGGAAGTCGCCGAACAGCGATCCCTGTTCGCCCCAAGGGTTGGACGCCTGGGGGCGGCCGAGGCCCGCGGCCATCGCGACGGCGTTGTCCCATTCGGCGTCGACGACGTAGTCCGTGTGCTTGAGGACGCCGGGTGCCCAGCGGTGCCGTCCGGTCGGTCCGCGCATCGGGTCGGGCAGCCAGTGGTCGCCGCCCAGGACGAGGACGCCCTGATCGTCGGCTTCGGCCGCCAGCGGCCCGGTCCCGCCGGCGGTCAGGTAGCCGTCGCCGAGCAGTTTCCCGGACACCACACGGTGCCGCCACGTCGTGACGCCGCCGCCGAAGATGTCCGTGCCGCGGCACAGTGACCGCCAGCGGCCGCCGAGATCCTCGTACAGGTCGGCGAGCAGCGCTTGCGGCAGCATCGCGGGGAAGGCCCGCTGGTAACCCCATTGCAGTGGTGAGCCCGCCGTCAGCAGTCCGACGCGTTCGCGGTCCTCCGGCGGGAGGTCGGCGAGCACGCGCGCCGCGGCGAGCACGGTGAGCAGACTGCCGAGGTTGTACCCGGACAGCACGACCCGCGTGCCCGGATCGGCGAGGTGTTCCTTGACCCGGTCCGCCAGTTCGGGGACGACCTTGAGCGCGTAACTCGGCGGCACGGTCGGATGCGCCGCGCGCGGCCAGAAGCACACGAGATCGGCCAGCGCGCCGAGGTGACGGCTGCGTTTGGGCGTCGTCGCGGCGGCGAACACGACACGCAGCAGACCCGCCGCCATCGCGCCGAGCGCGAACACGCCGATCCCCGACAGCGTCGTGAACCAGCCGGGCAGATGCCCGAAACCGAAGCGCAGCACCAGGAGCGCGCCGCCGCCCGCCGCCATCGACAGCGCGACGGCGAGCGCGAGATGGTGCAGATGCTTCCGCTCCCACGAGGCCCGGGCCCAGGCGCTTGCGGCTTCCTCTTCCTGCGCCTTGTCGATCTCCATCAGCGCGACGATCTTCGGGATGCCCCGCCTGCGCCGTCGCAGCGGCACGGCCACCGCGAAGCCGAGGACGCCCAGCACGACGGCGAGCGCGAGACCGGCGCCCCACAGCACGGTCACCAGGACGTAGGTGTCGGGCAGCCGCAG
>NZ_JACBXD010000136.1 GCF_013870525.1 Amycolatopsis pittospori
CACCACCGCCTGCCCCACCGGTAGTGGCCGCGAAGCGCCGTCCCGGCCGGATCGGGGTGCTGCAGATCATCTGCTGGCAACTCGTCCTCGTCGCGCTGGTCCTGGTCGCGGGCCGGCCCTGGCCGTTGGCCGCCGTGGTGGTCACCGTCGCCGTGGCGGCCGTGGCGCTGACCGCGATCCGGGTCCGCGGGCGCTGGCTCTACGCATGGCTCGGTTCGGCGTCGGGCTATCTGGTGCGTGACCGGGACCGCGATCTGCGGAACGCGGGCGAGGCGGGCCGGGCGCTGCTGGGCCTGCTGTCGCCGGAAGCGGTCGGGACCACCGGCGAGATCGGCGACGAGACGGTGTTCATGGTCAGCCGCGCCGACGGGATCACCGCCGTGCTGCAACCGAAATCGGCCGCACGCGAACAGCCGATGCCGTCGCCTCGGACGCTGCTGCCGCCCACCGGGGAACAGGTGGTGGACATCGCCGCGCAGGTCATCCACCACGCCGGCGCGGATCGCTCGCGGCCACCGCGCGCTTGGGTCGCGCTGCAGGCGCTGCGCACGGCCGACGTCCACCGCGACGCCGATATGCGGCAGGCACTCGGGAACACGGTCCGGCGCGTGCGGCGGCAACTCCGGCGCGACGGCCTGCCGGTCCGGGCGCTGGCCGAGAACGAGGTCCTCGGCACCCTCGCCTCCCTGTCGCACGTGACCGCCGGACGGGCACGGATCCGCGAGGAATGGCGGTTCTGGCACAGCGGACCGGTCTCGCAGGCGACCTTCCGTCTCGACGGCTGGGCCGCGCTGTCACCCGCGCCCGCGGCCCAGCTCTCACACCGCCTGCTCGCCGCCGTGCCCCGGGCCGCCGTGACGCTCGCCGTGACCGCACGCCGGACCGCGGACGAGAAGGAGCCCCAGGTCAGCGCGGCGATCCGGGTCGCCGCCGCAGGCGCTCAAGCGGTGGAACACGCCGTCCGGGACCTGGAACTCGCCGCGCGCCGGGGCGGACTCACCCTGGAACGTCTCGACGGCAGGCATGCCAAGGGGCTCGCCGCCACCCTGCCGCTCGGGATCGGTCTCGGGGTCAGTTGAGGACGACGATCGCGGCGTTGAGCGCCGTCGCGTACAACGTCCAGGCGAGGTACGGCAGCAGCAACGCGGCCGAAACCCGGGACGTGCGGCGGAAGTACAGCGCGGTGACGGCGATGGCGACGTCGAGCAGGGCGATGTCGACCAGGGCGACGGTGTACGCCCCGGCGGCGAAGAACAGCGGGGTCCAAGCGGCGTTCAGCACCAGTTGTGCCGCGTACCAGAGCAGCCCCGCGCGGTCGCCGCGGGATTTCCAGTACAGCCAGCCCGACACCGCGATCCCGAGGTACAGAACCGTCCACACCGGACCGAACAGCCAGGCGGGCGGGGCGAACGGCGGCAGTTCGAGTCCACTGTAGACAGTTCGGGCGTCCGCCGCGGCCAGCCCGCCGACGACCGCGGCCACCGCCACGGCGATCAGGAACGGGACAAGCGCCAAAGGCTCCCGAAGTCGTCCAGGGATCGTGGTCATTCGCGGCTCCCGTTCGTGCGGCGGCTCGACCTTCCGAGGGTAAGACCGCGAGCAGGCTCTCGCAGTCCAGAGTTACGTACACCGTTCGAGTGGCGTCTCTCCGGAAAGCAAGATCCGGTGGGAATCTACCCTTTTGAGAACTCCGCCAGAGCCGGGTCCGCGCCGATTTGTAGTCGAACATCACATGCAGCTTCGCCGTGAGGGCGGTACCGCGACGGGGCTCGTGTGACCAGACTCGGCGCAGGGGGTGCTGTTCACCATGGAATCAGGCGATAGACGTGAGAACAAAGTAACCGGAGACGTCTCCGGAACCTCGGTACAGGTCGGCGCCGTTCACGGCGACGTCTTCCTCCATCAGGGAGCGAAGCCGGTCGTGCCGCGACAGTTGCTTCCGGTGTCCGCGTCGTTCACCGACCGGGAACGCGAGCTGACCGCGCTCACCAGGCTGCTGGAAGACGACCATCGTCAAGGCCCGGCCTTGGCGGTGATCACCGGGTCCGGCGGAATGGGGAAGACAGCGCTCGCGTCACGCTGGATCACGAATCACGCCGACCGCTTCCCCGATGGCCAGCTCTATGTGAACCTGGGCGCCTTCAGCGCCGATGGACCGACCACTCCCGACGACGTACTCGGCGGCTTTCTCCGGGCTCTCGGTGTGCCCTCCGAGCAGGTGCCCGCCGAGATCGCCGAACAGGCTGCCATGTATCGATCCGTCACCGCGGGAAAAAGGTTCGCCGTACTCGCCGACGACGCGGACTCAGCAGCACAGGTACGCCCGCTGCTGCCGGCGTCACCGGACAGCGTCGTCGTCGTGACGAGCCGATGGCGTCTCGGCGCTCTGACCATGGACGGCGCGCGAGTACTCGTCGTCGATCCGCTGGACGAAGCCGCCGGCTTGACCCTGCTCAAGAGAACCGTGGGAGTTCAGCGCGTCACGACCGAGCTCGAGCGCGCGCGGGAACTGGTCGCACTCTGCGGCGGTATGCCGATCGCCCTGTGTGTGGCGGCCGCACGGCTGTCGACGAGACCGCGGTGGCCGATTTCCCGCCTGGTCGGGGTCCTCGCCGACGAAAAGCGGCGCCTGTCGGCCTTGAGCATCGCCGACGAAGCGATCGTGCAGGCGAGTTTCGATCTTTCCTCCGAAGAGCTGGACACGGAGACGGCGCGCGTTTACCGGCTGCTCGGCCTCCACCCCGGTCGCGACTTCGGCGTCGGCCTCGCCTCGGCCGCGATCGACCGGACGGCGCTCGAGACCGAGGATGCCTTGGATTCCCTGGTCGTCTCGAGCTTGCTGACCGACATCGGGCCCGATCGGTTCCAGTTCCACGACCTCGCCCGGGTGCACGCGCGCCAGCAGGCGGCCAGAGTCGATGACCAGGCGACCCGGGTGAGCGCGCTCCGGCGAATGCTCGACTGGTACCTCGACAACGTTGTCGAGGCGGACCTCGTGATAATCCCGCATCGCCATCGGCTCAGCCCGCGCTACGCGCAGGTGCGAGAGCTGTCGTCTCAGTTCTCCGGCACACGAGACGCCCTGGACTGGGTGGAACAGGAACTAGCGAACGTCGTCGCGACCATGCGCGCGGCCGTCGACCATGGCTGGTGGAATGAGGTCTGGCAATTCTGCGAAGGCTTGTGGGGCTTCTTCCTCTATCGCAAGCATTACCACCATTGGGAAAAGACGCACAAATGGGCCGTGGACGCCGCGCGGCACTGCGAAGACCCCGCCGCCGAAGCGCGTATGCACATCCAGCTCGGCTACGCCTACCTCAACACCGAGAGATACGAGGACGCACGGAGACAGTTCTCGGCCTCCTTGAAAGCCGCGCAAACGATCGAAGACATCAGCGGCGAGGCGACAGCGTGGGAACATCTCGGCGTCGTCGCCCAAAGCACTGGAGGACACCAGAACGCGCTGGAGTGCTTCACCCGCGCCTTAAGGCTCGCGGAACAGGCGGGCCAACGCCGGGGTGTGGCACTGCATCTGAGGCGGATCGGAGAGGCTTGTGCCGCCTTGGGCCGGATGCGAGACGCGATCGGGTACCTGGACCGCTCGGCCGCCGAAGCCCTGGCAATCGGCGACACCGTTCTTCACGCACGAGCCCAGATGAGAATCGGCACCTCCTATCTCACTCTGGGGCGCATCGGCGATGCTTCTCGACTATTGGAAGAAGCAGCGACGGCATTGAACCATTCTGGAGCGGATCCTTATTTC
This sequence comes from Amycolatopsis pittospori, assembly GCF_013870525.1. Lineage (GTDB taxonomy): Bacteria > Actinomycetota > Actinomycetes > Mycobacteriales > Pseudonocardiaceae > Amycolatopsis > Amycolatopsis pittospori. The sequence continues at coordinate 3,764 of NZ_JACBXD010000136.1, forward strand.
GCCGAAGCACTCGAAAGCCTCGCGGAAAGCAGGCTGCGCGAGGGCGACACTCACACAGCCCGCGTCCATCTTCGACAAGCGCTGGAGATCTATCGCAAATCGAGAGATCTCAAAGCACACCGGGTGGAATCCCGGATCGCGGCGATCGCCAGCGAAACAGAACGCTCTTCCGAACCACAGTCGGAATAGCGGTGCCAGCCGGCGATACCGGGTTCGACCACCGCCCGAAACGGGCCGGGGACGGACCGGTGATCCCGGAACCGGACCAAGTCGCCGGCGATGACCGCGGAGGCTCCGGGCAACGCGCGCAGCACGTCGCCGGCGCACCGCCACGCGCCGTCCGGAGCCGCCGGACAGAGGACAAGGTCCGCGCGACGCAGCCAGGTTTCGGGCGTCCGGCTCGTCCAGGCCACCAGCACGTGGTCCGCAAGGCCGCATTCGTCCGTCCACCACACCTCGACGGCGGCGCCGTACGCCCGTGCTCTCATATGCCCGGCGATTCTCGGGTGAGCAACGGTACCGGCGCGGCTCGAACCGGACGGTCCGGCTCGCGAATCCCGAGAATCCGGTAGATCTCCTCCCGGAGCCGGACTCCCGCCCCTCCCGGCATCGACGTGATCCGTTTCTCGATGGCGGCGAGGCGACGCCGGGGACACGCGGCGACGAGGTCTTCCACCTGGGTACGCAAGGGCCGGGCGGGGTCGAGAACCGGAGCGACCTTCCAGAGTCTGCCCGCGAGGCTTCCCTTGCGGACGTCGAGCGCGGAGCCGGGGTTGAGGAGCACCGGCCTTCCGAGCCCGGCCGCGTACTGCGTCACCGAGCCATGATCCCCGATCACACAGTCCGACGCGACCAACGCCGCCCGCCAGCCTTCGTCCGGTGGCAAGAGCCGGATACCGGCTTCGAGTGCCTCGGCGAGCCACGCCCGAACCTGCCGGGCTCCATGGGCCGACCACGTCAGCGGGTGCAGAGCGACCATCACCTGATACTCATGGCGGGGCAGACACGTGGCCAGCCGGGTGATCAGATCCAGGTTCCCGCCGAACAGGGAATGCTGTGACCAGGTCGAACTGACCATCACCAGCTTCTGGTGGGCTTCGACGCCGGCCGCATCCCGGTAGCGCAGCCGTAAGGGCATGCTCGCCCGGATCCTGTCGTAACACACGTCGCCGGCGACGACGACCCGCGAAGCGGCCTCGGGAAAGGCCCGTCGCATCCTCTGAGCGTCGTCCTCGTGGGCGAACACCACCGCTTCCGGGACCACCCGGCCGTCCCGCACGAGCAGATCCCTGGGGTGTCCAGGGATCACGTCGACCGTCTGAGGGCTTACCCGCGACCGGATCCCCCCGGTGCCATGGGGCAGCACCATCACCGGCGCATCCACTTTGTCTATGTCCACATAGCTGGCGGCGAGCGCCAGGTCGAACCGCATCCGCAGGGCCTGGTGCCATGGCAGGACGAGCCCGCCCGAACGGCGCAGGTACTCATCGACGCCGGGCCAGGTGTCGGGGCCGTCGGGGATGGTGAAGGCGACTTGGACCCGGTGATCGGCCTCGAGCAAGGGCAGCACGTCCGCCAAGCGGGTGCCGGCCGTCATATGCGGCACCACCGCGAGCACCCGGCGGCAACCCGTCCGCGTAAGCCATCGCTCGGCCGTCCTGCTTCCCGGCACACGCGCCCAAGAGCCCCCTGTCATGACCGCCCCCGTCCCACGACCGACGAAATTCGTAGTCGTTCCGCCATTCCCGCCTCCACTCGTTTCAACGATTCATCGTCACTGCGGAAAAGAGTGGAGGCCCGGTCGTTCACCCCCCTGTTCCGGGAATAACACACTCCTTTCACGAGATGCCAGAGACATGACAGATGCCTGTCAGACCCCTTGCGAACTGGCCAGATCCGGATTCACCTGCGAAACTCGTCCATGGGAGCGCGGTCACTTCGGTGACACCTTGGGAGGGGAGGCGCCGTGGAGCAGCTCATTTCACTCGGTTTTCTCGGCCAGACAATCGTACGGATGCACGGCCGTTTGACCGTGCAATGGGGAAGGGCACAAGAACACGCCGTCCTCGCCGTGCTGCTCGCGCAGGCCGGTCGGCACATTCCCATCCAGACGCTCGTCCGGCAAGCATGGCCGGAGGAGCGAAGACCTCAGAATCCCGGTGCGACACTGCATACGTACGCGAACCGGGTACGCGCGACCCTGCAGGACAGCGACACGAACGCGAGACTCGACAACACCGGGGGCGGTTACCAACTCAGTGTCGATCGTAAGTCGATCGATTACTTCCGACTCAGCGAACTGATCACTTCGGCGCATCAAGCCGCGCGCGAACACGATCACGAACGAATACGATCACTGCTCGAAGGCGCTCTCCCGCTTTGGCGGGACATTCCCTTGGCGGAAGTGCACACGGAATGGGCGGAGAATTGGCGTAATTCCGTCGTCTCCGACGAGTGGATACCCGCTAACGGCCTGCTGATCGACGCGTACATCGGACTGGAGAAGTACGACCCCGCGCTTCGCAGGCTCAATGATCTCCAACGCGAGCACGGGTTGATCGTCAGTCTCGCCCGTCGCAGGCTGACTCTGCTGCACAAACTGCGGCGCCACAACGATGCCAACGAATACTATCTCGCGGCCCGCAGGAAGCTCCTCGACGACGGCGACCACCAAGGCGCCGAGGAACTCCGGCATTTCCAGGATTCCTTCCCTCAGCCCGAGCCACCGCCCACGGCCACCTGGCTCCCCTCGCCACGTCGTGAACCGAACGTCCCACTGCTGCTGCGCCGATTACCCCGCGACGTCACTGATTTCACCGGCAGAGAAGGACTCCTGACGTCTCTCGACCAGCTCACCGGAGCGAACGAAGGCCCGCCGCGCCCCGCGGTGATCGCCCTTGTGGGGGCCGCCGGAGTAGGCAAGACCGCCACCGCGGTGAAATGGACGCACCGCACCAGTGCCCGGCACGCCTTGGGCACCTTCTTCATCGACCTCCATGGTGACGGCACCGCGCCGCGCGTCGACGTCGCGGAGGTGATAGACACCCTCCTCGACGCTCTGGGCTATCCCGTCAACTTCATCACCGGCCCGGCCGGTCGCGAGACCAAGCTGCGATCGCTTCTCGCCGAACACCCGATGCTGATCGTCCTGGACAACGCGGCGGACAGCGCACATGTCCGCCCGCTGCTCACCGCGCTGGCCGAATGCGTCGTCTTGATCACCTCACGCCGTCGTCTCACCGCGCTTTCGGTCCGCCATGACGTCCGGAATCTCACCCTCACCACCTTGCCGTTGACCGACTCGACCGATTTCCTGGTCCGGCGCATCGGCGCGCGCACAGCTCGGGAACCGGAGGCCGTCGCGCAGCTCGCGCGCATCGCGGACGGGCTTCCGCTCGCCCTCACCCTCATCGCCGAACGTGCCGCCAACCGGGCCGGGACGACCTTGACCACCCTCGTGCGGCAGCTGCGGGATCCCGACATCCTGCTGCACATCGGCGATGACGGCGACGGCACGGACGCGAGTCTCAACTCGGCCTTCTCGTTGGCGTACCGGGCGTTGACCCCGGCCGGCGCCCGCGTCTTCCGATTGCTGGGAATCCACCCGGAGGCGGAGATCAGCGTCGAAGCGCTGAGCGCGATGGCGGCCGCCACCCGTCTGGAGACCCAGCGGGCACTGGACGCGCTCGTTTCGGCCCACCTCGTCTTCCAGCCCGCCGACATCGATCGCTACCGCGTCCACGATCTCCTGCACCGCTACGCGGCCATCCTCGTCCGGGACGATCAAGAATTCGCGACGGCTCAGCGCCGCATGCTGTCCTACTACCTGCACAGCGCGGACGCGGCGCGGCGGACCGCCTTCCCCCATCGGCAAGGACCGCCGTTGCCCGCCATCGAACCGGGCTGCGTCCCGCACCGTTTCGACGACGCGTCTGAAGCTCTTCGCTGGAGCCTGCTCGAGCGCTCCAATCTCGTATCGGCGATCTTCTATGCCGCACACGAAGGCCTGCACGGCTATGGGTGGCGTCTACCGCATTGCCTGATCGACGCACTGAAGCGCTACGGGCTGTACGAAGACGGCATCAGCACGATGACCGTCGCCATCTCGTCCGCGGTCGCGGACGGAAACATCCACGCGGAAGCGTCTTCTCTCAACGACCTCGGCGAAATCCACCTGATCACCGGAGCGGACGACCTGGCGGACCGGTACCTGAACCAGGCACTCGAGCTGGCCAGGCGGCATCGGATGGAGATGGGCGAGGTGACCGTGATGCTGAACGTCGCCCGCAGGCACCAGTACGCCGGCCGGCTTCCCGAGGCCGTCACCATCTACCGGGAGTGCCTGCGGCTCGCGGGGTCCATCGGCGATCAGGAACGTCGCGCCGTGGCCGCCCACCGGCTCGGCGACGCCCTCATCGAACTCGACCTTCACTACGACGCCCTTCCCTACTACCGGCTGGCACTCGACCTTCGCCGGAAGGCGAACGACGTGACGGGCACGGTCGCCACTCACACCGCGCTGGTCGACCTGTTCACGACCCTCGGACAACTCGACGCCGCGGAATCCCACCAGCGTCCCGCGTATGAGCTTCTGGAACACGTCCGCGGTCTGACGGCCGCGATGCGCCTGTACACCGTCATGGGCGAGCTCGCCCACGCTCGGCGGCAAGACCGGGACGCGTTGCGGTACGCCCAGCACGCCATCGAACTGGCCGAACGGGCGAACCATGTCAACGGGCGGGCCAGGGCCTTGGTGGCCTTGGGGCGGATCCTGGCCGATCGCGGGAACCGTGAGGACGCGCGGTGGGTGTGGCGGCAGGCCGCCGAGCTCTACCGGGACACCGGCAGGGAACGGAAAGCGACGAAACTCGACGCTCTCGTCGCCGAGATCGACGGCCCCGATCCGGTCGTGCCGCTCGCGAGGTCGGGCGACGAGGACACCGTCGCCCTTCCGGCGCCTCCTCGCCCTTTAGGTAGACGGACTCACCGCAAAGAGTGAATATTTGCCGCCATGCACGGTTCCACCGGGCGATGCGCCACTAAAAGTGCATGCTGAACTGGTCAGTAACCAACTTTCCGTAGCTTGGGAGATTTGCGGCCGCGCAGCAAGATCCACTAACCTGCCGACGCTGCCGGTCGGGTCGGGGTGACGGGCAGCCCCTGCCCCATTTTTCACTTTCCCAAGGAGCAAGTTGCTTACTCCCACGATTCTCGCTGCGCTGGATGCCGTACCCACGCTTTTCGCAGCGGTCGCAAACTGGTGGAACTGCTGACGCACAACGGGTTGCCCGGACTCCGGTCCGGGCACCATCACCGCCGGGCGGCCGAGTCGCGGTAGTCTGGCGAGGACCGCGATCGACCGGAACCGACGGGGAGCGATCCGATGCCAGAACCGGTCCTCATATCCCTCGCCGCCGCGCTCGCGGCCCGTTCCGTGATCGGCTTGTACAAGCTGGTGAAGGACAAATTCTCCGACGACCCGGAGGCGACGGCGGTGCTCGAAGCCGCGGAAGGCGCGGCAGAGGATTCCTCCGAAGTCCGGGCGCTGGCGACACGGTTGTCCACGGCCGAAGCCGAAGACCCGGCGTTCGCGGAACGGCTTCGCCGTGAATGGGATCGAACGGCCGGGCACCGAGCGGAGACCGGCGGCGTGGTGAACACGGTCTCGGGCACCGTTTCGGGCAAGGTCGTGCAAGCCCGTGACGTCCACGGGGACATCTCATTCTGATGCGGCTCCAACGAATAACGCGTCGCGCACCCCCGGGAACATCCTTAGAATCCGTCATCCGATGACTGACGAAACCTTCCTCGCCCACGTCGCCGACACCCTGGCGGCCCTGCCCGCCGTGCGGGCCGTCACCCTCGGCGGATCGCGGGCGCAGAACACGCACACCCCCGACAGCGACTGGGATTTCGCCGTCTACTACCGCGGCGGCTTCGACCCGGCGGATCTGCGCGCCGTCGGCTGGGACGGCGAGATCTCCGAAATTGGCGCCTGGGGCGGCGGGGTGTTCAACGGCGGGGCGTGGCTGACGATCGACGGCAGGCGGGCCGACGTCCACTACCGCGATCTCGACGCCGTCGAACATCACCTCGCCGAAGCCCGGCAGGGCCGGTTCCACTGGGAGCCGTTGATGTTCCACCTCGCCGGTATCCCGAGCTACCTGGTGGTCGCCGAGCTCGCCGTGAACCGGGTGCTGCGCGGAGACCTGCCACAGCCCGCGTTCCCGGACGCGTTGCGCGAAACGGCTCCGCCGATGTGGCGAGGCCGGGCGGAGCTGACGCTGCGCTACACCCGGGGTGCCTTCGTCCCGCGCGGTCAGGCCACCGAGGTCGCGGGTGCGCTCGCCACCGCCGCGATGGAGACGGCGCACGCGGTGCTGGCGGCCCGCGGCGAATGGGTCACCAACGAGAAAAGGCTGTTGTCGCGGGCGGGCCTGCGGGACATCGACGCGATCGTGGCCGGGCTGAAGGCGGAACCCGGAGCACTCGATCAGGCGGTGAGTGCCGCGGAGGACCTCTTCCGGGCGGTGAATTCCGTGATCGGGTAGCCAAAATCGCCCGATATGATTGTCGGGTTTGGTCCGGCGGGGCGGGCGGGTTGTAGTGGGTGCCATGTCCACGACCGATGTCTCCGCCCTCGCGCGGACCACGCTGGCGACCCACCAGTCGCTGTACCTCGCCACCGCCGGCGAATCCGGCCCCTGGGTGAACGGCGTGTTCTTCGCCGAGTCCGACCTGTTCACCCTCGTTCTCGTCCTGGAGCGGCGAGGCCGCACCTTGGCCGCGCTCCGGCACAGCCCGGTGGCCTCGGTCATCGTCTCCACCGGTTCGCCCGCCGACCCGTTCCTCCAGGCGATGGTCCGGGCCGAGATCCTGGACGGCGACGAGGCGCAGGCCGCCCGCGACCGGCTCGTCGCGAAGGTGCCTTACGTGGCGCCGTTCCTGGACACGCCCATCGAGACCGTCCAGCTGCGCGTGGACTCCTGGCGTGTCACCGACATCCCCAACGGGCTGCTGCCCGGCAAGGACCTCGCGGCGGTCTGATCCGCGAAAACCCCTCTCGTCCGCCGGGTCGCGGCGGTAGCGTGCTGCCGACCACGACCGGCGGCGAGGGGGGCGAACGTGCACGGCCGTACCGGGGCAGCCGGCCAGATCGCCCGGCATGCCGGCAACATCGCGGCCGCGCGGCTGCGGTTCGCGGCGGTGCACGACGCCAGTTCCGCGATCGCGGGCGCGGACGGCGCCTACGGGCGGCTGTGCCGATGGGTCACCGAGAACTTCCAGGAAAAGCACACCCGTCAGGACGAACTGGTCGAGTTCGTCGAGGAGAACCTCAGGCTCATCGGTGACACGCTGAGCGACGAGACCCCGGTGTCCGACCCGGTCCGCGTCGCCGCCTCGCCGTCCCTGATCGCCCCGGTGACCATCCGTCCGATGGCGCGGGCGGGCTGGCGGATCGAGGACGTCGAGCCCCTGCGCGACGTCCTGGACCGGCTGACCGGCGAACCGGACGTCATCGCCTCGCACGCCGCGACCTGGTGCAACATCGCCGTCGAACTGGCCGCCATCGCCGACGAGCTGGAGGACTTCGTCGAATTCGACATCTCCGGCTGGTACGGGGACGAAGCCGACGAGCACCGGCGTCTGATGGGCAACAACATCGAGGCCATCAAGGGCCTCAGCTCGATTTCGGCGGCGCTGGCGGAGATCACCGAAAGCGTCGGTGTCCTGGTCGCCCAGACGAGGCGGATCGTCCACGACCTGATCGCCGACCTGCTCACGGTGTCCGTCTCGGCGCCGCGGGCGAGGACGTTCACTCGGTGGGCCGGCCGGATCGCGGTCTACGCCGTCGCGCTCGACACCACGCTCACCCATCTGAACGAGCACCTGAACGGCTAGGGCGTGTTTCACAAGTCGGGTTCGCGGTCTTCGCGCCCAGGCGGCCCCTGACGGCACGAACCACCTGGATCACGAAGCCCATCGAACAGACTTATGAAACACGCCCTAGGTCGCGTCTGGTCGTGTGTCGCGCGTCACGGAATGACCGTCGATCTTGAGCGCTACATAGAGGAAAGAAACCCGTTCGCCTTCAAGGGAGTGACATGTCCGCCACCGCCACGCCGGAAGAAGCCACCACCGCTCTGGCCGTCCCCGCGCTCGACGACTTCGACTTCCCGCTCACCGACGGAGCCGCGTGCCGCATCGACGACCCCGACTGCGAAGCCTGCCAGTGAGGTCAGGGCCGGAGAGCGCGCTCTCCGGCCCTCAATCCAGGGGGAACGTCCGGCCCACCCAGATCTCCGCCTCCTCACGGCTGAGGTGTTCGGGCAGGTAGGTCCCTCCTCCCACCATCACACCGAGGTCGCACAGGGCGTCCGCGTGGCTCTTCGAACGCACGCCGAGGGCGCCGACCTTGAGGCCCAGTTCTCCGGCCCGCTCCACGACGCGGCGGACGTTGCGCCGCGCGGGCTCCGGCGGATCGTCGTCGCCGAGGACGTCGACGAGCTGGCCGGTCAGCAGCACGCCCCGCGCGGACACCCGGTAGTCCGGGATCAGCTCCAGATCCGGCAGACCGGTGATGACGAGGATGAACAGCACTCCGAGCCGGCACAGGTGACCGAGTGATTCGACCAGGTCGCCGCGTTCGTCGAGGAGGGCGTCCGCTTCGGCGCACAGCATGAGGTGCCGCGGTTCGAGTCCGACGTGGGCCAGTTCCGCGCGGACGATGCCGACCAGATCGGCGTCGATCGCCATCCGGCGCGGCAGCGTCAGGCACACCATCGGCGCCCCGTCCCCGAACCGCGCCTGCCATTCGGCCTTCGTCCGCAACGCCTCCGCGAGCAGGTACTTGCCGAGCGGGACGGTCATCCCGGTCATTTCGGCCAGGGGAAAGAACTTCTCCGCCCGGATCGGCCCGTGGGCGGGATGGTTCCACAGCAGGACGGCGCTGAGCGAGGTCACGATCCGCGCGTCCGGAAGCACGACATGCGGTTGGTACGACACGCTGATCTCGCCGAGTTCCAGCGCGCCGGCGATGGCGGAAGCGAGCCGGTAGCGGTGTCGATCGGTTCTGCCGGCCTGTGGGTCGAACAGCACCCACTGCGCCTTGCCGAGTTCCTTCGCGCGATGCAGGGCGACCTCCGCGGAGCGGATGAGCTCCTGGTACTCCGCACCGGGCACGTCGGAGACGACGATCCCGACGCTGGCGCTCACGCCGACGCCGATGTCGTCGACGTAGACCGGTTTGGCCAGCTCCCCGATCGCCAGCTCGGCGAGGTTCACCACGGCCGCCGGTTCGAGATCTCCGTGCAGCGCCACCGCGAACCCGTCTCCGAACAGCCGCGCGACGAAGGCGCCGTCCTCGGCGAAAACCGTCCGCAGCGTGCCCGCGACGCCGCGCAGCACCAGATCCGCGACCTCGGTGCCCAGCCCGTCGTTGACGACCTTGAAGCCGTCGACGTCCAGGAACAGCACCGCGATCCGCCCGCGCTCGCGAGCGGCGAGCAGGGTCTCCAGTCTGGTCCGGAAATGCACGCCGTTGGGCAGACCGGTCAAGGGATCGTGGAGCGCCTGGTGCTGGAACGTCTCCTGGAGCCGCCGCAGTTCGTGCACGTCCTCGAACATCAGGATCGTGTGCCTGCGGCTGTCACGCGAAAGCGTCGTGGCCGTCAGCCGGACGAACCGCACGTCCTCGTCGGCCGCGCCGATCGCGAGCTGCTCCACGACCTTGCCGCCGGGTTCCAGCCCGTCGAGGGTTCTGCCGAGCACGGAGCGATTCCGGTAGCCGTCGCCGAGTTCGTCGACGCGCACACCGATCACGTCGTCCTCGCTGCTCGCGCCGGTCAGCCGTAAGAAGGCGGGATTGACCGCGCCGATCACCCGGTCGGCGTCAGCGAGTACGACACCGAGCGGGCAATGTTCGTAGAACAAGGCGAAGCGCTCTTCAGCCTCTTCCAGCGCGGCGGCCGACCGCCGGGCGGACTCCGCCGGTTCCGGTGCCACCTCAGGCTCCGGCACGGGGCATCCCTTCGGGTCTTTTCGGGCTTTAAACCGCACCACGCCCGGCGGCCCCTGTCCACCGGCCATTCGGGTGTCCGGAGAGGGTCAAAGGTGTCTCGTACCCTTGGCGCCCGGCCTCACGGCGGGTGTTGCGAAAGCCACTTTCGCAACCTTCAACGTTGCGAAAGTGGCTTTCGCAACACCTTCCACCCAGCTCGCCCGGACTACGCGCGTGTGGTCCCGTCCACCGCGCTGAGCGGCACGCCGCCGCTCGTCACCGCCAGCACCGTGTCGCCGCAGCGGACGAGGTCGCCGGGAGCGAGCGGGACAGGCCCCGTGACCCGTTCGCCGTTGCGGAAGGTCCCGTTGCGGGAACCGAGATCCGCCAGCACGGGCCCGCTCGCGCCGACGGTGATCTCGGCGTGGCTGCGGGAAGCGGCACCGTCGTGGCGCAGTGCGACGTCGCCCGGCGACCTCGTCCGCTG
>NZ_JACBXD010000137.1 GCF_013870525.1 Amycolatopsis pittospori
CCAGCTCGTCGGAGACCTCGGCGAACCCGGCGACGTGCTGGCCGGCTTTCTGCGCGCACTCGGCCTGGCGGAAACCGAAATCCCAGGTGACCGGGCCGGGCTGATCTCCTTGTGGCAGAGCCACACCGCAGACCGGCGGCTGCTGGTGATCCTCGAAAACGCCCGGTCCGAGGCCGAGGTGCGGCCCCTGCTGCCGAGCGGCCCCGGCTGCGCGACGATCGTGACGACCAGGCGTCGGCTGGCGGGACTCGTGGGTGCCAGGCCGGTCGAGGTCGGAGAACTTTCCTACGCGGAATCGCGGGTGCTGCTCGGCGCGATCATCGGCGAAGACCGGCCGTCGGCGGAACCCGACGCCGTCCGACGGCTGCTGGCCTGCTGCGACGGGCTCGCGCTGGCGGTGCGGGCGGCCGGGATGAAGCTGCTGCAGCGTCCGAGGTTGAGCATCGCCGAGTTCGCGACACGGCTGGAGAACGAGCGCCTGCGCCTCGACGAACTCGCCGCAGGTGACCTCTCCGTCCGCCCGGTGCTCACCGGCGCCCTCGCGGAACTGTCGCCCCGGCAGCGGAATTCCTTGCGGCTGCTCGGTTTCCCCGGCGCCGCCGACGTCGCCGACTGGTTCGCGACCGCGCTGCTGGGCTGTTCGTCCCGCGAAGCCGTCGACCTGCTCGACGAACTCGTGGACGACCACCTGCTCTACGCCCGCCAGGATCGGTCCGGTTTCCTTCGGTACCGGCTGCCCGGTCTGGTCCGGCTCGCGCTCCGGGAACCGCCGGATCCCGACGCACTCCGCCGTGCCTTGACGGTCATGGCGGGGCTGGCCGAACACGCGTCCACCGCGCTCGGCGCGGAGCATCCGCCGGTGCGCCGGGCGGATGCCACCGCGGCCGTCCTGGACCGGGTCGCGGCCGATCCGATCGGCTGGCGCGAGGCGGAGACCGCGAACCTCGCGCTCGCCGTCCGGACCGCCGGCAACCGTGGCTGGACCGGGCTGACCACGAGGCTGGCCGACGCCTACGGCGACCTCGTCGGACCCCGGCGCGGTGGCTCCGTGGCGCTCCTCGGTTTCGACGTCGCCCGGAAGCGCCTCGATCTGCCCGCGGAGGCGGGGAGACTGCTGAAGCTCGGCCATTCCCACGCTGACGTGGGGGATCTGGCGCGAGCGCGGACGTGTTACGCGTTGGCTCAGGCCAGGTTCCGTTCCTCGGGTGATCAGCGAGGCACCGGCTCCGCTCTCGTCGCGCTCGCCGACGTCGACGCTGATTCCGGCCGGACCCGCTCCGCGGTCGACGCGTTGCGAGAGGCCTTGGACCTGCTGCGGGAATGCGGTGACCTCGCCGGGCAGGCGATGGCGTCGGCGCAGTTCGGTTCGCTCTGGGACGACCTCGGCGATTTCCGGCGGGCAAAGGAGTACTTCGAGGCGAGCCTCCTGCTTTCGCTCCACTGTGAGGACGGCAGGCAACACGACCGGTCCGCCAAGAAGTACGCCGATGTCCTGCGGCGGAACGGCCGACTCGACGAGGCCGGCGAGCTGCTGATCAGCGCGCTCACCGGGACTCGCGGTTCTCGCGAACGCCACTGGGAGGCGCACGTCCTGCGCAGTCTCGGCGATCTCCACGGGGAGGCGGGCGACGCGGGGGAGAGCGAACGGTGCCTTTCGCGGTCCCTGGAACTGTTCGAGGACGTCGGACATCGCCACGCCGCCGCGTACACGCACCGCAGTTTCGGCGAATCCCTGCGCCTGGCGGGTGAGCCGGAGCGGGCCTCGCGGCATCTCGAGCTCGCGATGACCACGTTCCGAGAGCTCGGTGACCGGCGGGGTGGCGGATACGCGCTGCTCAGCCTCGGACGTCTCCAGGCCGCCGAGGGCGCCGCCACCGAGGCGGCCGAAGGACTCAGTACGGCGGCCGGACTGTTCCGTGAGCTGGGATTCCCGGTGTGGGAACTGCGCGCGCTCCAGGACCTTTCGACCGTCGACACGGGCGGACGGCAGCGGGAACAGGCTCGTGAAGCCTTGACGAAGATCCGCTTCGGAACGACCCCGGGATAGCCGGGAGGGGTATCCCGGCCGTTCGCGTTTGGCGAAGTTATGGCGGTGGCGTGTTGACTCGTGCTCATGTGAGCGGACTTCGCGCCGTCCCGGAATTGCGGGACTGGGGGTGACGGCGCGTGCTCGTGGCCGGGTGACGCCTTTCGAGGGCAGGAGGCGTCACCCGGTTCGGCCTAGGTGGAGGACCGCGTCCGCGTCGTCGAGGAGCGGCTGGTCGAGTGGGAAGTAGCCCTGCCTCGGGGTGGGATCGGTCCGGACACGGGCCGACGGGATCACCGACGCCGGGGTCAGGCCCCACTCGGTGGTGATGTGCTTCTGCAGGAACCCCTCGTAGGTGTCGGGCTCCGGGTCTTGGAGCGCGATGGCGTCGCTGCGGCCGAGACTCGTCGCGACGAAGGTGTAGCGGTCACCGAGCAGTGGGCCCAGCAGCGTCCCGGCGGCGTCTGTGCCGTGCCGCCGCAGGTGGAGATTGTGCGAGAAGACCATCGTCGCGCCCCGGGCGGCCTCGGCGGCACGGATGTCCAGCAGATTCCGGGCCATGATCGCGTCCCTGACGGCGGACAGGCGCCCATACCGCTCACCCGGTTCGAGGGGTTCGGCGCAGTGTTCGTGGTAGCGCAACAGATCGATGCCCGCCATGAGGTGGATCTCGGCGCGGGCCCAGCCGGCGTCCCGCTTCCGTGCGCGCAACGCCGTGAGGAGATCGGCCGCGATCGCGCGCAGCCGGTAGGCATCGGCCGAGGCACCTGGTGACCGGGCCGGATCCATGACCGCTTCCGTGTCGCTCCAGCGTTCGTCGGCACCGGCCACGTCCGCGATGTCCTGGGCCGAGCCGAGGTACTCGGCCGCGTACTCGAGGTAGCGCCGAGGGCTGGGAGCGTTCATCACTTCGGTCTGGGCGTCGAAACCGTGGAACGACAGGCGTTCCTGGGGCGGGCGGTTCTCGTTGTACTCGCGCATCCACGCGATCAGCTTCCGGTTCGGCTCCAAATTCCCGAAGTCGTGCGTGAAGCCGTCGCTCATCGCGATGTCGAGGCTTCCGGCGCCGTCCAGGACGAAGTCGTTCGCGACGAGCGCGGCCACCCGGCCGGTCTCGAGGGCGATCGAGCGGAAGCCGCGGTCGACGAGCTGCGCGAACAGCTCGTTCCGGACCTCCGCGAAACCCGGCACCTGGTGCGTCGGCTCGCCCAGGCCCAGCAGGTCGCACGAGGGGGTCACGAAGTCTCGGATGTCTTGACTCATGAGGTTCAAGCGTATCGTTGACGCCTCAATTGAAGCTTTCGTGCGCGTGGCCTGGGGTGGGAGCGTCAAAGTCTCAAAGCGGTGAGCGGGGTGAAGGACGGCTGCGTGACGGGTGAGTCCTCCACGCACCCCGGGTGATGCCAATGCCCGTTTCAGGGTATTTGTACCGTTCTAAGAAGGGGTCGTGAGTGAATAAGAGGGTTAGAACCCTCATTGCCACTCACGACCCCGGTAAAGAACCGTGCATTCAGGCATTGATCGGACATTCGACCACCGGAGAGTGTCCTTTGTGGATAGTCAAGGCGAACTGGGCTTGGTCGGCCAGTCCAGGCCCACGTCGCGAAGACCTCCTGCGAGGAGCCGGCGAATCAGGCCTTGCGGCAGAGTCACCGTCCGGCCCGAACAGGCCACGTTCCCGGGGCCTTCACGGCGGCGGTCCCCGGTCCGCCCGCCGGAGGTCCCAACTCGAATCGCCACTCACGACCGCCGCTACCCGTCCCGCAACAATTCCCCTTTATCGCAACTGGCCCCATTCTCTTCTCTCCGCTATAAACTGAAGAACCCTTCGCGTGCGAAGGCGCTTCGCGAGCGAAGGAGCGCTTCGCGGGAATGCGGGAGTGCAAGTTATCAGCAGTTGAGGTGAATTACCGCGTGGCAATGACCGCGCGGCCGGAGTTCGGCCCTACTTTGTCCCGCATGGTTGAGAAGGATTCGACGGCGCGGACCCGGGAACTGGGCCACCGCATGAAGGCGTTCCGGCAGCGCAGGCACTTCAGCGGAGCCGACGTCAGCCGCCGTAACGGCTGGTTGCAGAGCAAGGTCACGAGGTGGGAGCAGGGGCTGAGGGAGCTGTCCGTCGTGGACGCGGCGCTGTACCTCGCGACCTGCGGCGAGGCCGAGCCCGAACGCGAGCTGCTGCTGGAGCTGACGCAGCCCGGCAACGACCTCTACTGGGTGCGGCCGTACTTCGACGAGCTCGTCGATCCGGTGAAATCCCTGACGATCCAAGAGAATCTCGCGCATACCGTGGTGCGCTACGAATCGCTGATGCTCCCCGCGCTGCTGCAGACCGAGCCCTACGCCCGCACCACCTACGAACTGATCGGCAACCGCGGCCAGGCCCAGCTGGACGAGGTCGTGAACGCCCGGATGGACCGGCAGAAGCTGCTGCGGCGGGACCGTCCGCCGCGGTGCCGGTTCTACGTCCACGAGCGCGCGCTGCGGTCGGTCGTCGGCGGGCCCCGGATCATGCACGAGCAACTGCTGCACCTCGTCCTGTCCGCGAATCTGCCCTATTGTTCGATTCGCATCGTCCCCGAAACGAACGAAGTGAGTAGAACGATCGAGAATTCGTTCGCCATCATGGAATTCGCGGAACATCCCGCCGTGGTGTACACGGATTCCTATGCGGCCGGGGTGTTCATCGACGACAGGGTGGCGGTCGAGGCCTATTATTCTCTTGTTGCGAGACTGGAAAGCGATACCCTGACCGAGGAGAAATCGCGTCAGACGCTCGCCGAATGGGCGGACCGGTACGACCGGATGGACGAGTGACCGATCGGGGTTTGCGCGCGCCTCTCCCTGGGGTAGTTCTTGAGGAAGACGACGGGAAGGAGTTCGTGGTGACGAAGACTCAGGGCGGGGCCCCGGTCGCGGAAGCCGAGATCGAGCGGAAGTACGACTTGGCGGCCGACCGGCCGATTCCGCCGCTGGTCCCGGCCGGTCCGGTGACGAACCAGGCCGAACCGAGGGTCGACGTCCTCGACGCCACGTACTTCGACACCCCGGACTTCAGGCTCGCGCAGGCGGGGATCACGCTTCGGCGGCGGCTAGGCGGGAAGGACGAGGGCTGGCACCTCAAACTCCCGGTCAGCGCGGACAAGCGCGAGGAACTGCGCCTCCCGCTGGCGGGGAAACCGGACAAGGTGCCCGGCGCGCTGGCGAACCTGGTCCGCGCGCACACCCTCGGCCGCAAACTCGTCCAAGCCGCGCACCTCCGCACCGAACGCACGTCGTATGCGCTGCTCGACGCGGAGGGCCGGGAACTCGCGACGCTGACCGACGACGTCGTCACCGGTGAGGCGGGCGGGGAGAAGGCGCACCTCGACCGCTGGCGGGAGATCGAGATCGAGCTGTCTCCCGGCGCCGACCTCGCGGTGCTCGAAAGCCTCGACGAGGCCGTCGTGAACGCTGGCGCGGAGAGGTCGCGGTGGCCGTCGAAGCTCCGTCGGCTCACCGACGACCTCGTGCCGGCGGCCGGGACGCCGTCGGGCTCGGTGCTGGCGGACTACTTCGCCGAGCAACTGGACGCTCTGCGCCGGAACGACATCGGAGTACGCCGCGACGTCGATGACTCGGTGCACCAGATGCGCGTGGCCTGCAGACGGCTCCGAAGCGCGCTGCGGACCTTCCGGCGTTCGCTCGACGCCGACGTCGCGAACGGTCTCGCCGCCGAGCTCCGCTGGCTCGGCGGCGAACTCGGGCCGGCGAGGGACAACGAGGTGATGGCCGAACGGCTGCGGGACGAGGTCAAGGCGCTGCCCGCGGAACTGGTGCTGGGCAACGTCGAGCAACTGATGACCAGGCATTTCGCCCGCGAGGCCGAAGAGGCCAAGGCGCGGGCCATCCGGGCGCTCGACAGCAAGCGGTACACGGAACTGTTACGACCACTGGAGAAGCTGGCCGCCAAACCGCGGAAGATCAACGACGGTAAGAAAGAGCTGCGCAAAGCGGTGGCACGGTCGGACCGGAAGCTCCGCGAGGCCGTCGCGGCGGCGAACGACCTGGAGCCCGGAGCGGAGCAGGACGTCGCGTTGCACGAGGTGCGTAAGAAGGCCAAGCGCGCCCGGTACGCCGCGGACACCGTCCGGCCGGTGACGGGTAAGAAGCTTCGAAAGTGGCGAAAGAACGTCAAGGCCGTGCAGACCACTCTCGGTACGCATCACGACGTCGTCGTCACCCGTGACGTCCTACGGCTACTCGGCCTCAGGGCCTACGCTGAAGCCGAAAACGCTTTCACTTACGGGCTTCTCCATGGTCGTTCGGTCGCCGACGCCGAGGTCGCGCACCGTCGGTTCGCGGGGGAATGGCGTGCGGTGCGTAAAGGTCCGCGACCGAAATGGCTCCGATGAGGACAAGCGGGGTTGACCTCTCGCCGCTGCCGAGTACCGTCGATGGGACTTGGTGGTCTGGAGAGAGGCGCCCCCAATGTTGCCTGGCCAGCGTGTCCCCGGCGACCCGTCTCCCTTGGCCGTGACCACCCACCGCCGGTCCGACGGCGTTCTCGTCCTCACCGCCGTGGGTGAGATCGACGCGGCCACGGTCGGGCGATTCCGTACCGAACTCAGCGGCGCGTGCGTCACGGGCAAGCGGGTGATCGTCGACCTGTCCGGCGTCGGATTCCTCAGTTGCGCGGGATTGCACGCACTCGAAGAAGCCAACGCCGCGTCGCCGCGGTTTTCGGTGATCGTGAAGACGAATCTGGTGCTGCGCATCCTGGACGTCAGCGGCGTCGGAGCCGGCCTCGACGTCCGGCGTGACGTCGAGGACATCTTCAGCTAGGCCGTGTCCTGCAAGTCCTGTTCGCGTTCTTCGCGCCCAGGCGGCCCCTGACGGCGCGGGCGGATGCGCCCGAGTACGACCCGGTACGAGGGCGATCCGCCCGCACCGCCAGGAACCACCTGGATCACGAAGCCCATCGAACAGACTTACAGGACACGGCCTATTCGTCCAGTTCGACTTCGTCGGCGGTGACGTCCGGAAGCAGACCGCGCCATCGGGGATTGCGCAGGCAGCCCGCGTCGGTCCAGCCGCCGAAGACGACCTCGCCGACGATGGTCGGCCGTGCCCAGTGGGCGTCCCGCGCCTGTTTGTCCGGTACGGAGTGGAACGGGGATGTCTTGCGCTCCAAGCGGAACAGCCGCTTCGACAAATCCTCCAGTTCGCCGCCTGCGAACCCGACACCGACGTTTCCGATGTACCGCAGGCCGTCCTCGTGCGGGACGCCCAAGAGCAGCGAACTGAACGTACCCGCGCGGCTGCCGCCGCCCGGCCGCCAGCCGCCCAGCACCACTTGCTGGACGCGGGCGCCGGTAATGGAAAGCCAATCCCCGGTCCGTTTTCCCGGGTGGTACGCGGAGTCGGCGCGCTTCGCGATGACCCCGGCGAGCCCGTGTTCGCGGGCCGCCCGCGCGACCGCGCCGCCGTCTCCGAGGTAGTGCCGGGGGACCTGCCAATGCGGGCCGGCGAGACCGAGTCCGTCGAGGAGTTCGCGGCGCCGGACGTACGGGAGTTCCAAACAGGAAAGCCCGTCGAGGTGCAGGAGATCGTTCACGAGGTAGAACGCCGGATAGCGCGGGGTGAGCCGTTTCGCGGAACTCTTCGTGGCGCGTGCCCGGTGCCCGAGTCCTTCCGGGCTCGGTTTCCCGCCGTCGAAGACGACGATTTCCCCGTCGAGAAAGGCCTCGGTGGCCCCGAGTTGCTCGCCGAGGCCCCGGAATTCGGGATAGAGCCCGGTGACGTCGTCGCCCGAATCGTCGTAGCCGGTGATCCGCCCGCCGGACACCCGGATCAGGGTCCGGCGCCCCGACCAGTCGAATTCGTAGGCCCATTCCGCGTCCTCGCCGGTGGACGGGAGACGGCCGGGTTTCGTCAGCATCGGGGCGAGGAAAGAGGGGAGTTCCTGCCGTCCGGGATCCGCGGGGTCGAGCCGTTTGAGCAGCCAACCGCGATCGTGCGAGTCCTTCTTCACATTCAGGAACAGGTATTTCCCGCGTGCCCGTTCCCCGTGAAAGACGACTTCGACCTTGTAGTCGTTGAAGTGCAGTGTTTCGTAGCGGCCGGTGTCCCAGATCGTCATCGTGCCACCGCCGTATTCCCCGGCGGGGATCTCGCCTTCGAAGGTGAGGTATTCCATCGGGTGGTCTTCGGTGTGCACGGCGAGACGTTCGACGTCCGGCGCCAGCGGAAGCCCTTTCGGCACCGCCCAGGAGACCAGTACCCCGTCCCGTTCGAGGCGGATGTCCCAGTGCAGGCTGCTCGCGTGGTGCTCCTGGATGACGAAGAGATCGTCGGACCCGGTCACCCCGTCGCGGTCCGGAATGGGTTCGGGCGTCCGCCCCGGTTTGCGCTTACGGCGGTACTCGCCGAGTTTCTCCGCCATGGTCGGCCAGCGCACCCCTCTCCGGATCCGGTCACGCAAGCCTAGCGCCGTTCACCGCCCTGACGCGCCGTGAAGGCCCCTTTTCCCACTGTGAGAGTAGGGAAAGGGGCCTTCACTTCAATGCGGGTCAGTCCGTTTCGGCCAGCGCCTCGGCGAACTGGGCGGCATAGAGCCGGGAGTACGCGCCGCCGGTGAGCAGCAGCGTTTCGTGATCGCCCTGTTCGACGATCGAGCCGTTCTCCATCACGAGGATGACGTCGGCGTCGCGGATGGTGGAGAGCCGGTGCGCGATGACGAAACTCGTCCGCCCTTCGCGCAGCGAATTCATCGCCCGCTGGATCAGCACCTCGGTGCGGGTGTCGACCGAACTGGTGGCCTCGTCGAGGATGAGGATCGCCGGCTTCGCCAGGAACGCGCGCGCGACCGTGAGCAGCTGTTTCTCACCGGCGCTGACCGTGCCGCCCTCGTCGTCGATCACCGTGTCGTAGCCGTCCGGCAGGGTACGGACGAACCGGTCGACGTGGGTCGCCTTGGCCGCCTCGACGATCTCCTCGTGCGTGGCGCCCGCGGAACCGTAGGCGATGTTCTCCGCGATCGTGCCGCCGAAGAGCCACGCGTCCTGCAGCACCATGCCGGTCTTGGACCGCAGGTCCTCGCGGTCCATCTCGGCGATGTCGACGCCGTCGAGGGTGATCCGGCCGCCGTCGAGTTCGTAGAACCGCATGAGCAGGTTGACCAGCGTGGTCTTCCCCGCCCCGGTCGGGCCGACGATGGCGACGGTGTGTCCCGGTTCGACGGTGAGCGACAGGTCCTCGATGAGCGGGGTGTCCTCGGTGTACCGGAACGACACGTGCTCGAACTCGACCTGGCCACGCACTTTGTCGACCCGTGGGGGATCGGCGGGTTCGGCCTCCTGCTCGTCCGCGTCGAGCAACGCGAAGACCCGCTCCGCGGACGCGATACCGGACTGCAGCAGGTTCGCCATGCTGGCGATCTGTGTGACCGGTTGGCTGAACTGCCGCGAGTACTGGATGAACGCCTGGACGTCGCCGAGCGACAGCGTCCCGGACGCGACCCGCAGCGCGCCGATCACGGCCACCAGCACGTAGCTCAGGTTGCCGATGAACATCATCGCGGGCTGGATGGTGCCCGAGATGAACTGCGCTTTGAAGCTCGCGCCGTAGAGCGTGTCGTTGTGCTCGCGGAAGACCTCCTCGGCCTCCTCGCGGCGGCCGAACACCTTGACCAGCGAATGGCCGGTGTACATCTCCTCGATATGCGCGTTCAGCCGCCCGGTGGTGGACCACTGTTTGATGAACTGCGGTTGCGCCTTCTTGCCGATCTTGGCCGCGACGATCACCGACGCGGGTACCGAAAGCAGCGCGACCAGCGCCAGCAGCGGCGAGATGACGAACATCATCGCGAGCACACCGACGACCATCAGCAGCGACGACACGATCTGTGCGAGCGTCTGCTGCAGCGACTGCGCGAGGTTGTCGATGTCGTTGGTGGCCCGGCTCAGTACCTCGCCGCGCGGCTGACGGTCGAAGTAGCTCAGCGGGAGTTTGGCGAACTTCTCCTCGATCTTCTCGCGCAGTTCGAACACCGCGCGCTGCACCAGGTTCGTGGTCAGCCTGGCCTGCAGCAGCGCGAAGAACGACGCGACGATGTAGAGCAGGAGCACCCACATCAGCACCTGTCCGACGGCGTCGAAGTCGATGCCCCTGCCCGGTACGAAGTTCATCGCCGAGAACATGTCGGCGAGGGTGTCGTCGCCCTTGGCCCGCAGCCCGGCGATGACCTGTTCCTTGGTCAGCCCGGCCGGCAGGTCCTGGCCGACGACGCCCGCGAAGATGAGGTCGGTGGCCTTGCCGAGGATCTTCGGGCCGATGACGCTCAACGTGACACTGGCGATACCGAAGACCAGGACGCCGTACAGCACGGCGCGCTGCGGCTGCAGCAGCCGCAACAACCGCTTCAGCGATCCCTTGAAGTCCAAGGCCTTCTCGACCGACGGGCCGCCCATGAAGGCGGCGGGGCCGCGGCCGAAACCGCCTCCGCCCGGGCCGGGCCCGCGTGCCGCGCTCGCGCGCTCGCCCGCGGGTTTGGCCGGTGCGCTCGCGGTGTCCTGTTCGGTGGATTCGGGCGCGCTCATCAGGCGGCCTCCTGCTCGGTCAGCTGGGACAGCACGATTTCCCGATAGGTTTCGTTACCGTCCATGAGTTCGGTATGCGTGCCCGCACCGACGACGCGGCCCTCGTCGAGGACGATGATGCGGTCGGCGTGGCGGATCGTGCTGACCCGCTGCGCGACGATCACCACGGTCGCGTCGGCGGTCTCGGCCACCAGCGCCCGCCGCAGCGCGGCGTCGGTCGCGTAGTCGAGCGCGGAGAACGAGTCGTCGAAGAGGTAGATCTCGGGGCGGCGCACCAGCATGCGCGCGATCGCGAGCCGCTGGCGCTGTCCGCCGGAGACGTTGGTGCCGCCCTGGGCGATGGGGGAGTCCAGTCCCTCGGACATCCGCTCGACGAACTCCTTGCCCTGCGCCACCTCCAGCGCGTGCCACAGTTCCTCGTCGGTGGCGTCGGACTTGCCGTAGCGGAGGTTGCTCGCGACCGTCCCGGCGAACAGGTACGGCTTCTGCGGCACCAGCCCGACGGCGTCGGACAGCACGATCGGATCCAGTTCCCGGACGTCGACGCCGTCGACGCGTACCGAACCGTCGGTGGCGTCCATCAGCCGGGGGATCAGGTTGAGCAGGGTGGTCTTCCCGCTGCCCGTGCTGCCGATGATCGCGGTCGTCTCACCCGGCCTGGCCAGCAGTGAGATGTGCTGCAGCACCGGCTCTTCCGCGCCCGGGTACCGGAACTCCACATCGGACAGTTCCAGATGGCCGTGCACCTCGCCGGGGCTGATCGGGTTCTCCGGCAGCACGACGCTGGTGTGCGTGTCGAGCACCTCGGTGATGCGCTCGGCGCTGACCTCGGCCCGCGGCACCATCATGAACATGAAGGTGGCCATCATGACCGCCATCAGGATCTGCATCAGGTAGGAGAGGAACGCGGTGAGCGCGCCGATCTCCATGCTGCCGTCGTCGATGCGCAGCCCGCCGAACCACAGCACGGCGACGCTGGAGGTGTTCATCACCAGCATGACGATCGGGAACATCAGCGCCATCAGCCTGCCGACGATCAGCGAGACGTCCAGCAGTTCGGTGTCGGCCTTGGTGAACCGGCGGCGTTCGTGGGTGTCCTTGACGAACGCGCGGATCACGCGGATGCCCATGATCTGCTCGCGCAGGATCTGGTTGATCTTGTCGATCCGCTCCTGCATCAGCCGGAACGCCGGCCGCATGCGGGCGATGATCAGGCCGACCGAGATGCCGAGGATCGGTACGACGACCACCAGCAGCCACGAAAGGGTGACGTCCTGGTTCAGCGCCATGACGATGCCGCCGAAGCACATGATCGGCGCCGACACCATCAGCGTGAACGCCATCAGGGTCAGCATCTGGACCTGCTGGACGTCGTTGGTGGTGCGGGTGATCAGCGACGGCGTCCCGAACTGCCCGACCTCGCGGGCGGAGAAGTCCTGGACCCGGTGGAAGATCGCGCCGCGGACGTCGCGGCCGACCGCCATCGCGGTGCGCGCGCCGTAGTAGACGGCGCCGATCGAGCAGGCGATCTGCACCAGCGACACCAGCAGCATCACGCCGCCGACGCCGAGGATGTAGTCGATGTCCCCCTTGACGACGCCGTCGTCGATGATGTCGGCGTTCAGCGTCGGCAGGTACAACCCGGCGAGGGTCTGGACGAACTGCAGCAGGACGATCAGCCACAGGTCTCGCCGGTACGGGCGCAGGTGAATGCGCAACAGCTTCGTCAGCACAACGGTTTCTCCCCCAGTGGTGGGTAGGGCGTTACTACTTCTTCGGTGACTTCACCGGTTCGGGCCGCAACCGGTGAGCGAGGGGACACCCGCCGAGGCCTCCCGCAGGAGGACGGCGAGCGTCTCCAGGAAAGGGCCGGCGCCCTCGTTGATCAGCCAGCTGAAGAAAGCGGTCTTCACCGCGGACTCCACGATCGCCGCCATGAGCCGCGCGTTCAACGCGTTTTCCGCGCCCGTGCCCGCACGCTCCAGGATGGCGTCGGCCAGCACCTGTTCGACCTGGGCGTGCGCCTTGAGGAACTCGCCCTGCACCGACGGGTGCAGAAGCAGCGACCGTGCCAGCGTCACCGCTTCGCGATTCGGTTCTCCCAAGACGCTGTAGGCCTCGAGCGTCGCGGTGGTGACCGCGTCCCACAGTGTCTCTTCCGAAGGCCGCTCGCGCAGCGCCTCCCGGAGGAGTTCCTGCCGTTCGACGATGAACGAGCAGATCGCCTCCTCCTTGCTGGAGAAGTAGTTGTTGAACGTGCGGGGCGAGACCCCGACGGCGCTGGCGATGTCCTCGACGCGGACCTGTTCGACGCCCTTCTCCAAGGCGAGTTTGAGCGCTGCCTCGCTCATGGCGCGCCGGGCCGCGCGCTTCTTGCGTTCGCGCAGTCCGAGAGGTGCGGCCGGGTTCGTGGTCACGACCGTCAGGGTAGGCAAAAGTTGCGTGGCACGCAAATTTATGCGCACTCCGCACTTTTCGGACACGACGTGGGGTGTGCGACACCGAAAATGAGCCGAATGGCCTAGTGCGCACCGCTCACCAGCCGCAACGCTTTCGTTACCACGTCACTGCCAGCGGTTGAACGGAAACCGGTTGTGGACACCGATAGTTCAGTCTGCTTGCATGTCGGACGTTGTCACTGGGGAGTGCAACACGGGTCCGGGTATGCGAAGAGAAAGAAGTGGAAGCACATGGTGACGCGGGCTCGAGGCTTGCTTGACCGCTCACGGGTTCTTCTGGACCGCTCCCGGGTCGCCGCGGCGCAGTTCCTCGCCGCGCCACCCCGGCACGCCCCTTCGGCACCGTCTGCCGAACCGGTGGCGGCGGAACAGCGGCCCGCCGTGGAAGCGCCGGACGCCGGCGCGCTCGCGGGTGTCTGCTCCAATGTCGCGCTGCGCGACCTCAACCTGCTCGACCAGCTGCTCGCGCAGCTGGAGACGATGGAGGCGGGGGAGGAGAACGACGACCGCCTCGCCGAGCTCTACCGGCTCGACCACCTCGCGACCCGCTTGCGGCGCAACGCCGAGAACCTGCGCGTACTCGCCGGCCGTGACGCCGACGACGCGGCCGCGGGGACCTCGTCCGTGCTCGACGTGATGCGTGCCGCGATGTCGTCGATCGACCACTACTCGCGGATCACGATCGGCCGGGTCGTCTCGCTCGGCGTCGTCGGCTTCGCCGCGGAGGACGTCAGCCGGATCCTCGCGGAACTGTTCGACAACGCGGCGAACCAGTCTTCGCCGAGTTCGCCGGTCAGTGTCAGCGCGCACCTCACCGAACAGGGGAGCGTGCTGATCCGCATCGAGGACGAAGGCATCGGCATGCCGCCCGAGCGCCTCGCCGCGCTCAACGAACGCCTGGCGGCCGGACCGGTACTGGACGACGATTCGGTACGGCATATGGGACTCGCCGTCGTCGGCAGGCTCGCCGACCGGCACGAGATCACCGTCAAACTCGACCGCCGGACCCCGCACGGGACGGTCGCCACCGTGCTGCTGCCGGTCCCGGTGGTCTCGGAACTGGCCGAGAAGCAGTGGTCCGGCACCCAGACCGTGGTGCTGCCCCAGACGCGGATCGCCAACGGAGCGCCCGTGGGAAGCCCCGTCGCGTCCCCGTCCGGACTGCCGAGGCGCCGT
>NZ_JACBXD010000138.1 GCF_013870525.1 Amycolatopsis pittospori
AGCGATGAGCGGAACTAACTCAGGAGGCGAGGAAGTAGATGACGATACCGATCAGCGCCTGCTCGGCCGCCTCCCGGTACCGTCCCACCTGGTCGTGCCCGGCCAGCACGGACGCGGTCAGCAGCGCGTTCGCCAGCGACGACGCGCCGGACGGGCTCGCGTTGTCGGTCGGGTCGGAAGGACGCTGCACCAGGACTTCCGCGTCGTCCGCCGTGTCGTAGTAGGCGCCCGCCGAGTCCGGGATGCCGAAGTGGGCCAGAGCGAGGTCCAGCAAGGTGATCGCGTCGGCGAGCCACCGCGGCTCGCCGGTGGCCTGGTGGAGTTCGAGCAGCCCTTCGGCGAGGCAGGAGTAGTCCTCCAGCACACCGGCCGTCGTGCCGACGACGCCGTCGCGCGAGGTCCGGCGCAGCCGTCCGTCCACGAAATGGACGTCCATCAGGAAGGCGGCCGCGCGCGCCGCCGCGTCGATCCACTGTGGACGATCGAGCCTGGACCCCGCCTTGGCGAGCGCGCCGATCGCGAGCCCGTTCCAGGCCGCGATGACCTTGTCGTCCCGGGCGGGCTGCGGACGTCCGTCGCGTGCCGCCAGCAGAGCACGGCGGACCCGTTCGTAGCGTTCACCCTCCGACGGATGCGGTTCGCGCAGCCGAAGCGTCGACGCGCCGTGCTCGAAGTTGCCGCTCTCGGTCACCTGGAACAGCTCGGCCGCCCAGGCACCGTCCTCCTCGCCCAGCACCTCGGCGAGCTGCGCGGGGGTCCACACATAAGTGAGTCCCTCGACGCCCTCGGTGTCCGCGTCGAGGGACGCGGCGAATCCGCCTTCGGCCGTCCCGAGGTCGCGGATCAGGAAGTCGGCGGTCTCTTCGACCGTCCGCCGCACGTAGCCGAGACCGGTCGCGCCGTGGAACTGCGCGTAGAAGCGCAGGAGCAAACCGTTGTCGTACAACATCTTCTCGAAATGCGGCACTTCCCAGCGCGCGTCGACCGAATAGCGTGCGAACCCACCCGCGAGCTGGTCGTTGAGCCCGCCGAGCGCCATCGCCTCGGCGGAATGCTTCACCGGGGCGAGAACGTCTTCGGCGCCCGTCCGCTCGTAATGGCGGAGCAGGAAGTTCAACGCCATCGTCGGCGGGAACTTCGGCGCTCCCCCGAATCCGCCGAACTCCTGATCGTATTCCTTGCGCAGCAGCGCGACGGCGGCGTCCAGCGCCTCACCGTCCACAACGGCCTCGGGCAGCGGGCCGCTCTTCTCCGTGAGGTGCGCGACGATCTGCTGGGCACCCGAACGCAGTTCCTCCGGGCGCTCGCCCCAGGCTTCGGCGACCGCGACCAGCAACTGCGAGAACGACGGCATCCCCGGCCGCGGCGACGGCGGATAGTAAGTACCGCAATGGAACGGCTCGCCTTCCGGGGTCAGGAAACACGTCATCGGCCAGCCGCCCTGGCCGGTCATCGCCTGTGTCGCGGCCATGTACACCGCGTCGATGTCCGGGCGCTCCTCGCGGTCCACCTTGATGTTGACGAAGTTCGCGTTCATCAGCGTCGCGGTGGCTTCGTCCTCGAAGGACTCGTGCGCCATGACGTGGCACCAGTGACAGGCCGCGTAGCCGACAGAAAGCAGGATCGGCACGTTCCGCCGCTTCGCCTCGGCCAGCGCTTCAGCACCCCACGGCCACCAATCCACCGGGTTCTCGGCGTGCTGCAGCAGGTACGGACTGGTCGCGGCCTTCAGGCGGTTCGACATGTCTTCAGGGTCGCACGCCGAAAACCACGCGCGCACGACGGCCGACTGCGCGACACTCGCACGGTGCTGCTGACCATGACGACCACCCGGACCCCGGCCACCGACCTGGGCTTTCTCCTGCACAAACATCCGGAGAAGGCGCAGTCGTTCACGCTCTCGGCCGGGACGGCGCACGTCTTCTACCCCGAGGCGTCCGAGGAGCGCTGCACGGTCGCGCTGCTGGCCGAGATCGATCCGATCGGTCTCGTCCGCAACGGCGCGACGTCGTTGACGCAGTACGTCAACGACCGGCCGTACGCGGGCGGCTCGTATCTGGCGGTGGCGCTGCGGGCGGTGTTCACCTCGGCGCTATCCGGCCGGTGCGCGAACCGGCCGGAGCTGGTCGACGTGCCGTTCCCGCTGGAGATCCGCGTGCCTTCGCTGACCGCGCGCGGCGGCGCCGCCGTCGTGCACAAGTTGTTCGCGCCGCTCGGCTGGCAGGTCGAAGCGAAGGCCATCCCACTCGACCCGGAATTCCCGCAGTGGGGCGATTCGCGGTACGTCGACCTCCGGCTGACCGGGACTCAGCGAATCGTCGACGCGTTGCGGCACCTGTATGTCCTGCTGCCCGCGCTCGACGGCGACAAGCACTACTGGGTCGGCCAGGACGAGGCCGACAAGCTGCTGCGCGCCGGCGAGGGCTGGCTGGCCGACCACCCGGAACGGGACCTGATCACCAACCGGTACCTCGAACGGCGTCGCCCGATCGTCTCGTACGCGCTCGCTCGACTGGCCGAGGCCGACGACGTTCCGGCCGAAGCCGAGGCGCGGGTCACCGAGCTGCCCGACCGGCCCGAACCACTGGCCGTGCAGCGTCACGGCAGCGTGCTCGCGGCTCTTCGCGCGGCGGGTGCGCGACGCGTGCTCGACCTCGGTTGCGGTGGTGGCGCCTTGCTGCGCGTGCTCCAGAAGGAACCGTCGTTCACGGAGATCGTCGGTGTCGATGTGTCCGCGAGCGCTTTGGACATCGCCGACAAGCGGCTGAAGGACAAATCGCGGGTCACGCTGCGACAGTCCGCCCTGACCTACGCGGACCCGTCGCTGGCCGGGTACGACGCGGCGGTGCTGATGGAGGTGATCGAGCACGTCGACGAGGAGCGCCTGCCCGCGCTGGAGCACGCCGTCTTCGGCGTCGCCGCACCGAGGACGGTGCTCGTCACGACGCCGAACGCCGAGTACAACCAGCACTTCGAATTCCTCGAAGAGGGCCGGTTCCGGCACGCCGATCACCGTTTCGAATGGACACGCGAACAGTTCCGTTCGTGGGCGGACGGCGTGGCCTCACGACGCGGCTACGACGTCCGCCACCTGCCCGTAGGACCCGAGTCCCAAGATTCAGGACCGCCGACCCAAATGGCGGTCTTCACGTCTCGAAAGGAGGCCGTGGCATGAAACTGACCATTCCCGACATGTCCCTCGTCGTGCTCGTCGGGGCCTCCGGCTCCGGCAAGTCGACCTTCGCGCGGACGCATTTCGCGCCGACGCAGGTCCTGTCCAGCGACTACTTCCGCGGTCTGGTGGCCGACGACGAGAACGACCAGAGCGCGTCGGCCGCCGCTTTCGACGTACTTCACTACGTCGCGGCGAAGCGGCTCGAAGCCGGCCGCGTCACCGTGATCGACGCGACGAACGTCCAGCGTGCTTCGCGGGCGAGCCTGCTGAAGCTGGCGAAGGAGCACGACGTCCTTCCGACGGCGATCGTGCTGGATCTGCCACTGAAGGTCTGCCAGGAACGCAACGAGTCCCGGCCGGACCGCGACTTCGGCGAACACGTCGTCCGGCGACAGCGCGGCGAACTGCACCGATCGCTGAAGTCGTTGGAGCGTGAGGGTTTCCGCCGCGTCCACGTGCTGCGCAGCGTTGCCGAGATCGCCGAAGCGGAGATCGTCGTCGAGCCGCTGCGCAACGACCGCCGCGAACTGACCGGGCCGTTCGACGTGATCGGCGACGTCCACGGCTGCGGTGAGGAACTGGAGGAACTGCTCACCGAATTGGGTTACGTCGAGGGCGTGCACCCCGAAGGCCGCACCGCGGTGTTCGTCGGCGACCTCGTCGATCGCGGCCCCGACACCCCGGGCGTCCTGCGTCGCGCGATGGCGATGGCCGAGGCGGGCAACGCGCTCGTCGTCTGCGGGAACCACGAGCAGAAGCTGGTACGCGCGCTGAACGGGCGCAAGGTCCAGGTGACGCACGGGCTCGCGGAGTCCCTGGAGCAGCTTTCGGCGCAGGACGAGGATTTCCGCGCGAAGGCGCGCGCCTTCTGCGAAGGCCTCATCGCGCACTACGTCCTCGACGGCGGGAAGCTCGTCGTCGCGCACGCCGGGCTGCCCGAGAAGTACCACGGACGCGCGTCCGGACGCGTGCGGAGCACCGCGCTGTACGGCGACACCACCGGCGAGACCGACGAGTACGGCCTGCCGGTGCGGTTGCCGTGGGCGCGTGACTACCGCGGCAGCGCGATGGTCCTCTATGGACACACGCCGACGCTGGAACCGGAGTGGGTCAACGGGACCATGTGCCTCGACACCGGCGCCGTCTTCGGCGGCAAGCTGACCGCCTTGCGGTATCCGGAGCGGGAAGTCGTTTCGGTGAAGGCGAAGCAGGTTTGGTATGAGCCGACGCGTCCGCTCGAACCGGAACGGCCGCTCGGCGGACGCGAACCGGCGGTGCTGGAACTGGGCGACGTCACGGGGAAGCGGATCATCCAGACGGCGCACCACGGCCGCGTCGGGGTTTCGGCCGAGCAGTCCGCGGCCGCGCTGGAGGTGATGAGCCGCTTCGCCGTCGACCCGCGCTGGCTGCCGTATCTGCCGCCGACGATGGCGCCGTGTTCGACGTCCACCTCGGACGACTACCTCGAACACCCCGAGGAGGCGTTCGCCGAGTTCCGCGCGGCGGGGGTCCAATCCGTTGTGTGCGAAGAGAAGCACATGGGTTCGCGAGCGGTCGTACTCGTCTGCCGTGACGACGGCGTGGCACCCGCGCGCTTCGGGATCAGCGGCGCCGGAGCGGTGTACACCCGCACCGGGCGGCCGTTCTTCACCCCCGAACAGAACGCGCAGTTGCTCGCCGGAGTGCGGGAAGCCGCGTCAGACCTCTTCGAGGAGCTGAACACCGGATGGCTGCTGCTCGACGCGGAATTGCTGCCGTGGAGCGCGAAGGCGGGTTCACTGATCTCGGGCCAGTACGCGGCCGTGGGTGCCGCGGCGCAGTCGGTGCTCCCGGCCGCCGTCGCGTCGCTGGAAGCGACCGCCGCACGCGGGATCGACGTGTCCGGGCTGCTCACGCGGACCCGGACCCGCGAGTCCACTGTGGACGCATACCGGCAGGCCTACCGGCGCTACTGCTGGCCGACCGACGGCCTCGACGGCGTCCGGCTCGCGCCGTTCCAGGTGCTGGCGTCGGCGGGCCGGACGTACCACGACCGGCCGCACGCCTGGCACCTCGCGCAGCTCGACCGGCTCACCGGCGACCTCTTCACGCGGACACGGACCCTGACCGTCGACACGACGGACCCGGAGTCGGTGGCACGGGGCGTCGAATGGTGGCTGGAGCTGACCGGCGCGGGCGGCGAGGGCATGGTCGTCAAACCGGCGGCGAACCTCACGCGCGGGGCGCGCGGGCTGGTGCAGCCGGGAGTGAAGGTGCGCGGGCGGGAGTACCTGCGGATCATCTACGGGCCGGACTACACGCTGCCGGAGAACCTCGAGCGGCTTCGCAAACGGGGTCTGAACCGGAAGCGGGCGCTGGCGCTGCGCGAGTACGCGCTGGGGCTTGAGGCACTGGAGCGGCTGGCGCGCGGGGAACCGCTCTGGCGGGTGCACGAGTGCGTCTTCGCCGTCCTGGCGCTGGAGTCGGATCCGGTCGACCCACGCCTCTGACGCGCTTCGCAGATGCTATGAACGGCCCGTTACTGGCAAAATTTGCCAGTAACGGGCCGTTCATAGCATCTGTCAGTCGGACTTGGCGGCCGGCTTCTCCGCCTTCGCGGCAGGAGCGGGAGCTGGGTGCTCCTCGACGGGCTTCTCGGCCGAAGCCTCGTCGGAGGAAGAGGCCCCCTCCGGCGCAGAAGAAGCGGCGGGCTCGTCGAAGCTCTCCGGAAGCCGCTTCAGGTGCTTGGTCATCGAGCGCACCAGCAGCGCGACGGCGATCAGGAACAGGATCAGGATCAGGAACCCGACCGGGGAGGACTTGCCGAAGTCCTCACCCTGGCCGCCGTTGTCGCCGTTGCCGGGCTGTTGTGCCAGGAACTGCGACGTCGCCGTCACCGGAACGACGGCGAACGCCGGCACCACAACTGAAATCATTCCGCCTCCGAGGGAAAGCATGTGTCGGCGGGCATCAGTCCACCTTCTCCTTGATACCGGCGAACAGATCGTCCTCCGGCAGGGTGCTGTCCACCAGCGAGCGGACCAGCTCGTACTCCTCGGTCGGCCAGACCTCGCGCTGCAGGTCGCGAGGGACGGCGAACCAGCGGCTGTTCGGGTCGATCTGGGTGGCGTGCGCCTTGAGGGCCTCGTCACGCTGTTCGAAGTAGTCGCCGCATTCGACGCGGGTGGTGACCCGCTCCATGATGTCGGCCTTCTCCGGATCCCAGGACTTGAGCCACTCCTCGTACGGCGACTCCAGGCCGCGGGCGATCAGCGCCTCGTGGAAGATCGTCATCCTGGCGCGGGAGAACCCGTGCACGTAGTACAGCTTCTGCGGCTGCCACGGCTCGCCGGCGTCCGGGTAGCTCGCCGAGTCTCCGGCGGCGTCGAAGGCCGCGACCGAGATCTCGTGCGTGCGGATGTGGTCGGGGTGCGGGTATCCGCCGTTCTCGTCGTAGGTGACGATCACGTGCGGGCGGAACTCGCGGATGACCTTCACCAGCGCGCGGGTGGACTCTTCGAGGGGGATGACCGCGAACGAGCCCTCCGGCAGCGGCGGCAGCGGGTCGCCCTCGGGCAGGCCCGAGTCGATGAACCCGAGCCAGGTGTGTTCCACACCGAGGATCTTGGCCGCGCGGGCCATCTCCTCCCGGCGGATCTCGGTCATGTTGGCCAGCACGTCGGGACGGTCCATGGCCGGGTTCAGCACACTGCCCGCTTCGCCGCCGGTACAGGTCACGACGATGACTTCGTGCCCTTCCGCGACATACCTGGCCAGCGTGGCCGCGCCCTTGCTCGACTCGTCGTCGGGGTGCGCGTGCACCGCCATCAGGCGGAGGCGTGACTTCGGCGGTTCATCGGCTCGCACCATGCTCCGAACGTCCCCTTCTCGTTCCGTATTCCCTGCGACCCTGCCTGTCGGCCCGCGCGACCCGGCGCGGATACTCGAGCAGGAACCACTCGCATACGACTCCATTGTCCCTGCGAGCACGACGACACCAACCGGGAGGCCCGGGTTGAGCACGGGACAGGATGCTCCCACCGCGGAAAGTACCCGGACGGACCTGCCCGAGGGCCGGTACGGCAAGACCCGCGCGGCGCGGCCCAACCGCTGGCGACGTCTGGTGTTCGGCGTGATCGCGCTGCTGTTCAGCGGTGGTATCGCCTACGTCATGTACACGAACTTCGGCGCCGCCCCCATCGACGGCGAGCGCGTCTCGTTCGCTGAGAAACCCGGCGACGCGATGGAGATCACGATCAACGTGACCAGGGACGACGTGAACCGTCCCGGAGTGTGCGTGGTCCGGGTCCGGGACAAGGCCGGTGCCGAGAGCGGCCGTAAAGAGGTCTTGATTCAGCCCGGTTCGAAGAACAGCAGGGTGACGACCACCATCAAGAGCATCGGAAGGCCGGTCACGGCTGATATCTTCGGGTGCTCGTACGACGTACCACGGTACTTGTCAAGGCCATAGCGGCCAACGGGGTGAAACGGGCGCCCAACGCCGGGGCGCGACCGAATTCGACCGGCGGCGATGCCTCGCGCCGTGTTACTCTGATCTACCGGCACGGCCCAAGACGGGCCGTGTTTTTCCTTTATCTCAGCCGGGTCGGCACGCCATGCCGATCCGGCGGCCGGCTTGTACACCCAAGCCTGGCAGGCCCCTACGAGGAGATGGTGACCGTGAGCGACACAAAGGTGACCTGGCTGACCCAGGATGCCTACGACAGGCTCAAGCAGGAACTCGACCACTACATCGAGCTCCGCCCGGTCATCGCTGCGAAGATCAACGACAGCCGGGAAGAGGGCGACCTCAAGGAGAACGGCGGCTACCACGCCGCCCGCGAAGAGCAGGGTCAGCACGAAGCCCGCATTCGCCACCTCCAGGAGCTCCTCCGCTCGGCCAAGGTGGGCGAGCCGCCCGCCAACGACGGCAGCGCCGGGCCTGGCAAGGTTCTCACCGTCCGCTACGACGGCGACGACACCGACGAGAAGTTCCTCTTGGCGACCCGCGAAGAAGGCACCGAGGGTGACCTCGACGTCTACTCCCCGGAGTCCCCGCTCGGCAAGGCGCTGCTCGGCGCCAAGGAGGGCGAGACCCGGGAGTACGAGCTGCCCAACGGCAGCATCCAGAAGGTCACGCTCGTCAAGGCCGTGCCCTACAGCGGTAAGTGAGCCTCCGCGCGCCCGGCCCGATATGGCCGGGCGCGCATATGAGCCGTTAGCGTGGCCCCCGGAGAAATCTGGAGGGACATGATGAGCGAGCTACCGATCTGCGTCGCCTGTGGCATGCAGTACGCGGAACCCAGGTCCGACTGCCCGATCTGCGACGACGAACGCCAGTACGTACCGCAGTCTGGTCAGCAGTGGACCGACCTGAACACCGTGCGCGCGAGCGGGACGTACACCGCACGCATCGAGGAGCAGGGACCCGGCCTCATCGGGGTCGGGTCCACTCCCAACTTCGCCATCGGCGAGCGGGCCCTGCTGGTCAAGGCCGAATCCGGCAACTTCCTGTGGGACTGCGCGGGTTACCTCGACGACGACCTCGTCGCCCAGGTCCGCGACCTCGGCGGGATCACCGGCATCGCGATCAGCCACCCGCACTACTACACCACGATGGTCGACTGGGCCCACGCCTTCGACGTGCCCGTGTACCTGCACGAGGGCGACCAGCAGTGGATCGGCAGGCCGGATCCGGCGATCAAACTGTGGAGCGGCGTGAGCCTGGACATCGCCCCCGACCTGCGGCTGCTCAACCTCGGCGTGCACTTCGCCGGCGGCACCGTGCTGCACTGGCCGGGCGGGGAGAACGGCCGCGGCGCGCTGCTCTCGGGCGACATCCTGCAGGTCATCCCGGACCGGCGGTTCGTCGGCATGATGTACAGCTACCCGAACCTGATCCCGGAACGCCCGGAGGTCGTCCGGCGCGCGGCCGAGCTGCTCGAACCGTACGAGTTCGAGGCGATCTACGGCGCCTGGTGGGACGCGATCATCCGCACCGACGGGCACGAAGCCGTCCAGCGGTCGGCCAAGCGCTACCTGGGCCAGGTCCTTTAGCCGGTCGCGAGTGGCTTGCCGGGTCATCGGCCGGCTCCGTGCCGCCCGCAAGTCCTCCCCCGGTGAAGACTGTGCGGCTCAGCTCCGTGCCAGCCGTTCCAGCAGCGGCCGTACGCGCGGCGGAACCGGCGTCGACAACGCGATCGACGTCGAGGTCCGCCGCACGTACGGCGCACCGACCACTTCGTCGACCACGCGCTGCAGGTCGTCGTTGTTGCGCGCGACCATCCGCACGAAGAGGTCGCCCTGGCCGGTCGTCGCGTAGACCTCGCACACCTCGTCAATCGCCGAAAGGGCCTCCGCGACCTCGGCCCGGCGGCCCTGCGCGATTTCGAGGACGGCGAACGCGGTGAGGCCGTAGCCCATCGCCGCGAGGTCGAGCTCGGGCGGGAACCCGCCGAGGATCCCGCGTTCGGTCAGCCGGTCCAGCCGGGCCTGCACGGTGCCCCGCGCGACGCCGAGACGGCGGGCGCATTCGAGCACGCCGAGCCGGGGCGAGTCGGTGAGCAAGAGCAACAGCCGCGCGTCCAGTGCGTCGAGCACGTCCGGCACAGTCGCCACCTCCTACGCAGGTTGTCCACTATGACGGCGTCACCCGCGCCGCCGCTGGACATAGTGTGCAGCAAAATTCTTGACCATTGCACATTTTGTCCCGCGCTCGGATGCTTCTGTCATGACGCACACAGTGGAACCCCAAGGTGCTCTTGACGACGTGAGCTACGACCAGCTGCGTCAGCTCGTCGGGCTCGTCGACCACGACTCTTCGACCGACCCCTTCCCGGTGAAGTCGATGGACGCGGTGGTGTTCATCGCGGGCAACGCCACGCAGACCGCGTGGTTCTACCAGGTCGCGTTCGGCATGCAGCTCATCGCGTACTCCGGCCCCGAGACCGGCAACTTCGAGCGCAAGTCGTTCGTGCTGAAGTCGGGCTCGGCCCGCTTCGTGATCACCGGGGGCGTCAAGCCCGACTCCGAACTGCTCGACCACCACCGCCGTCACGGCGACGGCGTCATCGACCTCGCCCTCGAGGTCGCCGACGTCGACAAGTGCATCGCCCACGCCCGTGAGCAGGGCGCCACCGTCCTCGAAGAGCCGCACGACGTCTCCGACGAGCACGGCACCGTCCGCATCGCCGCGATCGCGACCTACGGCGAGACCCGCCACACGCTGATCGACCGGTCGAAGTACACCGGTATCTACCTGCCCGGCTACGAGCCGCGCGAGAGCAAGATCGTCCGTCCCGAGGGTGCGCCGAAGCGGCTGTTCCAGGCCGTCGACCACTGCGTCGGCAACGTCGAGCTCGGCAAGATGGACTACTGGGTCGACTGGTACCACCGCGTCATGGGCTTCGTGAACATGGCGGAGTTCGTCGGCGACGACATCGCGACCGAGTACTCGGCGCTGATGAGCAAGGTGGTCTCCAACGGCAACCACCGCGTCAAGTTCCCCCTGAACGAGCCGGCGATCGCGAAGAAGAAGTCGCAGATCGACGAGTACCTCGAGTTCTACGGCGGCGCGGGCTGCCAGCACATCGCACTGGCCACCAACGACATCGTC
This sequence comes from Amycolatopsis pittospori, assembly GCF_013870525.1. GTDB lineage: Bacteria > Actinomycetota > Actinomycetes > Mycobacteriales > Pseudonocardiaceae > Amycolatopsis > Amycolatopsis pittospori. The sequence continues at coordinate 10,770 of NZ_JACBXD010000138.1, forward strand.
ACCACGGTGAAGGCGATGCGCGCGGCCGGCGTCGAGTTCCTCGACACCCCGGACTCCTACTACGACGACCCGGAGCTGCGCGCGCGGATCGGCGAGGTGCGGGTGCCGATCGAGAAGCTGAAGGAGCACCGCATCCTGGTCGACCGCGACGAGGACGGCTACCTGCTGCAGATCTTCACCAAGCCGATCGGCGACCGCCCGACGGTGTTCTACGAGCTCATCGAGCGGCACGGCTCGCTCGGCTTCGGAAAGGGCAACTTCAAGGCCCTGTTCGAGGCCATCGAGCGCGAGCAGGAGCGCCGAGGCAATCTCTGACGGCGAGGCGCCATAGCCGCGGCCGCGGCACCCTCTGACCCCGGCAGTACGCAAGGCGTGAAAGGGCTCTTCATCGCACTTTGTGCGGTGAAGAGCCCTTTCGCTACGTGAGCGGCCCGACTTTGTCGGCGCGGGGTGGTACACCGGATGAGCACTAAACTTCGAGCGCACCCGGAACCGAAGGCGCCTTCGGACCGTCAGTGTGAAGACGTCAGCACGCAGCATGTGGAAGGGCCCTGATGCCGGACAACGTCGACGCCAGCGAACAGATGGTGGACAACTGGACGAAGCAGATCCAGGAGACCGCCGCGCGCTATCAGGCGATGGCCGCGCGGATGCAGGGGCAGACCGTGACCGAGCGGTCGAAGGACAACACCATCGAGGTCACCATCGACTCGAAGGGCCTGCTCACCAACCTGGTCATCGCCGAAGCCGCGAGCGGCAAGCGGATGGCAGAGGTCTCTTCGCAGGTCATGCGGCTCGTCCAGCTCGCGCAGTCGCGGATCCCGGAACTGCTGCAACAGGCGATGGCCGAAACGGTCGGCACGACCGACGAGACGGCGAGCCGGGTGATCGCGGAAGCACAGAGCACCTTCCCCGAAGCACCGCCGGAGGAGGAGCTCGCCCCGCCGGAGCCCGAGCGGCACCACCGCTTCGGCCCGGAGGAGGAAGAGCCCACGCCGCCGGCCGCGTCGTCAGCCCCTTCCGCACCGCCACAGCCGAAGCCGATCCCGCGCCGCCGCCGCACGCAGGACGACGATGACGACGAATTCGGCGGCAGCATCCTTTCTTAGAAGTTCATCCGGCCTGGTAGAGGGGAGAAAACCATGGCAGGCAAGGGTTACGAGCTCGGCGCCGACCTCGACTCGCACGCCAAGCAGATCGACGGCATCGCCGACGGCCTGCGTTCGGCGGTCGACGCCGCGCAGCAGGTGAGCATGCCGACCGACGCGTACGGCATCATCTGCCAGCCGTTCCGGATGATGCTCGACCCGGTCGAGGAGTTCGGCATCAACGCGCTGAACAAGGCCGTCGAAGCCGCGACGACGGTGGCGAACAATGTGCGGTCCGCGTCCAACGCCTACCAGGCGCAGGACGAGAACTTCGCCGCCGAGTTCAAGAACGCGCAGGTGCCTGACTGATGCCCGAGGGGAATCCGCTCGTCGCGAAGGCGCCGACGGACGGCGACGGACCAGGGCCGCTGACGGCCGGGAACAGCGAATACGGCTACGCGGCGGGTATCGGCGTCGCCGAGTCGGCCATGGACGCCTTCAACGGCATCTCGAACGGCGACTGGGTCGGCGGCGGGCTCGGGGTGCTGAGCCTCGCGGGCGAGATCGCCAGCGCCGCGATCGACCCGTTCGGCTATCTGATGTCGTCGGTGGCGTCGTTCCTGATGGAGCACATGCAGCCGCTGAAGGACATGCTCGACGCGGTCGCCGGTGACCCGCCGGTGATCCAGTCGTACTCCGAGACCTGGGGCAACGTCGCCAAGAAACTGGAAGACACCCAGGTCGAATTCTCGAACCAGGTCAAGAACGGCACCGCGGGCTGGACCGGCGAGGCCGCCGACCAGTACCGCAAGCAGGCCGCGGAGCAGGCGGAGGCGATCAGCGGGGCGGCGACGGTCGCCGGCGGGATCAGCACCGTCGTGATGATCTTCGGCGAGATCGTCGCGTTCGTCCGCGAGTTCATCCGCCAGCTGATCGCGGACGCGGTCGGCAAGCTCATCGCGTGGGTCATGGAGACGGTGTTCTCCCTCGGCTTCGGCACGCCCATCGTGGTCGCGCAGGCCGTCACCGCGATCGCCAAGTGGGCCGCGAAGATCGCCGACAAGCTCAAGGAACTGTGCGACGCGATGCGGCGGGTCTCGCCGCTGCTCGGCAAGCTGGTCGACGTCTTCGAGAAGATCATCAAGATCTTCGGCAAGATCGCCGGGAAGGTCACCGGGCTCGACGCGCTCAACCCCAAGAACATCAAGGCCGGCGGGTTCGTCCAGCGGGGCGACCGCGGCGGTGGTTCCGGCGGACCCGACGGCGGCGGCACGGGCTCCGGGGACGGTCCGGACGGCGACGGGTCCGGCAGCGGTTCGGGCGACGGCGACTCGGGTGGTTCCGGCTCCGACGGGAATTCCGGCGACTCCAACGGGTCGAACGGCTCCGACGGCGACTCGGGTTCCGGCTCGAACGGCTCCGACGGGAATTCCGGCGATTCCGGCTCCGGTGGTGACTCCCCGTCGAGCACCAACGGCGGCGACGGCGGCGGCTCACCGTCCACAAGGGACACCAGCGGCTCGTCGACCCGTTCCGACAGCGGCTCCCCGAGTCGCACCGGAGACAGTGGTTCACCGTCCACTTCGGACGGAGACCTCGGCAACGCCCCCGACGGCGGCGGTTCGTCACCGCGCTCCGACGGCAGGTCTCCCGGTAACACCGGCGATGGCGGCTCCCCCAGTGCCGCCCGCTCCGACACCGGCGGCTCCGCCCCGCACACTCGTTCCGACGGCGGATCTCCCGGTAACACCGGCGATTCCGGTGCTCCGAACCGCGCACCCGACGGCGG
>NZ_JACBXD010000139.1 GCF_013870525.1 Amycolatopsis pittospori
ATCCGGTCGCCGACGCCGTCGCCCAGGCCTGGGACCGAGGGCCCGCCGAAGCGGCGTCGGCCGCTCACCGGGCACTGTGGCCGTCTTCGGCCCGTACTGTGCACGGCCTGCGACGGCACGGGTTGCGCGCGTTGTGCGGGATGCCGCCCGAACTCGTCCCGGAGTTCTTCGAACTGTTCTTCACACTGCCCAGCGCGCTCCAGCGGGCTTTCACGTCCGGTCACGAGGATATTTCGGGTACCGCCGAAGCGATGTCGGCACTTTTCCGAATGGCGCCCTGGCAAGTAAGAAAACACCTGATCGGGTGGCATGGACTACGCCGTTCTAGGTAACCCTGGTGCCTTCCCGATGAACATCAGTTGACACGTGTTTCGTTTCCCACCGTCACCGGCGAACATTCGATCGTGACGTTGCAGATCGCTGTCCGCTTCGCTTACCAGCCGTTGTACAGCCTGCACACCGGTGGCGTCGTCGCGTTCGAAGCCCTGGCGCGGCCGGAGCGCGGCACCGCCCACGAACTGCTCGCCGACGCCCGGCGCAGCGGCAGGCTGGCCGAGGTCGACATCGGCCTCGCCGCCGAAGCGGTCCGCCGGCAGGCCGAGCCGCACACCACACTCCCCCTGCACCTGAACCTGTCCGCGCGGACGCTGGCCGCACCCGTGTCCCGGTTCGAACCGCTGACCGAGGCCCTCGGTCTGGCCGGCCGCCGGACCAGGGACGTCGTGCTGGAGATCGGGCCGCCGTTCTCCCAGGTCCCCGCCGACCAGTTGCTCGGCGGCATGCGACGGCTCGCCGACCTGGGCTTCCGGCTCGCGCTCGACGGCCTCGGCCGTGGCGACCTCCCGCTCACGCTGCTCGCCTCCGCGCCGATCGACCTGGTGAAACTGGACCGCAGTGTGCTGCGGGGCCTGCCGCACGACCCGGCCGCCGTCGCGGTGGTCGAGGCGTTGCTGCACTTCGCCTCCCGTACCGACAACCGGCTCGTCGCCACCGGTCTCGAAACCACCGAGCAGCTGGAGTCGGCGCGGCGGCTCGGGGTCCGGATCGCGCAGGGCAACCTGCTCGCGCCGCCGGACGGCGACCACGCCCCGCTGCCCGCCCCGGACGCGCCCGGCCCGTTCATCCCCGGTACCGCGCGTGCCCGCCGCGTCGGCGACTTCCTCCGGCCCGCGACCACCCTGCCCGAAAGCGCCACCTGCGACGACGTCCGCGAGGTGCTGGCCGCCACCGACGGGCCGAGCGGCATCGTCGGCATCGACGACCGGCACCGTCCACAGTGGTCGATCGACCGGACGCGGTTCCTGGTCGCGGTGACCGGGTTGTACGGCCACGCCCTGCACGCCAAACGGCCCGCGTCGCGGCTCGCCGACCGGCCGCACACCATCCACGCCGACGCGAGCGCGCTCGAATTCCTCGAACTGGTCACCGACGCGGACTGGAGCCGGACCGGCGACGACGTCGTGGTGGTCGACGATCGCGGCCGTTGTCTCGGCGTGGTGCTGGTGAACGAGGTCGTCCGGGGCGTGGCCGAGGCGAAGGTCGAGGAGGCCGTCTCGCTGAGCCCGCTGACCCGGCTTCCCGGCAGCGACGCCGTCGCGAGGGACGTCGACCGCCGGATCAACGCGCGGGAGCCGTTCGTCGCGGCCTGGCTGGACGTCGACTCGTTCAAGACGGTCAACGACACCGCCGGCTTCGCCGCGGGCGACGATCTGATCCGCACCCTCGGCCGGACGCTCACCGATCTGGAGTCACGGCTGCGCCGGATGCGGGTCAGCCACGTCGGCGGGGACGACTTCCTGATCGCCTGCGACGTCGACGAGATCGGCACGGTCGCCGCCGCCCTGCTGGACACGCCGTGGTCGGCCGACGAGCTGCCGGTGACGGTTTCCCTCGCGACCCTGGTCTGCGGGAACGGCGCGATCCGGTCCTACAAGGACGCTTCCCGGCTGTTGGCGCCCTTGAAGAAACGCGCCAAGGAGGTGCCCGGGTCGAGCTGGGTACTCGGGCGGCCGGGCTCCGACCGCGTCGAGGTCCTGCGCGGGATCACGACACGCGGCCTCCCCGCGCAACGCGCCGCCGCCGGCTTCTGACCCCCTCCCGCATTTAGTCCTCTTAATGCGGTAGTTGCACGCGCAAGTACCGCATTCAGAGGACTAAATGCGGTGGGTTCAGAGGTCGTGGGCGGCGCGGTAGGCGGAGAAGCGCTCGTCGACCTCGCCGGCGGTGAGCCCGAAGTCCGCCAGGTCGTACCGGTGCACGGGTTTCCTTTCCCCGGAACGGCTTTTGGCGTGCAGAGTGGTCATCGCGTCACGCGCTTCGCCACTCAACGGCAGGCCGAAATGCCGGTAGACACCCTCGACGGTCCCGATCGGGTCGGCCACGAAATCCTCGTACCGGACATCGCAGAACTGCGCCGGATCGTGCCGCGTTCGCGCTTCCAGCGACTTTTCCGCGCCCCGCGCCCACAAATCCAGCTGACCACGGCCGATGACCTCCCCGTGGAAGACGTCGGACCAGCCGTCCGAGGCCTGTTCGTTCAGGCTGCACACCGACGCGATGATCGTGCTCGGCGCGCGATGGGTCTGCACGATCAGCGCGTCCGGGTAGACCTCCAGCAGCGCGTCGAGCGCGAACAGATGGCTCGGGTTCTTGAGCACCCAGCGGCGTCCGGCGTCAGGCAGGCCGATCAACTGCAGGTTGCGGCGATGCCTGCGGTAGGCGTCGGTCCAGTCCTGCCCGTCCAGCCAGCGCGAGTACGACGGCACCTGCGCGAGGCATTCGTAGGACACCGATTTCAGCGACTGCCGCAGCAGTTGCCAGCATTCCTCGACCTGATCGGCCGACATATGGTGCAGGCCCATGAACTCGGGATGTTCGACGTGGTGCTTCTCGTAACCCGCCTGGATCCCCTGGAACACCGGGTTCTCCGCCCAGGTCTCTCGCGGCGGACGCGGTTGCGGCACCTCCGTCAGCCAGACCTCCAGGCCCTGGTGCGCCGGATCCTCGGTGAGCAGCCGGTGCAGCGCCGTCGTCCCGGTTCGGGGCAGACCGGTGACGAAGATCGGCCGCTCGACGGGGACCTCGGCGTGGCCGGGATTCTGCTTCCACGACGCCTCGCTCAGTGACCTCGCCACCAAGGCGCCGCGCAGGAACGCGCGATGGATCTTGTTGCCGTACGGCGTCAGACCCGCCTCGGCGGCATACGAATCCAGCAGGACGCGGAGGCCTTCGAGATGGTCTTCCCCGCCGAAGTCGTCCAGTCCGGTGAGTTTCGCCGCGGAAGCGTGCAGATCCTCGACGGTGCCGACGTTTTCCCGCCCTGGAAGCATCTTCTCCCCTTCAGTGGTGGTATTCGCCGGCGTTGACGTCGAGGCATTGCCCGGTGACGCACCGGGCCAGCGACGAGGCCAGGAAAACGACGGTGTCGGCGATCTCGTCCGGTTCCGGGAGGCGGCGCAGGTCGATCGTCTCCGCCGTCTCCGCGTACACCTGTTCCGGCGTCACACCGCGTTCCTTGGCCAGGTAAGCGAAGTACCACTTCAGCGAGTCCGCCCAGATGTAGCCGGGCGCCACGGAATTGACCCGGATCCCGCGCGGGCCGAGTTCCGAGGCGAGGCTCTGCGCGAGCGCCAGCAGACTCGACTTCGCCATCTTGTACGCGCCGAACGTCCGCCGGGAATGCCGCAGCACGGCCGAATTGATCATCACCACCGAGCCGCCGCTCTCCGCCAGCGAGGCCGTGAAGAGCCGCGTGAGCCGGAGCGCGGCGAGCACGTTGGTCTCGAAGCCCGCCCGGACGGCGTCCAGATCGACGTCGGCGAGGTCCATGATCGGCGGGATCGCGAAAGCGTTGTTCACCAGGGCATCCACCCGGCCGAACGCCTTCAAGGCGGCTTCGGTGAGGTTCGCGGCCGAGACGTCGTCGGTGATATCGGTGGGCACGGTGACCGCGCGGCGGCCGAGCGCGTCGACCTCCTTGGCGACCTCCGCGAGCCGGGATTCCGTGCGGGCGGCGAGGACGACGTCGGCGCCCGCCGCGGCGCAGCGCACGGCGATGGACCGGCCGAGCCCCGGGCCGACCCCGGAGACCACGACCACCTTGTCCTGCAAGAGATCCGTCATCCCAGCATCCTCGCCGCGACGGCCGTCTGACGGTCCGCGATCCGGCTCGCCCACTCCTCCGGGGTCACGCGTGCCTCGTCGTGGAACGGCAGCCTGTCGGCGAGTTCGCCGAATTTGCACACCTCGACCTCGGGACCGTCGGCCTCGTCCAGCGCGCGGGAAAGCCGTTGCCAGCGGATCTGGACGTAGCCGCGGTCGTGCCCGGTGCGTTCGAGCCAGTTGGCGAGGCCCGGGTCGCGTTCGCTGATCACGAAGCGGATCTTTCCGTCCGGGTCGACCCGCGCCTGGTCGGCGGTGAGGCTGGTCTGGTGGTTGATGTAGTCCAGCGAGAGGTACCAGATGCTGCCGAGCTGGATGCCCTGGTACGGCGCGTCCGAGCGGGGCACGGTGACGATCATGACCTCTTCGTCGCCGAGTTCGTAGTGCCCGGCCGACGAGTACTGCGTGGTCAGGCCGCCCGGAGTGGGGCGTGGTTCGGTCATCGTGTTCACCGGAAGGTTCAGGTAGAACCACTTCGGGAAGGCGAGGAAGGTGCGGAGCCTGCTCAGCAGGATCTTCCCGGTGACGCCGTAGCGCTTGGCCAGCAGGTCGCGGGTGAGCGGCGCGGGTGAGCCGCCCGCCGTGTCCGCGCACTGGATCTGGATCGTGCCGCGGCGTTCGGTGGCCCAGTCGCTGTACACCTCGCGGACCACGAGCATCGACGAGCCGGGGCCCAGGACGAAGTAATGGGGTCCGGGGTCGGGTTTCGCCGGGCCGAAGCGGAGTTCGAACGAGCCGTCGCCGGCGATCTCGATCTCCCGGTCGTCGAAGGCGGCGAGGCTGTCCGGCACCTCGACCGGCGAGTAGTCGCCGTTGAGGATCTGGAAACTGACGTCGGCCGTGCTGCCCCGCGTCCCCGTGACGACGTACTCGCGGTCCTCGCGGATGTTCGCGTTGAAGTACAGCGTGTCCGGGTTGTCCAGGCCCATTTTCGTGTACGGGCCGGTGGACTGGGTGAAATACGGGTAATCCCGTTCGTAGGCCCAGGCCATCTGCAAGGACGCGCGGATACTGCCCGCGAGGTAGTCGTACCCCTCGACCAGATCCTGCTCGGTCCTGATGTGCGGCGCCTCGGCGATGACCTTCTCGGCTTCGGCGATCGCGTCGGCGAACGGTCGAGTGAGCACCGGCGACTCCTCATGCTGGTACAAATACGTACCGGCTTGGTACGTTCTTCGCGGGATCAGACTAGAACGCGTTCTAAGGATGGGTCAATGACCGTGACTCGGCGCTCTCCGCCGACCGAACGGGTCGTGCGGCTGCTCGACTTCTTCGCCACGCGTCCCGGACAGCGCTTCGGCCTTTCGGAACTCGCGCGCGCACTGGATCTGGCCAAGCCGACCTGCCTGGGCATCGTGACCGAGCTGACCGCGGGCGGCTATCTGGTCCGGGATCCCAGGCCGGTCACCTACCGGCTCGGACCGGCGATGATCGCCGCGGGCCGGGTCGCGGGTGAGGGATTCGGCGCGAGCGAGGTCGCGCGACGGCACCTGGAAGACCTGAGCAGGCGGTACGGCGCCACGTGCACCGCGTCGGCCGTGGTCGGTGACCGGATCCTGATGCTGCAGAGCGCCGGACCGGGCCGGGTCAAACTCGGCGAGACGTACCCGTTCGCGCCGCCGGTCGGGCTCATGTACGTGCTGTGGGACTCCGACGCCGCGTTCGACGCCTGGCTCGCCAAACCCCCGGCCGTGCCGGTGCGACTGGACGAAACCCACCTGCGCCGCGTCGTCGCCGAATGCCGCGAACACGGCTATCTCGTGGAAAGCCTGACCTCGGCGGGACGCCGGCTCTACTCGCTGATGGCCGGAGTCGGCGCGGAGGAGCTACCGCCGGAAGTCCGGGGCCTGGTCGGAGAACTCGTCTCGAGCCTCGGCGAGCGCGTCTACCTCGGCGCGGACCTCGAACCGCGCCACAAACACGCGGTGAGCCTGCTCGCCGCGCCGACGTTCGACGCCACCGGACGGCAGGAACTGGTGCTCACCCTGTCGGTCGGCGAGCCGATCACCGGCGCCGAGATCGCGCGGCGGGGCGCCGCACTGGCCGCCACCGCCGACGCCGTCACCACCGAGTCCGGCGGCCGCCGCGTTTAGTCCTGCCGCGTTAGTCCTGCCGCGTTTAGTCCTCTGAATGCGGTAGTTGCGCGTGCATGGACCGCATTCAGAGGACTAAATGCCTGGAAGGCGGGTGGAGGACCACAGGTTCGCGGTGAGCTTGAAGCTCGGCAGGTCGTCGGTCGACATCATCGTTTCGTACAGCCGGTCGTACCGGGTCGACGCGGTCTGCCAGACGCCGTCCACGCGCCGGTAGGTGTCCTCGTAGAACGCCGCCCCCTCGATCACCACCTTGTGTTCGGGCACGATCACCTTGTCCCGCATCAGCCAGGAGCCCTTCGCGGTGTCCCCGTCGATGTCGATCTCCTGCTGACCGGCGAAGTGCACCGTCGTGATCCCCGGCCCGACGGCCTTCCGAAAGAAGCCGACGATCGCCTCGCGGCCTTCGAAGGTCAGGGGTTCTCCGTAGGACGGCGTGCCGTAGCGCGCGTGCGCGTCGACGGTCAGGGTCTCGGCCATCTCGTCCCACAGCTTGAGGTCGAGGCACCGGAGGTAGCGGGCTTTCAGGCGTCGGATCTCTTCGAGTGCGACCAGGTCCATGACGGACAGCGTCCTCCTCCTCTTGACCAAGCACAAGAACTTGTTCTACTTTTTCGATCTCGAACCACGGAGGTCACGATGGCGTCCCCGGCCTACGAGCTCACCCATCTCGAAGCACTCGAAGCCGAAGCCGTGCACATTTTCCGCGAGGTCGCGGCGACCTTCGAGCGGCCCGTCCTGCTGTTCTCCGGCGGCAAGGACTCGATGGTGATGCTCCACGTGGCGGCCAAGGCGTTCTGGCCCGCGCCACCGCCGTTCCCGGTGATGCACGTCGACACCGGGCACAATTTCGACGAGGTCATCGAGTTCCGTGACCGCACGGTCGACACCTACGGACTCCGGCTCGTCGTCTCCAGCGTCCAGGACGACATCGACGCGGGCAGGGTCGTCGAGGATCCGAAGGCCGGCCGGAACCGGCTCCAGACCGCTGCCCTGCTTCGGGCGATCCGCGAGCACTCTTTCGACGCGGTCTTCGGCGGCGCGCGACGCGACGAAGAGAAGGCCCGCGCGAAGGAGCGAGTGTTCAGCTTCCGCGACGAGTTCGGCCAGTGGGATCCCCGCAATCAGCGGCCGGAACTCTGGGACCTCTACAACGGCAGGCACCGCAAGGGCGAGCACATCCGTGTCTTCCCGCTGTCGAACTGGACAGAACTCGACATCTGGCAGTACATCGAGGCCGAGGACGTCGACCTGCCGTCGCTCTACTATTCGCACCGCCGCCGAGTGGTCCAGCGGGACGGGATGCTGCTCGCGGACACCCGTTTCCTCACCCTGGGCGAAGGCGAAACCCCTTACGAGGCAACGGTTCGCTTTCGCACGGTCGGCGACGCGACCTGCACCGGCTGCGTCGAGTCGGCGGCGACGTCACCCGCCGAGGTGGTCGCCGAGGTGGCCGTCAGCCGGCTCACCGAACGCGGCGCCACCCGTGCCGACGACCGGATCTCGGAGGCGGGCATGGAAGACCGGAAGAAGGAAGGCTACTTCTGATGGGGGCCTCACAGCTGGTCCGCATCGCGACCGCGGGCAGCGTCGACGACGGGAAATCGACCCTGATCGGCCGTTTGCTGTTCGATTCCAAAACGGTCTTCACCGACCAGCTCGAAGCCATCGAACGCACCAGCCGCGACCGCGGCGAGGCTTATCCGAACCTCGCGCTGCTGACCGACGGCCTGCGCGCCGAACGGGAACAGGGCATCACCATCGACGTCGCCCATCGGTATTTCGCGACGCCCCAACGCAAGTTCATCATCGCCGACACCCCGGGACACGTGCAGTACACCCGGAACATGGTGACCGGAGCGTCCACGGCGGACCTCGCGCTTGTCTTGATCGACGCACGCAAGGGCGTACTCGAACAATCGCGCCGGCACGCCTTCCTGGCCAGCCTGCTGGGAATCCCGCATCTGGTGTTGTGCGTCAACAAAATGGACCTCGTCGACTGGTCCCAGGAACGCTTCGAGGAGATCCGTGAGGACTTCCGCCGCTTCGCCATGAAACTCCAGGTGCACGACCTGACGTTCGTGCCGATGTCGGCGCTGCACGGGGACAACGTCGTGCATCGCGGTACCAGCATGCCTTGGTACGAAGGGACTTCGCTGCTGCACCATCTCGAACAGGTGCACGTGGCCTCGGATCGCAACCTCATCGACGCGCGATTCCCGGTGCAGTACGTGATCCGCGAGCACAGCCGCGACTTCCGGGGTTACGCGGGCACCGTCGCGGGCGGGGTGTTCAAACCCGGCGACGAGGTCACCGTGCTGCCCTCGGGTTTCACCACGACGGTCCGGGCGATCTGGGGTCCGGGCGGCACCGCGGTCACCGAGGCCTTCGCCTCGCAGGCCGTCACGATCGAACTCGACGACGAACTCGATCTCAGCCGCGGCGACCTCATCTGCCGCCCGGGCAACCGCCCGCACACCGGCCGGGATGTGGACGCGATGGTCTGCTGGTTTTCCGAACAAGGCACGCTCTCCCCCGGTGCGAGCTACGTCGTGCGGCACACCACCCGCGAGACCAAGGCCGAGATCCGCGACCTCGACTACCGGCTCGACGTCACCACCCTCCACCGCGACGAGACCGCGAAGTCGTTGTCCCTCAACGAGATCGGTCGGATCAGGCTGCGCTCACGGCAACCGCTGCTGTTCGACGCCTACCGCCGCAACCGCTCCACCGGCGGCTTCCTCCTCGTCGACGAGCATTCCGGCGCCACCGTGGCGGCGGGTATGATCACCGGTCCCAGCGTCACGACGTCGAACGTCGTCTGGCATACCGCCGCGGTCACCAGGACGGAACGCGCGACGCGTGGCCTCACCGTCTGGCTCACCGGGCTTTCCGCCTCGGGGAAGTCGAGCGTGGCCGTCGAGCTGGAGCGCAGACTGGTCGCGTCCGGCAGGCCCGCGTACCTGCTCGACGGCGACAACCTCCGACACGGGCTGAACGGGAATCTCGGGTTCGGCCCGGCGGATCGCGCCGAGAACGTGCGCCGCGTCGCGGAGGTCGCGAAACTGTTCGCCGACGCCGGTGTCGTGTCGGTGGTCTCGCTGATCAGCCCGTACCAGGCCGATCGCGAACTCGCCCGCGCCGCGCACGAAGCGGCCGGCCTGCCGTTCCTCGAAGTCTTCGTCGACACCCCGCTCGAGGTCTGCGAAGACCGCGACCCCAAGGGGATGTACGCGAAGGCCAGGGCGGGCGAGATCAGCGGGTTCACCGGTGTCGACGCGCCCTACGAACGCCCGGAGACCCCGGATCTGGTGCTGCGCCCGGAAAACGGGGATCCGGCCGCGATGGCCGCGCTGATCCTCGCCGCCCTGGAGTCGTGAACCGCCGCTTGACGCCCCGGCCTCACGGCAAGGTTGTGAAAGCCACTTTCGCAACCTTCAGTGTTGCGAAAGTGGCTTTCACAACGTGTCTCAGCGGCAGACCCCGCGACCGAACACCTTTGCCTTGCCCCTCGACGTCAGCCGCCGTTGGAAGCCCGGTACGGCGCGGCGGCGTAGGTGCGGGCGGTGGTCGAGGTCAGCCTTTCGACCGTGCGGAACATCGACTTCCCGAGCTTCGCCCGCGCCTTCAGCGCCGGATGCGTCGCCGCGTAGTCGTCCTTGTTCACCGCCGGGTCGCCGTCGAACTCGCCCGAGGCGAACAGCGAATAGGTCAGGACCGGCTTGCCGTCGGCGCTGAACATGACGCCGGCCTCGTTGCGGCCGTCGTTGAACCAGCCCGCCTTGGTGGCGACCCGCAGCCGCTCGGCCGAGGTCAGATCGAGCCGCACGCCGTCGGTGAACGCGCTCAGCGAACGCAGGATGTTCAGCAGGTACTCGGTCGACTTCGCCGAAAGCAGCGTGCCGCCGACCAGCTTCTGCAGCAGGGTGTGCGTCTCGGCCGGGGTGGTCGTGCCGAGGAAGAAGCGGTTCGGGTTCGCCACCGGGACGACCTGGGTGTGCACGAATCCCTTGTCCCGCAGGATCTGGTTGAGCTCCGCGGCGGGGCAGACGAGCCCGCACAGGCGGACCGCGGTGTTGTCGGACAGCGTCAGCAGCGCGGCCATCGCGTGCCCGAGGGTCACCGAACTCGGGTACGCGCCGTCAAGCCCGAAGATGCCGTCGGTGTCCTTGATGACGATGTCGGCGGTGACGTCGACCCGCTGGTCCAAAGTGAGCAGTCCACGGTCGATCTTGTCGAGCACCGCCGTGGCGACCGCGATCTTGTTGACGCTGTAGGCCTCGACGACCGCGTCGGCGCGTTCGGAGACGGCGGGCACCAGGGCTCCGGCGGAGTCCGCGACGCTGACGTAGGACGACCAGGTGCCACCCGCATTCGCGGTCTCCCGGGCGTAGACCTGGGAGATCCGGCGAGCGGCGGAAGACGCGTCGGCGGCGGCGGTGTCGGCATCGGCCTCTTGAGCGCCGGCGACCTGCGCCGTACCGAGCACCGCACCCGCGGCCGCGACCGTGCCCAGCCCCAGCAGGCGACGGCGGTTGACGTTGGTATCCACCCAGGAACTCCCCACTTCGAGCGAGTGTTTGTGGAATTCAACCTACCGCGTTCAGCCCGCCGGGGTGACGAACCCGGTGTCATAGGCCTTGATCACCGCTTGTGTCCGGTCCCTCGCGCCGAGTTTCGAAAGGACGTTCCCGACATGCGTCTTGACCGTCTGCACGCCGAGGTACAGCTCGCCCGCGATCTCCACATTGGACAGACCGCCCGCCATCAACCGCAGCACCTCGCGTTCCCGTTCGGTGAGCCCGGCTTCGGCGAGGCCGTCCTGCGGGCCGCGTTTGGCCTGCTGCGACGCCAGCCGGCGGATCGCGGCCGGGAACAGCAGGGACTCCCCCGCCGCCACGGTCCGGATCGCCGCGACGATCTCTTCCGGACGGGCCCGCTTCAGCAGGAATCCGCTCGCGCCGGCGAGCAGGGCGTCGTAGACGTAGTCGTCGTTCTCGAAGGTGGTCACCACGATCACCTTCGGCGGATTGTCCATAGTGGACATCAGATGCTCGGTCGCGCGGATGCCGTCGATCGAAGGCATGCGGACGTCCATCAGCACGACGTCGGGTTTGAACCGCGAGACCAGGCCGGGGACTTCGGCGCCGTCGGCCGCCTCGCCCACGACCTCCAGATCCGGCTCGGAGGCCACGATCGCCCGCAATCCGGCCCGGATCAGCTGTTCGTCGTCGACCAGCAGTACACCGACGCTCATCGCCGTTTCCCCCATGGCACCGCCACCTCGACTTCCCACCGTCCGTCCGCACGGCCCGCGGTGATCGTGCCACCGAGCACGTCCACGCGTTCCGCCATCCCCCGCAGCCCCCGGCCGCCACCGTCGCGCGACGGCGCCGTAGCCGCGCCGAGCGGGTTGGACACCCGCAGCCGCAACAGCTCCGCCCCGGCGTCGACGAGCACCGTCACCGGCACCTTACCGGCGTGCCGTAGCGCGTTGGTCAGGCATTCCTGCAGGATCCGGTACGCCTCGCGGGAGACGACCGGCGGGACCGACGACGGCTCGCCCCGCACCTCGGCCGCCACTTCCGCACCCGCCAGGCGGGTCGCCTCGATCAGGGAGGACAGCTCTCCCAGCCCGGCTTGCGGCGTCCGGCCCGAAGCCTCGTCCCGCAGCAGGCCCAAGACGTGGTCGAGGTCGTCGAGGGCGGCGCGCGCGGACTCCTCGATCGCGGTCAGCGCCTGTTCGGTGAAGTCCGGATCGGACCGCAGAGTCCGGCGCGCGGCCCCGGCCTGGATCGTCACCACGCTCAGCGCGTGCCCGACCGAGTCGTGCAGTTCCCGCGCCAGCCGGTTGCGTTCGGCGAGCTGTTCCGTGCGCTTCTCCAGCTGCGCGATCCGCTCGGCGGCCGAGATCCCCAGGAGGCTCTTGGCGACGCGGGTCAGCACCGCGCCGGCGATCCAGACGCCGTACGCCAGCGCGACGAGCCCGAGCAGGAACGCCGCCGGGATCCACGCGCTCACCCAGCCCTTCGGCACCAGAATCGGGTCCTCAGTGGACAGTGCGATCCGGCCGCTGAACGGCGCCGCGATCGCGAAGCCGAAGGCGACCGGGACGAACAGGCTCACCAGGCTGACGACGCATCCGGATCCCACGTGCAGCAGGAACATCGCGCTCGACCGGAGCCGGACGGGCCAGTTCCCCGCGGGCCCGAAGGTCACTCCGGGCACCGGGTCGTCCAGCAGTTCCCGCACGGCCGCGCCCTCCAGCACGCGGACGGCGGGGAGGAACGACGACCCGACCATCACCAGGACGACGGTGATCAGCGCGATGACGACCCCGCGCCCCACTGTCACGACGAGCGGCAGCAGCGAAGGCACCACGATGGCGGCGAAGAGCAGATACGGCACGCTGAGGGCGCCGCCGAGGATGAAGTACACCCACCGGCGGTAGGTCGCCCGGTCCACGAGCGGGCCGAAAAGTCGCATGCGCTCTTTCTAGCGTGTGCCGGCGCCGCGCGGATCCCTCAGCAGTATCTCCGCGATCTCCCTCGCGAGCGTGACCCGATGGGAGTCCCCGTCGATACCGGTATGCGCCACGGCGCCCTCCAGCAGCAGGAAGATCTGCTCCGCGAGCCGCTCCGGTTCGGCGGCGTGCGGCGCGTCCTCGCGGATGAGTTCGGCGAACTTCGCCCGCACCGCGGCCTTGTGCCGCCGGATCACGTCGAGACCGGGATGCCCTGCGGGCAGTTCGGCGGCGGCGTTGAGGAACGCGCAACCCCGGTCACTCCCGAGTCCCGGATGGTCGATGTAGGCGTCGAAGACCGTCAGCGCCCGAGGCACGCCGGCCTCGGCCAGGCGTTCTTCGAGATACGCCCACCAGACGTCGTGACGGCTTCGCAGATACGCGACCGTGAGCTCGGTCTTCGACCCGAAGCACGCGTACAGCGTCTTCTTCGTGACGCCGGCGGCCTCGGCAATGGCCGCGACGCCCACCGCGTTCAGGCCGTCCCGGTAGAACAGCGTGCTCGCCGCGCTCAGGACACGTTCGCCGGCTGGGGTCAGCATGCCTCGACTATACCGATCGGTTGACCTGAGCGCGAAATGCGGGAACACTCCCTGGGTATACCGACCGGTATACATCTGGAGGATGATCGATAGTGTCTTCGCACAAACGAGAGGTGACGCTCACCGCTGCGGGGTTGTCGCTGATCGCGGTGTCCTACGGGCTCGCGAGGTACGCGTACGGCCTCTTCGCACCGACACTCCGGACCGAGTTCGACCTCGACGGCGGCGCGCTCGGCGCCATCGCCGCGGGCAGCTACGTCGCCTAC
>NZ_JACBXD010000014.1 GCF_013870525.1 Amycolatopsis pittospori
GGGTCTTTCAGGACGTTCTTCGTCTTGAAAGACCCTTTCCCGACACTCGTATAACGCCCTATACCGCGACGCGGCCGGCTTCCAGCCGGAGGCGGTCGCCCGCCCAGTCCCGTCGCAGCCATCGATCATGCGAAGCGATGACGACGGCACCCGGCGCGGAATCGAGCGCGGTGAACAACTCCTCGGCCAGCGTGAGCGAGATGTGGTTCGTCGGCTCGTCCAGCAGCAGGACCTCCGGCGGATCGGCGATCAGCAGTGCCAGTGCGAGACGCCGCCGTTGTCCGACCGACAGGGCGCCCACCCGCGTCCCGAGGTCACGCGGTGCCAGCAGGCCAAGGCCACGCAACGGCGGAGCACCTTCGCCGAGCGCTTCGGCGTAGGTCCGCTGCGCGGTCTTCTCCGGCTCGGCGAACTCGACGTCCTGCGCCAGCAAG
Source organism: Amycolatopsis pittospori (assembly GCF_013870525.1). GTDB lineage: Bacteria > Actinomycetota > Actinomycetes > Mycobacteriales > Pseudonocardiaceae > Amycolatopsis > Amycolatopsis pittospori. The sequence continues at coordinate 435 of NZ_JACBXD010000014.1, forward strand.
CCGATCCGCACCCCGCGTCCGCAAAGGACGGTCCCGGAATCCGGGGTCAGCGCACCGGTGAGGACGGACAGGAGCGTGGACTTCCCCGCGCCGTTCCCGCCGGTGATCAGGAGCCTCGACGTCGTCGTGATGTCGAGGGTCTCCAGCCGCAGCCGGCCAGGGACTTCGATGTCCCGCACCGAGATCGCCGTCTTGTCCTCACCGGGCTTGCCGGTCAGTTCGGCCTGGAACCGCAGCGGCGCCGGTGGTTTCCGCACCTGATCGCGTTCCAGCTCGTCCAGCCGAAGCTGGGCGTTGCGGACCCGGCGTGAGATCTGTTTCTGCACCCTCCCGGTCTTGAAGTCGTAGAGCATCTTGGCGTTGTCGCGCTGAGGGCGGTTGTGCGCGACGTCGCGCGCGGTCACGGCGACCGATTCGCGCAGTTCCTTCAGCTCGTCCTGTTCCTCGGCGTAGCGCTGCTCCCAGCGCGCCCGTTCGGCCCGTTTCTGGTCCAGGTAGTCGGAATACGTCCCGCCGTACCGGGTCGGCCCGCCGAGTGCCGGGTCCAGATCGACGATGTCGGTGCACACCGCGTCGAGGAACACGCGATCGTGCGACGACAGCACGAGGACACCGGTCAGTGACGCGAGGTGGTGTTCGAGGAACTCCATCGCGGCGTCGTCGAGGTGATTCGTCGGCTCGTCCAGGATCAGCGTTCCCGGCCGCCGGACCAGCAGTGCGGCCAGGCCGAGCCGCGATCGCTGCCCGCCGGAAAGCGTGCCCAGTTCCCGCGACGGGTCGATCCCGGCGAGTCCGAGTCCCGCGCACACGACCTCGGCCCGCCGGTCGGCGTCCCAGAGGTCATGTGCCTGGGCCCATTCCAGGACCGTGCCGTACTCGTCGAGGACCGTCGCGTCGTCGGGATGTTCCGTGAGCGCGGCGGTCAGTTCGTCGAGTCTCGCGGACGCCCGCCGGATTTCGGCGAGCGCGTCGTCGATGACGTCGGAGAACCGGGCCGTGAGCGGGAAAGGCAATTCCTGCAAGAGGAATCCGAGATCATCGCCGCGGAGCACCTCGCCGGCGTCGGGCTCTTCGACCCCGGCGAGCAGCCGCAGGAGTGTGGACTTCCCGACGCCGTTCTCGCCGACCAGGCCGAGCCGTTGCCCGGCCGAAGCGGTCAGGTTCACCCCGTCGAGTACGACACGGGCACCGTACGAACGGACGAGGTCCTTGGCGATCAGGGAAAGAGAAGAAGACATGCGACATCACCGCGTTTCGGATCCATGAGGGATCCCCGCCGGGCTTGGTCGCGCCTCGGAGCGGGGTGGGATGCGGGTGTCAGTTGTCCATGATGCGAGCAGTCTAACGCAACCTGTGTAGCGTTAGTCAACCCCCACTTTCGAGCCGCTTTAGTTCGAGCGCAGTCGTGTGGCCTCTTGTTCGGCGAAGGCGCGGCCGTCGGTCATGACGCCGAGGAGTGCGGCGAGCTGGCGGCGGTCGAGCCGGCCGAGGCGGTCGCCGAAGAAGCGGGCCATGGGGGAGTAGAGGTCGGAGACCTCGCCGAGCCGGTCCGGCAGTGGGTGGACCCGGAGACGTCGGCGATCGGCCGGGTCGGGGACGCGTTCGACCAGGCGCTGCGCCTCCATGCGGTCGAGCATCCGTGTCGCTGCGCCGGTCGTCATGCCGAGCGCCCGCGCCAGCTCGGTCGGGGAGGTGGCGGCGCCGCTGATGACCAGCTGGAGACCGTGAAGCTCGGTGGGGCTGATCCCGAGCCGCTCCGCCATGGCCGTCTGGAAGAGGACGGTCGCGCTGACGAAGCGCGGGATCTCCAAAGCCGCCGCGGTGGCGAGTTCTCGCTGGTCGGGCACGTGTGTTCCTCAAGCAGTAGTTGACTTGTGCAGTTACTGCTTTCTGTAGCAGCTGCGTGGGCAAGGGTATCGAGGCCGGTTGACAAGGTCGCGGACGCCTGCAATTCTGAAAGAACGCTTTCGAAAGAACTCTTTCAGATTGGATCGGGCGATGGCCGGGTTGCCGCCGCGTAAGCGGATCGAGGACGTCGAGCTGATGCGGGCTTTGGCGCATCCGCTGCGTTCGGCGTTGGTGGACCACCTGATGGCGGTGGGCCCGCGGACCGCGAGCGAATGCGCGACGGCCGTCGGCTCGACAGCCTCGAACTGCAGCTGGCACCTGCGCCAGCTGGCGCAGCACGGCCTGGTGGAGCGGGTCGAGGGGGAGGACGGACGCGAACGGCCCTGGCGCGCCTGCCAGGTCGGCATCGAATTCGGGGACGATCCGGAGCTGCACGGGGCGCAGCTGGCGGTGGTGGGCACGACCCTCGCCCGCGAGCGGGAGCTGGTCGAGCGATATCTCGACGCCGCCGACGGGCTCGACAAGGAGTGGCAGGACGCGTCCGGGATCAACACGTACTCCCTGCGGGTGACCGCGGCGGAGCTGGAGGAGCTGATCCGGGGGATGGACGCGCTGGTCCGGCCCTATGTCAGCACGATCCGCGAGGACGTACCGGAGGGGGCCAGGCCGGTGCATCTGGGGCTGCGCGCCTTCCTGCGCATCGACGCCGAGGGGAAGCCGAGCGAATGAAACCGTTGAGGGAACCCGCTTTCGCGCGGCTGTGGATCGCCTCGTTCTTCTCCGAGACCGCCGAGTGGATGCTGCAGATCGCGCTGCCGGTGTTCGTCTTCCAGGCGACCGGTTCCGCCGCCACGACGGCGCTGAGCATCGTGCTCGGCCTGCTGCCCGCGGTCCTGCTCAGCCCGGTCGCCGGGGTGATCGCGGACCGCTGGAACCGGCGGCTGGTGCTGTGCGTGGTGTGCGCGGGACAGGCGTTCGTGGCCTTGCCGCTGTTGTTCGTCGCGTCCGGCGGCCCGGTGGTCGTCGTCTACGCCGTCATGGCCGCTCAAGCGGGTCTGGCCTCGCTGTTCGAGCCCGCCCGCAACGCGCTCGTGCCGGAACTGATCGACCCGGAGGAGCTGACCGGCGCCAACGGCCTCATGAGCATCAACGGCAGCGTCGCGCGCCTCGTCGGCGGCTGGGCGGGTGGTCTTCTGCTCGGGTTCGGCGGGCTGGGCTGGGTCGTGGTGGCGTACCTCGGCGTGCTGATCGTCGCGTCGGCGTTGCTGGCGCGCCCGTTCCGGCGGGTCGCCGCCCCGGCCGAGGCGGGGCCGCACGAACCGGTGCTCCGGGCCTGGATCGAGGGGCTCCGCGAGATCGGCCGCGATGGACGTCTGCGGCTCGCCGGCGTCGTCGTGGTGCTGATCTCGCTGGCACAGGGGATGTTCCTGGTGCTGTTCGTGGTCTTCGTCCTCGACATCCTCGGCGGCAGCGAGGGCGACGTCGGCCTTCTGCGTGGCGTGCAGGCCCTTGGTGGCCTGGCTGCGGGATTCGCCGTCGCCACGTTCGCCCGCAAGGTCGCGCCCGCCGCGCTGCTCGGCTGGGGCGGGCTCGCGCTCGGCCTGCTGTCGGCGCTGATCTGGAACCTTCCCGCGCTGACCGCGTCACTGGGCGTCTACGTCGGGCTCTTCGGCCTCGTCGGCGCACCAGGGGTGCTGGGCGGTTCCGGGTTGCTCTCGCTGGTCCAGACGTCGGCGTCGCCGGAACGGTCCGGGCGGGTGCTCAGCACGATGTTCGCCGGGATGGCCGGGTTCACCGCGCTCGGCGCACTGCTCGTGGGCGCGCTGATGAGTGTCCTGGGTTCCGGTGTCCTGCTGAACCTTCAGGCGGGTCTGCACGTCGCCTCGGGGCTGATCGTGCTCGTCGTCCTGTCGTCCGGCCGGTTACGCCGTGATGCGGTTTCGGCGGTTCCCCGGTCCGAGTGAAGCTACGGTGGTGGAGTGCCACATCTCTTCGCCACCAGCGACCTCCACGTCACCCACGAAGGCAACGCCCCGATCGTCGACGAGGTCGTCCCCCGGACCCCCGACGACTGGCTGCTCGTGGCCGGTGACGTCGCCGAACGCGCCGAATCCGTGATCGAAGTGCTCAAGACACTGCGCGATCGCTTCGCGAAGGTCGTCTGGGTGCCCGGCAACCACGAACTGTGGACCACCCACAAGGACGAATGCCAGCTGCGGGGCCAAGCACGCTACGAGCACCTGGTCGAGCGATGCCGGGAGATCGACGTCCTCACCCCGGAGGACCCGTACCCGGTGTGGGAACACCAGGAGAAGCCGCTGACGATCGCCCCGCTGTTCGTCCTGTACGACTACAGCTGGCGGGCCCCGGCGGCCGAGGGCCTGCCGATGCAGCAGGCGATCGACCAGGCGCGCGACGCCGGCGTGCTGTGCACGGACGAGTTCTTCCTGCACCCCGACCCGTACCCCAGCAGGCAGGCCTGGTGCGCCGATCGCGTGAAGATCAGCACCGAGCGCCTGGAGGCGATCCCCGAAGACCACGGGACCATCCTGATGTCGCACTGGCCGCTGCACCGCCACCCGACCGCGCCGCTGTACTACCCGGAGTTCGCGCTGTGGTGCGGGACCACGGAGACCGAGGACTGGCACCTGCGGTTCCGGACGGAGGTCGCCGTCTACGGGCACCTGCACATCCCGCGTTCGACGGAGGCCGACGGGGTGCGGTTCGAGGAGGTCTCGCTCGGCTATCCGCGTGAGTGGCGGAAGCGGGCGCGGGGCCCGATTCCGCTGCGGCGCATCTTCTGACGCCCGCTTCACCACCTCTACGCCGGGTGTCGGACGGAGCGGTCCCGACGCAATGAACGGGTCATTCCTTGCAAAATTTGCAAGGAATGACCCGTTCATTGCACGCGCAACCGGAGCAGGTGGCGACCGGAGGGTCAGCCTCGTCCGGGTCCGTCCTGCCCAGGACGCCGCCGCCGCAGGTACCGCTCGAACTCGGCCGCGATCTTGTCCCCGCTCACGTCGTCCAGCGTGAACTCGGTTTCCGCGTCGCCGCGCTCTTCGAGTCCGCGGACGTACTCGCTGATCTCTTCGTCCTCTTCGGCCATCTCGGTGACCGTCCGCTGCCACTCTTCCGACTGTTCGGGCAGCGCGCCCAGCGGGATCTCGACGTCGAGGACGTCTTCGAGTTTGTGCAGCAGCGCGAGGGTGGCCTTGGGCGACGGCGGGTGCGAGACGTAGTGCGGCACGGCCGCCCAGATCGACACCGCGGGCACACCGGCCTGCACGCAGTAGTCCTGCAGCACGCCCACTATCCCGGTCGGCCCCTGGTAGTTGTTCAGTTCGAGGCCGAACTGCGAGGCGGTGTCCTTGTCGTACGCCGTTCCGGTGACCGGGACGGGCCGCGTGTGCGCGGTGTCGGCCAGCAGGGCGCCGAGGGTGACGACGGTGGCGACGTCGAGTTGCTGGATGTGCTCCAGCAGTTCGGCGCAGAAGGCGCGCCAGCGCATGTTCGGCTCGGGGCCCTGGACGAGGACGACGTCGCGGTTGAGTCCCTCTGGGCGGCACACCGACAGGCGCGTGGTCGGCCAGTCGACCCTTCGGGTGACGCCGTCGACCATGCGTACGGTCGGTCTGCTCACCTGAAAGTCGTAATACTCGTCCGGGCTCAGCTCGGCCAGCGGTGTCGCATCCCAGTTCAGCTGCAGGTGCTCGACGGCCCGGCTGGCCGCGTCACCTGCGTCGTTCCAGCCTTCGAAGGCCACCACCATCAGCGGTTTGGTGTCATCCGGGCGGTCGCGGCCGGGCTGCTGGGTCTCGTCGACGGGCTCACTCACCGGACCAGCCTACGACCAGGCGGCCCTTCGCCGTCGGGCATGTCCGATCGTCTTCCGTCACCGACGGCTGGCGGGCTGTGACGAGCCCCTCGGCTTCACCCGTCCGGACGCCGCCGAACTCGGCTACCGTGAACCTGTACTTCGCCACCGGACCGTGAAGGGGGAGCCGTGAGCGCACCGTCCACACTGGACGGACTCGCCGCCGTGCTGTGGGATATGGACGGCACGCTGGTCGACTCGGAGAAGCTGTGGGACGTCGCCCTCTACGAGGCCGTCGAGACCTTGGGCGGCACGCTGACCGAGGAGCAGCGCCTGAGCCTCGTCGGGTCCAATATGGACGACACGGCCGCGTTCCTCCTCGAAGTGTGCGAAAAGCCCGTCACTCCCGAATCGGTCGCGGAGATGGGCGAATGGATCCGCAAGCGCACGGCCAACCTCTTCGACGGCGTCATCCCGTGGCGCCCCGGCGCCCAGGAACTGCTGGAGCTGCTGCGGTCCGAGGGCGTGCCGATGGCCCTGGTCACCTCGACCGAGCGGTCGCTGACGGAACTGGCGCTGAACACCATCGGACGTGAGTACTTCGCCGCCACCGTCTGCGGCGACGAGGTCGATGGTCTGAACAAGCCGGACGCCAAGCCGTATCAGCTGGCGACGGAGTTGCTGGGAGTCCAGGCTTCCCGGTGCGTGGCGATCGAGGATTCCCCGCCGGGTGCGGCTTCGGCGGCCGCCGCCGGCTGCACGGTGCTGGTGATCCCCAACGACGTCGAGGTCCAGCCGGGGGAGCGGCGGGTTTTCCGCTCGTCGCTGGTCGGGCTCGACGTGCCAGGGCTCACCGCGCTCCTGGGCTGACGTCCATGTCGCATTTCCGCTAGACCCCGCGCTCGCACTCGGTGATGCTTGCTGGGTGCATGAGGATTTCGAGCGCTGCGTACGGGCGGTACAGGCGAAGGACGACCGTTTCGACGGCTGGTTCTTCACCGCCGTCGTGACGACACGGATCTATTGCCGGGCCAGCTGTCCGGTCGTTCCCCCCAAACCGGAGAACATGACGTTCTATCCGAGCGCGGCGGCCGCCCAGGAGGCCGGTTTCCGCGCCTGCAAACGGTGCCGTCCGGACGCCAGCCCCGGATCGCCGCAGTGGAACGAGCGCGCGGACCTGGTGGCCAGGGCGATGCGGCTGATCGCCGACGGCGTCGTCGACACCGACGGCGTGAGCGGCCTCGCGGCGCGCCTCGGTTACAGCGTCCGGCAGGTGGAGCGGCATGTACGTGCCGAACTCGGCGCGGGTCCGCTGAGCCTCGCCAGGGCGCAGCGCGCGCAGACGGCGCGCCTGCTGATCGAGACGACGAGCCTGTCGATGATCGACGTGGCGCTGGCCTCCGGATTCGGCAGCGTCCGGACCTTCAACGACACCGTCCGCGAGGTCTTCGCGCTGTCTCCGACGGAACTGCGCGCACGAGTCCGTACCGCGCCGGCCGTCGCTCCCGGGACGTTGTCGCTGCGCCTGCCGTACCGCAAGCCGCTGTTCCCGGACAACCTGTTCGGGCATCTCGTCGCGACCGGCGTCCCCGGCGTCGAGGAATGGCGTGACGGCGCCTATCGGCGCACCTTGCGGCTTCCACACGGCCCCGCCGTCGTCGCGCTCAAACCCGAGGACGGCTTCATCGGTTGCCGGCTCACGCTGTCGGACCTGCGGGATCTCTCGACCGCGATCAGCCGCTGCCGTCGCCTGCTGGATCTCGACGCCGACCCGGTCGCCGTCGACGATCTCCTGGCCGCGGACCCGATGCTCGCGCCGATGGTGGCCGCCGCGCCCGGTCGCCGCGTGCCCCGGACCGTCGACGGCGACGAGTTCGCCGTTCGCGCGGTGCTCGGGCAGCAGGTCTCCACCGCGGCCGCCCGCACCCACGCGGCCAGACTGGTCCTCGCGCACGGCGAGCCGGTCGACGACCCCGACGGCGGCCTTACCCACGTCTTCCCGGACGCCGCCGCCCTCGCGGACCTCGACCCGGAAAGCCTCGCGATGCCGCAGAGCCGCAAGCGGACTCTGCTCGGGCTCATCGCCGAACTGACCGAGGGCGACCTGGATCTCGGAGCGGGCAGTGACTGGCAGCGGGCGCGGGAGCGGTTGAACGCGTTGCCCGGCTTCGGCCCCTGGACCGTCGAAAGCATCGCGATGCGCTCGCTCGGCGACCCGGACGCGTTCCTGCCGACCGATCTCGGCGTCAAGGTCGCGGCGAAGGAGTACGGGCTGAGCCCGGCCGCACTCAGCGAACACGGCGAACGCTGGCGCCCATGGCGCGCTTACGCCGTCCAACACCTCTGGGCGACCGGGGACCACCCGATCAACCGGCTGCCCGCCGCCTGATTTTCCGAGGAGCACCATGCGCACGCACACCGTCATCGACAGCCCGTACGGCCCGCTGACCCTGGTCGCGGAGGAACAAAGCCTCTGCGGCCTGTACATGGTCGAGCAGCGCCACCGTCCGGCCGAGGAGACCTTCGGTCATCCTGACCCGGGCGCGCCGATCTTCGTGGAGACCGAGCGACAGCTGAAGGAGTACTTCGCCGGTCAACGCAAGGACTTCGATCTTCCCCTGAGCTTCGCCGGCACCGATTTCCAGCGCATGGTCTGGAAGGGCCTCTGCGAGATCCCATATGGCGAGACGGTCTCCTACGGTCAGCTCGCCGACCGGCTCGGACGGCCCACCGCGTCGCGCGCGGTCGGGCTCGCCAACGGCAAGAATCCGATGGGGATCATCGTGCCGTGTCATCGCGTCGTCGGCGCGACCGGCGATCTCACCGGCTACGGCGGTGGTATCGAACGGAAGCGGCAGCTGCTCGACTTCGAACGGGAGGGCGCCACACTGTTCTGAGGTGTGACGCGGGTGTCAACACACCGGCCCGGGGCAGCGCGACGCGAGCGCGGATGGAAGGATCTCCAGACTGTGAAGACCTTCGATGAGCTGTTCGCCGAGCTTGCCGACCGCGCGGTGACGCGCCCCGACGGTTCCGGCACCGTCGCCGCGCTGGACGCGGGAACGCACGCGCAGGGCAAGAAGGTGCTCGAAGAGGCGGGCGAGGTATGGATCGCCGCCGAGCACGAATCCGACGACAGGCTCGCGGAGGAGATCTCACAGCTGCTGTACCGGGTGCAGGTGCTCATGCTCGGCCGTGGACTGTCGACAGAGGACGTGTACCGGTACCTGTGACGCGTTCGCGTCCGGAGAACCAAGGAGAAGCAATGCTGCGTGTCGCCGTGCCGAACAAGGGAGCCCTCGCCGCCGCCGCGTCGGAGATGCTCGGAGAGGCCGGCTACCGCAAGCGACATGAGGCCCGCGACCTGACCGTGCTGGACACGATCAACGAGGTCGAGTTCTTCTTCCTGCGCCCCAAGGACATCGCGATCTACGTCGGGTCCGGCGAGCTGGATCTCGGCATCACCGGCCGCGACCTCGCGCTCGACTCCGGCGCCCCCGTCGAGGAGATCCTCGGCCTCGGCTTCGGCGGTTCCACATTCCGGTACGCCGCCCCGGCGGGCAAGGACTGGAAGGCCGAAGACCTGCAGGGAAAGCGGCTCGCGACGTCGTACCCGAGGCTCGTGAGGGAGAACCTGAAGCAGCACGGGGTGGAGGCGGAGGTCATCCGCCTCGACGGCGCCGTCGAGATCTCGATCCAGCTCGGGGTGGCCGACGCCATCGCCGACGTCGTCGAATCCGGACGTTCGCTGCGCCAGCACAACCTCGTGGCCTTCGGTGACCCGATCTGCGTGTCGGAAGCGGTGCTGCTGCAGCGGGCCGGTACCGAACACACCCGGCCCAAGGACCAGCTGAAGGCGCGGCTGCAGGGCGTCGTCTTCGCCCAGCACTACATGATGCTGGACTACGACTGCCCGCGTTCGCTCATGGAAGCGGCCATCGCGATCACACCGGGCCTCGAATCGCCGACCGTCGCGCCGCTCGCGGACGACGACTGGGTGGCCGTGCGGGCGATGGTGCCGCGCAAGGAGGTCAACCGGATCATGGACGAACTCGCCGAGACCGGCGCGAAGGCCGTTCTTGCTTCGGACATCCGGGCCTGCCGGCTCTAGCCTGTCGCGCGTGAGACCACCTGGACCGAATCGCCGTTTCGCGTGACTGCCAGGACGGCACGCGTGATCCGACGGACGACACACGTGATTGGGCGGACGGCACACGCGCGGCAGGTTGCCGCCATGCGCCGTCCGTCCGATCACGCATGCCGTCTTTCCTGACACATGTGCCGTCCCTCTGGACACGCGAAACCGCCATTTGCGCACCGGTAAGGAGGGACCGAAGACCCAGGTGGCTCCAACGAGCCAAAACACTCACGACCCCAAGGCTCTACCGAGGCCGGTTCGGCTTCTTCGGCATGAGGTCGTAGAGCTTCTTCCGTGCCCCGTTGTCGTTCGCGCTGCGCGTCACCGAGACCTCGGTGATGAAGTCTTCGAAGACGAAGTCCTCGTCCGCGGGCACGATCGCCGGCGCCGGATGGTTCCGCAGGTATCCGTCCAGCGTCTCCGCGATCTCCCGGAACGACAGCGCCTGCAGCGTTTCCGGCGCGTAGGTCGTCACCGGGACGCCGTGCGCGGCGGCCTCGTTCATGACCACACCGAGCGGGACGTGCGAGAGCATCGGGATGCCGAACGTGTACAACTCCTGCAAAGCCGCAGCCGCGTAATGCGAGATCGGGCGGCGGTACAGCCCCGGCACGATCCCGTAGTAGGCGATCGGGGGACGGCCGACGGTCTGTTCGACGTAACGCACCTGGTCCGAAAGCAGGCGCAGCGCCCGGATGCTGGTCCGGTCCGGCTGCACCGGCACGAGAATCCCGTGCGACGCGGCCAGCGCGTTGTTGGTCAGCACGTCGAGCGCGGGCGGGCAGTCGATGATGATGTGGTCGTAGTTCGCGAACTGGATGACCCTGGCCAGCTGCCAGCCCGGTACGCGGAACTGGTCGAGCCGCCGGATCAGGTCGAACATGCCTGGGGACGTGGGGATCACGTCGAACGCGCCGCCGCGCCCGAGGTTGCTGCGCGGATGCCGTACGGCGAGTTCCTCGATCGGGCCCTTCCATACCTTGGTCAGGGCTTTCGCCAGGCTGGGCATATCCGGGGCGACCTCGTCCAGGCCGAGGAGTTCGGTGGTCGCGTGGCCCTGTGGGTCGAGGTCGATCAGCAGCACCCGGCGGCCGCGTTCGGCCAATGCGGCCGCCGCGCCCACGCTGAGTGAGGTCTTGCCGACCCCGCCTTTCTGGTTGACCACCGAGGTGATCTGCATGCCGAAGCGCTCCCTGCGTCTGTTGTTCCGGGAAGGCTATTGGAAACACGCCGAGAATGCGCGTCTATCAGCCCGCCTGTCGCGGCCGCACCAGGAGGGCCTGCGCCCCGGAGGCGATCGGCCCGGACGTGTCGTGCAGCGTGGTCGTCGCGGTGCCGACGCCGTGCGGGCCGACCAGGGTGGCCGCGTCGACGCCGATCCAGTCGCCCAGTGGCGGGCGGCGCAGGTGCACCGTCAGCTCGGAATTGATGAACCACCACTCGCGCGGGTCGAGGAAGTTCGAGATCCCGTTGCCGGAGTCCGCCAGGACGAACAGCCGCTGCAGCGCGCTCGGCTTCTCACCATCGACGAGCGCGACGCGTTGACGGCCCCAAACCGTCGCGGGACCGGGTTCGTCGAGCGCGCCCTTGACCCGCCGCCACTCGACGGCGTCCAGGTATCCGCCGTGCCAGCCTTCCGGCCAGCGCGACGTCGGCAGGCCGTCCGGCGAGGGCAGCGCGGGACCTTCGGCGGTCGCCACCGCCGTGGTGTCCGAGGTGGCGATCCGCCATGCGGACGCCCTCGCGACGACGCGCTCGCCGTGCGCGAGTTCGGCCTCCAGCCATTCGACCGACCGGCCCGGTCGTTCCACCCACGCCCGCACCGAAAGCTCCTTCAGCGGGGCCGGGCCGAGGATCTCGATCGTCACCCGCGCGAGCTGGCTCGCGTGCGGCGCTTCGACCTCTTCGAGCGCGCGGACCAGCAACGCCGAGGGCGGCCCGAAGTGCTGTGCGTCCGGGGTCCACGGGCCCGCGGTGTGCTCGGTCGGGAGGAACCTTCCCTCACCGGCAGGAACGTAGAAGGCTTCTGTCACACCGGACACCCTAATCCGCTCGGTCCAAAACGGACTCTTCACCGGGATCGGGTTCGGGCCAGCCGGGATAGGGCGGGGGAGTCCCGCCGTACTGCGGGCAGACCGCCTGGTGATCGCACCACGCGCACAGTTTGCTCGGATTGGGCCGGAAATCGCCGGTCTTGCCCGCCTTGAGGATCGCCTGCCAGATGGCCTCCAGCGTGCGCTCGAACCGGATCAGCTCGGCCTCGTCCGGGGTGTACGCCAGGGACTGGCCATCGGTGAGGTACATCAGTTTCAGCTGGCGCGGCACCACGCCGCGCAGCCGCCACAGCACCACGGCGTAGAACTTCATCTGGAACATCGCCTTGGCCTCGCCGATCTCGCGAGGCGCGGCGCCGGTCTTGTAGTCGACGACGCGGATCTCGCCGGTCGGCGCGACGTCCAGCCTGTCGACGTAGCCCCGCAGCAGGACTCCGGAGCCCAGTTCGATCTCGACGTGCAGTTCGCACGCCTCCGGCTCCAGCCGACGCGGGTCTTCGAGCCCGAAGTAGGTATCGACGAGTTGCTCCGCGGAGGAGAGCCATGAGGTGACGGCCTCGGGGTCGTCCTGATCGAACAGCTCGATCCACTCCGGACGTTCCGCGGACAGCTCCTCCCACGCCGGCGCGAGCAGTTCCTTGGCCTGCGGGGGAGTGCGATCGGCCTGCGGAAGGGAGAACAGGCGCTCCAGCACCGAGTGCACCAGTGTGCCGCGCAGCTGGGCCTTCGTCGGGATCTCGGGCAGTCTGTCGACCGCGCGGAAGCGGTAGAGCAGCGGGCACTGCTTGAAGTCGCTGGCACGCGACGGGGACAGGGCCGGCCGACGGCGCGGGGTTTCGGCGCCGGGCGGCGGATCGGCGGTGACCGTGTCGGTGTCGGGCATGCAGGGAGGGTAGCGCCGGGTACCGACAGTTCCTCCACCCTGACGCACCGGAGTGGCATGACCGACACCACTCGGACGGGATGGGCGGGTTACCGGCAGCCCACACCTGGGCATCTACGCTCTGACACATGGCGGTCACGGGTGAGCAGGGCCCGCCTCGACGAGGCGTGGCACCGGAGGGTGGACTCCTGCTGTTCCGTGTCTCCGGGATCCCCGTGTTGCTGGCCCCTTCGTGGTGGATCGGCTCGCTGATCATCGTCGTGCTCTACACCCCGTTGGTCGAACGGTTCCTGCCCGGCGCGAGCATGCTGACCTCGTGGCTGCTGGCGGCCGCGTTCGCGATCCTGCTGGGGCTCTCGGTGCTGGCGCACGAACTCGGGCACTGCCTGGTGGCGCTACGCCTGGGCATCCCGGTCCGGCGGTTGCGACTGTTCCTCCTCGGTGGACTCTCCGAGGTCGCGAGGACGCCGCGGCAGCCCCGTCAGGAAGGTCTGGTCGCCGCCGCGGGCCCGGTGGTCTCGTTGCTGCTCGGCGGTTTCTGCGGGCTCCTGATGTTCGCCGTGCCGCCGGAAAGCGCGGCGTGGCTGCTCATCGCCGAATGCGCGGTCGCGAACTTCGCCGTCGGCCTCTTCAACCTTCTACCGGGACTCCCGCTCGACGGCGGCCGCTTGGTGCGTGCCGGGGTCTGGGCGGCCACCGGACGCCGCGAGAAGGGCACACGAGCCGCTGTCGTCGGTGGCGGCGTCGTCGCGGCGGGACTGCTCGTCTGGGCGGTCTGGGGACTCGCCGCCGGCAGCGAGGATCGCTGGCTGCGTCTCGGGGTCTGCGTCGTGACGGCGTGGTTCGTGATCCTCGGCGCGCGAAGCGAACTCGCCGCCGAAGCACGTCGAGGCTGGCCCGAAGGTGTGCAGTTGAGCGAACTCGTCCGGCCGGTCCTCCAGCTTCCCGCGGAAAGCCCCGTCTCGGACGCGCTCGCCGCTTCGGCCGGCCGCGGTGTGGTCCTGGTGCGAGCCGACGGCGTGGCGGCCGGACTGCTCGACGAGACCGCCGCCGCGCAACTGGCCGGTACATCGCCTCACGCGCCCGCGGAGATGGCCGCGGAGCCGATTCGCGCCGATACCGTGCTGCTCTCCTCCGAGTCGGGCGAGGAGATCGCCGAGCGGGTCCGGGAAACCGCCGCGTGGCAGTTCCTCGTCGTGGACGACGAAGGCAGGCCCGCCGGAGTGCTCCGACGAGAGGACCTGCGCGCCGCGATGACCCGGAGCCGACCCCCGGCGTAGCGCGGTACGGCCACCTGCGAGGATCGGTCGTCGATCATTTTGTGCGTATGGAGGTTCAGTGTCGGTCCGTGGGCCGTTTCGTATTGGTGACCGGGTTCAGCTGACCGACTCCAAGGGGCGGCACTACACCATGGTGCTCGCCGAGGGACAGCAGTATCACACCCATCGCGGCGCGCTGGCGCACGACGACGTGATCGGGGCGCAGGAGGGTTCGGTCGTCACTTCGGCGGGCGGCAGCCACTATCTGGCGTTGCGCCCGCTGCTGCCGGACTACGTGCTCTCGATGCCGCGTGGCGCTCAGGTGATCTACCCGAAGGACGCCGCGCAGATCGTGATGTGGGGCGACATCTACCCGGGTGCGCGGGTGCTCGAGGCGGGCGCCGGTTCCGGCGCGCTGACCTGTTCGCTGCTGCGGGCGGTCGGCTCGGAAGGCACCGTGCAGTCGTACGAGATCCGGGACGACCACGCCGAGCACGCCGAACGGAACGTGGAGAAGTTCTTCGGCGGGAAGCCGGACAACTGGTCGCTGACGGTCGCGGACCTGTCGACGCACACCGGCGAGGTCGATCGCGTGGTGCTCGACATGCTGGCTCCGTGGGACCAGCTCGAGAACGTCGCCGCGCATCTGGTGCCCGGCGGCGTCCTGACGGTCTACGTCGCGACGGTCACGCAGCTTTCGCGGATCACGGAAGCCTTGCGGGATCAGCAGTGCTGGACCGAGCCGGAGTCGTTCGAAACGCTCATGCGGCCCTGGCACGTCGTGAGTCTCGCCGTGCGGCCGGATCACCGGATGGTCGCGCACACCGCTTTCCTGCTGACGGCTCGCCGTCTGGCCGACGGAACGGTCTCGCCGCGGGTGCACCGGCGGTCCGGAAAGGGATGAAACGGGCGGGACACGCCCGGGCCCACATTACGGAACGCACCATTTTCCGTCACGTTTCTTGAGCGGGAACGGGGTGTCCTTCTGCCCGCCCGCTCCCTCCACGTGCACGGTCACGGTGGCCGAATCGCCGCCGACCGACGGCGGATCCGGGACGGTCGCGGTCACCTTGCCCGCGGCCTCCCACTTCCGTTTCAGCGCGGCCAGATCGGCCGACGACTGCTGGACGCAGGTGAGCTTGCCGAACGCCGTCGCGTCGTGATTCACGATGGCGGCGGCGATCGCCTTGCCGACGACCTCGACCGCGGCCACGTCCGGATCCACCGGCACCGGCCGGGAGGAACTCGGCCACGCCGGCGCCGGCGCGGTGCTGGACGCGGCCGGGTCGGTGCCGGAGGGGGCCACCAGCAGCAGCCCCACCACGACACCCACCACGACCGCGCCGCATCCGGCCAGGATGGCGATCAGCCTGCTGGACACCGTTCCCTGATCAGCGCTTCGCGCCGATGAAGCACCAGAGGTCGGATTCCTTCTTGAAGTTGAGGGAGCCCGTTTCGGTCTTGCCACCCGTGGTGGCCGTGATCGGCAGCTTCGCCGTCTCCCCGGTGACCGCCAGGTCCCCGGCCTTCACGATCTTGAGGTCCTTGGCGACCGAGATGTCGTCCTTGGTGTTCACACTGCGGCAGGCCGACTGGGCGACGACCTTGCCATCGTGGGCGTTGTAGGCGTTGAACACGGCATCCGAGACCTCTTCCGGCGACGCCTTGCCCAGGGGGGCCGGGCCGGAGCCCTTGGTGCTGGACGTGCTCGGCGAGCTGGACTTGCTCCTGGTCGAAGACGTGGAGGACTTGGGCGCCGACGAAGCCGAACCCGTCGGAGCCGCGCTGCTGGAGCTGGCCGGCGGAGCGGCGACCGGGTCGTCGTCCCCCGAGTTCAGCGCGATGATGAGGCCGGTGGCGCCACCGATCAGCACGACCGCGCCGACCGCGATGCCGATGATCAGGCCGGTCTTCTTTTTCTTCGGCGGCTCGCCATAGCCGCCTTCCTGCGGGTAGGCGTTGTAGCCGCCCTGCTGCTGCCCGTACGGATCCGGCTGCCCGAACTGCTGCGTCGCGCCGGGATATCCCTGCTGGGGCTGGGGGCCGCTCTGCGGATATCCGCCCTGCTGGCCGTACGGATCCTGTCCGTACTGACCGGGCTGCTGGCCGTACTGGCCGCCACCGGGGTAGCCCTGCTGCGGCTGGGGGCCGCTCTGCGGGTACCCGCCCTGCTGGCCGTACGGGTCTTGCCCGTAGCCGCCGGGCTGCTGCGGCGGGTAAGTCATGACTGGTGCCCCCTAGCTGTTCTGCGGAAATGCTGAATCTGAGTGCCGGTCCGCCTGCCCGGCGAACGTCGGCCCGATGCTAGCCATCGAGCCGGATCGCCGCTCGATTAGGGCCGAACTGATACCGGGAACCCGTTTGCACCAGATGAGGCCCGGGTATCCCGCCGCAGGTCAGGGCAGGTGGACGGAATGTGACCGAGGGAGTGCCGGACCCGGCACCGGGATGGCCCCTTGCGCGGCCGGAACGTACGTGCTGTCAGGCCATCCGGAACGCGACGCGCCGATCTTGTGATGCGGAAAGGCCTTTTCTTGTCGGTGATCGCCGGTACCGTGGAATGAAAAGCACTCCGAGGAGGTGCCCGATGCATCATGACCTTCCCGGAGGTCGGCGCGAGGAGGCCGACCCTTCAGAAACGACCGGAGCTGGAATCACATCCGACGAGCAGGCACGCCAAGTTCGCTTCCTCGAGGAGGAAGTCGCCCTGCTGCGCCGGAAGCTCACCGATTCGCCACGCCAGAACCGAGTGCTGGAGCAGCGACTCGCCGAGGCGTCGGAACGAGTGAGCCAACTCACCGAACGCAACACGAAGCTGGTCGAGACGCTCCGCGAGGCGCGTGGCCAGTTGTTGGCGTTGCGAGAGGAGGTCGACAGGCTGGCCCAGCCTCCGAGCGGTTACGGCGTGTTCGTGACCGCTTACGAGGACAACACGGTGGACGTGTTCACCGCGGGCCGCAAAATGCGGGTTTCGGTCTCACCCGCGGTCGAGGTCTCGTCGTTGCAGCGTGGACAAGCGCTGCGGCTCAACGAGGCGCTCACCGTCGTCGAAGGCGGCGACTTCGAGAAGATCGGCGAGGTCTGCGCACTGCGCGAGGTGCTGGCCCCGGACGTCGAGGGCGGCAGCCCCCGTGCGCTCGTGGTCGGGCACGCGGACGAGGAGCGGGTCGTCCTGCTCTCCGATCCGCTGGCCGAACAGCCCCTCAAGCCGGGCGATTCCCTGCTGGTGGACTCGAAGGCCGGCTACGCCTACGAGCGCGTGCCGAAGGCGGAGGTCGAGGATCTCGTGCTGGAGGAGGTGCCCGACGTCCAGTACGAGGACATCGGTGGCCTCACCCGGCAGATCGAGCAGATCCGCGACGCCGTCGAGCTTCCGTTCCTGCACGCGGATCTCTACCAGGAGTACCAGCTGCGCCCGCCCAAGGGCGTGCTGCTCTACGGGCCTCCTGGCTGCGGTAAGACCCTCATCGCCAAGGCGGTGGCCAACTCGCTCGCCAAGAAGGTCGCGGAAGCCCGCGGCGACAAGGCGGACGGGAAGTCCTACTTCCTGAACATCAAGGGTCCGGAGCTGTTGAACAAGTTCGTCGGGGAGACCGAGCGGCATATCCGCCTGATCTTCCAGCGGGCTCGGGAAAAGGCCTCCGAAGGCACCCCGGTGATCGTGTTCTTCGACGAGATGGACTCGATCTTCCGCACCCGTGGTTCGGGCGTGTCCTCCGACGTGGAGACCACGATCGTCCCGCAGCTGCTCTCGGAGATCGACGGTGTCGAGGGCCTGGAGAACGTCATCGTCATCGGCGCCTCCAACCGTGAAGACATGATCGACCCGGCGATCCTGCGGCCGGGCCGGCTCGACGTCAAGATCAAGATCGAGCGTCCGGACGCCGAAGGCGCGAAGGACATCTTCTCCAAGTACCTGTCCGACGGTCTGCCGATCCACGCGGACGACCTCGCCGAGTTCGGCGGGGACCGGCGGGCGACGTTCGACGCGATGATCCAGCACACGGTCGAGCGGATGTACGAGGAGACGGACGAGAACCGGTTCCTCGAGGTCACCTACGCCAACGGTGACAAGGAAGTCCTGTACTTCCGTGACTTCAACTCGGGCGCGATGATCCAGAACATCGTGGACCGGGCGAAGAAGTCGGCGATCAAGTCGGTGCTGGAGACCAAGCAGCCCGGCCTGCGCGTGCAGCATCTGCTGGACGCGATCGTCGACGAGTTCGCGGAGAACGAGGACCTGCCCAACACCACCAACCCGGACGACTGGGCCCGGATCTCCGGCAAGAAGGGTGAGCGGATCGTCTACATCCGCACGCTCGTCACCGGCAAGAACCAGGATTCGGGGCGGGCGATAGACACCGCCACGAACACCGGTCAGTACCTGTAAGACGAGAGCCGAAGGGGCCCTTCACCACATGCCATGCGGTGAAGGGCCCCTTC
The DNA here is from genome assembly GCF_013870525.1 of Amycolatopsis pittospori. Classification (GTDB taxonomy): domain Bacteria; phylum Actinomycetota; class Actinomycetes; order Mycobacteriales; family Pseudonocardiaceae; genus Amycolatopsis; species Amycolatopsis pittospori. Next base: position 18,877 of record NZ_JACBXD010000014.1, read on the forward strand.
GTCGTGTCTCAGGAAGGAACGGTGTCCTTCAGCTCCTGAACCGGCTCGGGCTTCTTGTGCGGGCTCAGACGGCCGTGTGCGGCCAGGATCCCGAGTACGACGAGCAGTGCGCCGACGGGCTGGTTCCACGCCAGGGGTTCGTCGAGGACCAGCACGCCGAGCAGGACGCCGACGACGGGTGTGAGGTAGGTCACTGCGGACGCGTTCGAAGCGCCCCACGCGGAGATGATCGCCGCGTTCCAGGCATAGGCGAGACCCGTGCCCAGGGCGCCGAGCGCGATCATGCTCAGCACGATCGGCGTGTCCAGGCGCACCGGGGTCGTCGCGATGAACGGCGCGAGCAGCAGCATCACCACGGCTCCGCAGCAGACCTGCCCGAGCGCGATGGTCGGCGCGTCGAGGTTCCGCCAGGAGATGAACCGCCGGACGTAGACGAACGAGATCCCATAACAGGTCGTCGCGCCCAGGCACGCCAGCTGCGCGGTCAGCTCGTGGGAGACGTCGATCCCTTGCCAGACCCCGACGATGGTGAGGACGCCGAGGAAACCGAGGGCCAGCCCGGTCGTGCGCGCCTTCGTGAAGCGTTCCGTCGGCAGGGCCGCGGCCGCGATGAGCATGGTGATCAGGGGCGTCGTCGCGTTGAAGATGCTGGCGAGTCCGGAGGAGATGTACTGCTCGGCCCACGAGAACAGCAGGAACGGGATGACGCACAAAAGCACCGAGACGACGGCGAGATGGCCCCAGATCGCCGGGTCCCGGGGGAGTGGCTTGCGGCGCCAGGCGGCGATGAGGATCAGCGCCACCGCGCCGAGGACGACCCGGGCGAGCGCGACCTGTGCCGGCGAAAGCCCGGTCAGGCCGATCTTGATGAACAGAAAACTCGCACCCCAGACGATCGCGAGTGCCGCGAACCGGATGGCGATTCCAAAACGTCCCACTTGTCCTTCTCTCGAGTCCCGCACGCTCCCGAGCACAGTCAAACGGGATTCCACTGTGTACTCCAGCGGTTTTCGGACGTTGTGTCCGAAGACTCCTGCGCGCCGTGGAGGCAAGGTCGTGTGCCACCCGGCCGCGAAACGCCGGTGAGAGATCGCGCCCGGCGTCCGTATAACGCCCTATACTGCGGAGCTGTGAGCGAATCCTCCGGGCGCCCGCGCGCGCCGATCACCGAAGCCGATGTCCTGGCGTGGCTGGAAACGACGGCCGCCGCCGTCCAGGCGGGGGAGGTGAGCGCCCCCGAGCTCATCGAGTTGCTGGGGGAGTTGCGGCGCGCCTCCGCGGCCTGCGCCGACGCGTCCGACTGGGCACTGCTCGCCGCCAGGGAAGAGGGCGCGAGCCTCCGCCAGATCGCGCCGGTGTTCGGGAAGGGATACGTTCGGGCCCCGGCGGCCCGCCTCGAAAAGCTCCACCGGCAGGCGCAGAACTCGAGCCAGTGGCTCGCGATCCTCCGTCACAAGAATGTATAACGACCTATACCGCTGGGCGGGAGAGGGGAAACGCTGGTGACGGACTCGGAAATCCGCACGGACGAAAGGATCGCCGTAGGCCTGGCGGCGCTCGGCAGGCCCGCGTACATCAACCTCGGCCGCGCCGACGCGCTTCCTCCCGGACGCGAGTTCGAGGCGATGCGCGCGGCGACCTACGACGTGCTGGACGACGCGTACCGTGCCGGCGTCCGCTGGATCGATGTCGCCCGTTCGTATGGTTCTTCCGAGGAGTTCCTGGCCGGCTGGCTCGCCGACCGCGCCCATCAGGACGTGACGGTGTCCAGCAAATGGGGTTACCGCTACGTCGGGGAGTGGCGGCTCGACGCCGAGGTGCACGAGGTCAAGGAGCACACCGCGCCGCGGCTCGCCGAGCAGTGGGTGGAAACCGTTGGCCTGCTGGGGAAAGCGGTGTCGCTCTACCAGGTCCACTCGCTCACTGTGGACAGTCCTTTGTTCACCGACGAGCGGCTCATCGGCGCGCTGGCCGAGCTCGCGGCCGAAGGTGTCCCGATCGGATTCTCGACCTCCGGTCCCGAGCAGGCCGACGCGGTTCGTCGCGCGTTCGAGCTGGAAGTGTCCGGAGTGCCGGTCTTCAGCGCCGTGCAATCGACGTGGAACCTGCTCGAACCTTCGGTCGGTCCCGCGCTCGCGGAGGCGCACGCGGCCGGGAAACGCGTGCTGGTCAAGGAAACGGTCGCGAACGGCAGGCTGGTCGTCGAGCCGCCGCCGTCGTTGGCGCGCATCGCGCGGGAGCACGAGGTCGGCCCGGACGCGGTCGCGATCGCGGCTGTGCTGGCGCGGGAGTGGCGGCCGGTCGCGGTCATCGGCCCGTCGAGCACCGGTCAGCTGGCGGAGAATCTCCTTGCCGTCAAGGCGAACCTGACCGGCGACGAGCTGGAAGAGCTGTCCGCGCTCGCCGAAGAACCGGTCGCCTACTGGCGGCACAGGTCCTGCCTCGGCTGGACCTGACGGGCTGGTCTAGTCTCGCGGCAAACGTCTGGCGGGACACCGGGGAGGCTTGAGGGTGCGTCATCGGCAGGTGCTCGCGGTGGCGACGGTCGCGCTGTTCGGTTTGTCGGGATGCGCCGACCGGCCCAACGACCTCGACACCTATTACGACGACCCCACCCCGACACCCACGGTCGAACCCGCGCAGCCTTCGGTGAAGCCGCAGGCCGCGCCGGTGCCGCAGACGTCGACCCCGGCTCCGGTCCCGGCCGCCGTCTCCGCGGCGTTGCTGACCGACGAGGACGTCGTGGAGGAAGAGGTCGTTCCGGGCGAGAGCAAGGTGTCCGGCTGTCTGACCGGTCTCACCCGCGGCACGAGCCGTTCGGCGACGTGGACGTACCCGAGCGGCTCGACCCTGGAGCACCAGGTCACCGAATACACCGACCGGGACGCGGCCGACGTCGCCCAGGCGGACTGTGAGGGCAAGAAACTCACGCTCACGAAGCAATCCGGCATCGAGAAGCAGCGTGCTTGGTGCGACGGCACGACGTGCACGGTGTTGCTCGCCAAGGGGAAGCTCGTCTCCGCGCTCAGCGTGACCGCCGGGACCGAGGCTCGGGCGACCGACGCGGCGAAGCGGCTGCTGCCGATCGTGGCGCAGCGTCTGCGTTCGGCCTAACGGGCCGCTTCCCGCCGGAACCACTCCAGCGCGCCCAGGCGTCCGTCCGGCACGAACGAGCTCTCCGGATCGTCGAGCCAGGAACGCAGTTCCTCCAGTGTCAGCCACCGTCCTTCGACCACTTCGGACGGCTGGTGGACGAAAGGGCCGTCCCAGCGTGCCTCGAAGGCGAAGTTGTGGCAGCGGATCGTGCCTTCGTCATAGACATGGGTGAAAAGCGGCCGCAGTTCCACTCCGTGAACGCCCAGTTCTTCAACCAGTTCACGGCGCGCGCACTCCTCCGGGGTCTCGCCCGCCGCGACGACACCGCCCGCCCAGCAGTCCCAAGTGGAGGGATAGACGTCCTTCGTGGGGGTGCGCAGGTGCACGTAGACGGAGTTTCCGTCACCCGAACGGACCAAGACCACGCCCGCCGCGTGCCACAGCCCTTCGGCCCGGACCCGGGCGCGGGTGGCCGCCCCCACGACGGTTCCGCCGAGGTCATAGAGCGCAACGAGTTCGTCACTGCCTGACATGGGGGGCATCGTCGCACGGCTCCGACCCCGTAGGGTGGTGGGTATGCGGCGGATCATGGGAACCGAAGTCGAGTACGGCATCGCGGTGCCGGGCGACGCGACGGCGAACCCGGTACTCACCTCGACCCAGGTCGTGCTCGCCTACGCGGCCGCGGCGGACATCCCGCGGGCCAGGCGGGCGCGATGGGACTACGAGGTGGAGTCGCCGTTGCGCGACGCCCGTGGTTTCGACCTGACCGGGCCGAGCGGCCCGGGGCACGACCCGGACGTCGAGGACCTCGGCGCGGCGAACGTGATCCTGACGAACGGCGCCCGGCTGTACGTCGACCACGCCCACCCTGAGTATTCGGCGCCCGAGGTGACGAACGCGCGCGACGCGGTCATCTGGGACAAGGCGGGCGAACGGGTGATGGAGGAGGCGGCTCGCAAGGCCGCCACCGTCCCCGGCCAGCCGCCGTTGCAGCTCTACAAGAACAACGTCGACGGCAAGGGCGCGAGCTACGGCACGCACGAGAACTACCTGATGCAGCGGTCGACGCCGTTCACCGCGGTGATCGCCGGGCTGACGCCGTTCTTCGCGTCGCGCCAGGTGATGACCGGTTCCGGCCGGGTCGGTGTCGGTCAGCAGAGCGAGGAAGCCGGTTTCCAGCTCTCGCAGCGTTCGGACTACATCGAGGTCGAGGTCGGCCTGGAGACGACGCTCAAGCGCGGGATCATCAACACCCGCGACGAGCCGCACGCCGACGCGGACAAGTACCGCCGCCTGCACGTCATCATCGGCGACGCGAACCTGGCCGAGTACTCGACGTACCTCAAGGTCGGCACGACCGCCTTGGTGCTGGACCTGATCGAGGCGGGTATCCGGTTCGACGACCTGAAGCTCGACGAGCCGGTGCGCGCGGTGCACCAGATCAGCCACGACCCGACGCTCAAGGCGAAGGTGTCGCTGGCGAACGGTCGGAAGTACACCGGGCTGGACCTGCAGTTCGCCTACCACGAGATCGCGTCGGCGAATCTGGAGCGCACCGGTGCTGACGAAGCGTCCAAGGAGGTCCTGCGGGTCTGGGGCGAGATCCTGGACGCGCTGGCGCGGGACCCCCAGGAATGCGCGGACAGGCTGGACTGGCCGGCGAAGCTGCGGTTGCTCGAGGGCTACCGCGCGCGGGACCAGCTGGCCTGGGGCGCGCCGCGGTTGCGGCTGGTCGACCTGCAGTACTCGGATGTCCGGTTGGACAAGGGCCTGTACAACAGGCTCGTCACCAGGGGCTCGATGAAACGCCTGGTGACCGAGGAGGAGGTGCTGGAGGCGGTCACGACGCCGCCTTCGGACACCAGGGCCTATTTCCGGGGCCGCACGCTGGAGAAGTACGCCAACTCCATCGCCGCGGCGTCGTGGGATTCGGTCATCTTCGACGTCGGCAGGGAATCGCTGGTGCGGATCCCGACGTTGGAGCCGTTGCGGGGCACTAAGGCCCACGTGGGGAAGTTGCTGGACGACTCCGCGACCGCCGAGGAACTGGTGGAAGCGCTCACCGGTTCGGACTAGCGGGAATTCCTTTCCTCAGGGTTAAGCGATCACGGATCCCACGGAATGTCGGGACCGCTGGGTAGGCTAGGAAACATCGGCCACACCGGGAGGCGAGATGGCTCAGGAAAAGATCGAAAAGCACGGCGGAGGCGACTCGGACGAAGAGTTCGAGGGCGGCGGTCCGGCGGGCCAGGAGCGACGCGAGAAGCTCGGTGAGGACGTCGACACGATCCTCGACGAGATCGACGACGTGCTCGAGGAGAACGCCGAGGACTTCGTCCGCGCGTACGTGCAAAAGGGCGGCGAGTAGTTCGTCTTCCGGCGGCCGGATGCGGCCGCTCGCGCAGAGCCGGCGGATCACACAGATGGGAACTTTGAGCACGTATGGAACACACCTCGGGTAAGTCGGCGCTGCCCGACGCTTACTTCACGTCGGGGACCTCGTCGTTCGCGGACTTCCTCCGGGCGCAGGCCCCTGAGCTGCTCCCGGAGCGGCGCGTCGCGGCCGGGGCGGCCGGGCTCGACGTGCCGCACGGTACGACGATCGTCGCGGTCAAGTTCGCCGGCGGTGTGCTGATCGCGGGTGACCGGCGGGCGACGTCGGGCAACCTGATCGCTTCGCGGGACATGGAGAAGGTGCACGTCACCGACGAGTACTCGGCGGTGGGCATCGCGGGTTCGGCCGGGCTGGCCATCGAGATGGTGCGGCTGTACGCGGTCGAACTGGCGCACTACGAGAAGATCGAGGGTGTTTCGCTCTCGCTCGACGGTAAGACGAACAAACTCGCCGGGCTGGTGAAGGCCAACCTGGAGATGGCGATGGCCGGGCTGGCCGTGCTGCCGCTGTTCGTCGGCTACGACCTCGACGCGGAAGACGCGAAGCACGCGGGCCGGATCGTGTCGTACGACCCGACGGGCGGACGATACGAGGAGAACGCCGGCTACCACGCCATCGGTTCGGGTTCGCTGTTCGCGAAGGGCTCGCTGAAGAAGCTGCACGATCCGGACGGGGACGTCGACGCCGCGATCCGGGTGGCGGTCGAGGCGCTGTACGACGCGGCGGACGACGACACGGCGACCGGCGGACCGGATCTGGTGCGCCGGATCTTCCCGACGATCGTGACGATCACCGCGGAGCAGGGTGCGGTGGCGTTGCCGCAGGAGCAGACGACCGCGGTGGCCGAGGCGATCGTCGCCGCACGTGCCGAGCGCGGGCGCTAGCCGTCTCCCTGATCCCTTTCCGATGAGAGCCAGAAAGAGCGGAGCACCACAGTGACGATGCCGTTGTACGCCTCTCCCGAGCAGCTGATGCGGGAGCGTTCCGAGATCGCGCGCAAGGGCATCGCGCGTGGCCGGAGCGTGGTCGTGCTCAAGTACCGCGGTGGCGTGCTGTTCGTGGCCGAGAACCCCTCGGCGACGTTGCACAAGGTGTCGGAGATCTACGACCGGATCGGTTTCGCGGCCGTGGGCCGCTACAGCGAGTTCGAGAACCTGCGGGTCGCCGGGATCCGGCACGCGGACCTGAAGGGCTACCAGTACGACCGGCGGGACGTCAGCGCGCGTGCGCTCGCGAACGCCTACGCCGCGTCGCTGGGCAGCATCTTCACCGAGCAGCTGAAGCCGTTCGAGGTGGAGATCTGCGTCGCCGAGGTCGGCGCGACCGCCGCCGAAGACCAGCTTTACCGGTTGACCTACGACGGTTCGATCTTCGACGAGCCGAAGTTCGTCGTGATGGGCGGGCAGGCCGACACGCTCACCACTAAGCTGAAGGAAAGCTATGAGGCGGACCTGGAACTGGGTGCGGCTCTCGGCGTCGCGGTGAAGGCGTTGCGCGACAACACCCCGACGCCCGCGAACGGCGACTCGGACCCGGTGAAGCTCGAGGTCGCCGTCCTGGAGCGGGAGCGGCGCGGCCGTAAGTTCCGGCGGGTCACCGGGGCGGCGCTGGACTCGCTGCTGCCGGCCGAGCCGGAGGAACCCGAGAAGGACGAAGTCGAAGGCGACAAGCCCGAAGGCGACTCCAAGAAGGACTGACGCTTTTCATCGTGAAGGCCCCCTTCCCCAGTGCGGGAAGGGGGCCTTCACGTACGTACACAAGGGACACCGAACGGCGCCGAGGAGAAAGTCGCCGGAGCGTTCGGTGCGGTGTCGTGAGTGTTTTGGGTCGTTAGAACGACCCGAAACACTCACGACTCAGGGTCAGGCTGGTTGGCGTGGCCGGACGGACGTCACACGTGACTGGACGGACGTCACACGTGACTGGACGGACGGCACGCGTGACTGGACGGACGGCACGCGTGACTGGACGGACGGCACGCGTGACTGGATGGACGTCACCGAGTGTCGTCCGTCTGATCACGGGCGTCGTCCGGCTGATCACATGTGCCGTCCACTCAGTCACGCGAAAGCACCGACCCGGCCCGGCTTGGTCGTGAGTGTTTTGGGTCGCTAGGGCCAACCGGGTCTCAGGTACCCACTGGGTTCTGGCTGCGGTGGGTCGTGGGTCCGGTCCGTGAAGGCCTCCTTCCCTACCCTGAAAGTAGGCAAGGAGGCCTTCACGGACTTATGGGTCGTCAACGTGCACCAGCAGCGCGGGTGGCCAGGGCGCCGCGCCGTAGCCGGTCAAGGGGCTCGTGAGTGGTGAGGACGGTTAGAACGACCCGAAACACTCACGACTCAGGGTCAGGCGGGACCGGTGCCCCACCACTGGCTGCGGCCACCGGCGATGAAGCTCCACAGCTGGAGCCGCGTGCCGTTGCTGGCCGAGTTGCCCTCGGCGGTCAGGTACCGGCCGCCGCTGGGGTTCTGGAACCGGACGTAGCCCTCGGGGTTGGTGGCGCCGCCCCACCACTGGTTCTTGGCACCGGGGATGTAGTCCCACAGCTGGACGATGGTGCCGTTGTTGTTGATGCTGTTGAGGTCGGCGTCCAGGTAGCGGCCGCTGGCCACGTTCTGGAAGCGCGAGAAGCCCTCGGGGTTGTCCGTGATGTAGAACGCCTGGTGGTCCGCGTCGAAGTTGCAGTCCCACAGCTGCATCTTGGTGCCGTTGCGGTTGATGGTGCCCAGGTCGGCGTCCCAGCACTTGTTCGAGTTCAGCCCGGACGGGATGAGGTACATGTCCGCGTCGGCCACGCCGTTGGCCTGCGTGCGCGCGCCGGTCGAGGTGCGCTTGACCGGGATGAGCTTCATGCCGTGCACGGTGACCGTCTTGAACCCGTCGCCGGTGGGCTGCGGGGCCGCGGTGGCCGCGGGCGCGGTGGCGAGCGTCAGGACACCGGCCGCGGCGGCGATGATTCCCGCCAGGCGCTTCATTTTCGTCATTTCTTCCCCTTTGTGGAAAGCGTTTTCTCCCAGTGGTTCCAGGGGAGGGTCGCAGGAGTCGTCGGGCCGCGACGAAGCGCGGCCTCTTGGGCCCTGCCGGTGATTCCCCCTCGTGAAGGATCCGCGTAAACCCCCGAGAAGCGGACCTTCCATGAACATCATTCAGGTCTGAACCACGGCCGTCGAGGAGATTTCCGGGAGCGGCAATAAGGCAGATCAGCCCTGTAACGGAATGGACCGGTACGCGATCACACGGCGACGACTCCGACCAAGGCGAGGTCCCCGTGCGTATCGAGCTGACGTTGCAGGATCTGACGCGCGTCCGGCTCGCGCCCGAAGCCGATCCCTTGGCCGAGCTGGCCTCCAGTCTGCAGATCCTGCAGCGGCGAGACGCCGGTTCGGCGTTGTTCAACCGATGGCGGCACCGGGTGTGGCCCGGGCTGGCCGAGTCGGCCTCGGTGCTGTTGTGGCTGTGCCGTCCGTCCACGCCCATCCCGGCGTTCCTCGTGCCGGAGAGGGACGAAAACGGTTTGGAGGCGGGGTTCGCGACGATCGGCCGGACCGATTCGGTCTGCCTGAAGTCCGCGCTGCGGGACGCCCCGGTGAACCGCGATCTGCCCGCTTGGGCGGCGAACCTGGCGGACGGTGACACGGCGGGCCTGCCGAAGCTGATCCAGCTGATGCAGGACTACTTCGAACTCGCGCTGGCGCCAGGATGGGAGCCGGCGCGGGCGCAGGTGGACGCCGACCGGGGGATGCGGGCGCAACTGTTGCTGCACGACGGGGTGGACGCGGTGCTGACGAGCCTGCGGCCGATGGTGCGCTGGTCGTCCCCGGTGCTGGAGGTGGGGGACGGGAGCGTCGGATCCTGCGGTGCGGGCGGCACGGGACTCGTGGTCTCGCCGACGTACTTCGCCGTATGCCCGGTGATCGTCCCGCCCTCGGGCGAGGCGCCGGTCAGGCTGCTGTACCCGTCGGTGCGGCAGGCCGCGCCCTCCACCGGGTACGGCCGTGACGTGCGAAGATCGCCGGACACCGCGCTGGCCGACCTGCTCGGGCCGACCCGGGCGGCGGCGCTGGCGGTCCTCGCCGTCGGGTGCAGCACGTCGGAACTGGCCGCGCGGCTCGGAGTGACCCCGTCGGCGGTCAGCAAACACGCCACGGTGCTGCGGCGCGCGGGGCTGATCACCACCGAACGCGACCGCAACGCCGTGCTGCACTCGCTGACGCCGCTGGGTAGCGCCCTGCTCGGCGGCTAGTTCCGGTAGATGGTGAGCGCGCTGGGCCGCGACCGGAAGCGGAAGTCGTTGCCGAGCGGGCCGACCTCGCCGTCGGTGGCGACGCGGCGGTTGCCGTTGAGCAGCCTGACGTGCAGTTCGGGGACGTCGATCTCCTGGTAGACGTGACTCGCGTTGAGGCTGTTCGTGATCGTGGCCAGGATGAACCGGGCCCGCGAGTACGGCAGGTCGGCGCGCAGGTAGCGGACGTCGAGGAGGCCGGTGTCGAGCGCCGGACGGTGCGAGGGCGCGAATCCCTTGGGCGCGTAGGTGCCGTTGCCGACGAACAGCAGCCAGATGCTGGTGTGCTTGCCGTTCAGGGTCACTTCGAGGGGCTTCGCGCGCCGAAGCGTTCGGGCCAGCGCGATCGCCGCGGACGGCCACTTCGGGTGCCGCTTCTGCAGCTTTTCCCGCACCCGCACCATTTCGGGATAGCCGCCGAGGCTGGCGGTGTTGACGAAGTAACGGTGGTCATCGTCGTCGTTGATCTCGACCTCGCCGAGGTCGACGCCGACCGCGTTGCCCGCCTCGGTCGCCGCGTCGGCGTCGGGCATCGAACGCATGCCGACGTCGCGCGCGAAGTGGTTGAGCGTGCCGGCCGGGATGAGCGCGAGCGGCAGGTCGTGGTCGGCCGCGACGGAGGCCACCGCGGCGACCGTCCCGTCCCCGCCTGCGACGCCGAGCGCGCGCACGGTGCCGCCGCGGGCGGTGATCTCGTCGACGAGCTGTTCGCGCAGGTCCCGCTTCGAGTCCGGGTACAGGATGGTGGCCTTGGGCCAGGCGAAGCGGGCCTCTTCGGTCGGGTCCTGGCCGTCGATCCCCGAGTGCGGGTTGACCAGGACGAGCATGTCCTCGCCATCGCGCATTTCGGGCGCTTCGGCGGTGTGCGCGGTGCGGCCGGGAACGTCGGGGTTCAGCGGCCACCAGTGCCTGGTGAGCAGGCCCGCGCCGACGCCGATGCTGATCCCCACGCCGACGTCACTGGGCCAGTGGACGCCGGTGTGGACACGGGAGTACGCGACGGCGGCGGCCAGCGGCACGAGCGCGGCGCCCGCCTTGGGCGATTCCATCGCGACGGCCGTGACGAAGGCGGCCGCCGACGCCGAGTGTCCGGATGGGAACGACGAGGACGTCGGACGCCGGACGAGGCGCCGGTGCATCGGCACTTCTTCGGCCGCGGGACGACGTCGGGGGAACAGCGGTTTGCCGATCAGGTTCGCGGCGGCGCTCGCGCCGGCGATGGCGGCCACGCCTCGTAGCGCGCCTCGGCGCGTCGGGCCCTTCTTGGTCGCGAGCAGGATCGCGACACACCACCAGAGCTTCGATTTATCCGCACTTTTGGAGAGCGAAGTGATCACGTCGTCGGCCCTGGTCCTCGGCAGCGCCGCGCTCTTCGCCATCAGTCGCCGGTCGGTCCGCCCGACCTTGCGGAAAGGGCGCTTGAGCTGCTTTAACACGGTTCCACCGCTTCCGGGTCGGGATGTCATGTGCGTGATACCCGATCGGGACTCTCCGCACACCTTTCACCGAACGCAACGTACCGACCGCGTGTCGACGCCCGAACGGCGCACCGTCAAGGGGGCCTCACCGCCTACTCTGGTGGGATGCAGCGGCGGATCTTTGGCATCGAGACCGAGTTCGGGGTCACGTGCACCTTTCATGGGCAACGCAGGCTCTCCCCGGACGAAGTGGCGCGTTACCTGTTTCGGCGTGTCGTGTCCTGGGGACGTTCGTCGAACGTCTTCCTGTCGAACGGCTCGCGGCTCTACCTCGACGTGGGTTCCCACCCCGAATACGCGACGGCGGAATGCGACGACCTGGTGCAGCTCGTCACGCATGACAAGGCGGGGGAGCGGATCCTCGAGGACCTCCTGGTGGACGCCGAGCGCCGCCTGGCGGACGAGGGCATCGGCGGGGACATCTTCCTCTTCAAGAACAACACCGACTCGGCGGGCAACTCGTACGGCTGTCACGAGAACTACCTGGTGACCCGCGCCGGGGAGTTCTCCCGGATCGCGGACGTGCTGTTGCCGTTCCTGGTGACCAGGCAGCTGATCTGCGGCGCGGGCAAGGTGCTGCAGACGCCGCGTGGCGCCGTGTACTGCCTGTCCCAGCGAGCGGAACACATCTGGGAAGGCGTCTCCAGCGCGACGACCCGTTCGCGCCCGATCATCAACACCCGCGACGAGCCGCACGCCGACGCCGAGCGTTACCGGCGCCTGCACGTGATCGTCGGCGACTCGAACATGGCCGAGCCGACGACCCTGCTGAAGGTCGGCTCGGCGAACCTGGTGCTGGAGATGATCGAAGCGGGCGTGCAGTTCCGCGACTTCACGCTGGACAACCCGATAAGGGCGATCCGCGAGATCAGCCACGACCTCACCGGCCGTCGCCAGGTGCGGCTCGCCGGCGGTCGTGAGGCGTCCGCGCTGGACATCCAGCGCGAGTACCACGCCCGCGCCGTCCAGCACGTCAAGGAGACCGGTTCGTCGCCGCAGTCCGAGCGCGTCGTCGAGCTGTGGGGCCGGGCGCTGGAGGCCGTCGAGCAGCAGGACTTCAGTAAGATCGACACCGAGATCGACTGGGCGATCAAGCACCGGCTGGTCGAGCGCTACCGCGCCAAGCACGACCTCGACCTGTCGAGCCCGCGGATCGCGCAGCTCGACCTGGCCTACCACGACATCCGGCGTGGCCGCGGCATCTTCGACCTGCTGCAGCGCAAGGGGCTGGTCCGCCGGGTGACCGACGACGGCGAGATCGAGGTCGCCAAGGACACCCCGCCGCAGACGACGCGGGCGAAGCTACGCGGTGACTTCATCGCCGCAGCGCAGGCCGCGGGCCGCGACTTCACCGTCGACTGGGTGCACCTGAAGCTGAACGACCAGGCGCAGCGGACCGTGCTGTGCAAGGACCCGTTCCGTTCGGTGGACGAACGCGTCGAACGGCTCATCTCCTCGCTCTGAAAGTTGCTCCGTGAAGGCCATCCCGCGGGACTCTAGGTCCCCTAGGGTGGCCTTCACGGATCTTCGAGGGAGAGGTACGCCGATGCGCCGTGCGTTGCTGGTCGTGCTGGGAGCGGTCGTCCCGCTGGCGCTCACCGGGGTGGCGCACGCCGCGCCCGAATGTCCCGACCCCGCCTGGACGGAGACCCCGACCGGTACGGACGCCCAGTTGCGCGGACTGTCCGCGGTAGACTCCCGCACAGCCTGGGTCAGTGGCAGCAAGGGCACGATCCTGCGTACCACCGACCGCGGTCGGACCTGGAAATCCGTCGCCCCGCCGGACACCGCGGACCTCGACTTCCGCGACATCGAGGCCTTCGACGCCGATCACGCCGTCGCCCTGTCCATCGGGCCCGGCGAAGCCTCCCGCATCTACCGCACGGACGACGGCGGCAAGAGCTGGCGACTGTCCTTCCGGAACAGTGATCCGGCCGCGTTCTACGACTGCGTCGCCTTCTTCGACCGCCACCGCGGCCTCGCGATGAGCGACCCGGTCGACGGCAAGTTCCGGTTGCAGTCCACTTCGGACGGCGGCCGCAGCTGGAAGCCCGTGCCCGCCGACGGCATGGTCCCCGCGCTGGAGGGCGAGTTCGGGTTCGCCGCGAGCGGCCAGTGCCTGACCACGTCCGGTCCGCGTGACGCGTGGATCGCGACGGGCGGCGGGGCCCGCGCCCGTGTCCTGCACTCCGGCGACGGCGGGAAGACCTGGGAAGCCGCCGACACTCCGCTGCCCAGCGGCGCCTCGGCCGGCGTCTTCTCGGTGACGTTCCGGGATCCGCGCCACGGCGTCGCCATCGGCGGGGATTACGCGGCCCCGAACGCGCCCGGCCCGGCGGTCGCGCTCAGCGCGGACAAGGGGCGGACCTGGCGGACGCCGTCGGAAGCACCTGTCGGCTACCGGTCCGGCCTGGCGTGGCTGGGCAACACGATCATCGCCGTCGGACCCGGCGGGAGCGATCTGAGCCCGGACGGCGGACGGCACTGGGAGGCGTTCGACACCGGCTCGCTGGACTCGGTCGACTGTGCCCGTGGCGCGTGCTGGGCGAGCGGCGCGAAGGGCAGGGCCGCCCGGCTCGGCGGGGTTGCTTGAGCGGAAGGTGAACGTGCTGTGGTCGGTGGCTCGTCCTGGGACGCCTAGGTCCACGAAGGGTGGTGCGAAAGCCACTTTCGCAACGTCGTCCCCTGGCGGACAGCGCACTGTTGCTGTCGAGTCCCCAGAGCCGGTTTAAGCTCGAAAGACCATGACCGCAAACGCCGAAGCCGCACCGGACACCACCGAGTATCTGGTCGAAGTATTGAAGGCGCTCGCCAATCCGGTCCGGTTGCAGGTACTGGGGTGGCTGCGCGAGCCGGACCGGCACTTCTCGCCGGAGAAGGCGATCGCCGATCAGAACGAGGTCGGCGTCTGCGTGAGCCACCTCCAGGAGAAGCTGGGGCTCGCGCAATCGACGGTGTCCGCGTACATGGCGTTGCTGCAGCGCGCCGGGCTGGTGAAGTCCACGCGGGTGGGGAAGTGGACCCACTACCGGCGTGACGAGCAGCGGATCGCGCAGCTCGTCGACCTGCTGGGACGTTCGATCTGAGCCTCCCCGGGAATAACATATCGAGAATCTGCGATACTTCGATATGTTGGACTCGAAGCGAGGAGAAACGAATGGAACTGGGGCGGTTCGGAGTCTGGACGTTCGACTTCGAGGAGCAGCCGGCGGGCATGCTGCGGGATTCGGTCCGGGAACTGGAAGAGCTCGGCTGGCCGGCGATCTGGATCCCGGAACGGGACGGTCGTGAGGCGCTGACCCACGCCGGCTTCCTGCTCTCGGCCACCGAGCGCATCGCCGTCGTCAACGGGATCGCGCGGATCGGCTCCCGTGGGGCGCGCTGGACTCGCGGGGCGGCGCTCTTGCTGGCCGACGCGTATCCGGGCCGGCATGTCCTCGGGCTCGGGTTCGGCGGCGCGCGATCCGGCGTCAAGCCGTTGCGGGCGATGAACGACTATCTCGACGAACTCGACACGGTCACCAGCGCCAATCCGTTGCCCGTCGCACCGATGAGGCGGCTGCTCGCGGCGTACGGACCGAAGATGCTCGAACTCGCCCGCGACCGGTCCGAGGGGGCGCACACCTATCACGTGACCGTGTCGCATACCGCCCAGGCGAGAGAAACGCTGGGGGACAAGGCGTTCCTCGGCGTCGAGCACGCGGTGCTGTTCGAAACGGACGCCGCCAAGGCGCGCGAGACCGCCCGCGAGCATCTCCACGCGTACCTCACGTCGAAGTACAACGTCGCCAAGTTCCTGCGGCTCGGCTACACGGAGGCCGACATCGACGGCGGCCGCGGCAGCGACCGGCTCGTCGACGATCTCGTGTTCTGGGGCGACATCGACACGATCACGGCGAAACTGCACGGCCATCTCGACGCCGGCGCCGACCATGTCGGGATCCAGGTGATCGGCGTCGAACCCGGCCGGTCGGCCATGCCGCACTGGCGGCGGCTGGTCGAAGCGCTGCTGCCCCGGTCTGCCGCGATCCGCTAGCGGAGCTGACCGGTCGGCCGGACCACGATCTCGTTGACGTCGACCGAGGGCGGCTGCTCCAGCGCGTAGAGCACCGCCCTCGCGATGTCGTCGGGTTCGAGCTTCGGCTTGGACTTCGAGTCCTCGGGGATCATCGAGGTGTCGACCAGGCCCGGCTGCACCACGGTGACCCGGACGCCGGTGCCGACGGCCTCCTCGCGGATGGAGCCGGCGAGACCGGTCACCGCCCATTTCGTCGCCGAGTAGAGGTTGCCGGGCCGGTGATAGCGCCCGGCCACCGAGCCGGTCAGCACGAGATGCCCCTTCGACTCCGCCAGCGACGGCAAGGTGGCGCGTGCGGTGAGCGCGGTCCCGTACACGTTGGTCAGCACCATGTCCCGCCACTGCTCGGGTTCGGCCCCGCCGTCGCCGAAGAACGAGACCACGACGCTCTGTCCCGCGTTGGCGAACACGGCGTCCAGTCGTCCGAAGGTCTTCTTCACCGTCCCGACGGCGGAGGACAGCGAACCCCAGTCGGTCACGTCCACCGCGAGCGCGAGGGCGCGATCCTCGCCGAACTCGGAAACGAGGGGGAGCAGCGATTCGCGGTCGCGGGAGAGCAACGCCAGGCGGTAGCCGGCGGCCGCGGCCCGGCGGGCGGTGGCCTCGCCGAGCCCGCGGGAGGCGCCGGTGATCAGCAGTACTCGATCGTTCATGCCTCCAAGCTAGGCGGTGTGTAGCCGTCCCACTCCGGGACCGGTTCATCGCTGAGCGCCGCGCCGAGCCGGTCGAGGTAGAAATGCCAGCCCTTGGCGATGTCCGAGGTGTCCCAGTCGGGCTTGGGCATCCGGTGCACGAAGTCGAGCACCGTTCCCGACCCCTGTGGCGTCAGGGTGAGCTCCACCCGCCAGGTGGTCGGCTCGCTGGGGTTCTCCAGATCCATGACCAGCCGTTTCGGCGGATCGCATTCGCGGATGACGCCGGGCGCCGGTTCGGAACCCTCCTCCGCGGTCATCAAGAGCATGATCGTGTTGCCGACGCCGGGCTCACCCGTCCACGTGCCGATCCAGCGGGCCGTGCGGTCGGACTCGGTGAGCGCCGACCAGACGTCGTCGATCGGGTCCGGGTACTCGCGCCGGAGTTCGATCAGGGTCTCTTCGCTGTCCATGGTGCGAAGATAACCGCAGACTTAATTAAGCGTCAACTTATTCGTTAGTCAGGACGAGCCGTCCCCGGAGACCGCCCGCCGCCAGCCGCTTGTGCGCCTTCGTGGCCTCCTCCAGTGGGAGAGTGTCCGCCACGCGTAAGGCGAGCACGCCGTCGTCGACCAGCTTCACGAGTCCGGCCAAGGCGGCGCCGTCCGCGCGGATCCACACGTGCTCGACGCGGATCCCGCGCAAGGGGATCGGCGCCGCGCCGGCCGCGAACACCACGAAGCGGCCCTGGGCCCGAACCGCGTCCAGGGCGTCGAGGCCGAGCAGTGCCGTGTCGAGCGCCGCGTCCACGCCGCCGGGGATCTCCGCCCGTACACGGTCGGCCAGGAAGTCGCCGCGGGGCAGGAAGACGTCGGCGCCGAAACCGCGGACGACGTCCTCATCGGACTCGCCGGCGACCGCGACCACCCGGAAACCCTTGGCGTGGGCCAACGAGACCGCGTACCCGCCGACAGCGCCCGCCGCGCCGGTCACGAGCACCGTCGCTCCCGGCGGAAGGTCGACCAGATCCAATGCCTGGACCGCGGTGAGGCCGTTCAACGGCAACGTCGCGGCCTCCGGCAAGGACACTGTGGACGCACTCGCGATCGCGTGCGCGTCGAGCACGACGTACTCGGCGTAAGTGCCGAGCGCGGTCGCCGGCCGGTCCCGCAGGCCGATCACGGCGTCGCCGGGCACGAAGCCGGTGACGCCGTCGCCCACCGTGTCCACGATCCCGGCCACGTCCCAGCCGATCCCGACCGCTTCCCTCGGCGGGACGATCCCGGCCTCGGTCAGGAATCCCGACCGGGTGGCGGCGTCGACCGGGTTCACCCCGGCCGCCGCCACCTTCACCCGCACCTGGCCGCGGCCCGGCTCGGTCACCGGGACTTCAGCGAACTCCAAGACCTCCGGACCGCCGAACCGGCGGACCACCACTGCGCGCATCGTTTCCCTCCAAGGTTCCGTTCCCCGCGAACGTAGGGGGAGTTACTCTCCATCGGGAAGTACGCACCTGGAGGTGCCCAACCCACGCGGAGGTACGGCGAACCGTGGTCACGCGCACGGCACAGGAACGGCGGGACGAGGAGAAACGGGCCTACGACGCCTATCTCGCGGCCTGTCCCGCCCGGAAGCTGCTCGACGAGGTCTCGGGCAAATGGGTCAGCCTCATCCTCGTCGCGCTCGGCGACGGGCCCCAGCGCTACAGCGACCTGTCCCGCCGGATCGCGGGCGTCAGCCAGAAGATGCTCACGCAGACGTTGCGAGCCCTGGAACGGGACGGTCTGCTGACCCGCACCGTCACGCCGTGTGTACCGGTCCGCGTCGACTACGAACTCACCGATCTCGGCCGGAGTCTCTTGCGGCTGGTGGCCGGGATCAAGGACTGGGCGGAGACGCATTTCGACGAGGTCGACGCCGCCAGGGCCGGTTACGACGCGCGATCAGCGGCACTCACCATCGGGGCGGACGGCGAGGGCTAGGGTTACCGGGTGTCCACCGCACGCGCCGAACGATTGGTCAACCTGGTCCTGGCCCTCCTGTCCACCCGGCAGTACCTCACCGCCGAGCGGATCCGGGGCATCGTGCCCGGGTATGCCGACGCGGCCAGCGACGAGGCCTACTTCCGCATGTTCGAGCGCGACAAGACCGAACTGCGCGAACTCGGCATCCCGCTGGAGACCGGCCGCAACTCCGCCTTCGACGGGATCGACGGCTACCGCATCGCGCGCCGCGACTACGAACTCGGCGAGATCGATCTCGCGCCCGACGAGGCGACCGCGGTCGGTCTCGCCGTCCGGTTGTGGGACTCGCCGGAACTGACCGGGGAAGCACAGGGCGCGCTGGTGAAACTCCGCGCCGCCGGGGTCGAGGTCGACGACCACGCCCCGACCGTCGTCGAACCCCGTGTCCGCGCGGAATCGGCGTTCGGTCCGCTGCTCGCCGCCGTCCAGGCCGGGCAGGCCGTGCGGTTCGAATACCGGCGCAGCGGCTCGGCCGAACGTAAGATCCGCACCCTCGAACCGTGGGGCGTCGTGTCCTGGCGCGCCCGCTGGTACGTCGTCGGACATGACAGGGACCGTGGCGCGTCTCGATGTTTCCGCCTTTCCCGCGTCACCGGGAAGGTCGAGCCCGTCGGAAAACCCGGCGTCGTCGAGCGTCCGGAAGGGGTCAATCTCCTGCAGATGGTCTCGGCCAGCAGCAGTGAGGACCCGTCCGCTGCCACCACCGCCAGCGTCTGGGTGGCCGACGGCCGTGCCGCCGGGGTTCGCCGCCGCGGTCGCGTCGTCGGCCGAAGCGACGCCGGGGGAGAAGAAGGCGACCTCGTGGAGATCGAGCTGTATTACCCGGAATCGGCCGCGGATTGGCTCACCGCCCACGGCCCGGACGTCCTGGTCCTCGAACCCGAGGTCCTCGCGAAGTCCGTCTTCAGTCGCCTCGAAGCCATCGCGCACTCCGGTGGTGCCCGATGAGCGCCACCGGACGGATGCCGCGCCTGCTCGCCCTCGTGCCGTATCTGCTCGCCCGGCCCGGTATCAAGATCACCGACGCCGCCCACGACTTCGACGTCACGCCCAAGCAGCTCCGCAAGGACCTCGAACTGCTCTGGATGTGCGGGCTGCCCGGCTACGGCCCGGGTGACCTGATCGACCTGTCCTTCGAAGGCGACACGATCGTCGTCACCCACGACGCCGGTATGAACCGCCCACTGCGGCTCACCGGCGGCGAGGCGACGGCCATGCTCGTCGCCCTCCGCGCGCTGGCCGAGACGCCGGGCGTGCTCGACGCCGACGCGGTCCGTCGCGCGATCGCGAAGATCGAAGCCGCCGCCGGCCAGGCTCAGCCGTCCGGTGTGGTCGTCGGCGGGGGAGTCCGCGAAGGCAAGAAGACCGCCAGGACCCGTGAAGCCGTCCGAGCCGCGCTCACCGCGAAGCGCGCCTTGCGGATCCGGTACTACACCGCGTCCAAGGACGAGATCACCGAACGCACCGTGGATCCGATGCGGCTGCTCATCGTCCAGGCCGTCGGCTACCTCGAAGCGTGGTGCCGTCGCGCCGAGGACGTGCGGTTGTTCCGGCTCGACCGCATCGACGAACTCACCGTGCTCGACGAGCCGGCCGTGCCGCCCGCGCACGCCCGGCCGACCGACATCTCCGACGGCGTCTTCCGGCCGCGTCCCGATCAGCAGGAAGCCGTCCTCGTTCTCGATCCGGACGCACGCTGGGTGGCCGAGTACTACCCCTGCGAGGAACTCGACGAACTCGACGGCGGCCGTCTGAGCATCCGGATGCGGTACGCGGACGAGTCGTGGATGGTCCGGCTGATCCTCGGTCTCGGCGGAGACGCGCAGGTCGAGAGCCCCGCCGCGCTCGGGGAGGCGGTTCGTCGCCGGGCGTCCGACGCGCTGGCTCGGGCTCGTCACCTTGCGTCAACCTGCGAGCAGTAGGGTGACGCCGTGTCGTACCTCCCGAGCATCGCGCTCGCCGTCGCGGGGCTGATCGCTCTCTTTGTTCTGCTAATCAAGTTACGCGGAGTCTTGCGCGTGCTCACCCATACGATGAGCATGGTGGCTACGAACACCCGAAAACGGACAGGGCTCCTTCGCGCTCGGTCCGCCGCGCTCCGCGTGGCGATCGCGCAACGACGTGGGCTCGAAGACCGGTAACATCACACCTAGAGACTCGAGAAGGAGGCCGCAAACGATGAACGCGCTGCAGCCGTGGCACATCATCATCCTGGTGCTCGTCGTTGTTCTGCTGTTCGGCGCCAAGAGGCTTCCGGACGCCGCGCGGTCCATCGGCAAGTCCATGAAGATCTTCAAGGCCGAGACCAAGGACATGGCCGGAGACAAGGACAAGGCCGCGGAGACCGAAGAGGTCGAGACGAAGCAGCTGCCGCAGGCCACCACGCCTGCCGCGCCCGCCACCTCGTCCGCGCAGGACAAGCAGGTCGCCGACCTCCAGCGCCAGCTCGACGAGCTCAAGAAGCAGCAGGCCGCCACGCCCGCTCCGGCCGAGCAGGCGCAGAAGAACGCCAGCTGACCGGTTCGTGGCAAGCAGCTTCTAGACAGCTCAGCGGAGCCTGTTCGCGGATGAGCGCGCCGAAGTCACGGCGCGCTCATGGTGGACCCTGACGAGAACGGACTGTTCAGTGGCGGATTCCGCCTCGGGTGAGGAGCGCCGCGGGTCGACGCGGCGCAAGCGCAGCCGTCGGAAGAACCCCGACGGCACGATGACGCTCATCGAGCACATCTACGAGTTCCGGCGCCGCCTGGGCTTCGCGCTGCTCGCCATCCTGGTCGGCGGGATCATCGGTTTCCTCTGGTTCCAGACCAAGGTGGGTCCGATCCCGTCCCTCGGGCAGATCATGACCGGCCCGTACTGCGGTATCCCGTGGCAGCGCCGGCTCGGCGGCACGCCCGACGGCCCTTGCCAGCTGCTGCAGACGGTCCCGTTCGAAGCCTTCATGATTCAGCTGAAGGTCGGTATCGCCGCGGGTTCGGTGCTGCTGGCGCCGCTGTGGCTCTACCAGCTCTGGGCGTTCATCGCGCCCGGCCTCTACTCGAAGGAGCGCAAGTACGCGCTCACCTTCGTCGCCTTCGCCTCGGTGCTCTTCGCGGGCGGCGCCGTGCTCGCCTACTTGCTCATCCCGCACGCTCTCGAGCTGCTGATGAACTTCGGTGGCGACCAGTTCATCACCGCCCTCACCGGTGACAAGTACATCTCGTTCATCCTGTCGCTGCTGCTGATCTTCGGCGTCAGTTTCGAACTCCCGCTGCTCGTGGTGATGTTGAACCGCGTCGGCGTCCTGAAGTACCAGATGCTGAAGAAGTGGCGCCGCGGCCTGATCATGGTCGTGTTCGTCTTCGCCGCGTTCGCCACGCCCGGCTCCGACCCGTTCTCGATGCTCGCACTGGCGGGGGCGCTGGTCGTGTTGCTGGAGCTGTCCATCCAGATCGCGCGCTTCCACGATCGCAAACTGGACAAGGAACGCGGCACCGAGGGCTGGGACCAGCTCGACGACGACGAGGCCGCGCCGTTCGACTACACGCCGAGCACGATCGACGACGAACCCTCGGCCACCACCGGTGGCAAGCGGTCCAGTACCGACGACGTCACCTGAGCCCGGCCATGCACGCGGCACTGGCCGTCCACCCCGCCTCCGGCAACGGTGCCGCGGGACGGCTGATGGAGTCGGTCGCGGCGCGGCTGCGGCCCGCCGTCGACCGGCTCGACGTCCTCGTCGCGAACACGGTCGAGGAATCCCGCGCGCTGATGACCGATTCGGGCGCGGCCGGGCTGGACGTGCTCGTCGTCCTCGGCGGTGACGGCTCGGTGCATGAAGGAGTCCAGTTCTGCGCCGAATCCGGTGTCGCACTGGGCGTCGTTCCCGCCGGCACCGGCAACGACTTCGGCCGGGCGCTCGGTATCCCCGAAGAACCGCACAAGGCCGCCGACGCGGTCGCGAGGCGGATCGCCGCCGGGAACCGGCGCCGGATCGACCTCGGCCGCGCCGGTGGCGAATGGTTCGCCACCGTCCTGTGCTCCGGTTTCGACGCCCTCGTCACCGAACGGGCCAACCGCCTGCGCTGGCCGACCGGCCCGCGCCGCTACGACGTCGCGATCCTGGGTGAGCTGGCCGCGTTCCAGCCCCGGCCGGTCGTGCTCCGCACCGACGTCGAGACCCTCGAACTCGACGCCACCATGATCGCGGTCGGCAACACGCCGTTCTACGGCGGCGGCATGCGGATCTGTCCCGACGCCGACCCCGAGGACGGGCGGTTCGACGTCACCGTCGTGGGCAACGCGACCCGGCGCGATCTGCTCCGCATGCTGCCCGGTGTCCGATCTGGGCGCCATGTCGCGCATCCGGCGGTCCGGACGCTCAAAGCCACCGAGATCCACCTCGCCGGCAGCGACCTGCCCGTCTACGCCGACGGCGAACCGCTGGGCAGGCTGCCGATCGACATCACCTGCGTCCCCGGGGCCCTCACCCTCCTCGGCTGACCCCGGCGTAGCCGCCCGCGCGCCAGACCTGGGCCCGGAACGACGCGGCCGACATCAGTTCGCCGCGGGGGAGGAACACGCCGCCGCAGCGATGGCAGAACCACCCCTGCCGCCAGTGGGCCAGCGCGTCCGGGATGCCGCGCCGGATCCGGGCGTTGCGCCGCAGCCGGAGCACGAACAGCACCGCGAACAGCGCCACCAGCGCGAACGCGCCGAACGGGAAGATCCACGCCCCGATCGCCGCCCCGAGGCGTCCGCCCGCGGTCGGCGCGGGGTTCTCGGCGAGCACCTCGTTCGCGAACGAGACGAAAACGAACGCGGGGATCAGCAGGAACAGGGCCAGCGTCAGGAAACACCCGCCACCGCGAAGCACCGGGTACGGGTTGAGCGCGGCGGCCGTCGCGGTCACCGAAACGCCCCGATGCGTGCTCGCCGTGTAGACGACGCCGTCGCCCGCCGGGATGGCCGTCATCGGCCCCTGCACCCGGTAGGTGGTCTGCCCGCCCTGGAACACCGCCGGCACGCTCTGCACCTGGTCGACCTGCGCGCACTGCGGGCAAGCGATCTCCATGGCGTCCCCCTCTCGATCACGAATCCGTGCCTTCGATGCCGGAAGGGCGTCCGCCGTTCCCGTGATCGTCACACCGAGTGCGAACTGTCGGTGCCGTATGGAACCCTGACGAAGTGGTCAATAGCCCTTCTCAGACCCCGGCCGAGGCCTACGCGGCCTCCCAGCGCCGCGCTCAGTACCCCCAGCTGACCCGGTTCGCCGCGGAGTCGTCGTTCGAGTTCGACGATTTCCAGATCCGCGGCTGCGAGGCGCTCGAAGACGGTCACGGCGTGCTCGTCTGCGCACCCACCGGCGCGGGGAAGACCGTGGTCGGCGAGTTCGCGGTGCACCTGGCCCTCGCCGAGGGCCGCAAATGCTTCTACACGACGCCCATCAAGGCGCTGTCGAACCAGAAGTACGCCGACCTCGTGGGCCGCTACGGCGCGGACGCGGTCGGCCTGCTCACCGGCGACACCTCGATCAACGGCAACGCGCAGGTCGTGGTCATGACCACCGAGGTCCTGCGCAACATGCTCTACGCCGGGTCGTCGACCATCGGAGAACTCGCCTACGTCGTGATGGACGAGGTCCACTACCTCGCCGACCGGTTCCGCGGCGCGGTCTGGGAAGAGGTCATCCTCCACCTGCCCGAACACGTTCGCGTCGTCGGCCTTTCGGCCACGGTGAGCAACGCCGAGGAGTTCGGCGAATGGCTCGTCGAGGTCCGCGGCGACACCACGGTCGTCGTCGACGAGCACCGTCCGGTGCCGCTGTGGCAGCACATGCTGGTCGGCAACCGGCTACTGGATCTGTTCGCCGGCCAGGAGGAACACGCGCCGGGCGCCGAACTGCGGATCAACCCGAGCCTGCTGCGCCGCACCGAGGAGATCGGCGGACGTTTCGCCCCGGCCGGGTTGCGCGGGCCGAGAGGACGGCGAGGGGCGCCGTCGCGGATGCCGAGGTACCGGCCGCCGTCCCGCACCGACACCGTCGAACGCCTGGACAACGCCGGTCTGCTCCCGGCCATCGTCTTCATCTTCTCCCGCGCCGGCTGCGACGCCGCCGTCGGCCAGTGCGTGCGGTCCGGCCTCCGGCTCAACGGTCCCGAAGAGGTCGAGAAGGTCCGCCGGATCGTCGCCGAACGCACCAAGGACCTGCCTGAAGGCGACCTCGGCGTCCTCGGGTACTGGGAGTGGCGCGAGGCGCTCGAACGCGGCATCGCCGGGCACCACGCCGGACTGCTCCCGGCGTTCAAGGAGACCGTCGAGGAACTGTTCGTACAAGGCCTGGTGAAGGTCGTGTTCGCCACCGAGACGCTCGCCCTCGGCATCAACATGCCCGCGCGCACGGTCGTCCTGGAACGGCTGGTCAAGTACAACGGCGAGGCGCACGTCGACCTGACGCCGGGGGAGTACACGCAGCTCACCGGGCGTGCCGGGCGGCGCGGGATCGACGTCGAAGGCCACGCCGTCGTCGCCTGGCAGCCGGGGATCGACCCGAAGCAGGTCGGCGGTCTCGCCTCGACCCGGACGTACCCGCTGCGGTCCTCGTTCCGGCCCGGCTACAACATGGCGGTGAACCTGGTCGCCCAGGTGGGCGCCGAAGCGGCCCGTGACCTGCTGGAACAGTCGTTCGCGCAGTTCCAGGCCGACCGGTCGGTGGTCGGCACGGCGCGCCGGATCGAGCGGAACAAGGAGGCACTGCGGGGTTACACGTCCGCCATCACCGGCGACTTCGACGAGATGCTCGAGTACGTCGAGCTGCGCGCGAAGATCTCGGCCCGGGAGAAGGCGCTCTCGCGGCAGAACACCTCCGCGCGCCGGGCCGGCACGGCCGAGTCGCTGGAGAAGCTCCGCAAGGGCGATGTCATCGCCGTGCCCGCGGGCAGGCGCGCGGGGCTCGCGGTCGTCGTCGACCCGGGACTCGACCCGATCCGCGAACCGCGGCCCGTCGTGGTCACCGAGGACCGCTGGTCCGGTCCGCTGTCGGTGTCCGACTTCCCTTCGCCGGTCGAGGCGCTGGGACACATCAAGCTGCCGAAGCACATCGAGCTGCGTTCACCCAAGACGCGCCGCGACATCGCTTCGACCCTGCGCAACGCCGGAATCTCCTTGCCCGGCAGGCAAAAACGCCGCGCCGGGGCCAATGAGGACGGTGAGCTCGCCGCCCTGCGGCGTGCGCTGCGCGCGCATCCGTGCCACGGGCTCGCCGAACGCGAGGCGAACCTCCGCTGGGTCGAGCGGTACCAGCGGCTCTCGTCGGAGACCGAGCAACTGGAACGCAAGGTCGCCGCGACCACGCACTCGCTCGCACGGGCCTTCGACCGCATCCTGCGTCTGCTCGGCGAGCGCGGCTACCTCGGCCCGGAGTCGAAGGGCGACGGCGAGGACCGCGTCACCGAACACGGCAAGCGGCTCACCCGCCTCTACAGCGAATCCGACCTGCTCGCCGCCGAATGCATCCGGAACGACGTCTGGAAGGACCTCACCCCGGCCGAACTCGCCGCGGTCGTGTCGACGCTGGTCTTCGAAGCCCGCCGCGACACCGCGGGGGAGCCGCGGCTGCCCGCGGGCAAGGTGCTCGACGCCTGGCAGGCGACCACCCGGCTCTGGGTGGAACTGACCGAGGACGAGCGCCGCCACAAGCTCGACCGCACCCGCGAGCCCGACGCGGGATTCGCCTGGCCGATCTACCGCTGGGCCCGCGGCGAGTCGCTGGAGAAGGTCCTCACCGCCGCCGAGGCGAACGGGCAGGAGCTGTCCGCCGGTGACTTCGTGCGCTGGTCAAGGCAGGTCATCGACCTGCTGGACCAGATCCGCGACGTCCTCGGCAAGGCCGATCCGGTCGGAGCGGCGGCTTCGGACGCGGTGAAGGCCTTGCGGCGTGGTGTCGTGGCGGCAGGCGGGGCTTAGCGTGGCTCTCGTGAGTGGTAAGGACGGTTCTCACCGTCCTTACCACTCACGACGGCGTTGGGCTGACCGGCGGATCGAGTTGGTCCGACACCACCCGGGAACAGTGGGCAGGGGCGCCGACCTGTGGTTGGATCGCCCACGACGGCAGGAAACACGGCCGGTGACGATGGCGGAACAGGCGGAGGCGAAACGATGAGCACGCCGTATGGCGGCAACGACCCGCAGCAGCAGCCCCAATGGGGGCAGCAGCCGGGCTACGGGCAACAGCCGGGCGGCTCTCAACCGCCGAGCGGCCCGCAGCAGCAACCGCAGTGGGGTCAGCAGCCGCAGTACGACCCGTCGCAGACGCAGCAGCAACAGCCCCAGTGGGGCCAGCAGCCCGCTCCCTACGACCCGTCCCAGCAGCAGCCCGGGTACCCGCAGAGCGGACCCCAGCAGCAGCCCGGCTACGACCCCTCTCAGACGCAGCAACAGCAGCCGCAGTGGGGTCAGCAGCCCCAGTACGGCCAGCAGCCGGGCTATCCCCAGTCCGGTCCGCAGCAGCAGCCCGGCTATCCGCAGAGCGGCCCGCAGCAGCAGCCGCAGTACGGGCAGCCGCAGCAGCAGCCGGGCTACCCGCAGCAGCAGGGGCAGTTCGACTACGGCCAGGTACCGGGCACCCAGGGCGAGGCGCAGGACAAGCCGAAGTCCAAGAAGGGCCTGTTCATCGGGATCGGCGCGCTCGTGGTGATCATCGCCGCGGTCGGCGTCCTCGGGTTCGTCACGCCGGGCTGGTTCAACACGCAGGTCTTCAACAACACGCAGATGCAGACCGACGTGCAGAAGCTGCTGTCGGAGACCTACCAGATCCCGAACGTCAGCGCGGTCTCCTGCCCCTCGGGCAAGGAGGTCAAGGACGGCGAGAAGTTCACCTGCACCGCCACGATCGACGGCAAGCCGCAGGAGGTGCCGATCACCGTGAAGGGTGACACCGGCAACTACGAGGTCTCGCCGCCCGCCGTCCCCAAGTAAAACGACGGGCGCCGGGGACGGTCGATCCTGCATGATCGTCCCCATGAGCGACTTCTCAGTGCGGTTGCTCCGGTCCGACGAGGACCGGGTCGCGACGGATGTGTTCAGGCGGGCCTTGCACGTCAAGGAGACGACGGACGAGGAATGGGCGGCGATCGCCCCGTCGATGCAGCCGGATCGCGGGTTCGGCGCGTTCGATCCGGAACTGATCGGCACCGTCCGGTCCTTCGATTCCGAAGTGACGTTGCCCGGCGGGGGCACCGTGCCGCTCGGCGCGGTCAGCCTCGTCGGCGTCCGTTCCGATCGCACCCGCCGCGGCGTGCTGACCGCGTTGATGCGCTCCCAGTTCGAGGATTTCGCCGCTCGGGGTGTCCCGGCGGCGATGCTGCACGCGTCCGAAGGCGCCATCTACGGCAGGTTCGGATACGGCATCGCCGCGCGGGGCAAGTCGATCGAGGTCGACAGGCAGCGCGCCAAGTTCCGCCCCGAGCTCTCGTCCGGTGGGCAGATCTCGTTGCTGGACTTGGAAAGCACCATCGAGCAGTGGCCGTCGCTCTTCGACGCGCTCCCGCGTACGCGGCCCGGCATGATCGCCCGGAGCCCGCATCTGTGGCCGGGTTACGCCCGGGAAGTGCGCCGCGCCACCACGCCCGTCTCGACAGCCGTGCACCGGGGTCCCGACGGGGTCGACGGGTATGTCACCTACACCGTCGAGCGGGCCCATTTCGGCGCCCCGTCGGTGTTGAAGGTCCAGTCCTTCCATCACTCGACCCCGGACGCGTTCGCGGGTCTGTGGCGGCATCTGCTCTCGGTGGACCTGGTCGACCGGATCACCGCCGAGAAACGGCCACTGGACGAACCGGTCGAGTTGCTGTTCGCCGATCCCCGGCACGCCGCTGTGCAGAAGGTCCAGGACGAGGGCTGGTTCCGGCTGGTCGACGTCCCCACGATGCTCGGCGCGCGGACCTACCGGGGTGGGTCGCTCGTCATCGAAGTGAACGATCCCTTCCTGGAGAACAACTCCGGCCGCTACCGCCTTTCCGAGGACGGCGCCGCCCGCACCACCGACCCGGCCGATCTCGCGGTGGACGTCGACACCCTGTCGATGCTGTACCTCGGCGGCTGGCGCGCGTCGGATCTCGCCGCCGCTGGACGCGTCCGCGCGGCCGGCGAGTCCGCCTTGGAGCGGGCGGACCTGCTGTTCAGCACGCGGGTGAACCCCTGGTGCGGTACCTTCTTCTGACGTTGGAAGATCACATTCCCGGGGGTGGAGAAGCTTGAGCAGGCGAGCCGTCGCGACGGTCGGTCTGTGTTGCGCCGCTTTCGCGGTGCTGACGGCGTGTTCGGACACGCCGCCGCCCGCGACGCCGACGAAGACCGTCACGGTCCCGCCGTCGACGAGCGCGTCCTCGAGTTCGCCGCCCGCGGGGAGCTCCTCGGGCGACTCGTCTTCCGCGAGCGCGCCGGGCCGGGTCTTCGACCCCAGGACCATGCAGGCCGATGTGAAGAAGATCCTCACCGAGACCTATCAGGTGAGTGAGGTCGGCGACGTGCTGTGCCCGTCCAACCAGACCGTCAAGGACGGCAGCACGTTCAGCTGCACCGTCCAGGTCGCGGGGGAGGGCAAGACCGTCACGATCACCGTCACCGGTGAGGACGGCCGCTACGAAGTCGGCGCGCCCAGCTGAAAACCGGTTGGGTTCGGCGGGCACCGGACGGCAGGATCGCGGCCATGAGCGAATTCCACGTGCGTGCGGTGGCCGAAGGCGAACAGCGGGCTTGTCTCGAACTCCTGCAGCAGTCCTTGCACTCCAGGCCGATGTCCGACGAGGCATGGGAGAAGATGGCGCCGTCCTGGCCCGCCGCCGGGAAGTTCGCCGCCTTCGACGACCACGCCACACCGGTGGGGATCGCCAGTTCCTTCGACACCGAACTCACCGTCCCAGGTGGACGGAAGCTCGTCACCTCTGCCGTCGACGGGGTCGCCGTCCGCGCCGATCGGACCCGTCGCGGCATCCTCACCACGATGATGGCCGCGCAGCTGGAGGACATGGCCGCGCGCGGTGTCCCGCTCGCCGCGCTGCACGCTTCGGAGGGCGTCATCTACGGCCGCTTCGGCTACGGCGCGGCCACCTATGGGAAAAGCGTTCTCGTCGAACGTCCCCGGGCCGAGCTCCATGACGGCGTGGGTCGCGAGGGGACGGTCCGGTTCCTCACTCCCGCGGAGGCCGTCGAGCGAGTTCCGGCGCTGTACCGGCGATTCGCGGGTGAGCGGCCGGGATTCGTGGCCCGTCCGGAGATGTGGTGGCCGGGTTTCTTCGACCGTCTGGTCACCGGGGACATGGGTTATCGCGTCGCTGTCCACAGTGGACCCGATGGCGAAGACGGTTTCGTCGTCTATCAGACGATCGACCTGCGTGACCGCCAGGCGCCGGAACGTGGAGCGTTGCTCGACATCCGGGAAATGCACGCCGCGACACCGCGGGCGTGGGCCGGGCTCTGGCGCTTCCTGCTGTCGGTCGACCTGGTCTCCGCGGTCGCCGGCCGGGGCCGCCCGATGGACGAGCCGATCGCGGAACTGCTCACCGATCCGCGCGCGGTGAACACCACCGAGGTCATCGACGACCTGTGGGTGCGACTCGTCGACGTCCTCGCCGCCTTGACGGCTCGCACGTACGGCACGGCCGAGCCGGTGGTGCTCGAAGTGCTCGACCGGCAGCTACCGGACAACAACGGTCGCTACGTCGTCGGCCCGAAGGGCGTGGAGCGCACCACGGCGGACGCGGATCTGCGGCTGGCCGTCGACACCCTGGCGTCGCTGTATCTCGGCCACGGTTTCTTCGAGCACCAGGCGTTGGCCGGCCGCGTCGAGGTGGTCGACGCGGCGGCCGTCGCCCGGGCCGACGCGCTGTTCCACACCGCGCGGGCCCCGTGGTGCGGGACGTTCTTCTAAGCGGGGTTGCGCCGAGGTTTGATCCGCACCTGCGGCAACGCGGGTGCGGGCAACCACGCAGTGGTGCCCTCGTAGCCGTCGACGTGGCCGAATCGGTCCGACTGCGCTTGCCACGCTTCGCGGTACTCGGCGATCTCCTCGTGGCTGCGCCCCACGAAGTTCCACCACATCACGAGTTCCTCCGTGAACGGCGTCCCGCCGAGAAGGAGCACCCGTGCCGGATCGGTGCCGGGGTTGGCCAGTTCCAGCCGCCTGGCGCCGGGCGCGAGGTAGGCGAGTTCGCCGGTCGTCAGCGCGGTTCCGCCGACGGTGACCGAGCCGTTGTCCTGCAGCACGCCGTGTTCGAAGTCCGGGTCGACGTCGAGGACGAGCGTCGCGCCGGGATCCACGGTGAGTTCGGCACCCAGCAGGGGAGTGAACGCCGGGACCGGTGACGTGGTCCCGGCGAGGCTGCCCAGGAACACCCGCGCGGTGGCACCGGACAGCTGGAGTTCGGGTGGCGCGTAATGGCGGAAATCCCGCACTGTGTCGCGATGTGCGTCCGGGAGCGCGATCCAGAGCTGGACACCGTGCAGCGTCCGGGTGTCCGGTGTGGACACTTCGGAATGCGCGATGCCGTGCCCGCCGGTCATCAGGTTCAGTTCGCCGGGGCGGACCATGGCGCGTGTGCCGATGCTGTCGCGGTGTTCGATCTCGCCGCTGAACAGCCAGCTCGCGGTCTGCAACCCGGTGTGCGGATGCGGCGCGACGTCCATCCCGCCGGACTCGGACACGTCCTGCGGCCCGTAGTGGTCGGCGAAGCACCAGGCGCCGATCAGGGATCGCTGCCGCTGGGGGAGCGTCCGGCGGACGCGGATCGCGCGCGGCCCGCCGAGCGGGACCTCGCGCGGGGTCAGCACGGTGACGCCGTCGCCCGGCCGGTCCCGGCACAGCAGTTCGGCCGGGTCGGTCTCGGTGTTGCTCACGACTTGGGGAGCGCGGCCAGCAGACGCTCCACCGAACGGCCGAGGTTCCAGCGTTCCGCCAGTTCCGCGACCTTGTCGGGGTCGGCGGGTTCGGACGGCACGACGTCCGAACGGGACTGGTCGATCGGCGCGTCGGCCGCGACCCGGACGACGGTGGGCGCGACGGCGAGGTAGTCGGCGGCTTCGGTCAGCCGCAGCCGCGTCTTGAGCGGCACCCGCGAGTCACCGGCGTTGGACGCGTCGATGAGTTCCTGCAGCGAACCGAACTGGGTGATCAGCTTCGCCGCCGTCTTCTCGCCGATCCCGGCCACCCCGGGAAGTCCGTCGGAGGGATCTCCGCGCAACGCGGCCATGTCGGCGTACGCGGGGCCGGCGTTCGCGGCCGGGATGTTGTATTTCTCGGCGAGCTCGTCCGGGCCCAGGATCTCGGCCTTGTTCCAGCCCTTGCCGACGTAGATGACCACCGTGGGCGTCGGTTCGGTCCGGACCAGCTGGAACAGGTCGCGGTCGCCGGTGATGACCTCGACCGGCGACTTCTTCTCGTGGACCGCGAGCGCGCCGATGACGTCGTCGGCCTCGTACCCGGCCGCCTCGGCCGTCGCGAGCCCGAAGGCCTCCAGGAGTTCCAGGATGATCGGGACCTGCGGGGTGAGCGTGTCCGGCACCTCTTCGACGTCTCCGCCTTCCGGGACCTCTTCGGCCACGCGGTGCGCCTTGTAGCTCGGCAGGAGGTCGGTGCGGAACTTCGGCCGCCAGTCCGCGTCCAGGCAGGCCACGAGCCGTGCGGGCCGCCGGTCGGTGAGGATCCGGGCGACGGTGTCGGTGAAGCCCCGTACGGCGTTGACCGGCGTTCCGTCGGGAGCGGTCATCGACTCGGGCAGGGCGTAGAACGAGCGGAAGTAGAGGCTCGCGGAATCGAGGAGGGCGAGAGGTCCGGTCACGCGGACAGCCTGCCACGTTCCGGCCCGGATGTCCGCGAAGGACCCGACCCCCAGCCGGGTCCTCCACGGATATCGGTCAGGCGGCGTAGGGCCGGGCCTGCCGCGCGTCGCGCAGCGCGTTGGCCCACCAGTTCAGCTGGTTCAGCAGCGTGGTCGCCGCGAGGTCGGCGCCATCGGCGTCCAGATGCTCGCCGTCGGGCCCGAAGTTGTTCCAGGCGTACGGGAAACTCACGGTCTCGCGGATGGTCATGGCGTGGAGTTCGGCGAAGACCGGACGCAGATGCTCGACAGCGCGCAGGCCGCCGGAGATCCCGCCGTAGGAAACGAAGGCGACCGGCTTCCCGTGCCATTCCCGGCCCGTGTCGTCGAGTGCGGTCTTGAACGGTCCGGGGTAGCTGTGGTTGTACTCGGGGACGATCACGACGACGGCGTCCGCGGCGGTGACGCCGTCGGAGAGGCCGCCGGGGGATTCGGCCAGGTCGATGACGTTCAGGATGACGTCGTCGCGCTGTTTGGCTCGTTCGAGGAACCAGTTCGCGACGACGGGGGCGAAGCGTCCTTCGCGGACGCTGCTGATGACGACGGCCAGTCGGTAGGGCGTGTTCGATGTCATGCGCCGACCGTAAAACCTGTACTTAACTGGAAGTCAAACTCTGGAAGTGGGCTATTTCAGTCAGGTAAGCGCAGAGAACTCTTTGCAAAGGATCCTCTGCGATTGTAGGATGCGGTCATGGGGAAGAGCGAGAGGTATCTCGCGCGGGTCGACGGCCGCGTCTTGCGGGCGCTGTCGCATCCGTTGCGGGTCAAGATCCTGGAGTTGCTACGGGAGGACGGTCCGGCGACGGCGTCCGGGCTGGCGAAGCGAGTGGGGGAGAGTTCCGGGACCACCAGCTGGCATCTGCGTCAGCTGGCCGAATGCGGGCTGATCGGGGAGGACGCCGAACGCGGCAGCAGACGCGACAGGTGGTGGAAGGCCGTGCATGAGGGGGACCAGATGCGGGCCAGGGACTTCATCGACGATCCCGACCTCGCCGGTCCGTTCAACGCCTACGCGCACACGATGATCGAGCGGCGCTACGCGGCCGAAGCGCAGTTCGTCGCGGAGGTACGGGACTGGGCCGACGAGTGGATCGACAAGGTCAGTTTTCACGACTCGCCGCTTTCGCTCACTCCCGACGAGGCCGCCGCGCTGGGCGACGAGATCCTCGAGGTGATCGCCCGCTACCGGCGCCCGGAAAGAGAGGGCGATACCCCGGTCCGCGTGCACTGGGCGGCCTTCCCGCGGAAGTCGAGGCCGGAAACGCCATGAGCAGGTTGCCACTGGGGGCCCTGGTCGCGGCTTCGGGGATCTCCTCGGCCGGGGTGATGATGACACTGATCGCGATTCCCTGGTTCGTCCTGCAGAGCACCGGGAGCGGCACCAAGACCGGCCTCGTCACCGCGGCCGAGGTGCTGGGCCTGATGGTCGCCGCGCTGCTGGGCGGGCCGATCGTGGACCGGGTCGGCACGCGGCGGGCCAGCGTCGGAGCGGATCTGCTGACCACCGTCACTGTCCTGCTGATCCCGCTCGCCGTCGGCACCACCGGTCTGGGCTTGCCGGGCCTGATCGTGTTGTCCTTCGTGATGGGGGTGTCCCGTGGTCCCGCCGACACGGCGAAACAGGTGCTGCTGGCGGGTGTCGCCGAGGCGAGTGGGATCCGGACGAGCCGGGCCGCGAGCGCCGTCGAAGCGGCGATGAGGACCGGCCGGATGGTGGGCGGACCCGCCGCGGGCGCGCTGATCGCGTGGATCGGACCGATTCCGGTGTTGTTCGTCGACGCCGGCGCGCTGCTGTCGTCCGCCGCGCTGGTGTTCGTCCTGATCCCCGCCGCGGCCGGCCCGCCCCGGTCGTCGTCGGAGGGCTACCTCAAAGAACTGCGTGAAGGACTCGGCTACGTCAAACGCGACGCCTTGCTGCGCGCGATGGTCGGCATGCTGATGCTCACCAACAGCCTCGACTTCGGCCTCCTCGGCGTCCTGTACCCGGCGTACGGCGATCAGGTCCTGCACAGCGCCGCGCTCGTCGGTGCGATGATCACCGCCGTCGCGGTGGGAGCGCTGCTCGGTTCGGCTCTCTACGGCTGGCTGGGCCACCGGTTCTCGCGCCGCTCGGCCCTGCTGGTCGCCGTCGCCCTCGAAGGCGCGCCGCGATTCGCCCTCCTCGCGCTGGAACCCTCGCCACCGGTCCTGCTCGCCGGGCTGGCGGTCGCCGGGATCGGGGCGGGGGCGCTCAACCCGATCGTGCTCCCGGCGGTCTACGAACGGGTGCCGGAAGCCGTCCGCGGCCGCGTGCTCAGTCTCCTGGTGGGCGGAATTCTGGCCGCGATGCCGCTCGGCTCGATGGCGGCTGGGTTGCTCTTGGACGGCATCGGGCTGGTCGGCGCGCTCGCCGTATTCGGCGGCCTGTACCTGATCGCCACCACGTTCCCGGCGATCTTCCGGGTCTGGCGGGGACTCGACGATCCCGCCCCGATCGGGGGTGACCGGCTGGTGAGCCAAGAGTCCCGGACCGACTAGGCTCGCCCTCATGTCGCGCCGTTCCCTTCACAACCCAGCCCCCGACGCCGCCAGCCTCCGCGCCCGCCTGGACAGGGCCCGCGCCGCGGCGGCCGCCGCCGACACCGACGCGCTGCTGATCGCGCCCGGCTCGGACCTTCGCTACCTCATCGGGCAGGCCGGCGGCTCCTTCGAACGGCTGACCACGCTGGTGATCCCGGCCGACGGCGTCCCGGCACTGGTGCTGCCGAAGCTGGAAGCGCCCGGCTACGCCGACGTCCCGGCCGAGGAGCTCGGCATCGAGGTCGTCACCTGGGTCGACGGCGACGACGCCTACGAACTGGTCGCCGACCGGCTCGGCAAGCCCGGCCGCGTCGCGGTCAGCGACTTCACCCCGGCCTTGCACGTCCTCGCGTTCCGCGGCGCGCTCGGCGACGCCGAACAGACGCTGGCCGGACCCATCGTGCGCGAGCTGCGGATGCGCAAGGACGCCACCGAGATCCAGGCGCTGCGCGACGCCGGCGCGGCCATCGACCGCGTCCACGCCCGGGTCCACGAATGGCTGCGGCCGGGCCGCACCGAGGCCGAGGTCGGCGCGGACATCACCGCGGCGATCGTCGAAGAGGGCCACACGCACGCGGACTTCGTGATCGTCGGCTCCGGTCCCAACGGCGCCAGCCCGCACCACGACGTCTCCGAGCGCGTCATCGAGCGCGGCGACGTCGTCGTGGTCGACATCGGCGGCCCGATCGCCGAGGGCTACAACTCCGACTCCACCCGCACCTACGCCGTCGGCACCCCGCGCGACGCCGACGTCGCCGAGACCTACGCCGTCCTTCAGCGGGCCCAGCGCGCCGCGGTCGAGGCCGTCCGCCCCGGCGTCACCGCCGAAGCGATCGACGCCGCCGCGCGCGACATCATCGCCGACGCCGGCTTCGGCGAGTACTTCATCCACCGCACCGGTCACGGCATCGGCCTCGACGTGCACGAGGAGCCCTACATCATCAAGGGCAACGCGCTGCCGCTCGAGCCGGGTATGGCCTTCAGCGTCGAGCCGGGCATCTACCAGCCTGGCCGCTGGGGCGCCCGCATCGAGGACATCGTCGTCGTCACCGAGGACGGCGTCGAGTCCGTCAACCGGCGTCCGCACGACCTGATCGTGCTCGACGCATGACGACCGGTTCTCTGGAGCCGCTGGACCAGGCCATCGTGCAGGAGCTGGCGGCGGACGGACGGCGCAGTTTCACCGATCTCGCGGAGCGGGTCGGGCTTTCGGTTTCGGCCGTGCACCAGCGGGTGCGGCGGCTGGAGCAGCGCGGTGTCATCCTCGGGTACACCGCGCGGCTCGACGGCGAGCAGATCGGCCTCCCGCTCACGGCGCTGATCTCGCTGACCCCGAACGACCCGGCCGCGCCGGACGACTATCCGCAGCGTCTGGAGCACATCAAGGAGATCGAGTCCTGCTACTCGGTCGCCGGGGACGAGTCGTACATCCTCCTGGTCCGGGTGGCGTCGCCGCTCGGGCTGGAGGATCTGCTCCGCCGGATCCGCGAGTCCGCCAAGGTCTCGACGCGGACCACGGTGGTGCTGTCGACGCCGTTCGAGGGTCGCTCGCCGACCCTCTGAGCGGCCTCGTCTCAGTAAATGGGTGGGCTTGCGCGGCGCTGGTACGATAAAAGGTATGGCAACACGTAAGGTCACACTCTCACTCGACAGCGGTGCGCTCGAGTTCGCCGAGCGGGCCGCGAAGGCACACGGGATCTCGGTCTCGTCGTGGTTGTCCAAGGCCGCCCGAAGGGAAGCCGTCCGCACCGGATACACCCCGCAGCGCGCACCGGTCGAACCGTCCGCCGAATCGGACGAGGCCGAGCTCACCGCCGCGGAGAAGGATCTGCGTGCACAGGGGTGAAGTCTGGACGTACCACCCCCCGACCGAACCGGCACGGCAGCGCACCGTCGTGCTGCTGTCCTCGGACGGGGTGAACGAATCCGAGCGGCCATGGCTGCTCGGCACCGAACTGCTGGACCGTGATCCGCAGGACATCCTCGGCGTCGCCGTCGACGCGCGCTACTGGGTCTCCACGCTGAACCTCACGCGCCTGTACCGGCCGTGGTTCGACGAGAAGATCGCGGAGATCGACCAAGAGGTCCAGGAGCGCATCGACATCGCGTTGCGCGCCGCCCTCGATCTCTAGCGGGCGACCACTTCGGGTGCGGCGTGCAGTTTGCCGTCGGCCCCGGACAGGCACGACGCGTTACCGCCGCGGGCGGCGAGGAATTCGTTGAGGCAGTTCGCGACCTGGGCGTGTCCTGCCGCGTTGGGATGGAACGACTCCTGCAGCGCGTGGCTCGCCCGGTCCACCTGACCGAGGTCCCGCAGCTGCAGCGTCAGCCTGCTGAACCACTCGGTCGCCGGGTCGCTGGTGCACGCCTCGCGTCCGGCGCCGGCCCGGGACAGGTCGAGGAACCGCGCGCTCGTCGCGCGCGAAGCCTGTTTGAGGCCGTCCGAGAGCACGGAGACGCCTTCGCGGCCCATCCACTGCAAGTCCTCGGTACGGAACGGGCAACCGTTGAGGCTGCGCAACGATTCCGGGATCTTCGGGCCGACAGGCGAGGCGTAGGACATCAGCACGAGCTGGTAGTCCGCCGGGATGTATCCCGCCTGCGCCAACACCTTCTTCACGTCGGCTACGGCGTTGGTCACCTTCGGCACCATGGCGTCCACTTTGGACTTCCAGGTGGCGCGGAGCGCTTCGCTGCACGGCGGATTCTGCGGGGAGAACCACGCCTTGAAGCATTCGCTGACCTGAGCGGAGAACTTCGGCTCGTCGTTCGCGCCGACCGCGATCACCACCGCGGCCACCCGGTGGTCCTTGATCAGGTTCGCCAGCTGCTGGGCCTGCGACGGTTCCGTCCACTGTTTCGCCTCGCCGAGCGCGATCTGCTCCGACGGCGCCCCCGAACACGCCAGGTTCACGCGCGCGG
Organism: Amycolatopsis pittospori; assembly: GCF_013870525.1. Taxonomy (GTDB): domain Bacteria; phylum Actinomycetota; class Actinomycetes; order Mycobacteriales; family Pseudonocardiaceae; genus Amycolatopsis; species Amycolatopsis pittospori. Next base: position 56,199 of record NZ_JACBXD010000014.1, read on the forward strand.
TGACGTCGGGGATCTTGATCTGCTCGACGAAGGCGTTGGGGGAGCGGTGGCACCAGTTGCCGCCCTGCCCGTTGGTCGTGGGCGTGTAGTCGCCCGCGCCCTCACCGGAGACGGTGCTGTCGCCGATGGAGACGACCGTCAGCGGCCCCGTTCCCGGCGGGCCTTGGCGCGGGGACGGCTGCCCCGGCCGGCTTTCCGACCCGGTAAAGGCAATGAACCCGACGAGAACCACCACGAACGTGAGCGCGAGAGCACCCCACCACCACCGGAAACGTCGCATCGTCACCGGATTCTACGGACACCCGGCCCCGACCGGGTGATCATGTGGGTGTGACGAGCGCGGCTTCCGGCCGTGCCGGACATCCGGCCTTGCGTGAGCCCGCCTCCGTCAGGTCCGTTCCGGCGGCCGGTTCCGACACGATGTCGAGCCCCCGGGCAGCGCGGGTTTGTCGTTTCCCGGGCCTGCGCGGCGAGCCGGGCTCCCGTGCTCCCGGCTCGCGTTCGGCCCTCCCAACGCCGCTGGTGGGAGCCCCTCGGCCGAAGCGTCGCTACAGAATCCGGTACATCCGGTGGTCGATGCGGCCCTGGCCGTATTCGCCGTAGCCGACCACGACCAGTCCGCTCAGCCAGGAGTAGCGCTCGTCGGAGGTCTCGAACCTCGGTGTCGGCCGGATGTAGCTTTCGTCGAACGAGAGCCGTTCCCCGGCTGCCAGGCGTTGCCTGCCATCGGGAGGGAAGCGGAGTACTCCGTTCGAGTCGTAATGGATGAGGACGCCGTCGTGGGTACGCAGGGTCGCGCGGACGTCCATCCGGCTTATCCCGTCGGCTCCCAGCCATACCCAGTCTCCGCCTCCGGGTAGCATCTCGCCCCGGAAGCCCGGCCCGGTGAACCGGCCGCCTTTGGTCACGAAGGTCATCCGCGTACCAAGCGGTGTCGAGATGACCTGGGCTGGTTCCAGGTCGATGCTGAGATCGCAGAGATGCTCGACCGGCAGGGCGTCGAGCACCGCCCGATCGAACAACGGCGTGGTGGAGCCTGCGTCGGTCACGCCGTCCCACCCCCGAACGCGGCCTTCAGTTCGGCGAAGTCGAAGAAAGTGTCTTTCCGTGCGACGAGGCCGCCGGATGTCACCTCGACGACGTCGAGACAGTGGACGCCCTGGCGATCTTCTCCGGGCCGCTGGAACGTCAGCGTCCAGTCCAGCACCCAATGGCCGCTTCCGAACAGCAGGCGCCGCTCGTCGAAGCCGAAGCCCGGATAGAGCTCGAAGACATGTGCGAACTCGCTCCGCAGAGCCTCGCGGCCCTGGACCGCTGCGCCGCGACCGTGAGCCTGGAACTGTGATTCGGGAGTGTGCAAAGCGACGATCGCGTCGACGTCGCGAGCCTCCCAAGCGGCGAAGTATTTCTTCGCGATCGCAGGAAGATCCTGGGTTGTCGCGGGGGTTTTCATGGAACTCCTCAGGTCGGATGCCGCGACGTTAACGCATACGATCGTATGTATCAATACGTACGGTCGTATAGTTCGATACGATCGTATGCATGACTCGGACAGGCGACGCACGCCGCGGCGCGATCGTCGATCGTGCGATGCACATCGCGTCGGTCGAAGGCATCGACGGGTTGACGCTCGGACGCTTGGCGGAGGCCCTGCACACCAGCAAGAGCGGCATCCAAACCCTTTTCGGCACCAAGCAGGAACTCCAGCTCTCGATCGTCGCCGCCGCTTCGGAGGTCTTCGCTCGGGATGTTTCGCTGCCCGCCGACCGGCGGCCCGCCGGGCTGGTGCGACTGCGGGCCCTTATGTCGTTGTGGATCGACTATCTGGAGACCTTCGAGGGTGGCTGTCTTTTCGTCGCCGCCGCGAGCGAACTCGACGGGCGGCCTGGACCCGTCCGAGACGCGGTTGCGGACGCCGTCGCACGCGCCGACGCCCTGCTCCGGCGCGAGATCGAACTCGCCCTGCGCCTTCGGGAACTTCCGCCGGACACGGACGTCGAGCAGCTCGTCTTCGAACTGCACGCCATGGTGCTTCAGGCGAATCACGATCGTCAGCTACTCGGCCGCAATGACGCCCTGACCCGCGCCCGTAAGGCGGTCGGCCGCCTGCTGGAGGTCAAGTAGCCGTTCGGCTGATCTTGGCCTGGGATTCAGCAGTTCTCCAGGAAGTGCCGCAGCACCCGCGTGCCGAACCGCAGACCTTCCACCGGGACGCGTTCGTCGACACCGTGGGCCATCGCGCGATACGGGAAACCTTCCGGCAACCACAAGGGCGCGAAGCCGTAGCAGTCTATGCCGAGCGGGCTGAACGCCTTCGCGTCCGTCCCGCCGCCCATGCAGTAGGGGACGACGACCGCTTCGGGATCCTGTGATCGGAGCGCGTCCGCCATCGCGTCGAACCACGGCGAGTCCACCGGCGCCTGCACCGGCGGCTGGTGCGCGACGAACTCGCGGGTGACACCCTCGCCGAGCATCGCGTCGAGTTCCGCGAGCAGATCCGGCTCGGAACCGGGCAGCACTCGGACGTCCACCTGGGCCTGCGCCGAACTCGGGATGACGTTCACCTTGTAGCCGGCGTCGAGCATCGTCGGGGTCGTGCTGGTGCGGACGGTCGGCACGACGAGCGCGCCCGCCGGGCCGAGCCGGGCGATCGTCCCGTCCACATCGGACAGATCGACCGGGACGCCGAGTGCCTCGCCGGTGCGTTCCAGGAACGCCTGCACCGTCGGAGTCAGCTGGATCGGCCAGCGGTGCGAGGCGATCTTGCCGAGCGCGGTGATCAGCCGGGTGACCGCGTTCTCGTCGTTGGGCCGGGATCCGTGCCCGGCGCGGCCCTTGGCGGTCAGCCGCAGGTGGGCGGTACCGCGTTCGGCGGTCGCCACCGGGTAGAGCCGCACGGTCCGGCCATCGGCGGCCGGGACGTGGTAGGTGTACGCGCCCGATTCGCTGATCGCGGCCGCGCAACCGTCGAACAGGTCCCGATGCGCGGCGGCGAGCCAATGCGCGCCGTACTCGCCCTTGTCCTCCTCGTCGGCCACGAACGCCAGGACGAGGTCCCGTCGAGGTCGCGCGCCTGAGGCGAGGGCGGCGAGCACCATCGCGCAGAAGTCCTTCATGTCCACGGCACCGCGTCCCCACAGGAACCCGTCGCGGACCTCGCCCGAGAACGGGTCGACCGACCAGTCGGCGGGGTCTGCGGGGACGACGTCGAGGTGACCTTGCACGAGCAGCGCGGGCAGGCTCGGGTCGGTACCCGGGACCCGCGCGATCACGTTCGCGCGCCGCGGTGCGGACTCGATGATCTTCGAGTCGATCCCCGACCCGGAGAGCAGCGAGGCGACGTACTCGGCCGCCTCGCGCTCACCCTCCGAATCCCCGTTGCCCCGGTTCGTGGTGTCGAACCGGATCAACCTCGAACAAACGTCGACAACGTCGAGCTCAGCCATAGATCCCTTGCACCGCCCCGGCCGCGATCGCCGTCACGATCTTGAACGCCTTCATCGCCTCGGTCATGTCCGCCGCGTCGAAGCCGACCCGGCGTACGCCGATCTGTTCCACCGTCGGGATCACCGCCGTGGCCTGCGCGAGGTGGCTCGCGTCGAACTCGACCTCGATGCGGTGGGGAGTGGTGAACCGCTCGACCCGGCCCGCGCGGTTCATCGAATCCGCCGCGGCCGAGGACAGCAGTTCGGCGGTCCTGGCGGGCGGGAGGCAGATCGCGGCGTAACGGCTGACGCACTCTTTCACCGTGACCAGTTCGGCTTCCGGCGCGTAGTCCTGGGCGTCGTCGCACGCCTTGTCATCACCCGATACCACCAGCACCGGAACGCCGTACTCGGCGGCCATGGCGGCGTTGAGCCTGCCTTCGCTGGCCGGGACGTCGTCGAGCCACACGCCGGTGATCTGATTCTCCAGGTAGGTGTGGGAGAGGACCCCGTCGAAGCCGGCGCCGGCGTGGTAGCCGAGGAAGACGACGCCGTCGACGCCGGTGTCGATGCCCTGCATCATCGAGAGCGGCTTGTGCCTGCCGGTGAGCATCCGGGCGCGGCCGTCGAGGTCCTCCAACAGGAGGTTCCGCTGCGACGAATGCGCCTCGTTGACCAGGACGTCGGTGGCGCCCGCGTCGAACAGGCCGGCGATGGTCGCGTTGACGTCGCCGGTGAACAGGCGGCGGAACCGCTGCCACTGTTCGGTGCCGGGGATGACGTCCTCGGTCCAGGTGACGCCGGTGGCGCCCTCCATGTCCGCGGAGATCATGATGCGCATGCGGGGCACCCTAGCCGAGGCGCTTTGCCCCCGCTTCCGGGATCAGGGCCAGGAACCGGAACGTGGGTAGACCGCCCAGGCGCGTGCCCACGCAGCGGCCCGGCGGCGGTCCAGGACCAGCCGGACGGCCCGGTACAGCAGGACGAGCCCGGCCACGACGGCGAACCAGAGCCAGAGCCCCACGAGTACGGAATCGAACACCGCCGTCGACGCCGTTTTCGGGGCGGCCGTGAGATCACCTCGCGCGTCGGTCCAGATCGGGACCGGCGATCCGGCGGGGCTGCCCGGGGTGGCGAGGACGCCGCCGGTGTGCCGGGCGCCGCGAGAATCGGTCCAGGTCGCCTGGGTGGTCGAATCGTCGGTTCCGACGCTCTCGCTGTCGACGATGCGGATGGGCGCGGCCTGCAGCAGGTACGCGGTGGCCGCCTGACGCCCGGCCGCGTCGGTGGCGGCCTCGGCGACCTGCCTGTCGTGATTGGCCGAGCCGACCGCGGCCGCGACGGGAACGGCGAGCAGAGCGGCGAGGATGGCGAGTTTCAGGACGAGGGCTTCGAAGCGGTCCGAACCGCGGGCCAGCGAGTTGCGGCCGGGGAAGAGCCGTCGCCGGAACCGGGCGATCGGACCGTTGGACCCGTGCACGAGGAACCCCATTCCCTCAAGACCGCGAATACCTCCATGGTCGATTCTCGGTCACCTGGGCGCCGCTGTCGCGGTATGGGGACACAGACCACTCTGTGAACCTGTACACAACGTTTAATTCGTTTTGCACGCCGTCGTTCCCCGGCTACCTTTTCTGCCATGGGGTTCTTCTTCTACCTGTGATTCTCGCCTTCGACGCGGCCCTGGCGTAGAGCTTTCGCTCCGCCGGGCCGCGTCCCTCCGCCGTCCCGATCGCGATCGGCCGTGCCGAGAATCAGGAGGACGCCTCTATGCGTACCCCGCATCGAACCGCCGGAACACAACTCGTGCTCTCCGGTGTCACCAAACGTTTCGACGACCACGTCGTGCTGGACCAGGTCGGTTTCACCGTCAAACCAGGGGAGAAGGCCGGCGTCGTCGGTGACAACGGGTCGGGCAAATCCACCTTGCTGAGGCTCGTCGCCGGACGCGAGGAGGCCGACAACGGGACGGTGACCGTCACCGCGCCCGGCGGCGTGGGTTACCTGCCGCAGACGCTGGAGCTGCCCGGAACCGCCACCGTCGGCGACGCGATCGACCTGGCGCTGGCCGATGTCCGGGACCTGGAATCCCGGATGCGGGCCGCCGAAGCGTCGCTGGAGACGACTGAAGACCTTGCCGAGTACGGCGACCTCGTGACCGCGTACGAAGCCCGCGGCGGCTATGAGGCCGAGGCCAGGGTGGAGATCGCGTTGCACGGACTCGGCCAGCCGGGTCTCGACCGCGATCGTGCGCTCGGCAGCCTGTCCGGCGGGCAGCGGTCACGGCTTGCGTTGGCCGCGACGTTGGCCGCTTCTCCCGAATTGCTGTTGCTGGACGAACCGACCAACGATCTCGACGACGAAGCCGTCGCGTGGCTGGAAAACCATCTCCGCGGGCATCGCGGCAGGCTCGTCGCGATCACGCACGACCGGATGTTCCTCAGCCGCGTCACCACCACGATCCTCGAGGTCGACGCCGATCGCCGGACCGTGCACCGGCACGGCAACGGCTACTCGGGATACCTCGCGGCGAAGGAGGCGGCGCGGGCCCGGTGGGTCCAGGAGTACGAGGAATGGAAACTGGAGAAGGCGCGTCACGAAGCGCTGGCCGACGTCAACATCGACCGGTTCTCGGCGATCCCGCGCAAGGCCCCGGCGGCTTTCAGCGGGGCGGGCGCCTTCCGGGCCCGGTCCCGTTCGCACGGGGCGATGAGCCGGATCCGCTCGGCGCGCGAACGGATCGAGCGGCTCGAAGCCGACCCGGTGCCGCCTCCGCCTCGGCCGCTGCGGTTCACCGCGCGGATCGCCGGCGGGGAGGCGGAGATCGATCGGCACGTGGTGAAGGTGGACGACGTGTCGGTGGCCGGCAGGCTGCTGCCGACCTCGCTCAGCGTGCTGCCCGGGGAACGGGTGCTGGTGACCGGCCCGAACGGTGCCGGCAAGACCACCCTGATGAGGGTGCTCGCCGGTGAACTGGCGCCGTCGACCGGGTCGGCGGAGCGGGCAGGCCGGATCGGTTTCCTGCACCAGGACGGCGGCCTCGCGGGCGATTCACGAACGGTCCTGGCGCTGTTCGCCGGTGACGGTGATGAGGAGGAGTCCGCCGAGAGGTTGCTGTCCCTGGGCCTGTTCCGGGCGGCGGATCTGCGCAAGCCGGTCCGGGAGTTGTCCGTGGGGCAGCGGCGCAGACTGGAATTGGCCAGGCTCGTGACGGCCAGGACCGACCTGTTGCTGCTCGACGAGCCGACCAACCACCTCGCGCCGGATCTGGTGGAGGAGATGGAACAGGCGCTCGCCGAGTATCCCGGCGCGCTCGTCGTCGTCACACACGACAGGCGGATGCGGCGGACGTTCGAGGGCCGGAGGCTGCACCTGGCCCCCGAACCGGTCGCCGTCTGACCCTGTCGCTTGTGGACGGTCACCGCAACGGTGCCAGCGGTCCTTCCACCTTGGCCGGGTTGAGGCAGCTGTTCAGTCCGTCGACGAGTGAACAGAGTCCGGGACCTCGTTTGAGCCGGTAGCCCTGCGGTACGCCACCCGACGTCACCAGATCCTGGTACGCGGGAACGGCGTCCGTGGGGCGCCGGGTCAGCGAGGGATCGGTGAGGGCGTCCACTGTGTACAGTCCGAAACGGGCCCGGTAGCTGCCCCATTCGTAGTTGTCGGTGAGACTCCAGTAGTTGTAGCCGATGAGGTTCATGCCGTCGGCCTTCGCGCGCTGGAGCCAGTAGACGGTGTCGCGTACGTTGTCGCCGCGCGTGTAGTCGGCGTCGCGCACCTTGCCGTTGTCGGTCGCCATGCCGTTCTCGACGACGTAGAGGGGCAGGCGCGGGAACCGGTTGTGGTAGCTGCGCAGCGCGTAGTAGATGCCCTCCGGCTGGAGCTTCACGTCCCAGAACTTGTCGGTGGCGGCGGCGAACACCGTCCAGTTGTCGATGCTCAGGCCGTAGTAGTAATCGATGCCGATGAAGTCGAGTTTGTCCTTGACCTGGTCGAGGAAGAACCAGTCGGCCATCCCGTTGACCCCGGTGATGTAGGCCTGATTGCTGGTGACCTTCGACGTCGGGTCGATCTCGTGGATCAGATCGTAGGCCCGCCGATGCGCCTGGACGACGTTCGACTGCGCGGCGAAGTACCGAGTGGGGTTCAGCGCACCGACCCTCTGCTCGTTCTTGAGGAAGATCAGCGGCTCGTTGAACGTCACCCAGAGGACGTCCTGGCCGGCGTAGCGCTGAACGATCTTCCTGCTGAACTCCAACCACGCGTCGGCCGTCCGCGTCTCGGCCCAACCACCCTGATCGAGTGCCCATCCCGGGTAGACCCAGTGGTTGAGCGTGATCATCGGGGTCATGCCCGCTTCGCGGACCTGCCGGATCACGTCGTCGTAGAAGGCCAGCCCTGTCTCGTCCCACTGACCGGGCGCGGGCTCGACCCGCGCCCACTCGACGCCGAAGCGGTAGGTGTTGACGCCGAGTCCGGCGGCGAGCCGGATGTCGTCGGCGTAACGGTGCCGGAAGTCCACCGAGTCCCGGTACTCGTCGACGCCGTCCTTGCCGGCGGAGCGGTCCACGAACCGCTTCCAGTTGCTGTCGGGCGCACTGCCCTCGGACTGATAGCCGGACGACGCGACGCCCCAGTAGAAGTCCCGGGACCAGTCGTCGTCCTGCGATGCGGACGCGTTCACGGCCGAAAGTGTCGCGCATAGTGAGACGGCGACCGCCAAACCCGTCGCCCGGCGTAACCTTCCCCGATGCTCCGGCCACTTCGTCGATCGTTCACGGCTGCTCGCGTCCCAGGCCATCTTGCGGACGCTAGCTTGAGTGAATGGTGTAAACAAGCGGCCGTCCGGGGACTTCGACGATGACGTTGGGGAGATGATCGACTTGACCGGCAGCCCGGTCCGCCACGCCGTCTACCTGCCGCCCTTCGGTCCGTTCGGCGAGCCGGCGGTACTCGTCGACCTGGCCGTACGCGCCGAGAGGGCGGGCTGGGACGGCTTCTTCCTCTGGGACCACGTCGTCGCGGACACGATGCCCATCGCGGATCCGTGGACCACGCTCGGCGCGATCGCGCACGCCACCAGCGGGCTGCGCTTCGGGCCGATGATCACCCCGCCCGCGCGGCGCCGGCCCTGGGTCGTCGCGCGGCACGCGTCGACGATCAGCAGGCTCTCCGGCGGACGGCTGATCCTCGGCACCGGCCTGGGCTCGGACGAATCCGGCGACTTCAGCCGATTCGGTGAACAGACCGACCTCCTGACCCGGTCGGCGATGTTCGACGAAGGCCTCGACGTCATCCGTGCGATCTGGTCCGGCAGGCGCTTCGACCACGACGGCGAGCACTACCAGGTCGCGCTCGCCGAAGCCCCGCCCGAGCCCTACCCGATCCCGATCTGGGTGGCCAGTTCCACCGACAACCCACGCGTGGTCCGGCGCGCGGCGCTGTGCGACGGGATCTTCCCGAACCCCGAGGATCACACGCCGACCGCCGAGGAGATCGCCGACACCCACCGTGCGCTCGGCCTGGCCGGGCTGGAACCGGGCCGCCCGTTCGACGTCGCCGTCGCCGGGAACGCGAGCCCCGCGTGGGAGGAACCGATCAAGGTCGATCTGCCCGCGCTGGCGCAGGCCGGGATGACGTGGTGGATGGAGTCGCTGATGCACCACGATCCGCTCGAGCTGTCGCAGAAGATCGTGGACGCGGGACCTCCACGATCGTGACTTCGCCCGTCCTTTGTCCATAGTGGACGAATGCTCCTACTTCCGTAGGATTCCGTTGCTCCGAAAGACTTCATCCCCCTTGTGATCACCGGCGGCTTTGGTACCGTCACCGTCGGCGTCCTGCGAACCAGTGACGCCGGGGGAGGGGTTCGATGTCCGACGAGCCGGACGGGGCGAAACTCGACGGCCACCACGCGATGCGCCTGGAAACCGGGGTCGCGCTGATCAACGCCTTGACGGGCGACCACGTCCACGGCAGGGCGAAACCGTCGCTCGCCGGCCATGATCTGGCCCGGGCCGCCGCGGAGGCGCTCGGTGATCAAGCGCCAGGAAACGGCGCGGTCGATCTTCTCGCGGCGCAACGGCTGCGGGATCTCGCGTCGCGGCTGCGCGAGATCATCGAAGCGCTTTCGCGGAGCGAGCACGACAGCGCGGCCGGGCTGCTCAACCGGATGCTCGCCGACAGTCGCGCTCGTCCGTACCTGCATCGTCACGACGATCGGTCGTGGCATCTGCACTTCCACAGTCCCGAGGCCGACCTCGTGCAGCAGTGGGCGGCCGGGCTGGCGGTGTCGGTGGCGGCCGCGTTCGGCGAGCACATCCCGCATCGCGTCGGCTTGTGCGCGGCGCCGCGGTGCGACGAGGTCTACATCGACGCGAGTCAGGCGCAGATCAAGAGGTTCTGCGGACTGACTTGCCAGAACCGGGTGAAAGCCGCCGCTTATCGCGCCCGCGTGCGCCGTTCAGGCCCGTGAGCCAGGTCAGGACGCGCATCAAGGTTGTCACGGCCCCGAGCATGCCCGATGTCCAGGAAACTGTCGGTGGTCAAGCCTTGACCGTCCGTCGAGCCCGTGGGTAATCTCTCCTTTACCTTCCAATAGTAAGGAAAGTTTCCTATTTAACCCCGCCGCCCTGACCGTCGGCGCACCAGAGCCGGTGCCGTCGACGCGAGAGGAGAAGCCGAATGCGTTGGGACAAGATCCGTCTCCGGGTGACGGCCGCTTTGGCCGCCGGACTGCTGGCCCCGATCGCCACCGCGAGCACCTCGACGGCGACCGCGAACGCGGCAGAACCCGCAACGCAGGCAGCCGCAGCGCTGCCGCCGGGCAGTCCGGCGGCGGTCAACGGACAGCTGAAGGTCTGCGGCCTCCAGCTCTGCAATTCCGCCGGTAAACCGATCCAGCTCCGGGGCATGAGCACCCACGGAATCCAGTGGTACAGCCAATGCGTGAAGACCGCTTCGCTCGACGCGCTGGCCAACGACTGGAAGGCCGACGTCCTCCGGATCTCGATGTACATCCAGGAAGGCGGCTACGAGACCAACCCGCGCAAGTTCACCGACATGGTGCACGGGTACATCGAAGAAGCCACCAAACGCGGGATGTACGCACTGGTCGACTGGCATCAGCTCACCCCCGGCGACCCGAACGCGAACCTGAGCCGCGCCAAGACGTTCTTCACCGAGATCGCCCAGCGGCACAAGGACAAGACCAACATCATCTACGACATCGCCAACGAGCCCAACAACGTCAGCTGGGACCGTGTCCGCAGCTACGCGGAGCAGATGATCCCGGTCATCCGCGCCCAGGACTCCGACGGTGTCGTGCTCGTGGGCACTCACGGCTGGGGCTCACTCGGCATCTCCGACGGTCGCGACGAGACCGACGTCATCAACAACCCGGTGCGCGCCACCAACTTCATGTACACGTTCCACTTCTACGCGGCGTCGCACAAAACCGAGTACTTCAACGCGCTGAGCCGGGCCGCGAGCAAGATCCCGCTGTTCGTGACCGAGTTCGGCACCCAGACCGCCAGCGGTGACGGCGGAAACGACTTCACCAACTCCCAGAAGTACCTGGACTTCCTGGCGTCGAAGAAGATCAGCTGGACCAACTGGAACTTCTCCGACGACAGCCGTTCGGGAGCGGTGTTCAAGCCGGGCACCTGCTCGGGCTCCTCGTTCACCGGCACGGGTCCGCTGAAGCCGGCGGGCGTCTGGATCCGGGACCGCATCCGCACAGCGGACAACTTCCCGACCTCCTGATCCCGGCAGCGCGCATGTCATGAAGGGGTCTTTCAGGACGAATTCCGTCCTGAAAGACCCTTCATGACACTTCAGCCGAGGGGTTCGAAGTCGAGCGTGGCGAGCCGGTCCGGGTCGGCGAGGATGTCGATCGCCGCGATCTTCCCGGCCACCACGGTGAAGGCGAAGACCGTCCGCGGCACGCCGTCCTTGGTGAAGACCATCCCGGCCGCGCCGTTGACCAGCGCGGGCCGCGGCACCCCGCCGGCGCCGATCTTCCGGAACGTGAGCGCTTGGCCCGCGACGGCGGCCGCGCCGCGCACGAACCGCGAAGCCCCGGCGGGCAGCGGGCCGCCCTCGGAACGGAGTACGACGTCGGGGTCGAGCACGGAAACCAGCGCGTCGAAATCGCCGCCCCTCGCGGCGGCGAAGAACGCGTCGACGACCTCGCGCTGGCGGGGCAGGTCCGCGTCCGGGACGGTCGGCGTGCCCTGGAGCCTGCGGCGCGCGCGGCTGGCGAGTTGCCGGGTCGCGGCGGACGACCGGCCCACGATCGGCGCGATCTCGTCGAACGGCAGGGCGAACATGTCGTGCAGCACGAAGGCGAGCCGTTCGGCCGGGTCCAGCGTGTCGAGCACGACCAGGAGCGCGAGCCCGACCGAATCCGCCAGCAGGGCCTGGTGTTCCGGGTCGATCCCGTCCTCGCGGCCGATGATCGGGTCGGGCAGTTGCGCGCCTGCCGGATCCTCCTGCCTGGACTTGCGCGAGCGCAGCATGTCCAGGCAGATCCGGCCGACGACGGTGGTCAGCCAGCCGCCGAGATTGTCCACGTCCTCGCTGTCCGACCGGCTGAGCCGTAGCCAGGCCTCCTGCACGGCGTCGTCGGCCTCACTCAGCGAACCGAGCATGCGGTACGCCACGGCGCGCAACTGCGTCCGATGTCCCTCGAAACGCCGTGCCAGCCAGTCGTGTTCGTCCACTGTCCCCATCCTTCTTCACCGTCCGTCGTAACCCTGACGGATGGGAACGCGGAGATGTGACAGCGGGTCGCGCCCTACCGTGTCGAAATCCGGGTCCGCCGTTCGACGCGTACGCAGAACCGACCGAAGGAGCGACCCCATGTCTTCGACCGTGCTGTACATGTCGATGTCCCTCGACGGCTTCATCTCGGGACGCGACGTGAGTCCTGAGCAGGGGCTCGGTGAAGGTGGCGAGCGGCTGCACGACTGGCTGTTCGACGGCGAGGTCGCCGGCGCGAACCTCCTGGTCCGCGACGAATTCATGGCCACGGGGGCGATCCTCGCGGGGAAGGGGACCTTCGAGCCCGCCGGCGGTTGGAACGGCGACCACCATGACGGTGTCCCCATCCACATCCTCAGTAGGCATCCGAAGCCGGAGTGGGCGGCGAACTGGCCCGAGGTGCACTACTCGAACGACGTCGAAAGCGCCGCGCAAGCCGCGAAGGAGGCCGCCGGTGACAAGAACGTCCTGGTCCACGGGGCGAGTACGGCCCAGCGCATGCTCGCCGCCGGGCTGCTCGACGAACTCGAGATCCACCTGATCCCCGTGCTGCTCGGCGAGGGCGTGCGGCTTTTCGAGCACCTCGGTGCCGCCCAGCGCGAACTGGAGCGGGTGCGGGTCCTCGAAGGCGACGCCGGTGTCACGCACCTTCGCTACCGAGTCCTCCGGTAGCCGCCGTCGACCTCCTTCACCGGTTTGTGCGGGAACCGGCGTTCTGCGTAGTCCTTCGCCGGCGAACCCGGCCGCACGTACAACGTCTCCACCTTGTCCTGCAACGGTTTCACCACCGTGCCGAGGAATCCGCGGCGGTCGTCGAGATAGGGTCCGAGCACGTCCTCGCCCGCCGGGCAGACGGCCATGCAGTAGGCGGCCTTGTAGTTCGGTTTGAACGCGAGGCTCTGCCACATCGACACGTTCTCCGAGTCGCTGACCCGGGAGCGGAAATCGGCGGCGTCCTCGCTGTCGGCCACGGTCTGCGCCCAGTCGGTGAACCCGCTCATGAACTCGCGGTAGTTGTGTGTCGAGCAGGCGAGGAAGTCGAACTCGCCGGTCTTGGAGATCGCCCCGATCGGGCAGGCCGCGACGCACAACTTGCACTCCAGGCAGGGGTTGTAGTCGAGGGCCTCGCCGTAGGTGGACACCTCGGCGTCGAGCAGCAACGTCGCCAGGAGCACGAAATTGCCGAACTTCGGATGGATGACGTTGCGGTGCAGGCCCATGGCACCGAGCCCGGCCGCGACGGCGACGGTCTTGTGCGCCACCACCCAGATCCGGCCGGGATAGTTCTCCATCTCCATCGGGAAGGTCGCGGACGGGTTGACCGCGCGATGTCCGGCGTCCTGCAGGCTCCGGACGATCGTGTGCCCGGCTTCGTTGATGATCTCGCCGCTCCGGTGGAACTCCTGGTTGGCCACACTGCGGGCGGGGGAGCGGACGTCGTCGCGGTTCATCCGCACGACCAGCGAGACCAGTGTCCTGGTCCCCGGCAGCGCCCGTTCGACGTGCTCGCGCTCCCCGGCCAGATCCGGATGATCGAGGGAGACCGCGGCCGCGTCGTCGGCGCCCGCGGCTAGGCAGATCTCCCTGAGCCAGGCGGCGTCGATCACCGGCGACGGCTTGTCGCGCGGTCGGGCGAGCACCGCCTGGACCGACGGATGACCGGCGAGTCTCTTGGGGAGCCGGTCGGTCACAGCGCCTCCAGGATGGTCGCGTTGGCCTGGCCGCCGCCTTCGCACATCGCCTGCAGGCCGTAGCGGGCACCGTGGTGGTGCAGGGCGTTGACCAGGGTGCCCATCAGCCGGGTGCCGCTCGCGCCGAGCGGGTGGCCGAGTGCGATCGCGCCGCCGTGGACGTTGACCTTCGCCGGATCGGCCCCGGTCTCCTGCTGCCAGGCGAGCACGACGCTCGCGAACGCCTCGTTGATCTCGAACAGGTCGATGTCCTCCAGTCGCAGACCCGCGCGCCGCAGCACCTTCTCGGTCGCGGGGATGACACCGGTGAGCATGAGCAGCGGGTCGGAGCCGGTGACGGCGAAGCTGTGCAGGCGGGCACGGGGACGGAGGCCGAGCCTGGCCGCCGTTTCGCTGGAGGTGATCAGCACCGCGGAGGCGCCGTCGTTGATCGGGCTGCTGTTGCCCGCGGTCACCGACCAGTCGATCTGCGGGAACCTTTCCGAGATCGCCTGGTCCTGGAACGCCGGGCGCAGTTTGGCCAGCGTTCCGAGGTCGGTGCCGGGACGGACCGATTCGTCGGTGGACACCAGACCGGACGGCGTCTCGATCGGCACGATCTGGCTCGCGAACCGTCCGAGTTCGTGCGCCCGCGCGGCCTTCCGGTGCGACGAGACGGCGAAGTCGTCCATCGCCTCGCGGCTGAGCGACCATTTCGCGGCGATGAGTTCGGCGCTGATCCCCTGCGGTACCAGGCCTTCCGGATAGCGCTCGGCGACGCCGGGGCCGAGGGGATCGGTACCGGGCAGCACGTTCGACCACATCGGGACGCGGCTCATGGACTCGACACCGCAGGCGATGACGACGTCGTACGCGCCGGCCATCACGCCCTGGGCTGCGAAGTGCACGGCCTGCTGGCTGCTTCCGCACTGCCGGTCGACAGTGGTGGCGGGCACGCTTTCCGGCAACCCGGCCGCGAGCGCCGCCCAGCGCGTGACGTTCTGGGCCTGCTCGCCGACCTGGTCGACGGCGCCGCCGATGACGTCGTCGATCAGGGCGGGGTCGAGGCCGTTGCGCCGGACGAGCGAGCGGAGGGTGTGGGCCAGCAACTGGACCGGGTGGATCTCGTGCAGGGAACCGCCGGGCTTGCCCTTGCCGATGGGGGTGCGGACGGCGTCCACGATGACCGCGTCGTGCACGGCTGCCTCCTCGGGTGAGTTGGGATATCCAACTCACTGTGGCATCGAGTGGGTTGGAAATCAAGACTCACTGGCCTTACCCTGGGTCCCATGACCGAAGGACCGAGGGACTGCTCGATCGCCAACGCGATGGAGGTGATCGGGGAGCGCTGGAGCCTGCTCGCGCTGCGCGAGGTGTTCTTCGGGGCGCGCAGGTTCGACCAGATCGTCCGCAACACCGGGGCCAGCCGGGACATCCTGACCGCGCGGCTGCGGAAACTCGTCGAGACCGGCATCCTCGAAAAGCGGCTCTACGAGGAACATCCGCCGCGGTACGAATACGTGCTCACCGAAGCCGGGCACGCGCTCAACCACGTGCTGCTGAACCTCATGGCGTGGGGCGACAAGTACGTCACGGAGGGGCCCGCGCCGACGGTGTGGCGACACTCGTGCGGCGAGGAGCTCGCGCCGGAGACGGTGTGCGCGCACTGCCACGAGCCGGTGCGGGAAAAGGATATGACGCTGGTGCGCAGCACCCGCCGCACGACGTGAGTGGCGATGAGTCCGTGAGTCGGGTATCGGTCGGCCCGGTTTCCTCGCGGGATGGGGATCGTGACCGCGAACCACGTCGAAGGATGTTGTAGCGGTCGTGACGCGGCCCTACGATGCAGCGGTCGGGACCGGGCATGGGGAGTGCCCACCCGGCCGAGGGGTGAACGTGGATTTCCGGGTGTTGGGACCGATCCGGTTGTACACCGGCGGACAGGCCGTCACCATCGGCGAACCGCGCCGGCAGGCGGTGCTGGCGGTGTTGCTGCTGGAGGCGGGCCGCACCGTCGGCGTCGACGTGCTGGTCGACCGGGTCTGGGGTGAATCCCCGCCGAAACAGGTCCGCCGCTCGCTGCAGGCCCACATCACACGGATCCGGCGCGCGCTCGAAGAAGCCGACCCCGGTGGCGCGAGGGTGTCGCGGGATTCCGGTGGTTATCGCCTCGATGTCCCGCCCGGCCAGGTCGATCTGTTCCGCTTCCGCGACACGCTGCGTGAGAGTCCCGCCGACGCCGCCGCGCTGCACGCGGCACTCGGGCTCTGGCAAGGCGAACCGCTGGCGGGTCTGCGCGGCGACTGGGCCGAGCGCACCCGGGAGACGTTGACCCAGGAGCGGGTCGCCGCCGTCGTCGCCTGGGCCGACGCGGCGATCCAGGCGGGCGACGCACCGGCGACGCTGACCCGGCTGACGGAGCTGGCCGACGACCACCCGTTGCAGGAGACTGTCGCGGCGACCTTGATGCGCGCCCTGTACGCGGTAGGGCGCGGGGCGGACGCGCTCGCCCGCTACGAACGGATTCGACGTCTCCTGCGTGACGACCTCGGCGCCGATCCGGGCCGGGAGCTCGCCGGCGTGCACGAGGCGGTGCTGCGCCACGAACTGCCTTCGGGCACCGCGCCGGTCGCGCCGGTTCCGGCCCAGTTGCCCGCACTCGTCTCCGCGTTCACCGGCCGAGCCGACGAACTCGACGCGCTCGACAGACTGGTCGCGGATGCCACCGGGGAACCCGTGGTCGTCTGCCTCACCGGCACCGCCGGGGCAGGGAAGACGGCGACGGCCGTGCACTGGGGCCACCGGCTCCGCGACCGGTTCCCCGACGGCCAGCTGTACCTGGACCTGCGTGGCTACGACCCGGGCGAGCCGATGGCGCCCGTCGAGGCGCTGGGCGCGTTCCTGACCGCGTTGGTGCCGCCGGGGACGGAGATCCCGCTCGGCCTGACCGAACGCGCCGCCCGCTTCCGGACCGAGCTGGCCGCCCGGCGGATGCTGGTCATGCTGGACAACGCGGCCACGGTCGAGCAGGTCCGCCCACTGTTGCCGGGGACGGGCGACTGCGTCGTCGTGGTCACCAGCCGGGACTCGCTCGGTGGGCTCGTCGCCCTGCACGGCGCCCATCGGGTCACTCTCGGCCAGCTACCCGACCCCGACGCCGTCGCGCTGATGCGGCGGCTGGCCGGACCGCGGGTGGACGCGGAACCGGAAGCCGCGGCCGCGCTCGCCGAACGATGCGTGCGGTTACCGCTGACCCTTCGTCTGGCGGCCGAGCTCGCCGTGTCGCGGCCGGCCACCAGGTTGGCGCGTTTGGTCGACGAACTGCGAGCGGCTCAGCACACCCTCGATCTGCTCAGCGGCGGTGCCGACCAGCGGGCCGCCGTGCGCGCTGTGTTCTCGTGGTCGTTGCGAGAGCTGGACGAAGACACCGTCCGCGCTTTCGCCGTCCTCGGCCTCCATCCGGCACCGCGGTTCGACGCGCACGCCTTGGCGGCACTGGCCGGCCGCCCGCTCGAATGGGCCCGGATCCGGCTCGACACCCTCGCGCGGGCGAATCTGATCGAGCCTTCCGGTGCCGACCGATACGGAATGCACGATCTGCTGAAGGCCTACGCGGCGGAATCCGGCGGCGAGGACGACGCGTGCGCCGCGCTCGGCCGCGTCCACCGCTACTACCACGCCACCATCGCCGCGGCGATGGATCGCCTCTATCCCGGCGAGGCCCACCGCCGTCCCGCGGTGACCGGCACGGCGAGTCCGGCGCCGTCCTTCACCGACGCCGACGGCGCGCGCACCTGGCTGGACGAGGAACTTCCCGCCGTCCAGGCCCTGTCCGCGCAGGCGGTGGCCGGCGGATTCCCGGAGCACGCCGTGACGTTGTCCGCGTTGCTGTTCCGCTACCTCGACGGGCATCACGAAGCCATCGCACTGTCGATCCACGGGTACGCCAGGGCCGCCGCGCGTGCCGGGGACGACCGTTCGGCCGAAGCCGACGCGCTCATCGCCCTCGGCGGGTTGCATATGCGGGCGGGACGGCCGGAGCCCGCCGCGGCGGACCTGTGGGCGGCGTTCGCGGCGTACGGCGAGATCGGGAACCCGTTGGGGCAGGCCAGGGTCCTCGGTACGGTCGGCATGCTCGAAGAGTGCGCAGGGAGATACCGGACCTCGTCCGGCTACTACGCGCAGGCACTGACGCTGTTCGACCGGCTCGGCGACGTGATCGGCCGCGCGCACATCCTGACCAGACTCGGCACGATCGAGGCCCGGCTGGGCGTGCCGGAGGCGGAGGATCGGCTGCGGCAGGCGATGGGGCTCCACGGGCAGGCCGGGCATCGGTTCGGCGAGGCCTGGGTGAAGGTCGGTCTCGGGGAACTCGCCGCCGAAGAAGGCAAGTCCGCCGACGCGCACCGGCTTCACGAAGAGGCCGCGGATCTGTTCGCCAGACTCGGGCACCGGGAGAGCGAGGCGTGGGCGATCGACGCTCTCGGCCGGGCCGAAGCGCTGGCGGGCCGTCCCGTCGAAGCCGCCACCCGGCACCGGCGAGCTCTCCATCTGTTCCGCCGTCATGGCACTCGCGACGGCGAGGCGTGGGCGCTCAACGGGCTGGGGGAGGCCTGCCACGCCTGCGGTTACGCCGACGCGGCTCGCGCGAACCACGCCGAGGCGCTGACCGTCGCGACCAGGATCGACTCGCGGGAACAGGCGGCCCGGGCGCATCGTGGACTCGCGCGGGTCGCCGTCGCGGACGCCGACGTCGTGGCCGCACGACGTCATTACGACCAGGCGATCACGATCTACACCGGACTGGGCCTCGCCGCCGCGAGGACGGCGAGGTCCGAACTGGCGTCCTATGTGGACGAACGCCAGTTCCGTTCGATCAGCCGCAACAGTGCCGGATAGACGAACAGGTACCGGAAGGGCTTGATGAACCCCATGTACGCGCGCCCGAACCGCCCGTTCGGACGGACCAGCACCGCCATCTGACCGCGATACCGGCCGGGCCCCTCCTCGATCCACGCCAGGTGCAGGATCCCGTGCATGGTCCGGTTCGCCATCTCCGCGGCGAATTCGTCGTCCAGCCGGTAGATCGGCGTGAACGGCAGCCAGTCCTCGTCCGGGCCGGTGGGTGTGTCGCGGAGGTCCTCGGGCAGCCTGTCCCGGACGGACTCCACACGGGAATCGAGGCCGGAATCCCGTTCGTCCAGCCGGAACAACGCGCCGAGTTTCCACCGCAGCGACCACAGCGCGCGGACGATCAGCGGTGCGCCGTCCGGGAAGTCGCCCGAGGCGAACTGCTTCACCAACTTGGCGAAGTCGTCCGGACCGCCGGGTGTTTCGAGCGCCCAGACGTCTTCGAGGTCGAAGTCCCCGGCGACCTCGTGGATCCGCCACGACTGCCCGGTGTGGGCCGTGTTCGCGAGTTTCATGCCGACACCAGGGCGGTGATCTCGCGCGGGCGGACCTCGCGTTCGTCGTAGGCGACGTCGACGTCGGCCGAACCCAGCGCCTGCATCGAGGCGGCCTGGGCCGCTTCGGATTCCCAGCGCGCGATCGAGACGACGGCGTCGCCGGCGGCGGTCACCCAGCATTCGGCGCCGAGGCAGCCGGGCGTGGACCGCAGGACCCCGGCGACTCGCTGGACCCGCGCGACGAACGCGTCGTGGTGATCGGCGTGCGGGTAGTGCATGGCCACGAATCCAACACTCATTTCGATGTGTCCTCCCAGTGCGTTCCGCCATCTATACGGTAGCGTATATATCGCTGTCGTGGTGACGGCGTGACGCGGGATACGGTGATCACATGGCCGCTGAAACCCGGACCCCGCCGCGCGCATGGATCGACGCGGGGCTGCGGGCGTTGTCCACCGGGGGACCCGACGCGGTCCGTGTCGAGGCGCTCGCGAAGGCGCTCGGAGTCACCAAAGGCGGCTTCTACGGCCATTTCGCCGATCGCGGCGCGCTGATCGAGGAAATGCTCGTCACCTGGGAGCGGATGAGCACCGGCGAGTTGTTCGAGACCGTCGAGAGCGAAGGCGGCGACGCCAGGGCGAAGATCCGGCGCGCGGGCATGCTCGCCAGTGACCACCTGCTGCCGATCGACCTCGCGATCCGCGACTGGTCCAGGCGCGACCCGGCGGTCGCCGAGCGGCTCCGGCGCGTCGACAACCAGCGGATGGACTACCTGCGCTCGCTCATGCGCGAGATCTTCGCCGACGAGGACGAGGTCGAAGCCCGCTGCCTGCTCGCGTTCTCACTGCTGATCGGCAAGCACTTCATGGCCGCGGACCATGGCGCCCACAGCCGCGACGAGGTCACCGAACTCGCCGGGAAGCTGCTGCTCGACGGCTAGACCGTGTCCTGGTCGTCCTCTTCCGGCGTGGTCGGGACCTGTTTGCGCGCGACGTAGATGAGCAGCCCGATGATCACCACGGGGCCGACGAAGATCAGGATCTCGTCCCAGCCGCCCTGGTGCATCATCATCACCCGCGCCGCGATGGTCATGAGCCGGAGACCAGCGCGATCCCGAGTGCGGTGTAGGCGATCATCAGCGCCAGCATGGGGTACTGGCCCACCTTGACGTAGTTCGCGCGCAGCACGCCGACGGAACGGTCATGCGCCGAGGTTACGGCCAGCACGTGCCCGGCGACGATCCCGGCGATCTGCACCAGCGCGATCACGCCGGTCGAGACGACCGTGTAGTCGATCGCGCGGCCGAAGCCCTGCTGTCCGGAGAACACCGCGAACGAAAAGTAGTGCGCGACCGTGTAGCCGACCATGATCGGGATCAGGGACGGCGCGAACGCGGGGTAGGGGTCGAATCCGCGACGCAGGTAGGGCCTGGTCAGGCTGATGGCGCCGGCGTACGCGCCATAAGTGAGCGCGATGCAGGCGGCAAGCCCCGCGGTGCCTCCGAGGACACCCGCGTCCAGCGACGTCCAGAAGGGGAGCCGGGTCAGGCCGTCGAACGCCGTCGACCCGAGCACCACCAGGACCAGCGCGGTCAGCCAGGGCGCGGGGGAGAGGGTGAGCAGGCCATCCAGGGGGTTCCGGAGCACGAGACGTCCGTCGGCGCGCCTGCCGAAGGGGGAGAGGGCCGCGATCAACCGCGCGTAGACCTCGAAAGCGTCACCCCGGTCGAACCAGCGCGGCCCGAAGGCCACCCCGAAAGCAATCTGTATAACGGCATATACGGAGCAGAAGAGAGCGATCGCACGCGGCGAGTCCGAATGCGGGAAGACCAGTTCCAGCCACAAGAACGCCAAGAGGCCGGCGATCGCGGGCAGGTAGTCCAGCCGGTCGGGGAGTTCCCTGTGTCGGACCGGGAACAAGGAGGCGACCGTCCTCAGTGGATTCAGCCGGGTCCAGACCGGACCGAACAGCAGGGAGAGTGGCACCAGGCCGACCCAGAACCAGACGTAGAACCACGCCGAGGCGGGGTTGTCCGCCGAACTGTCCGGACCGGCCCACGCCATCACCAGGAATCCCGCGAACAGCAGGACCCCCGCCACCCGCAACGCGACACGGGCCGGTGTGCTGTCCACGAATCCTTGCAGGGCGGGGGGAAGCGGCCGGCCGGCGTCGGCGCCGCGGAGTTTCGGTTCCTTCCAGAGCACGGTGAGCGCGAAGAAGGAGACCACGACGGCCGCCGCTCCCGCGTACAGGGCGAGCCACAGCGGGACCGGCAGATCGGACCGGCCGCCGAGACCGTGCGCCAGGATCATCCGCTCACCCGGAGCTTGGTCACCGCCGCGCCGCTCTTGTGCAGTTCCACCTCGAAGATCCCGTCGATGTTCGCGGTGAACGAGACGGTCCCCGGGACGCCGGGCGCCAACTGGGCGGCCTTGTCGTAGCCGTGGACGTGTAGTTCGTCCGCCTGGTCGGAGGTGACCTCCAGTGCGACGTTCTCGCCGGTGCGCACCGCGACCTCTTCCGGGCCCGCCGTGCGGCGGCCCTCGGCGATCGAGAACTTCACGGTCCGCGTGCCGGTGCCCGGCGCGGGTTCGGAGCCGGTCGATCCCGAACAGCCTGTCACGGCCAGCAGCGCGGCCATGGTGATCCCGCAGATCCCGCCGATCCTCCGCATCGAGGTCCCTTTCAAGTCGTACGCCCCGGCTTGCCTGTCCGGGACCTTGCCCCTATCGTGTTACCCCAAGGTAACAGTTACTTAGGTTAGCAGGAAGGCGAGCACGGTGTTCATGGCTCAGGAGAGCCCGCCTGCCGGCGGCGCGCAATTCGGGCAGATCGTCATCGCGGGCCTGATGTTCACCGCGGTCTTCCTGCCACTGGCTGTTTTCGTCCTCCGTGAGCGCGCGGGGAAGCGGACCGTCTTCGGCCGGATCGCCGACTGGACGGGTGAATTCAGCGGTCTGCCGCGGTGGGCGGCGCTGCCGATGGTCGTCGCGTTCTTGTCCGGTATGTCGGCGCTGATCGGCGTCTACTGGGACGTGCCGATCCATATGGAACTCGGCCGCGACGAGGGGCCGCTCGCGAACCCGTCGCACTACCCGATCTACTTCGGACTGATGGGCATCTTCGCCGCCGGCGTGCTCAGCGCGACCCTGGCGACGAAGGACCTGCCCAAGCGCACGTTCAAGATCGGCCCGCACTGGCGGGCCCCGATGGGCTCCATCCAGATGATGGCGACCGGTCTGGTCGGCATCGCCGGCTTCCCGCTCGACGACGTCTGGCACCGGCTGTTCGGCCAGGACGTCACCGAATGGGGCCCGACCCACGTCCTGATGATCGGCGGCGGCGTCTGCGTCGTCCTCGGCCTGCAGTTGCTGCTCGGCGAGGCGCGTCAGGTCGGCGCGACCGGACCGATCGTGCGCCTGCTCGGCCCGGTGCTCGCCGGTGCCTGGATGATGGGCGCTTCGGCGTTCCTGATGGAGTTCGACCTCGGCGTGCCGCAGTTCCCGATGCTGTCGCAGGTCGTGCTGGTCGGACTGATCGGTGCCTGGACGCTGACCTACGGACGGCTGTCCTGGGGACCCGGCGGCGCGCTGATCGTCGTCGCGGTCTTCCTCGTGTCGCGCGCCTCCTTCACCATCATCCCGCTTTTCGCGGACCTCCACGTCGCGTCGCTGCTGCCGTACATCGCCGAAGCGGTGATCATCGAAGTCGTCGCTCTGGCCCTGCGTAACCGCCAGGGGTACACGTTCGCCGTCGTGGCCGGTCTGCTCGTGGGGACCGCCGGGATGCTCGCCGAGGCGGCGTTCACCCATTGGCTGATGCCGAACCCGTGGCCGTCCGCGCATCTGCCGCTGTTCCTCGTCTTCGGGACCGGCGCGGCACTCGCGGGCGCGTTCATCGGCGTCTGGCAGTACCAGCGGGTCGAGGAGACGGCGACGCTGGAACCCGCGTCCGGTCCCCGGCACGCGATCGGTCTCGTCGGAGCCCTGGGCGCGGTCGCCCTGATGTCGTCGGTCGCCGTCCCGGGCGACCCGGAACCCGGGTTCACCGCCGACGTCCGGCTGACCGAGGCCGCCGCGGGACTGCCGATCTCGAACCCGCACGGCGGAGGCACGCCTCGCTGGGTGGACGCGACCGTCACGCTCTCCCGGCCCGACCTGGCCGACGACGCCGTGTGGCTGAACGGCTTTTCCTGGCAGGGCGGCGATTTCTTCACCGCGCCGCTGGAGAAGATCGGCGACGGCGTCTACCGCACGGCCCAGCCGCTGCCGGTGTTCGGCCAGTGGAAGACCGGGATCCGCGTGCACGTCCCCAACCGGGTGATGGGCCTCGCCCCGATCTACGCCCCCGCGGACCCGGCCGCGAACGCGCCCGCGATCGACGCCGCCTCCGGCCCGCGCGAATTCATGTCCGAGATCGAGTTCCTGCAACGGGAACGGAAATCCGAGACGCCCGCCGTGCTGTGGACGGTCGCCTACGCCACCGTGGGCCTGATCTTCGCCGGTATGTGGGCGCTGTTCGCGTGGCTCTACGCGGGTGCCGCCACCGCGCGGCGGCGTGAGGTCTCCGTCGGCTGAAGCAGGAGGGCAGTCGCCGGTGCGAAGGTGGCCGTCGAGTCGTATCGCGACACGGCGGCCACTTTGCTGTCCGGTATCGATTGAGCATCATCGGGCGCAAGCGTTCTGCAAGCGCGCTCTCCTTGAATGCCCAGGACGCAGCGGTCGTGCCCTCGTCATACGCCCAAATGGTGACCGAAAGCGACTTTGCTATCACTGACGGTCACTTTTGACCACGCGACGGCGTTATCCGTGCACGTGGGGTGTTGGCGAGTCATTGCGCGGTTACCGCGACATGTGGTTACTTTTCCGCTTCGGGGGTTGGATACAGCGAGTTTCGATGGGGTGGTCTTCGTGCGCACAGAGCGTTTTCCCAGGCGACGACGCGGTCTTCGCGTGGTCGCGGTCCTCGCCGCTTCGGCGGTCGCGACGGTGCCTTTCGTGCCCGCCGCGACGGCGCAGCAGCAGGGGAAGGTGCTGCGGGTGGCGCTCACGACCGGGATCGACCACCTGAACCCGTTCACCGCCACGTTGTCGGCGGCGACGCAGGTCGGCCGGTTCAACTACGAGTTCCTCACGCTGCCCTCGGCGGAGGACACCCAGCCCACGGGCGGGGTCGCGGAGTCGTGGAAGACCTCCGACGACAAGCTCACCTGGACCTTCACCATCCGTCAGGGGATGAAGTGGTCCGACGGTAAGCCGGTGACCGCGCAGGACCCGGCGTACACCTTCCAGCGGATGCTCGACGACGAGAACGCCCGCACCGCGAACGGCAGCTACGTCACCAACTTCGAGTCGGTGTCGGCGCCGGACGACAAGACCCTCGTCATCAAGACGAAGGCGCCGCAGGCGAGTATGACCTCGCTCGACGTCCCGATCGTGCCCAAGCACATCTGGGAGCCGATCAAGGACCTCAACGCACCCTCGACCGACGAGATGGCCGTCGTCGGTGTCGGCAGCGGCCCGTACCTGCTGACCGAGTACAAGAAGAACGAGTTCGTGAAGTTCAAGGCGAACAAGGACTACTGGCGCGGAGCCCCCAAGGTCGACGAACTGCAGCTCCTGCAGTTCAAGGACGCCGAGGCCGCGGTGAACGCGCTGAAGCAGGGCGAGGTCGACGTCATCAACCGGCTCACGCCGACCCAGTTCGACGCGCTCAAGGGCCAGTCGGGCATCACGACGAACAAGGCACCCGGACGCCGGTACAACGAGCTCATCATCAACTTCGGCGTCAAGAACGTCGCCGAGCAGCCGATCGGTGACGGCAACCCGCTGCTCAAGGACATCCGCGTCCGCAAGGCGATCGCGCAGGCCATCGACACCCAGGCCATCGTCGACCGGGTGATGAACGGCTACGGCCAGCCCGGAACCGGCGTCGTGCCCGCGATCTACAAGGCCTACACCTGGACGCCGTCGGACGCCGAGAAGACCAAGTACGACACCGCCGCCGCGAACGCGACCCTCGACCAGGCCGGCTTCGCGAAGGGCCCGGACGGCATCCGTGTCGCCCCTGGTGGCGCGAAGCTGGAGTTCCGCCTCGCCGGGCACGCCAACCGTCCGTTCGACCAGCGCACCGCCCAGTTCGTCGGTGGCTGGCTCAAGGACATCGGCATCGGCGTCAAGCAGGAACTCGTCTCCGACGACGAACTCGACGACCGCACCACCGCGGGCAACTACGACCTGGCGATCTCCGGGTACGGCACCTCGCCCGACCCGGACTACGCGCTGTCGCTCAACACCTGCGCCGCCCGTCCGAACGCCCAGGGCAACGGCGGCACCAGCGCCACCTTCTTCTGCGACCCGCAGTACGAAGACCTGTACAAGAAGCAGCTGACCGAGTTCGACCCGGCCAAGCGCGCCGAGATCGTCAAGCAGGCCCAGGCCGTGCTGGCGAACCAGTACGTCGACGTCGTCCTCGACTACGACAACGTGCTGGAGGCCTACCGCTCGGACAAGTTCTCCTCGTTCACCAAGCAGCCGCAGCCCGAAGGCGCGATCCTCGAGCAGTCCGGCTACTGGGGCGTCTACGGCGCCACTCCGGGTGATGCCGCCGCGGCCGGCGCGGAGGACGGCGGGAGCAACACCGGACTGTGGATCGGTATCGGCGCCGTCGTGCTGGTCGTGCTCGTGGGTGGCGGCGTGCTGCTCGGGCGGCGCGGCAAGTCGGCCGACGACCGGGAGTAAAGGACAGCGTTGACCGAGGCACTCAGTTCTCTCGACCAGAACTCGGCGCTCGTCGATCCCGACGAGCGCCGAGGCGGGACCGGCACCGCCCGGTTCGTGCTTTCGAAGATCGGTGAGGCGATCGCCAGCCTTCTGCTGGTGATCGTCCTCAGCTTCTTCCTGTTCCGGATGCTGCCGGGCGATCCGGTGCGGTTCATGGTCCGCGACCGGCCCACGGACGCCAAGATGATGGCGGAACTGCGGGAGCAGATGGGCGTGGACAAGCCCCTGCTGCAGCAGTTCTGGGACTACTTCACCGGTCTCCTGACCGGTGACATGGGCCGGTCCTACATCCTCAAGCAGCCTGTCGCCGGGCTGATCGGGGAGCGGCTGTGGCCGACGATCCTGCTGGTCGGCAGCGCGACCGTGCTCGCGATCGCGCTGGGGCTCTGGCTCGGCATCCGGGCGGCGTGGCGCCGCAACAGCACCTTCGACCGCGTCCAGACCGGGATCGCGCTCACCCTGTGGTCGGTCCCGCAGTTCTGGCTGGGGCTCATCCTGCTCGTCGCCACGAACGGCCTCTTCCCCAGCCGTGGCATGCATTCCCCGGACGTCGCACCCGGATTCTTCAGTGAGGGCCTCGACGTCCTGCACCACCTGGTGCTGCCGTGCCTCACGCTGCTGGCGGTCTTCTACGCCCAGTACATGCTGGTGATGCGGTCGTCCCTGATCGGTGAGATGAACTCGGACTACCTCACCACCGCGCGGGCCAAGGGGCTGCGGGACGAACTCGTGCGCAAACGGCACGCGGTGCCCAACGCGCTGCTGCCGACCGTCACGCTCGTCTTCATCCAGTTCGGCATGGTGGTGTCCGGCGCGGTCTCGGTCGAGGCCGTGTTCAGCTGGCCCGGCCTCGGGCAGCTGCTCTACACCTCACTGCAGGGGCCGGATCTTCCTCTCCTGCAAGGAGTTTTCGTGGTGCTCGCCGGTGCGGTGGTGCTGATGAACCTGTTCGCGGAACTGCTCTACCGCGTGCTCGACCCGAGGGTGCGGACGGCATGACCACAGCGGAGAAACCCAGCGGCATCGTCTGGCGTCGTCGTCGCGAGGCGGCGGCGAAGCACTGGCACGAGTTCGCCATGAACAAGGCCGGGCTGTCCGGTCTGATCTTCCTCGGCGTGATCACCCTGCTGGCCGTCCTGCTCCCGGTGATCTCGGACGAATCCGGCCTCGACGTCACGAAGGCCACGGGTGGCTCGCTCGAAGGACCGAGCGGGGAGTTCTGGCTCGGCACCGACATCGACGGCCGGTCCGTTCTGCTCATGACCTTCTGGGGGGCGAGGGTCTCGCTCCTGGTCGGGTTCTCGGCCGCGTTCCTTTCCGTGTTCATCGGGGCGGTCATCGGGATCGCGGCCGCGCATTTCGGCGGCTGGGTGTCCGGGCTGCTGCTGCGGTTCACGGACTTCTTCCTGGTGCTGCCGTCGCTGGTGCTCGCCGTCGCGCTGGCGGCGGTGCTGGACCAGGGCACGATGACGGTGATCGTCGCCATCGGCGTCACGGCCTGGCCGAGCACCGCGCGTCTGGTGCGGGCGCAGACGCTGACCATCGAAAGCCGGCCGTACATCGAGCGCTCGAAGGCGCTCGGTGGCGGGCACCTGCACATCATCGGCAAGCACGTGCTGCCCGGCGTCATGCCGCTGGTGCTGGCCAACACCACGCTCGTCGTCGGCAACGCGGTGATCGCGGACGCGACGCTGGCGTTCCTCGGCGTCGGCAACGCGAACACCGTTTCCTGGGGCGCCATGCTGGAGGTGGCGCTGAACAACGGCGCGATCAGCAAGGGCGCCTGGTGGAACCTGTTGCCGCCGGGCATCGCGATCGTCGTGGTCGTACTCGCCTTCACCCTCGTCGGACGCGCGCTGGAGACCGTGCTGAACCCGCGCCTGAAGGGACGGCACTCATGAGCCCCTTGCTGGAACTGAAGAACCTCGGCGTCACCTACGCCACCGGAAGCGGCGAGGTCGCCGCCGTCCGCGGTGTCGACCTCGTACTCGAACCCGGTGACACGCTCGGCGTGGCGGGGGAGTCGGGGTCGGGGAAGTCGACGGTCGCGATGAGCGTCCTGCGGCTGCTCCCGCGTTCGGCGAAGGTCAGCGGCGAGATCCTGCTCGACGGGGAAGACGTCACGGCCATGAAGTGGGGCAGGCTGCGCGCGGTGCGCTGGGCCGAGGCCTCGGTCGTGTTCCAGGGTGCGATGCACGCGCTCAACCCGGTCCGCAAGATCGGCGAGCAGATCGCCGAGCCGATCCGCCTGCATCCGCCCGGCGGCAAGGCGTTGTCCGACGCCGAGGTCCAGGCCAAGGTCGCGGAACTGCTCGAACAGGTCGACCTGCCGCCCGGGCGGTCCGGCGCGTACCCGCACGAGCTGTCGGGCGGCCAGAAACAGCGCGTCATGATCGCGATGGCCCTGGCCTGCTCGCCGCGGCTGATCATCGCGGACGAGCCGACCACCGCACTCGACGTCATCGTCCAGGCCCAGGTGCTCGACCTGCTGGGCAGGCTGGTCGCCGAGCAGGGGATCGGGCTGATCATGATCAGTCACGACCTGTCGGTGCTCGCCGCGACGTGTCGCCGCATCGCGGTCATGTACGACGGCGAGATCGTCGAGGAACGGCCGAGCGCCGAGTTGATGAGCGCGCCTCAGCACGAGCACAGCAAGGCGCTGGCGGCCGCGTTCCCGACCGTCGGCGATCCGGTGTCCCGGTTCGCGCCGGCCACCAGCACACCGCTCCCACCGGAGCCGGAACGCGGCGGCGACCAGCCCGCGTTGCTGGAGGCCGAGGATCTGCGGGTCAGCTTCCGTGACCGGACCGGCAAGCGGATCAACGCCGTCGCCGGAGTGAGTCTCCAGGTGCGGAAGGACGAGATCGTCGCGCTGGTCGGCCAGTCCGGCTCGGGCAAGACGACGCTGGCCCGGACGCTGCTCGGGCTGCAGAAACCCGACTCCGGTGCGGTCCGCTACGACGGCAAGCCGGTTCCGCTCGGCGGTGCCGGGCTCAAGGCGTACCGGCGTCAGGTCCAGCTGGTCCTGCAGGACCCGACGAGCGCGTTGAACCCGAACCACACGGTGTACGAGGCCGTCGCGGAAGGCCCGCGCATCCACGGCATGGGGGCGACCGAACGCGAGATCGTCATCAAGGCTCTCGAATCGGCCGAACTGCGTCCCGCGGAGAAGTTCCTCGACCGGCTCCCGCACGAGCTGTCCGGCGGGCAGCGTCAGCGGGTGGTCATCGCGGGCGCGCTCGCGCTGGACCCGGGGGTGGTGGTCGCCGACGAACCGGTGGCCTCGTTGGATGCGTCCGTCCGCGGGGAGATCCTCGCGCTGCTGCTGCGCCTGCGGCGTGAGCTGGGTCTCGCCGGGCTGGTGATCACCCACGACCTCGGGCTGGCGTGGAACATCGCCGACCGGGTCGCGGTGATGTACCGAGGGGAACTGGTGGAGGTCGGTACCGTGGAAGAGGTCCTGCTGGACCCGAAACACGAGTACACGAAGTCGCTGCTCGCCGCGTTGCCCGGTGGTACCGCCCAGCGGGCGGCGGCCGACCGCTGACCGACGGAATTCCCGTCTCCGACGCGGGAAACACCCATTGCCGCGCACTCGCACAGGCGCGGTGTGTAACCTCCAATCTCGAAATGGCGACCACGACAGACTCCCCGCAGACGCCCTCGGCCGGTTCGCTCGGCGAGCGGCTCCGGGTGCCTTCCCGGTTCCCGTACCGCACGATCGCGATGGGAACCATCGGCAGCACGCTGCTGATGCTGGCCGCACTCGGCGCGGGCGGCATCCTCATCCGTGACCCGATCCTGGGTCACGGACCGCTGTCGTGGATCCGCTACGGCCACGGCCGCATCCTGGCGAATGTGATGCTCTACACGGGCTTCGCGCTGATCATCTGGGCGTGGGTGCGGCTGGGCCGCTACGCGCTCGCGGGCCGTATCGGCAGCCGTCCGATCGTGATCGCCGCGGCCTGCTGGATGGCACCGCTGCTGGTCTCGCCGCCGCTGTTCACCCGCGACGTCTTCTCGTACCTCGCGCAGGGCGCGCAGTTGCTGAACGGGCTCGACCCGTACGCCAACGGCCCGGCCGAACTCGTCGTGCTGCCGGACGTCGTGCAGAACGTCCACCCGCTCTGGCAGACCACGCCCGCCCCGTACGGCCCGCTGTTCCTGCTGGTCGCGAAGTGGATCGTCGGGATCACCGGCAACGACATGATCGCCGGCGTCATCGCGACCCGGCTCGTGCTGATGATCGGCCTCGTCGGGATGCTCTGGTCGCTGCCTCGGCTGGTCAAGCACCTCGGCGGCAAGCTGCCGATCACCCTGTGGCTCGCCATCGCCAGCCCGATGACCGTGATCCACCTCGTCGGCGGTCCGCACAACGACCTGCTGATGCTGGGCTTCCTCACCATCGGCGTGCTGGCCGCGCTGGAGCGCAAACACGTCCTGGCGATCGTCCTGGTCACCATCGGCATGCTGATCAAGCCCACCGCGGCCTGGGCACTGCCGTTCCTGGTGTGGGTGTGGGCGAACCACCTGCCCGGCGACCGGAAGGTGGTCAACTTCTTCCGCGCGGGCGCCGCGTCGGTCGGGATCTTCCTGCCGGTGTTCGTCGCCGGGACCTGGATCTCGCTCGGCTCGGTCAACCTAGGCTGGCTGACCGGCCTCAAGGCGCCGACGCTGATCGCGAACTGGATGAACTTCCCGACCGGCATCGGCGAGATCTTCTACTCGCTGGTGAACCTGGTGATCGACGTGGAGGTCTCGCCGTTCGTCACGGTGTTCCGCGCGATCGCGATGGTCGGCCTGTTCGTCTTCGCCGGCCGCCAATGGTGGCTGGCCCGCAACGGCGGCAACCCGGCGATCCACCGCATGGCGATCGTCCTGCTGGCCGGTGCGATCGTCCCGCCGCCCTCGCTCCCGTGGTACCTGACCTGGGGCTTCGTGGTCCTGTCGGCGTTCGAATGGCGCCGCCGGAACCTCGCGGTCGTCGTCGCGGTCTCGGTGTTCGTGACGCTGGTGTACTACCCGACAGGGGAGCAGGCGCTGTACGACTGGTGGTTCATGGCGGGCGTCGTCGCGGCGAGTGTCTACGCGGCCGCTTCGCTGCTGCGGCCGGATCCGCTGGGGATCATCGCCGCTTGGCGAGGAAAGCCCGCGGAGCAGTTCCTGCCCGCTGAAGCCCGTCGGTCCTGATCTGCTGAAGTCCGTGAAGGCCCCCTTGAGGGATCCAGGGTCCGTGAAGGAGGCCTTCACGGACTACTCAATGTGTATAACGACCTATACGGCCTGGCGACGAGCTTGTCGCCGTGAACCGGCGACAAGCCCAAAAAAGCTCAAGAAGCCTGCCACCCACGCCAGGCGTGGACCAGGGTGCTCACCACGGAGTGCGGGGGAGGCTGAGCCTCGTACTGCGGATACTTCTCCCGCAGCAACCGCACCGGAAGTGCCTGCTCGTCAGGCTCGGTGAGCACCCGCGCGACCCCGTCGGCCCGAGCCCACCACAGCTCCGCCCAGTCCTCGGCGTACTGATCGGTGAGGAAACTGACCGCCGGGTTCTCGGCGATGTTCTTCAACCGCCGCAACGCCGTCGTGCTCTTCGGCTTGTGATCGATGGCGAACGCGATCGAATCGCCTTCGACGACGAAGGTCACCGGCACCAGATGGGGTACGCCGTCCGAACCCACCGTCGCCAGCCGCGCGATCCTCTGGCTTTCGAACCGGGCACGGGCTTCCGCAGGCGTCGACCGCATGCGGCAACGGTACCTACGCCGAGCGACGCACGCGGAGCACGTTGTCCGCCCGCGTGCCTTCCTGCCCTTCCGGTCCCGGGAAATCGCGAGTGACCAGTTCCTGCGCTTCGACGGTCCAGCCTTCGGGCAGCGCCAGCGCTTCGAGGACTTCGGCGGGCGTGGGGAAGTGGACGTCGACGTGTGGCGGGTCCGTCATCCAGGTCGGCCAGCCGGCGTGGCCGACGACCAGCAGTGTCCCGCCCGGCGCGACGGCTTCGGCGGCGCGCCGGAGCGCCTTGTCGCGTGCCCCGTTCTCCTCCACGGGGGAGTGGAAGAACTGGGCCGAAACGAGATCGAAGCTGCCCTCGGGGAGCGACTCGGTGAGATCGTGGCGCTCCCAGACGATGCCTTCGGCGCCGACTTCGGCCGCGTGCGCGGCGGCCCGTTTCAGTGCGGTGTCCGAGATGTCGACGGCGGTGACGCGCCACCCCTGCCGAGTCAGCCAGATGGCGTCGCCGCCTTCGCCGCAGCCGAGGTCGAGCGCGGTGCCGGGCGTCAGCGGAGCGACCTCACGCTCGAGGAGCGGGTTCACCTTCCCGCTCCAGACCTGCTCCTTGTCCCGGTAGAAGTCTTCCCAGAACTGCTGTGTGGAATCCATGACCGAAAGATGCCCTCGGCGGGCCGAAACCGCCAGTTCCGTTGCTGTTATGGCAACAGGGTGAGCGTTCCCGCGCCGGCGTCGAGGGTGGCCCGCGCGCCGAGGGGGATCGTCGGCGACGCCGGGACGTGCCCGAAGCCGAAGTCCCACACCATCGGTACACCGAGAGGTCCGAGTCGTTCGAGCATCAGATCCCGGATCGGCGCGGGGTCACCGCACCCCTCCCACGAGCCCAGCACGATTCCCCGGACGCCGTCGAACCAGCCGGAACGCAGCAGCTGGGTCACCATCCGGTCGAGCCGATAGGGGCGTTCGGTGACGTCCTCCAGGAGCGCGATCGTCTCACGTGCCGAGCCTTGCTCCGGTGTGCCGAGACCCGCCGCCAAGAGCGCGAGGTTGCCGCCGATGAGCGTGCCGGTCGCGGTGCCGGGCACCAGCGGCGACGCGGTCGGCGACGGGATCGTCCGGACGCTGTCCGGTTCGAACAACGACAGGCGCAGATGTTCGGCGGCCACCGCGTCGAACAGGATGCTCGCGGGCATGGGGGAGAACAGCGTCTCCAGTCCCAAGTGGACATTCACGGCCCGGTGCATCGCGGTCACGTCACTGGATCCGGCGAACATCTTGGGCCCGGCCGTTCGCAGCGTCTCCCAGTCGACGAGGTCGAGTATCCGCTGCGAGCCGTAGCCGCCGCGGGCGGCGAGGACACAGGTCACGCCCGGATCCAGCCAAGCCTGGGTGAACTCGGCGACCCGTGCTTCGTCGGGAGCGGAGAGATAGCCGTCGGGCGCCGCGCGGACGCAGTCGCCGACGCGGACCTCGACACCCCAGCCGTTCAGCACCGGCAGCGCCTTGTCGACGAGGTCCGCCGGCACCGGGCCGGCCGGGGCGACCAGGGCGATCGTGTCGCCCGGTCGTACCTTCGGCGGCTTCACCGGCTCAGAGGGAGTTTTGCCACGCCCGGGGTCTCGAAGC
The DNA here is from genome assembly GCF_013870525.1 of Amycolatopsis pittospori. Classification (GTDB taxonomy): domain Bacteria; phylum Actinomycetota; class Actinomycetes; order Mycobacteriales; family Pseudonocardiaceae; genus Amycolatopsis; species Amycolatopsis pittospori. Next base: position 89,606 of record NZ_JACBXD010000014.1, read on the forward strand.
CGAAAACCTGGCCGTAGAAGGACAACTCCGCTTCGAGCGCGGCGACGATCGTCTCCGCCTTGCGGAAGCCGTGCTGCTCTCCTTCGAACCTCAGGTACGCGTGGTCGATGCCGCGTCCGGCGAGGCCGGCCACGAACCGGTCCGCCTGCTCCGGCGGGCAGATCTCGTCCTCAAGTCCCTGGAGGAACAACAACGGCCCCGCGAGCGTGTCCGCGTTGGTGATCGGGGAGCGATCCCGGTAGCGCTGCTCGGTCTCCGGCAGCGGCCCGATCAGCCCGTCCAGGTAGCGGGACTCGAAGTCGTGCGTCTCGCCGCCGTCGCCGGTCCATTGGTAGAGATCGAGGATCGGGTACATGACGGTGCCCGCCCGGTAGGTCGTGGTGGTGGTGAGCGAGGCGGCGGAGGTGAAGCCGCCCGCGCTGCCGCCGCGGATCGCGAGCCGGTCGCCGTCGACGGTGCCCTCGGCGGCGAGTGCTTCGGCCACGGCGACACAGTCGGCGACGTCGACGACGCCCCACTGCTCGCGAAGCCGCTCGCGGTAGGCGCGCCCGTATCCGGTCGAGCCGCCGTAGTTCACCGTGACGACGGCGATGCCGCGGCTGGTGAAGTACGCGATGTCGAAGTCGAGTACCTGGCTGTCCCGTCCGGTGGGGCCGCCGTGCGGGTAGACCACCAGCGGCGGGCGTTCCCCGTCCGGCGCGGCGAAGTCGGCGTTCGCGGGCAGATAGACGAAGGCGGGCACGCGGTCGCCGGCCTCGGTCTTGAAGATCCGCTCGACGGGCGTGGAAAGGTAGTCGTACGACGGCGGTTCGGGCGCCGACGCGAGTTCGGTCACCGCCCCACCGTCGAGGTCGACCTTCACGACGGCGCCTTCGCGTTTCGGTCCCGCGGCGACACCGGCGATCCCGCCCGCGTGGACGGCGAAACCGTTGATGGACCACGCGGTCAGCTCCGCGGCGGCCGTGACCGGCGTCACTTCCCGGGTCGCTTCGTCGAGGACGGCGAGGCGACCCGAAGCCAGGACCGCGTGCTTTCCGCCGCCGAGAGGTGTGAACCAGCGTGCGCCGAGCTTCCACAGCGCGCCGCCGATTTCCCGTTCCACCGGCGCCAGATTCTCGATGTCGCCGTCGAGACCGACACGGTGCAGGTTCCACCAGCCGTCCGGGTCGAGCAGTGCCAGCAGGGTGTCCGGGGATTCCCATTCGACCTGGCAGACGGCGATGTCGGCGGCCCCCGCGAGTACCCGATGCGGGCCGAACGTGCCGTCTTCGCGGACGTCGGCGACGCACAGCTCCGTGCCGTCCCAAGGCATCGCGGGATGGTTCCAGCCGATCCATGTTGCCCGCGCGCCGCCGGGCGAGAGCTGCGGCGCGGTGAGGAAGTGGTGACTGGCGGCCAGGACGCGTTCCGGGCCGCCGGCGAGGGGGAGTGCGATGAGGTCGCGGGCGATGTCGGTGCGGCGCGGGCCGGTGCTGCGTTCGCGGACCAGCCACACCTCGCCGGCGGGGCCGGGCCGGAGATCGCTGTAGCGGATCCCTTGGCGGGTCTCGGGTTCCGGTGTCAGTGCGGTCGTCTCACCGGTCGCCAGATCGCGGCGGTAGACGCGCTGATCCGACCAGTGGGTGAAGACGAGGACGTCGTCCACGACGAGCCACGGGCGGCCGCCGTATTCGTGCACCCGGTTCCGGACGTTCCACGGAGCGGGAAGGACGTCTTCGGTCGTGCCGTCCTCACGTGCCCGCACGAGCGTGACGCGGCCGCCTTCGCCGGTTCTGGCTTCGGCCCACCAGACCTCGTCGCCGACGGTTCCGAGCCATTGCGCGCTGACTCCCGAAGCCGCGACGTCGGCGGCCGACAGGGGAGACGTCCAGGTGCCGTAAGGGGCGATCTCAACCACAGCTGAAGACTAGGTTCGCCGCTTTGCCCGCGGTGGCCCGGGGCACACCCGCGGCGAGCCGCCGGGCCTGGCGATTTCGCTTACGGCGGAACGGTGGGGCGGCGGATGCCGATCATGGGGCCGTGGCCTAGGGTCAAAGGTGCCATGTCTCGCGTAATCCACGTCTTCCGCCAACCCGACCGGTTCGTCGCCGGCACCGTCGGGGAACCAGGCGACCGCACGTTCTACCTCCAGGCGTCCGAGGACGTCCGCACGATCAGTGTGACGATCGAAAAACAGCAGGTCGTGGTCCTGGCCGAACGGCTCGGCTCGCTGCTGGAAGAGGTCGCCAACCGGTTCGGCGCGGACGTACCGGACGACGCGCCCGACGAACTGCTCGACGTCGACCCCCTGACCGTTCCGGTCGAGGAGGAGTTCCGCGTCGGCACGATGGGCCTCGGCTGGGACGCCGACAGCAGCGCCGTCGTCATCGAGCTGCTGGCGATGACCGAGGGCGAGGTGGACGAAACGGTCGTTCTGGACGACACCGAAGAAGGACCGGACGCCGTCCGCGTCTTCCTGACCCCGGGTGCCGCGCGCGCTTTCGCCGAGCGCGCCGACCGGGTGGTCAACGCCGGCCGCAAACCGTGCCCGCTGTGCGCCGAGCCGCTCGACCCGGCCGGGCATATCTGCCCGCGGCAGAACGGGTACCGGCGCGACGTCGACGTCCTCGAGGACTGACCGCGTGGAGGAGACTTCGCGGGAGCTGGTGACGCGCGGCAAGATCGACGTCGAAGGCAGGCTCGTCGACGCCTCCAACGTCACGCTCTTCTGCAAGATCGAACTCGACGGTGTGACCGGCGACGTCGTGTACAAGCCGGTGTCCGGTGAACGGCCGCTCTGGGACTTCCCGGACGGGACGCTCGCCGGCCGCGAGGTCGCGACGGCCATGGTCGCCGAGGCCTCCGGGCTCGGCGCGATCCCGCCCACCGTGCTGCGCGACGGTCCGTTCGGTCCGGGCATGGTGCAGCTGTGGATCGAGACCACCGACGAGGACCTGGTCGACGTCCGATCCCCGGACAACCTGCCGGAGGACTGGCGCGTGGTGCTGCACGCGCACGACCGCGACGGTGAGCCTGCCGTCCTCGCGCACGCGAACCACCAGGGGATGCGCGAACTGGCGGTCCTGGACATCGTGGTCAACAACACCGACCGCAAGGGTGGCCACCTGCTCGCCGGGACCGACGGCCGCGTCTACGGCGTGGACCATGGGATCTGCCTGCACACCGATCCGAAGCTGCGCACGGTGCTGTGGGGCTGGATCGGGGAGAGTCTCACCGACGTCGAGGTCGGCAAGCTGCGCGGCCTGCGCGAGAAACTGGACGGCGAGCTCGGGGAAGCGCTGAGCGAGCACATCACCGGGTTCGAGATCCGTGCGCTCGCCGAGCGTGCCGACTTACTCCTGGCGGAAGGTGTGTTCCCGGAGCCCGGGGACGACTGGCGGGCGATTCCGTGGCCGTTGTTCTGATCGACGAGGAGGCCCGCGAACGCCTGATCAAGCGATTCGGCGAAGACGTCACGACCTGGTGCGACGCTTTCCCCGCGCTCGTGGCGCGGCTGGCGAAGCAGTGGGGGCTCACGGTCGTCGGCGCGAAGCCCGGCAACACCGGCCGCACACTGATCTGCGTCGGCGACGACGGAGCGAAGAAGGTCCTGAAGCTGACGCCGGACCACTCGATCGCCGAGTCCGAGGCCGGCGCGCTGCGGGCATGGAACGGTTGCTCCCGCGTCGTGCAGGTCGTCGCCACCGAACTCGCCGACGGCGCGATCCTGTTGGAAGGCCTCGATCCCGGCACGGAGTTGCGGGAATCGGGTGCCGACGTCCCCTGGCCGGAGATCGGGGACCTGCTGACCCAGATCCATGCCGTGACCCCGCCCAGCGGGTTCTCGACGCTGGAAGACCGGGTGCGCTACATGTACGCCCTCGCCGAGCGAGGTCTGCGTGGTTCGGTGGCCGAAGCCACCTTGCCGATGGAAACTCTCGATCGTGCCCGGCTGCGGGCTCTCGACCTCGCGACCAGCGGGGGAGGGAAGTCGATCGTGCACGGCGATCTGCACCCGGGCAACGTCCTCGACGGCGGGCCCGGCCGGGGAGCGGTCGCCATCGACCCGCGCCCGAGCATCGGTGATCCGTCCTTCGACCTGGCAGACTGGGTCACGCTGCCGATGCTCGACGGCGGCACCCTCGAAGACGGCTTCGACGCCATCGCGCCGCATCTGCCCACGTTCGACGCCGAACGCGTCCGGGCGTGGTGCGTCGCGCTTTCGCCGCTTTTCGTGATGCGCCCGCTCGAACGCGGCGAACGAAGCCCGTTCATCGACGCGATGCTGCGGATGGCCGCCTGACCGGCGTGGCGGGGCGACGCCGGCCCCGGGCACCGCTAGCGTCGTCCGCCGTGCGCTCCCATTCGTACGACGACGTGCTGTCCGGTCCGCGCAAGCGGAAGATCCCCGAGGTGCCCGCCGAACCGGGACTCGTGGTCGAGGATCCGGCCAGCGGGTACTGCGGCGCCGTGGTGAAGATCGAGTACGGCAACGTCGTGCTCGAAGACCGGCACGGCAAGCATCGCGTGTTCCCGTTGAACCCGGCCGGGTTCCTGCTCGAAGGCAAGCCGGTGACACTGGTGCCGGCGAAGGCCGCGCCCAAGGCGCCCGCGCGGCAGATCTCCGCGTCCGGCTCCGTCCGCGTCCAAGGGCACAAGGCCCGCGTCGCGCGCGATTCGCGCATCTGGGTGGAAGGCAAGCACGACGCCGAACTCGTCGAGCGGGTCTGGGGCCACGACCTGCGGGTCGAAGGCGTCGTGGTGGAACCACTCGATGGTGTGGACGTGCTCTCCGACCGGATCGGCGACTTCGGCACCGGGCCCGGCCGACGTCTCGGCGTACTGGTCGACCATCTGGTGGCGGGCAGCAAGGAATCCCGGATCGTCGACGGGATCCGCGACGAGTACGTGCTGATCACCGGGCATCCGTACATCGACATCTGGGAAGCCGTGAAGCCGTCGGTCGTCGGCATCCGTGCCTGGCCGAAGATCCCGCGTGGCACGGAGTGGAAACAGGGTGTCTGCGACGAACTCGGCTGGGGCGAGCCGTACGAAGGCTGGCAGCGGATCCTGGCGGCCGTCGGCAGCTACCGGGATCTGGAAACACCGCTGATCGGAGCGGTGGAACGGCTCATTGACTTCATCAGCGACCCGGGCGATGAGTCCTGAATGACCGGTTTGCGCGAGGTCACTCAAGGTCACGCGTCGGTCACGTCGGTTTCGCTTCTTCGGTATGAATCGGCGCGATCTGGGAGCATGAACGCATGACAGGCGCTCTCATCTGGCTGATCGCCGGCATCCTCCTGATCATCGCCGAGCTCCTCTCGGGTGACTTGTTCCTGCTCATGGTCGGTCTCGGAGCCCTGTTCGGGGCCGGCTCCGCCGCGTTGACCGGGAACCCCTTCATCGACGTCGCGGTGTTCGCCGTCGCATCGGTCGGGATGCTCGCCCTCGTCCGCCCGACCCTCAAACGCAGGTTCCTCTCGGGCCCGGACATCAAGACCAACACCGACGCGCTGATCGGCGCGCGAGCGGTAGTAGTGTCCACTGTGGACGTCGAAAGCGGCCAGGTGAAGCTGGCCGGTGACGTCTGGTCCGCCCGGTGCATGCTCGAAGGGGAAGCGATCGCGCCGGGGACACCGGTGACGGTCGTCGAGATTTCGGGTGCCACCGCTGTCGTTTCGGCCGAGCCGTGATGAGTACGGCCTGCCAAAAGATGTTCTACGTAAGGGGAAGGTAGTTGTCAGAGACAGTGGTGTTCATCGTTGTCGGGCTGCTCGCGTTGTTCGTGGTCGTCGTCGTGGTCAAGGCCATCATGGTGGTGCCGCAGGCGCAGTCCGCCGTGATCGAACGGCTGGGCCGGTTCCGGACGGTGGCTTCTCCCGGCCTGACGTTTCTGGTGCCCTTCCTGGACAAGGTGCGGGCGCGGATCGACCTCCGCGAGCAGGTCGTCTCGTTCCCGCCCCAGCCGGTGATCACCGAGGACAACCTGACCGTGTCGATCGACACGGTCGTGTACTTCCAGGTGACCGATTCGCGGGCCGCGGTCTACGAGATCTCGAACTACATCGTCGGTGTCGAGCAGCTGACCACCACGACACTGCGAAACGTCGTCGGTGGCATGAGCCTCGAGCAGACGCTGACCTCGCGTGACTCGATCAACAGCCAGCTCCGCGGCGTGCTCGACGAGGCCACCGGCCGCTGGGGCATCCGTGTCGCGCGAGTCGAGCTGAAGGCGATCGACCCGCCGCCCTCCATCCAGGACTCGATGGAGAAGCAGATGCGCGCCGACCGTGAGAAGCGCGCGATGATCCTGACCGCCGAAGGTCAGCGTGAGTCGGCGATCAAGACCGCGGAAGGTCAGAAGCAGAGCCAGATCCTCGCGGCCGAAGGTGCCAAGCAGGCCGCGATCCTGAGCGCGGAGGCGGAGCGGCAGTCGCGGATCCTGCGAGCGCAGGGTGAACGAGCCGCTCGCTACCTGCAGGCACAGGGTCAGGCGAAGGCGATCGAGAAGGTCTTCGCGGCGATCAAGGCCGGGCGTCCCACGCCCGAGGTCCTGGCCTACCAGTACCTGCAGACCTTGCCGCAGATGGCGCAAGGCGACGCGAACAAGGTCTGGATGATCCCGAGCGACTACGGCAAGGCCCTGGAAGGCTTCGCCCGCGCGCTCGGTGCTCCCGGCGACGACGGCGTGTTCCGCTACGAGCCGCCGAAGGAAGAGGTCGTCGAGAAGCCGGATCTCGAGGACGAAGAGGTTCAGGGCTGGTTCGACACCTCCAGCGACCCGAAGGTCGCCGAGGCCGTCGCCGCGGCGGAAGCCGTGGCACGCAAGGAGGTTCCGGCCCTGGGTGTCGCGACGCCGCGCCAGGAGCCGCCCGCGCCGCGTCAGGTTCCAAAGGCCGCGCCGGCTCCCGAGCCGGAGGCCGCTCCGGAGCCCCCGCAGCAGCAGGCCCCGCCGCCCGCCCAGCTCCCGCAGCCCCAGCCGCCGTCGGCTCCGCAGGGCGGCCCGTACCAGGGCCCTCCGGGACAGGCGCCGGGTGGTAGCGGACCGTTCCCGCAGCAGGGTCCGTTCGGCGGCCCTCAGGGCGGGCCGCCGCCGCAGCGCTGATCCAGGATCGGAAAAGGGCCGTCCCGTGAGGGGCGGCCCTTTTCCGTGGAGCTGAAGGGGACCTTCAGCTCTATGGGGTCCGCGTCTCGCCGCCGGTGTCTGACGGTTTCACCGGTTGAGCGTCACCGCCGAACGCTTCGGCGGCGGCGTGGACACGCAACTCTTCGATTTCGTCGATCTGCCGTCTGGCCCTCTTGATCAGATCGTCGAGGCGGCCGGCGTCGATCCGCGGATCGGTGTCGGCGCACACCCGCAGGGTTCGCCACCCGGACGCCTTGCCTTCGACACCCAGGCGCAACGCCTCGAGCTCGACGACCCGGCTCAGCGGGGATCTGGACACGAGCCGTCCGTTCGGCTTGAGCCGTGCCGCCTTCTCCACCGCCCAAGCCGCGACGGCCTTGTAGCGGCGGACCGGAACGTCCAGCGCCGCCATCACGGTCAGCAGAGCGGCACGGTCGTCCGCGATCTCCACGGCCAGTCTGTCGAGCACACCGGCGGGATCTCTGTCGCCTTCGGCGCCGGCGACGCGCTTGGCGAGTTCGGTTCCGGCGATGGCGCCCGCCAGGTGGTCGTTGAGGTAGATGCCGAGCAAAGCGGGGTCGGGGGAGGAAGTATGCATGTTCGAGGCGTACCCGCTCCCAGTGCGCCGAAACCGATCGGCGCTGGACCTCGACTGGAGTCGAAGTTGCAGGGTGTACGCCATGGACCGACCGATCTTCGATGTACAAGGTTTCCTCGACGAGCCGCGGTTGCCCGCCAGCGTCGCCGCCACGACCGGCCGGGGGAAGCCGGCCCTGGCGATGATGTGGTTCGTGGCCGAGGAGCGCCGGCTGTGGTTCCACACTCCGGTGCTCGACGATCGTCCGAACCCCTTCCTGGACGCGGCTCGCCACAACCGCGACGTCGCGGTCATGATCGCGACGTTCGCTCCACCCGATGACGTCCGGCAGGTGCGGATGACGGGGCCCGCCAGGCTGGAGACCAAGGACGTGGCGCGGGTCCGCCGCATCTACGAGCGCTACATCCCCGGCTGGTCGCCGGACTGGGCGGACCACGCGGCGTCGCCGAACGCCTTGCTGTGGTCGATGTCCCCGGACCGGGGTATGGCCGCGACCTACCCCGGTCTGGAGAACCGCCCGGTTTTCCGATGGTCCGCACCGGCGGACGGACCGCTCAACTCCTGAGGAAGCCGAGATTCCGGTATTCGTCGACCACCGCGGCGAGCTCGGCGATCCGCGCTTGTCCGGCGTCGATGAGGCGTTGCCCGGCGGCCGTCCACAGATCCAGGTCGGGGGACATCGGCGGGATCTCGGACAGGATCTCCGCGCTCTCGGCCAGGCTGAGTCCGACGCGCTGGGCGGCGACCGCGAGCCGGATCCGGCAGATGGCGTCGACCGTGAACCGGCGGGCGTTGCCCTTGGTCCGCTCGGCGGTGATGACGCGGTACCGCTCGTAGTACCGGACGGCGTTGGCCGAGACCCCGGCCCGGCTCGCGACCTCGCTGATGGTCAGGCGCCCGTCTGCCAGAGGAACTGCCGCGGTCCGCGTCATGCCGCACTCCGTACCGTCGTGGGTTCCGCCACCGGGGCGGCCAGGGCGGGCCGGGTCCTTAGCCTGACCACCAGGGCGATCACCATGACCGCGAGGACACCGAAGAGAGTCACACGGTATGCGGACACGACCTCCGCGGAGAGCGTCGCGTCGGACGCCGGGTCCGCCAAGGCCGCGAGGCCCCGCCCGTCGGTGGCCGCCGCGGTCAGGGCGGTGAACACCGCGCTCACCGCCGTGGTGCCGACGGCCGTCGCGATGGTGCTGGTCAACGGCAGGATCGCGGAACCGGACGCGAGGTCTGAACCGTGCAGGTTCCGCCCGGCGCTCACGATGGTGGGCATCATGATCGCTCCGGTGCCGGCTCCCTGGACCACTCCCAAGATCGCCAGCAGGAGGTACGGCGTCTCCGGCGTGAGGACGAGCGTGGTCAGCCCGGTGGCGACGATCGCGAGACTCAGCCCGGTCCCGACCACGATCCGCGGACCGAAGCGTTCCAGGACGCGGGCGGCGATCTGGATGCTGACGCCCATCCCGATCGCGGCCGGCACCCCAAGCAGTGCGCTGATCAAGGCCGAGTCGCCGCGGATGACCTGGACGTAAGTCGGCATCAGCAGCATCGAGCCGAAGTACGGCGCGGCGTAGAGGACGAGGATCACGGCGTTGCGCCCGAACGTCCGGTCACGCAGGAGACGGACGTTCAGCAGCGGCGCGTGATGCCGCCACGACCGGCGGACGAACGCGGTGATCAGCGCCAGGCCCACCAGGACGATCGACGTACGGATGGTGGCGCCGGTCGACTCTTCGCTGAGGCCGTAAGCCACCGCGACGACACCGGGGACGAGCAACAGGCCGCCCACGAAGTCGATCGGGATACGTTCCGTCGAAAGCGGTCCGGCCGGTACCCAGCGCAGCACTCCCACGATGGCGAGCAGTGCGGGCGGAACGGTGATGAAGAACAGCATTCGCCACGACGCACTGTCCAGCAGGACGCCGCCGAGCACCGGGCCGAGGATCGGTCCGATGAGCAGGGGCAGGCCGGTGATCGTGGTCATCCGGCCACGGCGCTCCGGGGCCACCGCGCCGAAGCCGATGGTCATGCCCAAGGGATTGATCAGGCCTCCGGCGAGACCCTGGACCGCCCGGGCGGCGATCAGCCAACCGAGGTCACCGGCGGCTCCGGCGCCCGCCGACGCCACCGCGAACACGAGCAACGCCGCCAGATAGACGCGGCGCGCTCCCCAGCGTTGAGCGAGTGTCGCCGCGAGAGGCATCGCCGCGACCATGCCGAGCGCGTAGGCGGTGGCGATCCATTGGATCGTGGTGAGCGGAGCGGAGAAGGTCGTCATGAACTGCGGCAGCGCGACCGCGACGATCGTGGTGTCGAGGACGGCCATCAGCCCGCCGAGCGCGATGACCGACGCGATGCGCAGTTCCTGACCGGTCAGCCGGTTCATGCCGCACTCTCCACTTCGGCGACACGTCCGGCGCGCAGGGTGCGGGCCCACCAGCCGAGCTCGGTCATCGTCGCGGTCAGCGCGGCGCGCTCACCCTCGGTGGCCTTGTAGCCGTTCTCGCCGAAACGGGTCCACGGTGCGGCGAGGAGGACGGCGTCGCGGATGGTGGTGGCCCTCAGCTCGGGGAAGATCAGCCGCAGCTGCTCGATCGCACGGATGCCGCCCGACCCCGCGCCGTAGCCGACGAACGCGACGGGCTTGTACGCCCATTCCTGGTAATGCCAGTCGATCGCGTTCTTCAGCGCGGCCGGGAAACTGTGGTTGTACTCGGGTGTGACGACCAGGTAGGCGTCGGCCGCGTGCAGTCTGCCGCTGATCGCCGTCTCGGTGCCGCCGGGCCGCGTTCCCTGCAACGGGAGATCGACGTCGGCGAGGTCGATCACGTCGACCTCCAGGCCGTCGGTCGTGGCGAGTTCGGTCTCCAGCCAGCTCGTGATCGCGTCGGCGAACCGTTCGTGCCGGACGCTGCCGATGATCACGGCGAGGCGGAGTGGGGACTGTGCGGTGGTCTCGGTGCTCATGTCGATGACGCTAAAAGTTCGTCCATAGGTGAGCTCAAGGTCGTTGGGGCACTGATCACGATCCCTGGACCTCCAGCTATATCGAGGTTGTAGTGTTGACATGTAGGGAAAACCCTACGTATGGTGCCGGCATGAACATCGACCGGATCCAGTTCCTCACCGTGCCCGTCTCCGATCAGGCCAAGGCGCGGGACTTCTACGTCGGCAAGCTCGGTTTCGATCTGCTCGTCGAGGTCAGCGGGCCGCACGGCCCGTTCGTCATGGTCGGCCCGAAGGGGGCGGAGACCGGGATCGTCCTGGCCGACCGTCCCGTCGGCGGGCTCGACCACGACGCGCGGGTGCACCTCCAGCTCGCCACCACCGACGTCAACGCCGACATCGCCGGACTGCGCGCTCAGGGCGTCGAGGTGGGGGACGCGGAGGAGATGCCCTGGGGGCGCGCGACGTCCCTGAGGGACCCCGACGGCAACGCGATCGGGCTACTCGAAGCGTCGGGCTACGGGAACTGGCCGCGCTGATGCCGGTCAACGACGACGTGTTCGCCGCGCTCGCCCACCCGGCCCGTCGGGAGGTGCTGGGGATCCTCCTCGAAGGCCCGAGGGCGGCTGGGGAGATCGCCGAACGTTTCGACATGCGTCGTCCGAGTCTGTCCGAACACCTTCGGGTACTGCGAGAGGCCGGCCTCGTCCGCGAACAGCGGCACGGCCGAAACCGTGTCTACTCATTGGAAGCCGCGCCGCTGCAAGAGGTTTCGGACTGGCTCTCGCCGTACGAGCGGTTCTGGCGCGGCAAACTGGCGAATCTGCGTGACCTGCTCGACGAGGAGGACTTCTGAACGCCGAGGATCCGACAGCCGTCCACGTCGACCAGTTCCTGGCGCATCCGCCGCGCAAGGTGTGGCGCGCACTGACCGAACCGGACCTGCTGGAACGCTGGCTGCGAATGCCGAACGACATCAAACCCGTGGTAGGGCACCGATTCGAACTCCTCGCGGACCCGGTGCCTGCCGCGGGGTTCGCCGGTGGACCGGTGGCCTGCGAAGTGCTGGCCGTGGAGCCGGAACGGTTGCTCAGCATCAGCTGGGGTCCGGAATGGACGGTCACCTGGCGGCTCGAACCGGAAGGCCGGGGCACGCGGCTGTTCCTCAGCCACGAAGGCTTCGATCCCGACGACGAGTTCCAACGGATGTCGCGCAGGATCATGAGCGGCGGCTGGCGCACCGGCGTCCCGAAGGCCCTGGCTCGCGTACTCGATGACATGCCGGACTAGGGGGAGTGGCAGACCCTGGGCGGCCCGGGCTGAGGGAAAGGCGCAGGTGGCGCGATGGGCGACGGTGGTCGTGAGTGGCGATTCGGGTTAGAACCCGAATCGCCACTCACGACCACCGGGCGGGTACGCCCACTGAAGAAACCGGCGGTTGACCTCGGGTCTAGGATCCCCGCTGTGACGGACGAAAAACCGCTCCGAGCCGATGCCCGCCGAAACCGGACCAGGGTGCTGGAGGCTGCGGAGCGCGTCTTCACGGCCAAGGGCACCAGTGCGCCGACCGAGGAGGTCGCCCGGGAGGCCGGAGTCGGCGTCGGCACGGTGTTCCGGCACTTCCCGACGAAGGAAGCCCTGCTGGAAGCCGTTCTCTACGCGCGGCTTCACCGCTTCGTCGACGAAGCGGAAGCGACCGTGGCCGCCGATTCGCCGGACCCGGGTGCCGCGTTCTTCGGGTTCCTGACCGGATGGATCGAGATGGCCGGCGCCAAGAACGCTTACTTCGAAGCCTTGTCGGCGGCCGGGGTCAGCGTTCCTTCGGCGGGATCGGTCATCGGAGTCCGGCTGAAGGACGCGCTCGGTGTACTTCTCAGCCGGGCACAAGACACCGGCGACGTCCGTAAGGACCTCGGTGTCGAGGAGTTGATCCCGGTGATCATCGGGACGGCGAAGGCGGCGGAGCATGCCGGGCCCGAATTGCGGGCCCGGACGGTCTGCATCCTCTTCGACGGGCTCCGGCCGCGTCAGGCGTAGGGATCCATCGTCGGCCGCTTCGGCGCGAGCGCGTCTCCGGAGGACTCGCCGCGTAGCCGTCGCTTGATCCACGGTACGGCGTGTTCTTTGCCCCACTGCAGGTTCTCGGTGCGCCGGGCCTGCGGGCTGAGCAGCGGACGCGGTCCGAGTTCGGCCGGTGTCAGCTTATGCGGTTCGCCGAGGGCGTCGAGGACGGCGGCAGCGATTTCGTTGTGTCCCAACGAGTTCAGATGCAGACGATCGGGTGCCCACAGTCGCCGGTCCCGGAGTTGCCGCATCGCCCACATGTCCACGAGCAGTGTCCCGTGCCGGGCGGCGATCCCGCGGACGTGCTCGTTGTAGATCGCGACGCGGCCTCGGATGCGGCGGAACAGCGCGTCTTCGACGCCGTCAACGCCGGTGAAGAGCACGACACGCGCGCCGGTGGCGACGACCTTGCCGACCGCGACGTCGTAATCGTCGAGGAGGGCGTCGATATCGACCTTCGGCCGCATCAGGTCGTTGCCGCCGGCGTACAGCGTCACGATGTCCGGGTTCAGCGCGAGCGCGGGATCGAGCTGCTCGGCGAGGACCTGCCCGAGGAGTTTGCCGCGGATCGCGAGGTTGGCGTAGCGGAAGCCGGGGTGGTTGCCCGCGAGCTGGCCCGCGACGCGGTCGGCCCAGCCGCGGACGCCGTTGGGGGACGACGGGTCCTCGTCGCCCACCCCTTCGGTGAAGGAGTCGCCGAGACATACTAAGCGGTTGGTCGTTGCGGACATGCTCAGATGTTACCCAGACGGTCGCGCTTGGCCGGCCAGCCCCTGCCCATGCCGGATCCGCGCCGCGGCACAGGATGTTCGCGGAAGCGTCGTGCCAGTCGTAGTTGACAAGTCCCATAGTGGACTTGTCTACTACGGGGATGATCCTCTCGCGCATCATTCTGGGGTTGCTCGCGCTCGCTCCCATGACCGGCTATGACCTCAAGCGTCATTTCGACTCGACCGCGGGTCACTTCTGGGCGGCGGACAAGGCCCAGATCTACCGCACCCTCGCTCAGCTCGTCGCGGACGGATTCGCCGAGGTCGAGACGGTGGCCGGAGCGGGGGCACCGGATCGGCAGGAGCACCACGTCACCGCCGCCGGACGAGCTGCCCTCGCCGAGTGGCTGAAGAGCGAGCCGGAGCGCCACGTCGAACGTGACCCGTTCCTCGCCCGGGTGTTCTTCGGCGCCGGACTCGACGACGACGACCTTCGAGCCCTTTTCGCGGGACATCGCGCGGCGGCCGAGGCGCGGCTGGAGCGTTTCGAGCGGATCCGGGCCGAGAACCCGGCGTCCGATCGTGGTGCCCGGCTGCGGCTTGCCACGCTGGACAACGGCATCGCGCACCTGCGTACCGAACTCGCCTGGCTCGACGAGGCCGAGAAGGAACTCTCATGAGCCGCCCGGTGGTGCTGCTGCACGGGGGCAACGTCGCGAACTGGATGTGGGAACCGCAGCGGGAGGCGTTCGCCGACCGGACGGTGTTCGCTCCCGATCTGCCGGGATTCGGCGAGCGCGTCGCCGAGGTCTGGCCGGGGCTGGACGCGGTGGCCGACGACGTCGTGGCGGGAGTGACCGAACAGGGCGTCGACGGCCCCTTCGATATCGTCGGACTTTCGTTGGGCGCCTTGACCGCGTTGCGTGTGCTGGCAAGACATCCCAGCCGGGTGCGCTCGGCGTTCCTCACCAGCGCGCCGCTCCAGCGGGCCGGTGCCGGACTGCGCTTGTACTGCCGGATGCAACTCGCGCTCTGCCACGCGCCGTGGTTCTGGCGAGCCCAAGCCGCGGTGTTCGGGATTCCGGAGGACTCCCGAGCCCGGTACGTCGAGCACGGTCTTTCGGTAAGCCGCGAGACCGCGGCCGCGATGATCGCCGAGGTGTGCACGGGCGGGGTGCCCGCCCAGGTGAGCCGGTACTCCGGCCCCCTTCTCGCGACCGCGGGCGAGAAGGATTCCGCTGCGGTACGCCGTTCCCTGGCGGAACTCGCCCGGGCCGCGCCTCAGACCCAGACACGGCTCGCGCCCGGAATGCACCACATCTGGAACGTGGAGGACAGCGGCCTGTTCAACGACGTCCTGCGCTCGTGGCTGGACGGGGCCGTCGATCACCGTCTGGTCCCGGTTCCTCAGGGCTGAGCGGTAGCCAGGGCGAGGCTCACGAGGAGAGCTGGTGTCCCCTCGTGAGCCTGAATGCTCCGCGTTATTCGTCCGCGTCGGGCGCGTTCTCCCGTCCTTCTCGCGTGTAAAGCAGAAGAAACGCGAGGATGCCCGCGACTCCGGCGACGATGCAGACGTTGTCCGCGACGTCGGTGCCGAACACCGTCACCAGCGGGCCGGAGCCGACGATCATGCCGATCGTCTGCCCGGCGACGACCACGAAACCGCCGACGAGGAACGCGAACAGGCAGACGCGGGTCGCGGCCAGAAGTATCCGATACAGGGGGATCACGCTCCGGTTCAGTGGGGTAGCCACAGCACACCGACGGCCATCAGCACGCCGAACACCAAGGTGGGCAGCAGGTAGTAGAGGACGACCGGGACGAAGATCCGCACCGGATCGATCTCGGCGATGCCGGCGGCGACGTACAGCGGTGCCGCGCCGGGCGGCGAGCATCCCTCCGACGACGCCCACACGAGGATGGCGGCGAAGGCGACGTGCGGAGGGATGCCGGCGGCGGTCAGCGCGGCGAACGCCACCGGGCCCACGGCCGCGACCGTGGACGTCGTGTTGAGCGGCCCCGCGACGATCACGATGACGACGCCGACCACGAGGGCCGCCACGAGCGGGGAGACTCCGGTGAGCCCTTCGAGGTAGGGCTTGAGCTGGTCGTCGAGGCCGAGCGTCTTGAGCACGTCGGACGCGGCGAAGGCGGAGACCATCGTGACCCCGACCAGGCCGAGCTTGGGCCCGACAGCCCCGAACAGATCCCACCACTGCGCCCGGCCCTTCGGTAGCGCCTTCCGTTCGACGAGCAGGCCGACCAGCAGCATGACGATCGGCAGCCAGATGAGCAGCGGGATCGCGTCCGGTGCGTCGATGCCGATGCGGGCCGAGACGAAGTCGGCGGTCGGCGGCGCGGTGAGCAGGATCGGGACGGCGATCGAGCCGAGCACGACCAGCGACGGCCATCCGACCTTGAACGAAGCGCGCAACGGATGGATGTCCTGCGGCTCCATCGCCTGGACACCGCGGCGCTTCACGATGACGTAGGCCATGATCAGCCGCATCCCGACCATCCACGCGCCGGTGACGAAGATCGTCGCGACGATGTCGCCCGCGCTCAGCACCGGCAGCACGGTCGGCGCGGCCAGCAGGATGAAGAACGCGCCACTGAAGGGGAAGGTGGCGCCGACACCGGCGTTCCCGGACAGTACGAGCGCCGCGGTCTCACCGCTCGCCTTGGACCGCTTCATCCAGGGGATGGTGATGGAGCCGACGGTGGCCACGATCGCGGCGCCGTTGTGGGCGACCGCGCCGAACAGTCCGGATGCGACGGTCGCCGCGTAGGCCGACCCTCCCCGCCGCCTGCCGAGGAACGAGCTGAGGATGTCGACCATCCGCTGCACCAGCCCGGTCCGGGTCAGCAGTTCACTGACGAAGACGAACGCCAGCGCGGCGAAGGTGATCTCGGATTTGAGTCCGTCGACCAGGCTTTCCCAGGCGACGGTGAAGAACTCCGTGCCCGCGAACGCGGCGGTGACGAGGAAGCCGACGACCATCGCTTCGCCGATGTTGCGTTTGAAGACCGCGTTCCACACGACGATGGCGGCGATGAACGCGACGAGTGCCAGGATCGCGTTCATCTGTATGTCCTTTGTGGCCGGTGGTGAGGTAAGGATCGCACGGGGAGAGCCTCCGGTGACGTCATTGGCAGAGGGGGAGATCCGGTGGGGACGGAATCAGGCGGTGATGAGACCGGCGTCGCGGTAGGCGGCCTTCGCCTCCGGCGTGGTGAGGAACCGCAGTAGGTCCGTGGCTCCGGGCGGCGCGGTGGGGCCGAGCGCGATCGAGAGTTCGCTGTAGTGCTGGGCGCCGTCGGGAAGCGGGCCGACGATCCGGGCCTGCGGGACGAATTTCAGCTCGCTGACCTGCTGGACGGCGAGGTCGGCGCGTCCGTCGGTGATGGCGAGCGCGGTGAAACCCTTCTCGACGACGGTCGCCCTGGCGTTCACCTGGTCGGCGATGCCCAGGTCCTGGAGCAGCCGGGCGAAGTAGATGCCGCTCGCCCCGCTGCGCGAGTAGGCGACCGATCGCGCGGAGGTCAGTGCGGTGCGCAGGGCGTCGACGGTGCTGATGTCGGGGCTGTCCAGTTCGGGCGCGGTCGCGATGCCGATACCGCTCTTCGCCAGGACGACGCGGGAATCGGGGTCGATCGCGCCGGCCGCTGCCAGGCCGGCGAAGGCGTCGGACACGGCGATGACGACGTCGGGCTTGGCGCCCTCGCCGATCTTCCCGACCAGGATGGTCGTCGGGTCGAACGTCACGTCGACGTCGGCCTGGTGCGCCTTCCCGAACGCGTGCAGCAGCACGTCGTCGAGTGCCTTCTTCACGGAGAGGGCGCTGAAGAGGCTGAGGCGGGTGGTCATGGTGTTTCCTTCCGAGCGGGTGGGGAGTGGAGGGCGTCGCGCTGCCGATCGGTGAGCGGCCGGGTGGCGGCGCCTCGCAGGAGCAGGAAGATCTCCGCCGTGTGCTCGAGTTCTTCGAGTGTGTCCAGGGCGGTGTCGAGGTTCGTCCCGGCGACCACCGGACCGTGATTGGCGAGCAGCAGGGCCGGGTGGCCGACGGCGGCGCGAGCGATCGGCTCGGCGACGCCGTGGTCTCCGGGCGGGTGGTAGGGGAGCAGGGGAAGGCGGCCGACCCGCATCGCGAAGTACGCGGTCAGCGGTGGGATGGCGTCGTCCGGGTCGAGACCGTCGAGACACGAAACGGCGGCGGAGTGCGTCGAATGGGTGTGCACGACGGCGTTCGCGGACGGCCGTTGCCGTAACACGATGGCGTGGAAGAAGGCTTCCTTCGATGGCGGCGGCCCGGCGACGTGGTTTCCGTCGGCGTCGATGACCGACAGATCACCAGGCCGCACGGTGCCGAGGCAGGCTTCGGTGGGCGTGACGAGGATCTGCTCGCCGTAGCGCACCGAGATGTTGCCCGTGCGGCCGTGGGTGAGTCCCCGGTCGTACAGGGACCGGGCCGCGGCGATGACGCGTTCGCGGTAAAGCCTGTCGCCGCTCATGAGCCGGAAGCCGTCGCGAGAAGGTCTTCGTCGCCGAAGTTGCCGGATTTCAGCAACAGCGCGGGATGGCGTTCGTCGACAGGCTGGATCCACGGCACCCCGGGCGCCGCTTCGGCTCCAATGACGCTGCCGCGGACACCGAGCGCTGTGACGATCGCCCCCGAGGTCTCCCCGCCCGCCGCGACGAGACGGCGTACTCCGCGCGCGGCGAGCCCGGCGGCGATCAGCCCGGTCGCCTTCTCCAGCACTTCGGCCGACCTGGCGACGCCCAGCTTGTCCTGCGTGCGCTTGAGATCCGCGGGGTTCAGCGACGAGTAGATCAACGGCGCGACGCCACCGGTGAGGGAGTCGTACCAGGTCAGCGCGCTCGCCGCGAGGTCGTCCGGATCCGGGGTCTCGACCGGGTCCAGCCGGTGGGCGGGACGGCCGAGCCGCAGCATGACGGCGACTTGTTCCAGCGTCCGTGCCGAGCAACTGCCGGACAGCACCGCTGCCGGGCCCTCAGGTGTCCGTGCCGCGACGGGCGGGGGAGCCGCGGAGGCTCGTGCGACGGCGAGACCGGCCGCCAGCCCGGCCGCACCGGCGACGAGAGGCGCGTCGACGGCGATCCGTCCCAGCAGCCGCAGGTCGTCTTCGGTCACCGCGTCGACGAGGACGTATCCGTCGCTCGCCAGGGTTTCCCGCACGGCGGCTTCGCCGCGGCGGACGACGTCGTGCGTGATCAGGGCGACCGGCGTGTGGGTCTGCGCCCGCAGCAGCCGGGGCAGATACGAGTCCGTCATCGGGGTCGCCGGATGGTCGCGCATCGGCGATTCCGCCAGCAGCGTGTCGCCGACGAACAGATAGCCCTGGTACTGGGTACGTCCGTGTTCAGGCGAGCTCGGGGTCGTCACCACCGTGCCGGGCGGAAGTGCCCGTGACAGCGCGTCGAGCACCGGGCCGATGTTGCCCCGCGGCGTCGAGTCGAAAGTGGAGCAGTACTTGAAGTAGATCTGCTCCGCTTCCCGGTTTCGCAGCCACCGCAACGCTTCCAGCGACACCGAGACGGCTTCGTCGACCGGGATGGAGCGGCTTTTGAGCGCGAGCACCACGGCGTCGTGCTCGGGAAGGTCTTCGGTTTCGGGCGGTACTCCGAAGAACAACAGGGTTCGCAGACCGCCGCGCCGGAAGGCGACCGCGACGTCGGTCGCGCCGGTGAAGTCGTCGGCGATCGCGCCGAGCACGCCGGTCATCCCCCGATCACCGCTTTCAACCTCTTCGCGGCGCTGCGAGGGCCTGACACGACCGGCAGGCCGAGCGCGGACGACAGTTCGCCGGCCGCGGGAGCCAGCGAGTACTGGGCCAGCAGGACGAGCTCCCACGAACCGGCTTCCGCCTGGCAGGTTTCGACGAGCTTGTCCGGCGCGAGCACCCCGCCGACCTCGACGTCGATCCCCTTGTCGCGGGCCGCCTGCTCGAAGCGCGCCGTCGAGTCGCTCAACGCCGACGCCAGCGAAGCGACCACGAGAATCCTGGTGCGACCGCTGGAAAGCGCGTCGTCGAACGCCGCCTCGTCCGGGGCCAGGAGCGGGACGGGTGCGTCGACCTGCTTGGTGACCTCGCCGTAGAGCGAGCACGTGAGCAGTACACCGTCGGCTCCGCCGGTGACGGCGTAGTCGATGAGGCGGCGCATCCGGTCGTCCAAGGCGGGTGTGCGGCCGGCTTCGCCGACGTCGGCCAGTAGCCGGTCATCCAGGATGTTCCACGGCTGGGCCTGCGGGAACCCTGTCGCCAGCGCGCCGACGGCGGGCGGGATCGCGGCCGGTGTGGCGCTGATCAGCGCGATGCGCGGGCTCATCGGATCTGCTCCTTGACCCAGCTCAGACCCGCTTCGGTGCCGGCGGCTGGCCCGTACTCGCAGCCGATCCAGCCTTCGTAACCCTCGGATTCGAGGGTTACGAAGACGTCGGGCCAGGGGACGATGCCGGTGCCGGGTTCGGCCCGGCCGGGGGAGTCGGCGATCTGTACGTGGGCGGTCCGGGGCAGGAACTCCCGGAGTGCCGCGAGGACGTCCTTCTCGTCGATGGACGCGTGGTAGACGTCGAAGAGCAGGCTCACGTGGTCCTCGCCGATCGCGTCGGCGACGGCTGCGGCGTGCGCCTGGTCGTCCAGTACGAAACCGGGCGCGTCCTGCTTGTTCTGTGCCTCCAGCAGGAGCCGGACGCCGGTACCGCGTGCCCGCTCCGCCGCCCACGCGACATTCGCGACGTACTGGGCGAAGGCCCGATCACGGGAGACGTCGTCGGGCCGGATCCCGGCGGGCAGATGCAGGAAGGAACTTCCCAAGGCCACGGCGTACTCCAGGCCGAGCTCCACTCCAGCGCGGAACTCGGCGGTACGGCCCGGCAAGCACGCGTGGCCGAGGCGTTCCGGGGAGCCGGGCTCGCCGGTGGGGGAGTTGATGAGGATCTGGCTCAGGCCCGCGTCGGCGAGCCGCCGCGTGAGAGTGGCGGCGGGGAAGGGATACGGCGAGGCGTACTCGACGGCGGTGAAACCCGCCGCGGCGGCCGCGTCGAAGCGCTCTTCGAAGGGGAGTTCCGTGAACAGCCACTTGAGGTTGGCGTCGAGACGGAGTCCATTGTGGAGGATCATCGGCGCTCCAAGGCGAGGTGCTCGGGATTGACGAGGTTGCCCGGGGTCCGCCCCCGCAAGGCGTCGACGACCTGGCGGGCGGCCATCAGGCTGGAACGCGACCGGGCCTGTTCGGTGGCGGCCCCGATATGTGCGGTGAACACGACGTTGTCGAACCCGCGCAGCCTGCTGTCGAGCGGCAAAGGCTCCTCCGCGAGCACGTCCAGCGCCGCGCCCGCCAGCGCTCCGTTCTCCAGCGCGTCGGCGAGTGCTTCCTCGTCGACCACCTCGCCGCGCGCGGTGTTGATCAGGAAGGACCCGGGCTTGACCTTCCGCAGCGCGGCCGCGTCGATCAGGTGCCGTGTGGAGTCGTCGAGGAAGATGTGAAGGCTCAGGAAGTCTGCTTCGGCCAGGACCTCGTCGAAGGTGCGGCCTTCGACGCCGGTCTCGGCGAGGAAGTCCTCGTCCAGGTAGGGATCGTGGGCGACGACGCGCATCCCGAGGGCCAGTGCCAGCCGTGCGACGGTCTTGCCGATCGAGCCGAGCCCGATCAGGCCGAGCACGGCGCCGTCGAGCTCCCGGCCGCTGCGCTGCTCCCAGCGTCCCGCTCGGACACTCGCGATGTTCTGCGGGATCAGCCGTGCGCAGTTGAGCATCAAGGCGAGCACGTGTTCGGCGACCGACCGGCGGTTGGCACCGGGGGTGTAGGTGACGGCCACGCCGTGCCGGGTCGCCGCGTCGAGGTCGATGTTGTCGTAGCCGACTCCGCAGCGTCCGAACACCTTGAGCCGGGTGGCCGCCTGGATGACGTCGGCGGTGAAAGCGTCGGTGCCCGCGACGATCCCGTCCACGTCGCGGACGAGGTCGGACAGGGGAGTGCCGTCGGCCTCGCGCTGCGCGGGGGTGGTGAAGACGGTCTCGAAACCCGCTTCCGAGAGCAGTTGGTCGACCTCGCCGCCGGGCTTCAGGTACGAGGTCGTCACGAGTACGCGCTGGGTCATCCGGTTCGTTTCTCCTGTTCGAGGCTGCCTGATGCAAATACTATAGGATTGATGTCAATAGTATAGCGAGGCAAGATCAGGGCTCCCTGACGCGCGGGATATCGTGATGCGACTAAGGAGGGACACATGGCTTCCCCGCGGAGGTCCGGGCGGCAACCGCTCGCCGACCGGATGTACGAGGTGCTGCTGGGTCAGTTCACCGACGGACGCTGGTCGGCGGGTGAACCGGTCAACATCGGTGCGCTGTCACGGGAACTCGATGTCAGTCAGACCCCGTTGCGGGAGGCGCTGGCGCGACTGGAGCACACCGGGCTCGTCCGTCGCGAGGCACTGAAGGGCTATCGCGTCGCCCCTCTGCTCACCGAAGTCGAGCTGATCAAGCTGATGGACGCGCGCATGGTTCTCGAACCCGCGCTCGCCTACGAAGCGGCTCGTCGGACCACGCCGGAGTTCCTGGGCGAGGTCCTCCGGAGCGTCGACGACCTCGCGCGCGCAGCCACATCGACCGACACCGAGGTCTTCAGTGCGTACTGGACGATCGATGAGCGGTTCCATCTGCTCATCGCGGCGCAGGCCGACAATCCGTTCCTGGAGAAGGCCTACCGGTCACTCGGGGGACAGGTGCAGCGGTTCAGGTTCTTCGCGAAGCTCGGTTCGGCCAGGGGAGCGCCCGGGCTCGCGGCGGAGGAGCATCGAGCCGTCTACGAAGCGCTGGTAGCGGGGGAGGCCGATGAAGCGGCCACCCGGATGCGGCGGCACATCGAGAACGCGAAACAGCGCGTCCTGGAGGACCGGAAGTCGGTCGAAGCGGCAGAACTTCCCGTCGGTCATCGAACTTCTTAAGTGTATAACGCCCTATACCCTGGGGCGAGGTTGAAAAACGACTATCTGCCACAAAAGAAAACCGGCCACGAAGGCCGTGGCCGGTTCAGGCATCTACTTGAGCAGGGTCAGGAAGAAGTCTCGGATGTCCGCCGCGAGGAGTTCCGGTACCTCCATGGCGGCGAAGTGGCCGCCGCGCTCGAACTCGGACCAGTGGCGGATGTCGTAGAGACGCTCGGCCAGCGGTCGGACTGACTGCGTGATGTCGTGCGGGAACACCGCCACGCCGAGCGGGACCGGGCAAGGCGGGGCTCCTCGCGAGGTGTCGTGGTGCAGTCGTCCCGAGGAGGCCGCGGTCGCGGTCAGCCAGTACAGCGAGATGTCGGTGAGCATCCGGTCGTCGCTGACCGGCGAGCGAGGATCCGTCCACTGCGCGAAGCGTTCGGCGATCCAGGCCAGCTGGCCGACCGGCGAGTCCGTCAGCGCGTAGCCGATCGTCTGCGGGGTGGTTGCCTGCAAGGCCTGGTATGGCGGGCGGTTCGCCATCAGCTGCCGGATCTTGTCCAGCCGGGCTTCGTCCGTTTCGGACAGTGCGACGTCGGCGTCCGGGCGGGTCGGCAGGTAGTTGACGTGCACGCCGACGACCTGCTCGGGAGCCACTGCGCCGAGTGCCGTCGAGATGCCCGAGCCGAAGTCGCCACCCTGTGCGCCGTAGCGCTCGTAGCCGAGTCTGAGCATCAGTTCGGCCCACGCCCGCGCGATCCGGACGAGATCCCAGCCGCGTTCGTGGGTCGGCCCGGAGAAGCCGTAGCCGGGGATGGACGGGATCACCAGATGGAAGTCCTGCGAGAGCGGCTCGATCACGTCGAGGAACTCCAGGAACGAGCCAGGCCAGCCGTGGGTGAGGATCAGCGGGAGTGCGTCCGGCTTCGCGGACCGGACGTGGACGAAGTGGATGTTCTGGCCTTCGATCTCGGTGGTGAAGTGTGGAAGCTCGTTGAGCTCGGCTTCGTGTGCGCGCCAGTCGTAGCCGGTGCGCCAGTACTCGGCCAGTTCCTTGAGGCGTGCCAGCGGGAAGCCGTAGTCCCAGCCGGCGTCGGCGACCTCGTTGGGCCAGCGGGTGCGGGCGAGCCGGTCTTCGAGGTCGTCGAGGTCTGCCTGAGGGATGTCGATGCGGAAGGGCTTGATCATGATCCTGGCTCCCAGTGAGTCATTCGGCGGCTAAACGTTCAGTCGCCTAACGTTTGGTCTCCAAACGATACCTCAATCGTTCGGGCGCCCAACGATTCGTTAGAGTCGTCACATGGAGAACCCGTCCGACGAGACGCCCGCCCGGTGGCAGGGTCTGCCCAGCTGGCTCCTCACCCAGACCGCCAACCACGCGCATCGCCTGGTGACAGACGGGTTCTCGGCCGTCAACGCACGCGGCTACCACTACCGCGTCCTGGCGACGCTGGAGGAATTCGGCCCGGCCAGCCAAGCCGGGCTGGGCCGCCGAAGCGGCATCCACGTCAGCGAGATGGTCGCGACGATCAACGAGCTCGCCGAGGGCGGTCTGGTCGAGCGCGCCCCGGATCCCTCCGATCGGCGGCGCAACGTCATCTCGCTGACCACCGCGGGGAAACGGCAGCTGCGGCGGCTGGAGAAGCAACTGGCCGACCGTCAGGACGATCTGCTGGCTCCACTGTCCGCAGAGGAACGGGAGCGGTTCACCGAGCTGCTGTCGAAGCTGCTGGAGCACCACGACCGGCGCGCCGGCGCTCCCGAAGAGACCTGGGTCGACTAGAAGCCGAGCGGGTCGCAAAAGCGGGCTGTGGCCTGGGCCACATGTTCCGAACTGGGAATATGTCATATCGAGCGGCGAAATGACCCCGCATTGTGGACACTCGGTGCCGTGCTCCGAGAAGTCGACGATCTTGAACAGCCCGCTGATCCCCTGGTGGCGCCCGAGTCCGGGCGTCGGGCGCGTGTGCTGGAGAGAGTCCTCGACCGGGTGGCCGTGTCGCCGTATCCGAAGGCGATCCTGCTCTACCTGATGATCCGCACCGCCAGCGTGCAGTTGCTGGACCTGCTGGCCGCGCGTCGCGGTCAGGTGTTGACCGACCGGCTGACCGCGTGGGACGGGCAGTGGTATCTGCGGCTGGCGGTGCACGGGTACGCGGACCTGCCGGGGACGTTGGACGCGGCGAGGCAGCCGTACGCGGACGCGCCGATGGCGTTCTTCCCGCTGTATCCCAGGCTCGTCGAGGCGGTGATGTGGGTCGGTCTCGACGTCGTCACCGCGGCGCTGACGGTGTCGGTGCTGGCCGGTCTGGTGCTGGCTTGCGGGCTGATCCGGATCGGGCGGGCGGTGTCGGCGGATCGGGGTGACCGCACGGGTCTGCTGCTGGTGGCGTTATGGGCCGGGGCGCCGATGGCGATCGTGTTCTCGATGGCCTACACGGAGGCGGTGTTCTGCGCTCTCGCGGTGTGGGCGCTGGTGGGCGTGCTGGAGCGGCGGTGGTTGCTGGCCGGGGCGTGCGCGTTCGCGGCCGGGTTGTCGAGGTCGACGGCGGTGGTGCTGGTCGCGGTGGTGGTCGTCGCGGCGTTGATCGCGGCCTTCCGGCGTTCCGAGGAACGGGAGCGGGCGCTGACGGGTGCGTTGATCGCGCCCCTCGGGGTGGCGGGGTATCTGGGTTTCGTCGCCTACCGGACGGGAAGCTGGACCGGCTGGCAGGACATCGAGTTGCGGGGCTGGAACACGGAGTTCGACTTCGGTGTGGAGACCTGGGATTCGGTGCTGGCCAGGCTGACCGCGGACGACTCGGTGTTCAGCACGCTGACGGTGTTGTTCCTGCTCGGCGCGGTGGCGTTGGCGATCGTGGCGGCCGGTATCCGGGTGCCGTGGCCGTTGACGCTCTACGGCGTCGGTGTGCTGGCGCTGGCGATCGGTACGCGGGGGCTGCCGGACGCGAAGATCCGCTTCATCCTGCCGGCCTTCCCGGTGCTGATCCCGATCGCGATCGGGCTGGCGAAGCGGCGGACGTCGACGGCGGTGGTGGCCGCGGTCGCGTGGGTGGTCTTGGGGGCGTGGTTCTCGGCGCATGCGCTGACGGCTTGGCGCTACGCGATCTAGCTCGCTTGTCGGGTCCGGTGGTCGGCGACGTGGACCCGGGTCGCGCAGCGGGTGGAGCAGAAGCGGCGGCGGCCGTTGCGGGAGACGTCGACGTAGACGGTTTCGCAGCCTTCGCGTGAGCAGACGCCGAAGCGGTCCGGGGCGTCGCAGACGAGGTGCGCGAGTCCGCCGGCGGTGTAGGCGCGGACCCGGGAGACGGTGCCTGCGTGGGCGTCGACGTAGTGCAGGTGGGGTGCTTTGCCGTCGTGGGTGGAGATGTACGGCTTGGAGGCGGAGTCGTGCAGGAGTGCGTTGACCAGGTCGACGCGTTCGGCCGGGTCCGCTTCGAAGACGTGTCGGAGTCGTTCGATCCAGGCGGCGATTTCGGTCGCTTCGTGCCCTTGGACGGCGGCGACCGTCATGCGGTCCTTGAAGATCGCGGTGAGTTCGGCCGGTCCGGCGGTGTCGCCGAGGTTGACGAGGTCGGCGGCGATCTGGGCGGCGGCGCCTCCGTAAGGGTTGAAATGCATTAATCCATTACAGCACGATCGGGGCATGGAAGAGAACACATGCCCGCGGTGTGGTTGGCCACTGGCGGAGTTGCCTGGAAGAGCCACGAATTCCCAGCGGGTCGCCCAGGGGCGGCTGGAGTACGTCCGGTGCCTGTGCGGGAGCTGGCTCGCGCGTGTCGACGGTGTCGTGATCGGCGCGACGAAGTCCCAGCTGGGTTCGGCTCAGCTCTGACGGTGGCGCGCGTCGGCGAGCAGTTGCGCGAGCGCGTGCACGGGAGAGGTCTCCAGTTTGTGGCGGTGTGCGTCGTAGCGGTCGCGGGTGGTGCGGATGTCGGCGTGTCCCAACAGGTCCTGGACCTTCTGGACCGGGACGTCGTTGGCCAGCAACAGGGTTCCGGTGGTGCGCCGTGCGGTGTGCGGGGAGATCGTGTTCGCCTCGGCGAGTCCGGCGGCGCGGGCCTGTGCCCGCAGGAGGAACCAGACGTCGCGTTGCGCCAACGGTTTCCCGCCGGGTTTGGCGGTGTCGTAGCGGTGGGGCATGGTGGCGAGCAGCGGGCCGGTGAGTTCGTCGGCGCGGAGGCCGGTGCGGGCGGCGCGGAGTTCGAGGTAGCGGCGTAGCGGGTGCAGGGCGGCGGGGACCAGGGGGACGAAGTCGCGATGGCCGCCTTTGGCGGTGTAGCGCAGGATCGTGTGGCCGGAGTCGGTGTCGAGGTCGCGGACGGTGGCCGTGGTCAGGCCGGAGACGCGGAGTCCGGTGTAGAACAGGATGGCGACGACGGCGGCGTCGCGCCAGGACGGTTCGGTGTCGTTGGCGCGGGCCCGTTTTTCCATGTGGTTCAGCAGTTTCGCCGTCGACTCGCCGCCGAGCGCGGGTAGCGGCGGTGTTTTGCCGGTCTTGGGCCGGGCGACCGCGGAGACCGGGTTGCGGTCGGCGATGTCGTTGGACTGCAGGTACCGGTACCAGCTGGAGATGCCGGCGAGGGTGCGCGCGACGGTGGAGTCGGCGGCAGGGCGCGGTGTTCCGTCCCTGCCGGTGACGGTGAGGGTGTTCTTCCAGGCGTCGACGTCGGCGCGCCGTGCCTGGAGCGGGTCGAGTCCGGTGCGGGCGCACCAGCCGAGCCACGCGGCGAGGTCGGCGTAGTAGGCGCGGCGGGTGTGGTCGGTCTTGTCGGTCTCGAGCCAGAGTGTGGTGATGTGCCGGATCGCGTAGCGGTCGAGCGGATCCGCCGGGGGGAGCGCGGGCAGGACGGCGACGGCTTCGGCGAGGACCTGTCGCCGGTTCTCGGCGCTGGTCTCCGGCAGCCTGGTCTTGAGCAGCTCCACTGCGGAGGGCACGAGTTCGGCGGACATCGTGATCATCCTAGCCACGACGGCTCGTGAGTGATTTGGGTCGTTAGAACGACCCAAATCACTCACGAGGCTCAGGTGTAGTAGCCCGCCACGGGGACGCGGGCCTCGTCGTACAGCGCCGGGCCTTCCAGGCGTACGCCCGGTCCGGTGACCGGCGGCTTGAGCGCGGTGACCTGCTCGCCGGAGAGGGCGAACACGACCCGTCCGAGGCCGGAGCGTTCGATGGCGCCCTGGCACATCCCGCACGGCTGGCAGCTGGTGTACATCGTCGTCGCGGCGGCGACGGCGGGCTCCAGTTCCCGTGCGGCCCAGACGGCGAGTTTCAGTTCCGGGTGGTGGCTGATGTCCCCTTGCGACACCGAGGTGTTGTGGTCCTCGGCCAGGACGGTGCCATCGGGCCCGAGCAGGAGCGAGCCGAAGGGCGGATCGCCGTCGGCGCGGGACTTCGCGGCGAGCTCGATGGCCCGGCGGAGGTACTTCTCGTCTTCTTCGGTCATGATCGTTCTCCTTCGGGCCGGTAGCGGCCCAGTTCCCAGTGTGCTGCCACAGTCGCCAAAGCCTGCCAGGCGGCTTCGGGACGGCGGGTCTCTTCGGGGTCGCCGGAGAACGGGTCGAAGACGACCGTCTCGGCGCCGAGGTGGCGAAGCCGGTCGAGGTCGTCGACGATCTGCTCGATCGTCCCTTCCCCGGCGCGGCGGTCGGGTCCGGTGACCGGTTTGTCGGTGAGGTTCAGCAGGATCCGCGGCGCGAACGCGGGGACCGGCCGGTCCTGGGCGTCGGCGATGGTCTTGACCCGGGTGAGCGCCTCGGCGAGCCAGGGGAGGGTGGTCCGTAGCGGATGCCAGGCGTCGCCGACGCGGACGGCGCGGCGGATCCCGGCGTCGCTGTTGCCGCCGACCCAGATCGGGATGTCGCCCGCGCGGTAGTCGGTGTCGTTCGACCACGCTTTCCGGACGGCGTCGAGGTGGTCGTCGGTCAGCCGTCCTCGTTTCTCGAAGGGGACGTCGAGTGCTTCGAACTCCTGGCGGGCCCAGCCGGACGCGACGCCGAGCACGAGCCGTCCGCCGCTGAGCGCGCTCAGGTTCGCGGCCATGCGGGCGATCAGGAGCGGATGGCGGTACGGGACGATGAGCACGGTGGTGCCCAGCCGGATCTTGTCGGTCACGCCGGCGAGCCACGACAGGGTCGTGAAGGGCTCGTAGAACGGCGCCGGGTACTGCTCGGCGACGTCCGGGGTGATGGCGACGTGGTCGGACACCATGAGCAGGTCGTAGCCGAGGCCTTCGACCGTGGTGGCCCAGCCGCGGAGGATCCCGGGGTCGGTACCCGGGCCGAAATTCGGGACGTTGACACCTATTTGCACTGGTCAAGACTATCGTCGCGGACCAAAACCGGGAAGGGATCTTTCCCGGTGTAAGGGCGATGGGGCCGTGGATCTGCCGGTAATATGGCCGGATGGCCGAGACTCTTGACGCGACGGACTGGGCGATCCTCGTCGAGCTCCAGAAGGACGGGCGGCTTCCGCTCACCGAGCTGGGCAAGCGGGTGAGCCTGAGCGCGTCGGCGACGACGGATCGGGTCAAGCGGCTGGAGTCGGCCGGGGTGATCACCGGGTACCGGGCCGACGTCGACCTGGAGAAGGCCGGGTATGTGGTCCTCGCGGTGGTGCGGCTGAAGTATCCGGGCAGTAAGCACGCGCCGCTGCACAAGCTGCTGGCCGAGCGGACCGAGATCCTCGAATGTCTTCGCACGACCGGTGACGACTGTTATTCGCTGAAGATCGCGGCGCCGTCGATGGGGCGGCTGGAGGAGATCGTCAACGAGCTGGCGCTGTTCGGGAGCACGAACACCAACATCGTCTACAACCAGACGCTGCCCTATCGCGGGCCGCAAGGCCCGTGACCGGTACGGGGCCGCACCGGTCACGGGCGGGGCGTCAGGCTTGGCCCGCCGTCTCCCAGAGACCCATCACGTTGCCTTCCGGGTCCTTGAAGTAGGCGGAGAAGCCCATGTCGCCGACGGCGGTGCGCCCGATGAGGGTTTCGCCGCCCTGTTTGTCGATGACCGCGAGCGTGTCATCGATGCTCCCGACGTCGAGCACGAGCACCGGGCCGGGGGAGGGACTGAGGTCTTTCGACAGCATCCCGCCGTTGATGAAGCCCGGCTCCGACGGCATGCCGGTCTCGACCGTCGGTCCGGACGAGACCATCGTGTAGTCCATCCCGGGCATCGCGTCGGCCTTCCAGCCGAAGACCTCCCGGTAGAAACCGCGTGCGCGCTCGCCGTCTTCGAACGGAATCTCGAAGTGCACGACCCGTCCGGTCATCGTCATCAACTCCTGTCGTGGCAGCGGGTTTCGAACGCCACCAGCCAATAGCCGGCGGCTCCCGCGCACTAGAGGACTTCGCCCTCTCCGAACCAGCGGCGCAGCGCCTCCTCCAGCTCCCGCTGGTCTTCGCCGACCCACGCCACGTGGCCGTCCGGGCGGAGCAGCATCGCGGGCACGTCGAGTTCCTCGCTGACGTCGACGACGTGGTCGACCCGGTCTCCCCAGCTGTCCACCGAGAGCCGGCCGGTCTGGTCGAGCAGCATCCCGCGGCCACCGTGCATGAGCCCGTAGAGGTGCCCTTGTTTCAGCTCGACGTCCGGCATCCGGCGGCCGAGCAGTTCGTGGCCTTCGCCGAAGTCGTAGCGGATCCCGGTCGCGGTGATCTTCTCGGTCAGGTAGCGGTTGACCTCCTCGAAGTCCATCAGTTCGGTCAGCAGCCGTCGCACGGCCTGTGATCCGGAATCGAGGGCCATCAGCTGCATCTGCGCCCTGGTGTTGTTCAGCACCGCGGCGGCCACCGGATGCCGTTCGGTCTCGTAGGTGTCCAGCAGGTTCTCCGGTGCCCGGCCGTCGACCGCCGCGGCCAGTTTCCAGCCGAGGTTGACGGCGTCCTGGATGCCGAGGTTGAGGCCCTGACCGCCGACGGGCGGGTGGATGTGCGCCGCGTCGCCCGCCAGGAACGCCCGGCCGACGCGGTAGTGCTCGGCCTGGCGGGTGGCGTCGCCGAACCGGGAGAGCCAACGCGGCGAGTGCACACCGAAATCGGTTCCAGCGAGGGCGTGCAGCTGTGTCTTGACCTCATCCAGGGTCGGCAGTACCCGCGGGTCTTCGCTCAGGCCCGCGGCGGGGACGACGACGCGGTACACCCCGTCCCCGATCGGGCCGATGCCGAACCGCAGCTGGGTCTTGCGGATCTCGGTCATGATCGGGAGCACCGTGTCCCAGTCGGCGGTCAGCTCCATCTCGCCCAGCAGCGTCTCGACCTGGGCGGGTTCGCCGGGGAAGTCGATTCCGAGGAGCTTGCGGACGGTGCTCCGGCCGCCGTCGCAGCCGACGAGGTACCGCGCGCGCAGCCGGGTGCCGTCGGCCAGTTCGACGTCCACGCCTCCTTCGTCCTGGCTGAGGCCGACCAGTTCCTGTCCGCGTCGGATGTCGACGCCTGCCTCGATGGCGTGTTCGGTCAGCAGCCGGTCGGTGATGGTCTGGGGGATGCCGAGGACGTACGCGTGGGCGCTGTCCAGTTCCGGCGAGGGTTTGGTGATGCCGGCGAAGAAGCCGCCGACCGGATACTTCTTGCCGTTTTCGAGGAATCGCTCCAGCAGGCCGCGTTGATCCATCAGCTCGATGCTGCGCGCGTGCAGGCCCATCGAGCGGACGACCTTGGTCAGCTCCAGGTCCCTCTCCAGGACGACCACGTGCACGCCGTGAAGCCGCAACTCGGCGCCCAGCATCATGCCGGTCGGTCCGCCGCCGGCGATGATGACGTCGATCAAGTGTTCCCCCGTGTGGTCGAGCTCGTTGTTCATTGATCCCCTGAATTCCGCGGATTTCGCTTCGGCGGGAGATTCTGCGGTACGACAGGGGTCTTGCCACAAGCCCCCAGGTGCGCTATAGGTTAGAAGTGGCAGGGAGAGCAGATCTCTCTGCCGTCGTCATTTCAGTCCGCAGTGGACGGACAAACCCCCGATAGAGGTAACTCCCTCGGCTGTGACCTGCGTCGAACATGTTCGTGACGAACTTGTTCGGAGCGAACATGTTCGTTAGGGTGGCCGCATGGCACCTGAGAAGAGCCGCCGGGAACGTCCGGCCAAACCCGCGCTGACGCGGAACGGCATCGTCGCGGCCGCGGTCGGGATCCTGCGTGAGGAAGGCCTGCGGAAGGTCACGATGCGCCGCCTGGCGCAGGAACTCGACACCGGCGCGGCCTCGCTCTACGTCTACGTCCGCAACACCGCCGAGCTGCACGCGGCGATCCTGGACGAACTGCTCGGCACGATCGAGCCGTCGTCCGAGGGCGACTGGCGTGAACAGCTCGAGCGACTGCTCACGGCGTACACGGCGATGCTCCTCGAGTACCCCGGCCTCGCGTTGTCCGCGCTGGTCGCGCGTCCGAGCGGGGAGAACTACCTCGATCTGGTCGAGCGGCTACTGGAACTGCTCGCCGAGGGGGACGTCCCGGCCGAACGGCGTGCCTGGGGTGTCGACGTCCTCCTGCAGCACGCGACGGCGACCGCAGCCGAGCACGCCGACGAGGAATCGCCGGAGGAGTGGGACGCGCTGGCCCGCGCCGTCCGAGACGCCGACGCGGCGACCCACCCGCAGATCGCCGCCCACTCCGCCGACCTCCTCTCCGGGCAGCCCGCCCAGCGACTCTCGTGGGGCCTGCAGGTGCTGATCACCGGAGTCACGCACACCGCCGTACCGCCCGAAAGGACCCAGCCATGACCACCCACCACCCCATCGCGATCATCGGAGCCGGCCTCGGCGGACTCACCCTGGCCCGCGTCCTGCACGTCAACGGCATCGAAGCCGCGGTCTTCGACCTGGACGCCTCGCCATCCGCCCGGACGCAGGGCGGCATGCTCGACATCCACGAGGAGTCCGGCCAGGAAGCACTCCGCGCCGCCGGTCTCCACGACGAGTTCCGCACCCTCGTCCACCCAGGCGGCGAGGCGCTGCGCATCGTCGACCAGCACGCCGTCGTCCACCTCGAGGAGACGGACGACGGGGACGGCGGACGTCCCGAAGTAGCCCGCGGGGACCTCCGCGATCTGCTGCTCGGCTCGCTGCCCGAGGGCGTCGTCCGTTGGGGCGCGAAGGTCACCGGCACCCGCTCGCTCGGCCACGGCCGTCACGAGGTCACACTCGCCGACGGCACGGCGTTCACCACGGATCTCCTGATCGGCGCCGACGGCGCGTGGTCGAGGGTGCGGCCCTTGGTTTCCGACGCCAAGCCTTCCTACGAAGGCGTCTCGTTCGTCGAGGTCCACCTCCACGACGCGCTGACCCGTCATCCCGCGAGCGCCGCCCTCATCGGCGACGGGATGTTCTTCGGACTCGGTGCGGGCAAAGGGTTCCTGGCCCACCACGACACCAGCGGCAGCCTGCACGTCTACGTCGCACTGAAGACCGAGGCGAACTGGACCTCCACGGTCGACTTCAGCGACATCCCCGGCGCGAAGGCCGCCGTGCTGAAGCACTTCGACGGCTGGGACGCGGGCCTGCGGGCACTGATCACCGACGCGGACGGCGACCTCACCTCGCGGCCGATCCACGCGCTGCCGATCGGGCACCGCTGGAACCGCGTCCCCGGTGTCACCCTCCTCGGCGATGCCGCCCACCTGATGTCGCCCTTCGCCGGCGAGGGCGCCAATCTCGCGATGCTCGACGGGGCCGAACTGGGACTCGCCCTCGCCGCCCATCCCGGCGACGTGGAAGCCGCCCTCGAGACCTACGAGAAGGCGCTGTTCCCGCGAAGCGAGGCATCAGCGGCGGAGTCGGCGGAGAGCCTCGTTCTCTGCTTCGCCGAGGACTCCCCGAAGCCGCTACTGGAACGGTTCGCCTCGTATCGGTGAGGAGTAAGTCAAGCCTCCGGCCTCGCCCGCGAAGGCAAGGCAACCGTCGTTCACCTCCGGACGTACATCCGATAGGCGAGCGAGGGGAAGCGATGCCGAAGACCGATTCGGGCCGGCGGGCCGACCTCACCCACGAAGAGGTCGCGAGGACCAGAGGGTGGCTTGGCAAACGCGGCATCGAGGTGGGGGAGCCGTCCAGACTGATCGCCGTCCGTGTCGGCCCCCGCCTGAGCCGATCGGTACCCGGCCGGTTCCGCTGGCTCGCCGGTGCCGTGGCGGTGAGCCTTCTGCTGAGCGTGGGCATCGGCTTCTTCGTGCTTCGCGGCGACCAGTTGCCAGTGAGCATCACCATCTACGTCATCTGCGCTTCCCTGCAGGTCGCACTTTGGCTTTCGTGTTCACACCGCGAACGGACACTGGAGCCGCTCCCGGTGATGGACCGGCGCTCCGGACGGCCGCCCGTCTTCAAAGCCCTCGACGCCTGGTTCGTGGCCTCGACCGTGATCACCTTCGGCGGCGGCGCCGCGCTCGCGACGGCCATGTACCTCACCACTTCGGAGAAGGCGTACGCACGGGGCTGGCTCATCGGACTCGGCTGGGCAGCCCTGTGCTGCACGGTGATCCTCGTCGGCACCCTCCGGCGGCCGGTGTACGCCCAGGACACCGCTTCGGCCACCATCGACACCGAACTGCGCGCCCTGGACATCCAGACCGCGGTGCCCGGTTTCTACCCGCTGGTCGTCCTTCTCGACCTCTCGTTCGGCGGCCGACCGGACGCTGGTTTCGCCGGCTGGCTGATCGCCTACGCCGTCCTCGGGCTCGGAACGATGATGATCGGCACCTGGCGCCAGCGTCGTCGTCCCGCGTTACCGCCCGGCGACTACGGAACCCCCGTCCGGCCGCTGATCGCTCACTAGGCCCGGCTCAACGGGATCGTCTCCTCGATCCGGGCGAGCTTGTGCGGGTTGCGGAACGCGTAGATCCGCGCGATGCGGCCGTCCTCGATGACGAAACCGATCGCCGAGTCGAGCCTGCCGCCGAGATCGATCCGCAGCGCGGGCGCGCCGTTGATCCACACGACCTCGACATGCGCGCCGACGACACGCTCGGGGAAGCCCGCCAGGAGCCGCGCCACCCGCTTCGCACCGGAAATCGGCTCCAGGAACGCCTGCACCACCCCTCCGCCGTCGGCGACCATCACGACCTCCGGGGAGAGGATGTCGAAAAGTCCTTGCAGGTCACCGGTTTCCAGCGCCGCCCGGAACTTCTCCACCGCCGCCCGCTGATCGGCCTTGCTGACCTCCATCCGGGGACGCCGCGCCGCGACATGTTCCCGGGCCCGGTGGGCGATCTGCCGGACGGCGCCCGCGGACTTCCCGACGGCCCCGGCGATCTCGCCGAACGGCGCGTCGAACACCTCCCGCAGTACGAACACCGCCCGCTCCGTCGGGCTGAGCGTCTCCAGCACCGTCAGCATCGCGATCGAGACACTTTCCGCGAGCTCGACGTCCTCGGCCACATCGGGGCTGGTCAGCAGGGGTTCGGGCAGCCACTCGCCGACGTAGTCCTCGCGGCGCCGGGCGAGGGAGCGGAGCCGGTTGAGCGCCTGCCGGGTCACGATCCGCACCAGATACGCCCGCGCGTCGCGCACCCCGGCCCGGTCGACGTCGGCCCACCGCAGCCACGTCTCCTGCACGGTGTCCTCGGCGTCGGCCGCCGAGCCGAGCATCTCGTAGGCCACGGTGAAGAGCAGGCCGCGGTGGATGACGAACGGATCCTCGCTCATGCCGGCGTGACCGTCTCGGCGTCCGGCCGCGCGAGCGGACGCAGTTCGCACGCGGCGGCGAAGCCCTGTGCCTCGATCCCGAGCGCGCTGTTGGTGCGCGTGGACAGGTTCGCGAACGCGATCGACGCGGTGAGCTCGACCATCCCGGCAGGGCCGAGTTCCTTGAGCAACGCCGCGGCCAGTTCGTCGGTGACCTCCGTCGGGGTCCGGCTCATCGCTTCGGCGTACTCCATCACCAGCCGCTCGAGCGGCGTGAAGACGTCGGATTCGCGCCACCGCGGCACTTCGCGGGCCTTCTCCACATCGAGTCCTTCGTTGTGGGCGTGGAAATATCCGAAGTCGAGGCACCACGTGCACCCGACGAGCGACGAGACCGCCATATGCGCGAAGGACTTGAGGTTCGGATCAACCTTGTCCCACTTCTCGACCTTGCGGCCGAACGCGCTCATGTTCATCACCACCGCGGTGTGATGCCACATCACCTCGGCGGGCTCGGGTACCTCACCGAAAGTGCGACGGCTGTAGGCCTTCACGAGCCGTCCCGTGATTCCGGTGAGTTCGGCCTTGGGAACCCTGGTCGTGCCGGTCATGTCTCCTCCTGATGTCGGTTCGCCATGAAGACACCGGGAGCGGACGGGTTGTGACAGCCGGAGTTCACACCGGTTCGTGCTGGGACCGCCGGGCGTAGGCGCGGGCGGCGCGGGCCCGATCGCCACAGCGCACCGAACACCACTGACGGCGGCCGTTGCGCAGGAAGAACCGCGTGCACGGAGCGGATCCGCAGGCGGTGAGCCGTTCGGCGTCCGGACCCGTGACGAGGTCCGCGGCGTTGGCGGCGAGGACCGCCAGGGCGTGCTCGACGATCTGGGTGATCGGGTGCGGGGCCGTCCGGTGCAGACCCTGGATCGGATCCCAGCGCAGGAGTTCCGCGGTCGGCGCCTTGCTCAGCGCGTCGTTGACGGCGTTGAGCGCGCTCTGCGGTGCCGGATCCGAGCACGACCGCGACGCGAGCAGCACCCTCACCTGCTCCCGAAGTGACCGGACCTGTGCCGCGCACATCTCCCGCAGGCCGGCGTCGGGCGGGGCGAGCCCCTGCTCGGCCAGCCAGTCCGCCGCCGTGCCCGGGGTGCCGAGGAGGTCGACGAAATGTCCGCCGGGCAACGCGATGGCGGTGTTGGCGAGCGCGAGCGCGATGTACTGCTCCGCGCCCGGGGCGGGCGGCAGGACATCGGTGTCGAGGTCGGAACCGGCGGTGTCGTCCACGTCCTCATGGTAGGCGTCGCGTTCAACCATGAGAAAGTCTCACGGAATCCATTGCACTCTTCCGTGAGAACGGTCTAGGGTCGCTCACGGAAAGAACAATACCTATCCGTGAGGTGGACGATGGCAATCGGCACGAACCCGATCAGCGAGCAGCTTTCCGTCCAGGTCATCGGCGGGCCGACCGCGTTCATCGAGTACGGCGGCCTGCGTTTCCTGACCGACCCGACCTTCGACGAACCCGGCCACTACCCTCGGCCCGACGGGAGACCCGGTCTCACCAAGACAGCCCCCGCCTCGGCGAAGCCCGCCGATCTCGGCCGCGTCGACGCCGTCCTGCTCTCGCACGACGAGCACCCCGACAACCTCGACAACTCCGGCCGGGAACTGCTGGCCGACGTGCCGCTGACGCTCACCACACCCAGCGGCGCCGGACGTCTCGGCGGCACCGCGAAGGGGCTGGGGACCTGGGAGACGGTCGAACTGACCAGGCCGGACGGGGGAGCGGTGACCGTGACCGGCGCGCCCGCACTCCACGGGCCGGAAGGCGCGGAGAAGGTCACGGGCGACGTCGTCGGCTTCGTCCTGACAGCGCAGGACCTGCCGACCGTCTACGTCAGCGGCGACAACGCCTCCCTGGACGCCGTCCGGCAGGTCGCCGACCGGTTCGGCCCGGTCGACACCGCCGTGCTCTTCGCCGGGGCCCCGCGACTGCAGCCGGTCTTCGACGGCGCGCTGCTCGTCCTCGACAGCGCCCTCGCCGTGGAGGCGGCGGAGATCCTCGGCGCCCGTGCGGTCGTCCCCGTCCACGTCGACAGCTGGCAGCACTTCACCGAAAGCCGCGACGACGTCGTGGCCGCGTTCACCGCCGCCGGACTGGCCGACCGCCTGCGGCTCGGCTGATGTCCCAGCACCTGACCGAGCCGGTCACCGGGTCTTCGCTGTCCCGGACACAGAAACGCACCCTGACCGTCTTGACCGTCTCGCAGGTGCTCAGCGGAATCGGGCTCTCGGCGGGAGTCACCGTCGGCGCCCTGCTGTTCCAGGACATGCTGCACTCCACCGCGCTGGCCGGGCTGCCCAGCGGCCTGCTCAC
>NZ_JACBXD010000140.1 GCF_013870525.1 Amycolatopsis pittospori
CGGCGGCACGCCGTCGCCGAACGCGGCGGACCGCAAGGACGCTTCCATGCGTACTTTCTATCGCCTCGCACCGACAAGAACGTGCTCGATCCGGTCGGCGGCCGTGGTGAGTTCGCCGAGCAGTTCGATCTTGTCCGGAAGCGTCGCGGGATCCCAGCCGGGACCGCATGCGAACAGCCTGCTGCGCTGGCGGCCGCGGGACACCCTGGCGAACAGGCGCGGAT
The DNA here is from genome assembly GCF_013870525.1 of Amycolatopsis pittospori. Classification (GTDB taxonomy): domain Bacteria; phylum Actinomycetota; class Actinomycetes; order Mycobacteriales; family Pseudonocardiaceae; genus Amycolatopsis; species Amycolatopsis pittospori. The sequence goes on from NZ_JACBXD010000140.1 coordinate 225, forward strand.
CCGCCGTCGCCCGTCGTCCCGACCACAGCACCACCGCGGCCGGGACGCTGCGGCGCACGGTGACGGCCAGGACCTCGGCCGGCAGGAACGCGCCGAAGAGCTGGGTCCCGATCCGACGACCCGCGAGCGCGGCGGCGAGGGCGTACATCGGCATGTTGTCGCGTTCTTCCGGGACACAGGTCAGCAGGACCGGCCGTTGGTTGCGCGGCTCGCGAAGCACCGGCGTCGCGCGGACGAGGGCGGCGTACACGCACTCGGCGAGCAGGTATTCGACCTCGGCCCCGGCGCTGACCCCGCGCCAGCGGGCGCCGAGCGCGGTCAGGACCGGCGAGAGGACGCCGGACCACGCGGGCAGGACACCGAGTTCGCGGATCGTGTCGGCGAGCATGCGCTGGACCGCGCCGAAGTCCATCGCGAGCGCGGCCGTGCTCAGGCGTCTGGCGAGCCGGGACGGGACGTCCTGGTCCTCCGCGGGCGGTGGGGCGGCCCGTTCCTCCACTTGGACCACGGGCGATTCGGGATTCTCGGTCGCGGTCCGCGGCATCTGCTCCAGCGCGTACTTCGCCGCTTCGGCCGTCGAGGCGCCGCGAAGGAGGGCTCGCTGCATCAGTTCGAGACGACCGATGTCGGAACTGCCGTAGCGACGGTGACGGCCGTTGGTGTGGCGGCTGGGTCCTACGCCGTATCTGCGGTCCCAGGTTCGCAGGGTGGACGGGGCGACCCCGAGCCGGCGTGCGACCGAGGCCACCGGCAGGGTGGGTTCTTCACTGCTGATCCGAGATCCCACTCGACCCAATATCCAGGCAGGCCGGGACGGCGGCAACCGGAGCGCAAAGTAGTGCTCACACATCCGGGGGATGCCTAACGGCTGAATCATCTTGAATCTCTTGAACAAGTATTGGCGCGCTTCTAACGTTACCGCCGTTGCACCGAATGGAGTATCCGCAGCGCAGCAGAGCAGGTTAAACGCTTCGACCGGATGACGGAGGCGGTCAGGATGGCAGACACACGCAGGCTCCCAGGACCCAACGCCGACGTATGGGACTGGCAGCTGGAGGGGTCGTGCCGAGGCATGGACAGCGCGTCCTTCTTTCACCCTGATGGCGAACGCGGGCCCGCCAGAGCCCGCCGCGAGGCGAGGGCGAAAGCCGTCTGCCTGGCCTGCCCGGTACTGGCCATGTGCCGGAACCACGCGCTCGCCGTGCACGAGCCGTACGGGATCTGGGGCGGGCTGTCGGAATCGGAACGCGAGCACATCATCAAGGCGGACAAACGCACATTGAGCATGTCGAACGGCTGATCCAGCGGGTTCGACGACGCGGCAGGGCGGCATCCGGGTGGGGTGCCGCCCTGCCGCGTTTTCGCTTTCAGCACGCTTCGCCCCCCGGCTCCAGATCGCGATTAGGGGGCTAAACGCAGGTCGGAGCGGTCGCGCGCCCCTGCCCGCAGATCGCGATTAGCCCGCTAAACGCAGGTCCGCGCGGGGCTTCGTCCGGCGCCTGCAGATCGCGATTAGCCCGCTAAACGCAGGTCCGCGCGGGGCTTCGTCCGGCGCCTGCAGATCGCGATTAGCCCGCTAAACGCAGGTCGGCGAGGGGCCTCAGGCGCAAGAAAGCGGGGCAGCACTCCGAGTGGAGTACTGCCCCGCTTCCGGTGGAACGGGTGGAGCTAGTGCGCGTGGCCGTGACCGGCCGCGGCGGGCTCCTCGTCGGCCGGCTTCTCGACGACGGAGCTCTCCGTCGTGAGCACGAGCCGGGCGATGGAGGCGGCGTTCGCCACCGCGGACCGGGTCACCTTGACCGGGTCGACGATGCCGGCGGCCAGCAGGTCGGTGAGCTCGCCGGTGGCGGCGTTGAAGCCGTGCCCCCAGCTCTGCTCCTGGACCTTGTTCACGATGACCGCACCCTCGTGGCCCGCGTTGGTCGCGATCCAGAACAGCGGGGCGGACAGCGCGTCGCGAACGATCCGGACACCGGTCGCTTCGTCGCCCTCGAGGCCGAGGCCACCGTCGAGCTCCTTGACCGCGTGGACCAGAGCCGAGCCACCGCCGGGCAGGATGCCCTCTTCGACGGCCGCCTTGGTCGAAGCCACGGCGTCCTCGATGCGGTGCTTGCGCTCGTTGAGCTCGGTCTCGGTGGCCGCGCCGACCTTGATCACCGCGACACCGCCGCCGAGCTTCGCCAGCCGCTCCTGCAGCTTCTCGCGGTCCCAGTCGGAGTCGGTGTTCTCGATCTCCTTGCGGATCAGCGAGACCCGCCCGGCGATGTCGTCCTTGGTGCCGGCACCGTCGACGAGCGTGGTGTCGTCCTTGGTGACGACGATCCGGCGGGCGTTGCCCAGCTGGGCGAGCGTGGTCTCGGACAGCTTGTGCCCGATCTCGGCCGAGATGACCTCGCCACCGGTGATGACCGCGAGGTCGTCCAGGAACGCCTTGCGGCGGTCACCGAAGAACGGCGCCTTGACCGCGACGGCGGTGATCGTCTTGCGCAGCGAGTTCACCACGAGGGTCGACAGCGCTTCGCCGTCGACGTCCTCCGCGATGATCAGCAGCGGCTTCTTGGCCTCGACGACCTTCTCCAGCACCGGGAGCAGGTCGGCCAGGGCCGAGATCTTCTCGCGGACCAGCAGGATGTAGGCGTCCTCGAGGATCGCCTTCTGCTCTTCCGGGTTGGTCGCGAAGTGCGCCGACAGGAAACCCTTGTCGAACTGCACACCCTCGGTGATCACGAGCTCGGTCGCCAGGGTGGACGACTCCTCGATCGTGATCACGCCGTCCTCGCCGACCCGCTCGACGGCTTCGCCGAGCAGGGCGCCGATGGCCGCGTCACGCGAGGTGACGGTGCCGACCTGGGCGATGTTGTCGCGGCCCTTGACCGGGGTCGCCTTCTCCTTGAGAACCGCGATGACCTTCTCCGCGGCGGCCTCGATGCCGCGGCCGACGGCCGTCGGGTTGGCGCCGGCGGCGACGTTGCGCAGGCCGACCTTCACCAGCGACTGGGCGAGCACGGTCGCGGTCGTGGTGCCGTCACCGGCGACGTCGTTGGTCTTGGTGGCGACGCTCTTGGCGAGCTGGGCGCCGAGGTTCTCGAACGGGTCGTCGAGCTCGATCTCGCGAGCGACGGTGACGCCGTCCAGGGTGATGGTCGGGCCACCGAACTTCTTGTCGAGCACGACGTGGCGACCGCGCGGGCCGAGGGTGACCTTGACCGCGTCGGCGAGCTTGTTCACCCCGCGCTCGAGCGCGCGACGAGCGTCCTCGTCGAAACTGATCTGCTTGGGCATAGCCTGTTCCGCTTACCTTCCAGTTCTAAAGCTCGGAAAACACGAACGCCCCGTTCCCCGGCAATGCGGGGCCCGGGGCGTCATGCGCTGAGAGCGGACGTCAGTTGATGACGGCCAGCACGTCGCGAGCGGAAAGGATCAGGTAGTCCTCGCCGTTGTACTTCACTTCGGTGCCGCCGTACTTGGAGTAGATGACGACGTCGCCGACAGCCACGTCCAGCGGGACGCGGTTGCCCTTGTCGTCGATGCGGCCCGGGCCCACGGCCAGAACCTTGCCCTCCTGGGGCTTCTCCTTGGCGGTGTCGGGGATGACGAGGCCGGAAGCGGTCGTCTCCTCGGCCTCACTCGTCTGGACAACGATCTTGTCCTCGAGCGGCTTGATGTTCACGCTCACCGGGTTGACCTCCACGGTCGTCGAAAGCGTTGGCAGGATGAGTTACGGCTCCTACCACCCCCGCCGTCGCGGGTGCCGGGGCGTGTTCGGGCCGTGCAATTAGCACTCTAGCCATGTGAGTGCCAGCTTCGCAAGGAGGGTCCGCTCACCCCGCGGAAATGTCGTTGGCGAGCGCCTGACCGGCCGTTTTGCTCCCTGCCAGTTCCGGGCCGGACAGGCGGCGGTGAAATCCCGGCACCTCGAGACGCGAGGGCGTCCGTATCCGAGAGGGAGGGACGGTGCCGCCGCTGTGGGCGCTGTGGATCCTCGCCGTCTTCATCGCCGGAGTGTGGCTGATCCGCGCGGCAGGATGCGCGGTGAACGACTACGCGGACCGTGGGTTCGACGGGCTCACTCCCCCACTGACCCGACCCCCTTCAAATCGCGATTAGGGGGCTAAACGCAGGTCGGCGAGGTCGGTCACCAGGGCATCGGGGGCCAGAGCAGCGAGAGCCTTGCGCTTCGCGGGCGTAGGCGCGAAGGCGATAGAAGCGACGCCGGCGGTACGAGCGGCGAGGACGTCCGCGGCGGAGTCGCCGACCATCACGCACTGCCCGGGCGAAGTACCGAGCGCCTTCACCGCGGCGTCGAGCAGCGCAGGGTGCGGCTTCAAGCGATCCGGATCGCTTGTGGTCCGCGCACTGATCCGGCGGACCGGCTCAGCGAGCTCGTGAACCGTGAGGAAGGACCGGATCGCCTCGGCGGAGTTGTTGCTGACGATCGTCACCGTGAACCCCTGCGCGGCCCATTCGCCGAGCAACTCCGGCACCCCTGGAGCGGGCGAGACCAGCGAGACGGCCTCGTTCTCCAGCCGGCTGAGCTGCCGTTCGACGATGTGGGCGGTACTCGGGCCGCACGAAGCCGCGTACCGGAGCACGTCCAACGGATTGGCGGAGGCGCTCACCCCGCGAGGCAGATCGGGCCCGACGAGCTTCTTGAGCCTGTCGGCCACCTCCCGCGCCGGCAGTTCGGCGAACACGTCGCACACGGGCCCGTCGAAATCCAGGAAAACGTGGTCCTTCTCCTGCAGAAGCTCCCTCACCCCGGTCATGCCCTCCACCTTGCCCCAGATCGCGTTTAGCCCGCTGAACGCGACTCGGAGGGACCTTACGAAGGGGGCCGGTTTCTGGTTAGGTTCCGACATTGGGGTCGGTCCTGTACAGCAGACCTAGACACTGGGGGTACACGCCCATGCCGCGTCCCTTCCGTCCCGTAGTTCCCGAACCGCTCCGGCGCAGGTCCAAACGGACCGCCGGACTCGCGGTCCTCACCCTCGCCGCCGGGCTCCTCGCCGCTGTCCCAGCCGACGCCGCCCCGGCGGATCAGCAGCGTCAGCGGGACTTCGCGGCCGCCGCGCAGGAGTTCGGCGTGCCCGAAAGCGTCCTGCTCGGCGTCTCCTTCCTGGAGTCCCGCTGGGACTTCAACGCCGGCACCCCGAGCACGTCCGCCGGCTACGGCCCGATGCACCTGACCGACCTGCGCGAAGCGGGCACCGGCGGCACGCATCACGACGAAGGCGAAGAAGACCCGCGCGGCGACGACGCTCGCCGGGCGAAAGCCCCGGCGGCACCGGCGCCGACGACTCCGCCGCCCGGTCTGCAGACCATCGACGAGGCGTCCGCGCTGATCGGCCAGGACGTCGCGACGCTGCGCACGAACACCACGCAGAACATCCGCGGTGGCGCCGCGCTGCTAGCGAAGTACCAACGCGAAGCAGGCGTACGCAGCGAAAAGGCGCAGGACTGGTACAGCAGCGTCGCGCGCTACAGCGGCGCGAAGGACACCGCGGGCGCGCACGCCTTCGCCGACGAAGTCTTCGACACCATGTCCAAGGGCGTCGCCCGCAAGACCGACGACGGCCAGAACGTCACCCTCGCCGCGACTCCCGTGAGCCCGGTACGCGCGCAAGCCGACAACCCGAAGACCGAGTGCCCGAAGACGGTCTCGTGCCTATCGGTGCCGGCGCCGTATCAGGAATTGCCGAACAACGACTACGGCAACCACGACAAGGCGGACCGGCCGAAGAGCCAGAAGGTCGAATACATCGTCATCCACGACACCGAGGGCTACTGGGACACGGCGATGGACCTCGTCACCGACCCGACGTACGTGAGCTGGCACTACACGATCCGCTCGGCCGACGGTCAGATCGCGCAGCACGTGCCGACCAAGGACGTCGGCTGGCACGCGGGCAACTGGTACGTCAACGCGAAGTCCGTCGGCATCGAACACGAAGGCTTCGCCGCGAAGGGCACTTGGTACACGGAGGCGATGTACCGCACCTCCGCGAAGCTCGTCGGCTATCTCGCGCGGAAGTACGACATCCCGCTGGACCGCGCGCACATCATCGGCCACGACAACGTCCCCGGCACGATCCCGTCGACGATCAAGGGCATGCACTGGGATCCGGGCCCGTACTGGGACTGGGCGCATTACTTCGACCTGATGGGCGCGCCGCTGTCCGGTTTCGGCCGTCCTGGCTCGCCGCTGGTGACCATCACCCCGGACTTCGCCACGAACCAGCCCGCGTTCACCGGCTGTGAAACCGCTGGAAAGCCTTGCCCGGCAAGGGGTTCCGGTTCAGTCGTGCTGCGCAGCGAGCCGACCGACTCGGCGCCGCTGCTCAAGGACATCGGCCTCCGCCCGGACGGCTCGGCGAGCACGATGGCCGTCTCCGACATCGGCAGCCGGGCGGAAACCGGCCAGCGCTACGTCGTGGCGGAACGCCGCGGCGGCTGGACGGCGATCTGGTACCTGGGCCAGAAGGGCTGGTTCCGTGACTCGCGCACGACGAGCCCGGCGTTCGGCCTGGTCGTCACGCCGAAGCCCGGCCTGGAGACCGTGCCGGTCTTCGGACGCGCGTACCCCGAAGCCGAGGCCTATCCGGCGAACGTGCCGGTCCAGCAGGTCGTCCCGCTGCCGTACACGTTCTCGGCCGGGCAGCGGTACTCGGTGGGCAACGTGCTCGGGTCCGAGTACTACTCGGCGACGACGTTCGACCCGGCGAACCACGTTGTCGTCAAGGGCAAGACGCGCTACGTCCAGATCCAGTTCGGACACCGGATCGCGTTCGTGAAGGCGGACGACGTCCGGATCCTGCCCGCCTTCTGACCCCCGCCCCCAGATCGCGTTCAGCGGGCTGAACGCGATCTGGGGCGCCAGGGTCAGGAGTCCAGGGCGACCTTGACGCCGGGGGCGTGCTCGGTGTTCCGCCGCGTCTTCGACCAGCCGTTCCGGCCGCGGACCAGACGGAACAGCGCCCGCCACGACGTGATGTAGAACGTGTAGATGTACAGCGCGTAGGCGAAGCCCAGCCCTATCCCGCGAAGCAGGTTGCGGCTCTTCAGGCACTTGAACTGATAGATCGGGCCCCACACGATGAACGGCAGCAGCCCGAACGAGCCGTAGATCGCGAACAGGATCCACGCGCCGTCGGTGAACCACGTCCACACCTGCGCCGGATCCCCCGCGGTGCTGAACAGCAGCAGGATGAACGGGATCGGGTACAGCAGCGAGCCGAGCAACTGCATCCACGGCTGCGCCAGGTAGTACATCATCTCGGCCGCGCCCAGCGTGCTCAGATGCGGCGAGTCCCAGATCCGCCGCAGGTACCGCGAACACTGCATGGTCCCCTGCCCCCACCGCGTGCGCTGCACCAGGAACCGCCGCAGGCTGTACAGCCCTTCCTGTTTCACATGCGAGTCCGGTGTGAACCCGGTTCGCCAACCCTCGGTCAGCAGATGCACGCCGAGTTCGAAGTCCTCCAGCAGCGAGCCGCGCCACGGCTGCTCGTCCGGGCCGGCGATCGAGTCCAATGCGGACAGTCGCGTGAACTGACCGTTGCCGCCCATGGAGATCGTGCCGGTGAACCCGCGCGAGGTCTGGATGGCCGCGATGGCCGTGCGGAATTCGAGATCCTGCATCTGTGCCAGTTTCAGCCCGAACGCGCGCGAGAACCAGTTCTTCCCCGGCGGACGGCTGTCGGCGTTGCCCATCCAGACGTCGAGCTGCACAGCGCCGATCGTCTCGTCGCCGAAAAGATGGTCCGCGGCACAGACTTCGAGGCAGTTCTCCGCCGGACGCCCGTCCGCGTCGACGACCACGACGACCACGTCGTCACGGCTCGCGCCGGGCCCCATCCAGTCGTTGAGCGCCTGGTAGGCCGCGTTGAGCGCGTCGCCCTTCCCTGTCCTCGCTTCCGGACGACGCCGGGGAACGAGGTGCAGATACGGGTCGAAACCGCCGTTACGTCGCCAGATCGACCGAACCACCCTGGCCGTACGGTCCTCGGAGTCGTCATCGACGACCCAGACGTGCGCGTGCCGGAAGGTCGAGCGCAGGTATCGCACCGTCTCACGGATGACGGTCTGCTCGTCGCGGCACGGAACGAAGAAGTGCCAGGTGAAGTCGGCGGGATCGCCGGTGGGCGCGGGTTTGCGCCGCAGGTACGGCACGACGATCACGACGACGTAGACGATGAACGCGACGCTCATGGTGAGCGCGAAGGCCTGCGTGATCGCCAGCAGGATCTTGATCGAGCCGCCGCCCATCAGGCGGCCTCGCGCTCGGCCCGGGACTTGCGGGTACTCAGCCAGACGAACAGCACGAGGGCGACCGCGCCACCGAGAACGCTGACCATCGAACCGAGCAGAGTGTGACCCCAGTAATAACCTTCGTCGACGCCGAGCCAGTTCACCAGACCGACGATCGCCAAAACCCTCATCTGATTGACAAGAATGACCACGACCGCGGAAATGGCGAGCGAGGAGAACAGTCTCTTCGCATTCCTGGGGCGGAAATACAACATGACGGCGGTCACTAATAGCAGCGGTAGCAACATGAATGCCGAAGAGCATTCCGGCGTCATTCTCAACCCGAGTGGAGTATCGCCTGACAACCCAAAGTAGACAGTCTCGCGTTCACCGGCGACAAAGACACCCGATGTGGTGATGACTCGCAGTATCAGCCCGGCGAGCTGCACTTCGAACACCCGGTAGACGCGTTCGGTCAGCACCAGGCAGACCGCGACGGCGACCACCGCCAGCACCGCGATACGCAGCGGAAACCGGCTTGAACTGGGCAAGGGAGCGCTCGCAACGGCCACGGTGACCCTCTCAGGAAAGACGCTGCAGACGATGGATTCGACGAAGCGGACAGGGAGCTCGCCGACGAGAGTAAGTGAGCGGGAACCGGCCCTTTCGACCGGGGTTCGCGTTTATCACTTGATCATGAGCCCTTTCGGCACGATCGTGGAGAAACTGACTAGGCCGAACGAGTGATGCTCTCGGCGACCTGCGGTAAACGCCCGCAAGACCACCTGATCCGGTGATCCTCGCCGTTTTCTGTGCAATTTAAGAAACACTCGGCGATAGACGATCCGCGAGCCGAGTCAGGCCAGCTGAGGATTCGTCCGCAACGGTCGTGCCCAAGTGCCGATCGCAGATGAGAGAAACCCCCACGAATCAATTCGGAGGACCAGTTGAAGAACACGCACCTCTTGCGACGAGGCGGAGTGCTCGCCGCTGTGGTGGCGAGCGTGGCTCTCGCCGGTGCGGCGCCCGCCTCGGCGGCCCCCGGTGACGGCTCCGCGTATGGCGTCAAGGTCGATGTGAAGCTCCTCGGCCTCGACGCGGTGAAGGCCGGACCGCTCGCCGAAGCGAAGACCTCCGGGCCGACCACCAACAGCCTCGCGAAGGCCAACCTCACCGGTGTGCTGACCGCGGGCGCGATCAACACCGAAGCCAAGCGGGACGACAACTCCGGTGCTGTGACGGCCAAGGCCAGCACCGCCGATGTCGGTTTGCCGCTGCTGAAGACCGCCCTCGGCGACGTCAGCGTCAAGGCCGTCGAAGCCACCTGCAACGCGACCCAGAAGGGTGTGCAGGGCGCGACCACCCTGGTCGGGGCGAACCTCGGCAGCGCGGGCGCGGTCGACTCCACGCCGGCGCCGAACACCCAGGTCAAGGTCGGTCTCGGCAACATCAACGTCGCGACGATCATCCTGAACGAGCAGATCAAGAACGACGACGGCAGCCTGACCGTCAACGCGATCCACGTGAAGCTGCTGGGCCAGGCGCTCAACCCGCTCGGCTCCGGGGACGTCATCGTCTCGTCCGCCACCTGCGGTCCGGCCGGTCTCCCCGTGCCGCTCGCTTCCGGCGCGGGACTGTGGATCGGTCTCGGCCTGCTCGGCGCCGTCGCCGTCCCGGTCGGTATCCGCGTCGTCCGCGGCCGTCGTTCCGCGACCACCGCCTGACCTGGGTGAGGTGAGGTCCAGATGTACAAGTTGCCTGGCGCCGGGGTCGGCGTCGCCGGTGGCGGGGTGGGTGCCCTCGCCGCCACCGGGGCTGATGTCGGCTGGTGGCTGGCCGTCGGCGTGATCCTGCTGGTTCTCGGAACCATCGCGGTCGTCGCCGGCTATCGCCGCACGAAACGGCTCGGCAAGGTGGGGGGCTGACGCTCCCCGAACAGGACGGCCGCCGGCGTGGGCCCCTCGCACGCCGGCGGCCGTCACCCGGTTCTTCCGGGACACTCGAAAATGTGGATGAGGAGCACGAACGCGTGGATGTGATGTTGCTGGCCGGGACCCGCCCGGAGGCGGTCAAGCTCGCGCCGCTGGCACTGGCGCTGGCGGAGCACCCGCACCTACGGCCTTTTGTCGTCCACAGTGGACAGCATCAGGGCATGGTCGAGCAGGCATTGCTCCCGTTCGGCCTGCCTGTCGACGCGTGGCTCGACACACCGCCTCGCACCACTGGCACGCAGGCGGAACTCGTTTCCGGCCTGCTGCCCGCGCTCGACCGGTTGCTGCGACAGGTGGCCCCGGCCGCTGTCGTCGTCCAGGGCGACACGACCACCGGGCTGGCCGGCGCGCTCGCCGCGTTCTGGCTGGGGATCCCGGTCGTGCACCTCGAAGCGGGGCTGCGCACGCACGACCTCGCGGCGCCGTTCCCCGAAGAGGGCACGCGACAGATGATCTCGCGGATCGCCGCCCTGCATCTCGCGCCGACGCCGGGCGCCGCGGCCGCGTTACGCACGGAAGGTGTTCCACGCCAACGGATCGCGGTCACCGGCAACACCGTCGTCGACGCCGTGATCGAGATCGCCGAACGCGATCTCCCGGCAAGGGACACCGCACTCGCCTTGCTGGAGATGGAGATCGCCGAGGCGAACGAACGCCTCGTGCTGGTCACGTCGCATCGGCGCGAATCCTGGGGCGAGCCGCTGAGCCGCACGCTCGCGGCCATCGAACTGATCGTCGCCGAGCACAGCGACGTCCAGGTGCTGTTCCCGGTGCATCCCAATCCGGCGGTGCGGGAGCAGGTCTTGACCGCGCTCGGCGCGACGCCCCGGGTGACGATCACCGAACCGCTCGAATACCCGGATCTCGTGCGCGCGCTGCGGCTGGCCGAACTCGTGCTGACCGATTCCGGCGGTATCCAAGAGGAAGCGCCGACCTTCGGCACGCCCGTCCTCGTACTCCGCGACGTCACCGAGCGGCGCGAGGCCATCGAGGCCGGTTGTGCGTGGCTGGTCGGGACGGACACCGCTCTCATCGCCGACACCGCCGCGAAGGTCCTGCGTGGAGACCTTCATCCGACTCACGTCGAAAACCCTTACGGTGACGGCAATGCCGCCGCGTTGACGGTGGCCGCGCTCGAAGAACTCCTCAACCTGGCGCCCGCGGTGTCGCCCACCGTCTCGGAACTGCGCTAGATCGAGACGATCTGGACCGGCAGCGCGGGATTCGCGGAGAAGTCGAGTGACGCTTGCGGTCGGCCGGCGGCGACCACGTGTGCGCCGAGCGCCGCGATCATCGCGCCATTGTCCGTGCACAGGCGCGGGCGCGGGACCCGCAGTGCGATCCCGGCCGCCGCGCAGCGTTCCGCGGCGAGCTCGGACAGCCGCGAATTCGCCGCCACCCCACCGGAAATCACCAGCGTGTCGACTCCGTGTTCCTTGGCCGCGCGGATCGCCTTCGCGGTGAGGACGTCGGCGACGGCCTCCTGGAACGACGCGGCGACGTCGTCGACAGGGATCTCCTCGCCGCGGCGCTCGGCGCCTTCGACCCAGCGAGCGACAGCGGTTTTCAAGCCGGAGAAGGAGAAGTCGAACTTGGCGTCGCGGGGTCCGGTCATGCCGCGAGGGAACGCGATGGCCTTGCCGTCACCGTTCTTGGCGGCCTTGTCGATGGGCGGGCCGCCCGGATAGGGCAGGCCGAGGACGCGGGCGACCTTGTCGTATGCCTCACCGGCGGCATCGTCCACAGTGGACCCTAGTTCGGTGATCTCGGACGCGATGTCGTCCACCAGAAGCAATTGCGTGTGCCCGCCGGAGACGAGCAACGCGAGACAGCGTTCCGGCAAGGGGCCGTGCTGCAAGGTGTCGACGGCGATGTGACCGGCCAGGTGATTGACGCCGTAGAGCGGGATGTCCAGCGCGGCGGCGTACGCCTTGGCGGCGGCGACGCCGACCAGGAGCGCACCGGCGAGGCCCGGACCCGCGGTCACCGCGATGGCGTCCACATCGGACAGTTTCAGTCCGGCGGTGGCGAAGGCGCGTTCGACGGTCGGGACCATCGCCTCCAGATGTGCACGGCTGGCGACCTCGGGCACGACGCCACCGAAGCGGGCATGCTGGTCGACGCTGGAGGCGACCTCGTCGGCGAGGAGTTCGACCGTGTTGTCGTCGTGCAGGCGGACGAGACCGACGCCGGTCTCGTCGCACGAACTCTCGATGCCCATGATGATGCGTGGCATCAGCCCGCCACCTCGTCTCGGACCTGGGCCCGCGGGCGGGCCATCGTGTAGGCGTCGGCGCCGGAGGGCTGGTAATAGCGCTTCCGGAGGCCGATGCGTTCGAAACCATGCCGCTCGTAGAGCGTGATCGCCGCGTCGTTGTCGGTGCGGACTTCGAGGAAGACCGGCGCGTCGAGTTCGTCCGCGCGGCCGAGCAGCGCCATCAGCAACGCGGTGCCGACGCCGTTGCGCTGTCGGCCAGGGTCGACGCCGATCGTGTGGATGCTCGTCTCGTAGTCTCCGCGGCGGCCGACGACGGCGAGCCCGGCGTAACCGACGATCTCGTCGCTGTCATCCGGACGTGCGACCAGATAGTGGCCACCGGCGTCGAGTTCGGCGTGGAAGGCGTGGGCGTTCCAGGGCGAATCGCCGGGGAAGAGGATCTTCTCTATCTCGACACAGCGGGGAATATCCTTGCGGCGTAAGGGTTCCAACCTCACGGCGTGGTCACCTTCTTGCGCGCGGCCGGTTCGACGGCGTCAGGGCGGCGGAGGTAGAGCGGGGTGAGCGGCGCGGGTTCGGTGTCGCTCTGGAGTGCTTCGCGAGCGGCCCGGACCAGCCCGAGGGGTGACGGGAAGCGCGGCTCGATCGGCTGGACGCCGAGAGCGTCCGCGTAGAGGAGCGCGCCGTCGCCCGCCGCGACCTTGACGGTGGTGTCGAGTTCGGCCGGACGCTGGACGTGCGGGCCGTCGGTGCGGGAACCGTCGGCGGCGTACGCGGCCCAGTAGACCTCGCGGCGCCGGGCGTCGGTGAGGACGAGGAACGGTGCTTCGCCGGGGGCGACGTCGGCGGCGATCGCGTCGAGGCTGCAGACCGGGTGGGCGGGG
>NZ_JACBXD010000141.1 GCF_013870525.1 Amycolatopsis pittospori
CGCGAACGGCAGGCGCGCGGGGCCGTCGCCTTCGGCGAGGGCGTGCAGTGCCGAGTCGAGCAACGCGGGGTGCAGGCCGAACCGGCCCGCCTGGTCGCGTGCGGATTCGGGCAGGGAGACCTCGGCGTAGGTGTGCTCGCCGTCGCGCCAGAGGGCCCGCAGGCCCTGGAAGATCTCGCCGTACTCCAAGCCGACAGCGGCCAGTTCGGTGTACCGGCCTTCGAGGGAGACGGCCTCGGCACCGGGCGGCGGCCACTCGGTCAGCGCCCAGTCCGGCGCGGACGCGGACGGGGCGAGCGCGCCGGTGGCGTGCAGCGTCCACTCCCCCGCGCCGTGCGGACGCGAGTGCACGGTGAGCGGGCGGTGGCCGGCTTCCTCCGGCGTCCCGGCCCACAGCTGGACCTGGACGGCACCGCTTTCCGGCAGTACCAACGGCGTCTGCAGGGTCAGCTCTTCGAGGACGGCGAGGCCGGTTTCGTCGGCGGCACGCACGGCGAGTTCGACGAGCGCGGTGCCGGGCACGACGACCTGGCCGTGCACCGCGTGCTCCGCCAGCCACGGGTGCGTGCGAAGGGAAAGGCTTCCGGTGAACAGGAATCCACCGGCGTCGGCGACCGAAACGGCGGCGCCGAGCAGCGGGTGGTCCAGCGAGCCGAGGCCGAGCCCGGCCGCGTCACCGGCGGCGTGCGTCGGCGGCAGCCAGTAGAACTCGCGCTGGAACGGGTACGTGGGCAGGTCGACCGCACGCGCGCCCTCGAACGCGGCGGCCCAGCCGACCTTTCCGCCATGGGTGTGCACCGCGGCCAGCGCGGCGACGAAGGTTTCGGCTTCCGGCCGGTCACGGCGCAGGGCGGAGACGAACAGGCCGTCGGCGCTTTCCTGGCCCGCGGCGGAAAGGACGCCGTCCGGTCCGAGCTCCAGGAAGCGGGTGACCCCGGCTTCGGCCAGCGCCTGGACGCCGTCGGCGAACCGCACGGCTTCACGCACGTGCCGGACCCAGTACTCCGGGTCGTGGATCTCGCTCGTCGCGGCGATGCGGCCGGTGACGTTGGAGATCAGCGCGATCTTCGGCGTCCGGTAGGTGACGCGGCGGGCGACGGCGCCGAATTCGGCGAGCATGCCGTCCATCAGCGCCGAGTGGAAGGCGTGGGAGACGGCGAGGTTCTTGGTCCGGCGGCCCTGCTCGGTGAACACGGCCGCGACGGCGCGCACGGCGTCCTCGGTGCCGGAGACCACGACGGCGCGCGGGCCGTTGACGGCCGCCACGTCCGCGCCTGGCACAAGAGCCGCGCGGACCTCATCCTCGGCCGCCTCGATCGCGCACATCGCGCCACCGCGGGGCAGCGCGCTCATCAGCCGTCCGCGCGCGGAGACCAGCGCGGCCGCGTCCTCCAGCGACCAGACGCCGGCGACATGTGCCGCGGCCAGCTCGCCGACGGAGTGACCGATCAGGAATTCCGGCACCACGCCCCAGGATTCGACCAGGCGGTAGAGCGAAACCTCCAGCGCGAAGAGCGCGGGCTGGGCGTTCCCGGTGTCGTTCAGGGCATCCGCGTCGTCACCGAAGACGATCTCGCGCACACCCGGCAGGTACTCGCAGATCTCGTCGAAGGCGGCGGCGAAGGCCGGGTACGCCGCATAAAGCTCGCGCCCCATGCCGAGCCGCTGCGAGCCCTGGCCGGTGAAGCACACCGCCAGGCTGCCGTCGGTGGCTTCGCCGACGTCGTGGTTTCCTTCGGCGACCGCCGTCAGTCCGGCGCGCAACGTGGCTTCGTCGCGTCCGGTGACGACGGCGCGGTGTTCGAACGTGGTGCGGGTCGCGGCGAGCGACCAGCCGATGTCGGCCGGGGCGCCCTCGACGTCGAGCAGCGCCCGCGCCTGGGCGCGCAAAGCCGCCGGAGTCCGGCCGGACAGCACCCACGGGATCACCGGCGGGGTAACGGCGTTCTCTGTGGACGGCTCGATGGCGGGCGCCTGTTCGAGGAGAACGTGGGAGTTGGTGCCGCTGATACCGAACGACGAGACTCCCGCCCGGCGGGTCTCCCCCTCCGGCCAGGAACGTGCGGACGCCAGCAGTTCGATCGTGCCGGGCGACCAGTCGACCTGCGGGCTCGGCGCGTCGATGTGCAGGCTGGCTGGCAGGATCCCGGTGCGCAGGGCCAGGACCATCTTGATGATCCCGGCGACACCGGCCGCGGCCTGGGTGTGGCCGATGTTCGTCTTCACCGAGCCGAGCAGCAGCGGTCCCCGCTCACCGCGGTCGCGGCCGTAGGTGGCCTGCAGGGCCTGGACCTCGATCGGGTCGCCCAGGGTCGTACCGGTGCCGTGCGCCTCGACGACGTCGACGTCCTTGGTGGACAACTTGGCGTCGGCCAGTGCCTGGCGGATGACGCGCTGCTGCGAAGGCCCGTTGGGAGCGGTGAGGCCGTTGGACGCGCCGTCCTGGTTGACGGCGGAGCCCCGGACGACGGCCAGGACCTGGTGGCCGTTGCGCTGGGCGTCGGAAAGCCGCTCCAGCACGATCATGCCGGCACCCTCACCCCACGCGGTGCCGTCGGCCCCGGCGGCGAACGCCTTGACCAGGCCGTCGCGGGCGAGGCCGCGCTGGCGGGAGAACTCGATGAACGCGTCCGGGCTCGCCATCACGGTGGCACCACCGGAAAGCGCGAGGTCGCATTCGCCCGCGCGCAGCGCCCGGACGGCGAGGTGGAGCGTGACCAGCGACGCCGAACACGCGGTGTCGACGGTGACCGAAGGACCTTCCAGCCCCAGGACGTAGGAGATCCGTCCGGAAAGGACACTGCCGGAGATGCCGGTGCCGAGGTAGCCCTCGACACCTTCGACACCCTTGGGCAGGTCGCGGCCGTAGTCCTGGCCGTTGGTGCCGACGAAGACACCCGCACGGCTGCCGGACAACGACGTCGGGTCGATCCCGCCGCGTTCCAGGGCCTCCCACGACGTCTCCAACAGGAGGCGCTGCTGCGGGTCCATCGAGACGGCCTCACGCGGCGAGATACCGAAGAACTCGGGATCGAATTCCCCGGCGCCGTCGACGAATCCGCCTCGGTCCACGTAGCTGGTGCCCAGATGATCCGGATCCGGGTCGACGAGCGCGCCGACGTCCCAGCCACGGTCGTCGGGGAATCCGGAGATACCGTGCTCCCCGGCGGTCAGCAGTTCCCAGAACTGTTCCGGCGAACGCACACCGCCCGGGAACCGGCAGCCCATGCCGACGATCGCGATCGGTTCGGCGGCGCGGTCCTCCAGCGCGGCGAGCCTGCCGCGCGTGCGCTGCAGTTCGCCGGTGACTCGCGTCAGGTAGTCGCGAAGCTTGTCGTTCTCACCCACGGTGTCCCCACTCATCGGTCGAGTTCGCGTGCACTCGGGCTCAGGCGCCGAGTTGCTGGTCAATGAAGGCGAAGAGTTCGTCGTCCGAAGACGGCGTGAAGCCGGGGCCGTCCAGGCGCTCGGCGAGAGTTCGCAGGCGTGCGCCCGCCTTGGCGTGGTCGTCGCTTCCCGGGTCGAGACGGCCCAGCGCGGCTTCCAGGCCGTCGAAAAGACCGTCCAAGTCGGCGGTGTCGTCCTTGGTACCGGCCAGTTCCCGCCAGAGATACGCCGCAAGCGCTTGCGGTGTCGGATGGTCGAACACGAGCGTCGCGGGTACGGCCAGACCGGTCGCGGCGTCGAGCCGGTTGCGCAGTTCGACCGCGGTGAGCGAGTCGAACCCGAGTTCGGTGAACGCCCGGTCCGGGCCGATCGCCGACGTGTCCGGATGTCCGAGCACGCGCGCGACGGTCTCGCGGGCGACCTTGAGCAGCAACCGTCGCTGTTCGGGTTCGATCAGCCCGGTGAGCTGTGATCGCAGATCCGCCACCGGGGCCGCGGCGGTGGCGGAGGCTTCCGGACGCGGCAACTCGGCGAGCATCGGAGCCGGCCGGAAGTCCTCGAAGAACGACTGCCAGTCGAAGTCGGCGATGGTGACACAGGTGTCCCCGGTGACGATCGCCCGGACGAACTCCTCCGCCGCGGCTTCCGGGGTCATCGGGCGCAAACCCTTGCGGCGGACGGCGTCGTCGACGGCCTCGGCCATCCCGCCCTCGGCCCACGGACCCCAAGCGATCGACACCGCCGGGACGCCTTCGGCCCGCCACTGCGTCGCGAGCGCGTCGAGTTCCGCGTTCGCGGCGGCGTAGGCGGCCTGGCCGCCGTTGCCGAGCACGCCGGCCACCGAGGAGAACAGCACCAGCGCGTCGAGGTCGGTCGTGAGTTCACGCAGGTGCCGGGCGGCGGCGACCTTCGGCCGGGCGACGGCGTCGAACCGCTCCGGCGTGGCGTCGTCGAGCAAGGCGTCGTCGAGGACGCCCGCGGTGTGCACGACCACCTTCAGGTCTTCGAGGCCATCGACCACTGTGGACAGTGCTGAGCGGTCCGAGGCGTCACAGGCGTGGATGCTGACGCGGGCGCCGAGCTTTTCCAGCCGCTCGCGCAGGTCTGCGGCTCCCGGCGCTTCCTCGCCACGGCGAGAGAGAAGCACCAGGTGCTCCGCCCCGGCCTGGATCAGTCTTTCGGCCACGAGCGCGCCGAGTGCTCCGGTGCCGCCGGTGACGAGCGCGGTCCCGGAGGTGGTCCATTCCCGGGTGGACGCGGGTGCGGCGGGGACGAACCGGCGGGCGAAGATCCCGTCCTCGCGGATCGCCACCTCGTCCTCCGGCCCGCCGAGGACGTCTCGCAAGCGAGCGGCCACGTCCGGCCGGGCGGGCACGGTGACGCAGCCACCCCAGCGCCGGGGCTGCTCGATGGCGGCGACCCTGGCGACCGCGGCCACGCCGGGATCGCTCGTGACGCACCACATCTTGGCCGGGGTGTCCCGCAGGAACGCGGCTAGCTCCGCGCCGTCCGCCGGGAAGACCAGTACCGGTCCCGTGTCCGGGAGTTCGGTCACCAGGGGTGCGTCGAGGGCCTTCGCCGCGGCTTCCGCCCAGGCGTGGCCTTCGGATGCGTAGACGGTCCAGTCTTCGGACGTCGCCACTGGCTCGATCGGGCGCCAAGCGACCTCGTAACGCCGGGCCGGAGGCGTACTCCGATCGGCGGCGGCGAGCCAGAAACGGTCCCGGCGGAACGGGTACGTCGGTAAGTCGACACGTTGGGCGCCGTCGAAGATCTCGGCCCAGTCGATCCGGACCCCGGCGGTGAAGAGCCGGGCCCGCGCCAGATCCGCGGCGGCCGCCTCGTCCCGGTCTTTCCGCTGTGTGGCGACGAAGGTGCCGTCGGCGACGCAGTCCGCGCCGAGCGCGGTGAGGGAGGCGTCCGGCCCGACCTCGACGAACCGCCGGACCCCGCGCGCGTGCAGCGTGCCGATCCCGTCGGCGAACCGGACGGGCTGACGCACCTGCCGCACCCAGTACTCCGGGTAGCCGACCTCGGCGATTTCCCCGGTGAGTCCCGAGACGATCGGGATCTTCGGCTCCGCGTAGGTCACGCTCGCGGCGACCTCGCGGAAGTCGTCGAGCATCCCGTCCATGAGCGCGGAGTGGAAGGCGTGGCTGACCGCGAGCCGTTTGGTGCGGCGGTCCGGGAAGGTCCCGACCACTGCGGTGACAGCGGCTTCCTCGCCGGACAGGACGAGCGAGGAAGGGCCGTTGATCGCGGCGATGCTCACGCCGTCGGGGAGGTCGAGTTCCGCCTCGGTGGCCTGCAAGGCGACCATCACGCCGCCCTCGGGCTGCGCCTGCATCAACCGGCCTCGGGCGGCGACCAGCCGGGCGGCGTCGTCGAGCGACCACACGCCGGCCAGGTACGCGGCGGCGAGTTCGCCGATCGAATGCCCGAGCAGGAAGTCCGGCTCCACCCCCCAGGACCGCACGAGCTCGGCCATCGCGACCTCGAAGGCGAAGAGCGCGGGCTGCGCGGCGTCGGTCCGGTCGATCCGCGTCTGGTCTTCGCAGGCGAGGACTTCGGCGAGCTTGAATCCGGTGTGCGCGTCGAGCCGTTCGACGACCTGGTCGAAGGTCTCGCCGAACACCGGGAACGCCGCGGAGAGGCCGGCGCCCATCGCGAGTCGCTGGGCACCTTGGCCGGTACAGAGGAAGGCCGTTTTGCCGCTGCCCGCGCGGCCGGTGACGACGCCGGGCGCGGCCTCACCGCGGGCCAGCGCGCCGAGTCCGGCGAGCAGTTCCTCCTGGTCGGAACCGGTGACGACCGCGCGGTACGGCAGCGCCGCCCGGCCGGTGGCCAGCGACCAGGCGATGTCGGCGGGATCTCCCGCGGTCTGCCTCAGCCGGTCCGCCAACTCGGGCAGGACGTCCTCGCTGCGCGCGGACAACACCCACGGGATCCGGGCGAGCGGACGGCTCGCGGTCTCGGCGGGCGCCGGTTCCGGGGCTTGACGGAGGACGACGTGCGCGTTGGTGCCACTGATCCCGAACGACGACACCGCGGCCGCGCGGGGGCGCCCGGTCTCGGGCCAGGACCGGTGTTCGGTGAGGAGTTCGACCGCGCCCGAGTCCCAGGCGACATGCGGGGAGGGCTCGTCGGCGTGCAGCGTGCGCGGCAGTTCGCCGCGACGCATCGCCTCGACCATCTTGATGATCCCGGCGACACCGGCGGCCGCCTGCGTGTGGCCGAGGTTCGATTTGACCGAACCGAGGTACAGCGGCACGTCGCGGCCCTGACCGTAGGTGGCCAGCAAGGTGTCGGCCTCGATCGGGTCGCCGAGTTTCGTGCCGGTGCCGTGTGCCTCGACGACGTCGATGTCCTTTGTGGATAACCCGGCGCCCGCGAGCGCGGCACGGATCACGCGTTGCTGCGAAGGCCCGTTCGGGGCGGTGAGACCGTTGGACGCGCCGTCGGAGTTGACCGCCGACCCCTGGACCACGGCGAGTACGCGGTGTCCATTTCGGACGGCGTCGGAAAGCTTCTCCAGCAGCAGGACTCCGGCGCCCTCACCCCAGCCGGTGCCGTCCGCGCCGGCGCCGAACGATTTGCAGCGCCCGTCCGGCGCGAGTCCGCGCTGGCGGGAGAACTCGACGAAGGTGTCCGGGACGGCCATCACGGTCGCGCCGCCCGCCAGCGCGAGCGAACACTCCCCCGCCCGCAACGCCTGCGCGGCCAGGTGCACGGCCACCAGCGACGACGAGCACGCGGTGTCGACCGACACGGCCGGCCCCTCGAACCCGAAGGTGTAGGCGACACGGCCGGAGAGCACACTGCCCGCCGTACCGGTGCCCAGGAACCCTTCGACGCCTTCAGGAAGCTCGCCGACTCCGGTCCCGTAGTCGTGGTACATGATCCCGGCGAACACGCCGGTGGCACTGCCCTTCAACGCCGACGCGTCCAGCCCCGCGCGCTCGATCGCCTCCCAGCTGATCTGCAGCAGAAGTCGCTGCTGCGGATCCATGGCGAGCGCCTCGCGCGGAGAGATACCGAAGAACTCGGGATCGAATTCGGCGGCCTCGTGGAGGAAACCGCCTTCGCGGGCATACGAGGTACCGGGATGATCGGGGTCGGGATGGAACAGCTCCGCGAGATTCCAGCCGCGGTCACCGGGGAAACCCGACACCGCGTCACGGCCTTCGGCCACCAGATCCCACAACGCCTCGGGCGAGTCGGCCCCGCCCGGGTAGCGGCATCCCATGCCGATGATCGCGACCGGTTCCCTCGCCGCGTCGGCGAGTTCCCGGTTGCGCGCGGCCAGCCTGCTGTTCTCCTTGACCGATTCCCGCAGTGCGGTCACCAGCTCTTCGGGTGTCGCCATCAGATTCTCCGGACCGGACGAGACGGGCGCAGCTCGGGCATGCGTCTCATCCTGGGCGGGGCCGCCGCACCCCCGGTCCACTCTTCGCCACGGCGGCCCCATTCCCCGGTAACCGGCTGCGAACTGGGCCGCGGGTGGGTCGTCGGCCCAGGTGGTCGTGAGTGGCGATTCGGGTTCTAACCCGAATCGCCACTCACGACCACCTGGGCCGGAGCAGGTCCGCCGGCGAGACGGTGTTGCGAAAGCCACTTTCGCAACGTTCAAGGTTGCGAAAGTGGCTTTCGCAACGTCCGCAGGGGCCGCTATCCAGAGTCCGTGAAGGCCTCCTTCCCTACTTTGAAGGTAGGGAAGGAGGCCTTCACGGACTTGCCGGTGGAAAGCGCCTGGGTCAGTCCTGCCCGGAGGTGGACATCGCCCGGCTGATGAGGTCGCCCACGTCCAGATCGTCGATGGACTCCGCGGTGTCCTCGGAGACAGGCGAAGGGGTCTCCTCGGCCAGCCGCACCAGCGCCTCCAGCACTCCCAGCTCCCGGAACCGGTCCAGGGAAGCACCCGCCAGCGCACGCCGCAGGCGAGCCTCGTCCGGCACCGCGACCTCCGGGAACATCAGCTCGCCGAGGTGCTCCGCGAGCGCCGCCGGGGTCGGGTGGTCGAACACGACCGTCGCGCCCAGTGGACGGCCGGCCGCGGCCGCGAGGCGGTTACGCAGTTCGACGGACGTCAGCGAGTCGAAGCCGAGGTCGGTGAACGCGTGCTCCGGGTCCACCTCGGACGCCGACGCGAACCCGAGTACCTCCGCGGTGTGGGTCCGGACCAGATCCGCCAACGCCTCGGCACGCACCGCGGGAGCCAGTGAGGCAACGTCGGAAACACCAGGATCCGAGGAAACACTGGCCGCCCGACGCACGGGGAGCCGCACGAGCCCGGTCAGCAACGCGGGCAGCACGCCCGCCCGAGCTTGGTCCCGCAGCCCGGCGAGGTCCAGCTTCACCGGCACCGCCACCGGACCAGGAGCGACGTCGAACAGCACGGCGCCCTCCTCCGGGGTCAGGGCCCCGAAGCCGTCGCGCCGCATCCGGTCGATCAGCGCCTGGTCCAGGACGCCGCCCATCCCCTCGGCTGCCCACATGCCGTAGGCGAGCGAACGCGCGGGCAGGCCGTCGGCGTGCCGTTGTTCGGCGAGGGCGTCGAGGTAGGCGTTGGCCGCGGCGTAGTTGCCCTGCCCCGGCCCGCCGAGTACGCCGGACACCGACGAGATCAGCACGAACTCGGTCAGCGGCCGGTCGAGGGTCAGCTCGTGCAGGTGACGGGCACCGTCGGCCTTCGGGCCGAGCACGCGGTCCAGGCGTTCGGGGGTCAGGGCGGTGACGACGCCGTCGTCGAGCACGCCGGCCGCGTGCACGACCCCGGACAGGCTGGGAATGCTGTCGAGCAGAGCGGCCACGGCGTCGCGATCCGCGACGTCGCAGGCTTCGACACGCACGTCGGCGCCCAGTTCGCCCAGCCGCGCGGCCAGGTCTTCCGCGCCGGGCGCGGCGAGACCTCGACGGCTGGTGAGCACCAGGTTTTCGACGCCGTGCACGGTCACGAGCCGTTCCGCCAGCTGCGCGCCGACACCGCCGGTGCCGCCGGTGATCAGCACGGTGCCCGCGGACTCCCAGTCCGGTTTGGGGCCGGGCTCGGCCCGGACCAGACGCGGGACCTCGGCCCGGCCCTCCCGGACGCGGACCCGGGGTTCCCCGGTGGCCAGTGCGATGTCCACATCGGACACTTCGCCGTCGAGGATGACGAACCGGCCGGGGTTCTCGGCCTGCGCCGACCGGACGAGTCCGGCGGCGGCCGCGTCGTCGAGGCCGCTCCTGGTCACCACGACCAGTCGCGAGCCGGAGAACCGGGGTTCGGTGAGGAATCGTTGCAGGACTTCGAGTACGGCGTGGATCCCGTCCGCCGGGACCGGCAGGACGACCACCGGCGGCACCGGCTCGGTCACCTCGTCCCAGCGGGCCCACGCCACCGGCGGGACGGACGCCGGCTGAGCCGCGATGTGCTCGACGCGGAACAGCGACCGGTCCTCTCCCGCTCGCAACTGCTCACCGGTGACCGCGCGGACGACCAGCGAACCGACCGAGAGCACCGGCGCCCCGGCGAGGTCGGTCAGGTCGACCGCAACCTCGCCGGGTCCGGTGAACCGCAGCCGCGCGCGGACCGTCGTGGCGCCGCTCGCGTGCAGGCTGACGTCGCTCCAGCTGAACGGCAGCGCACCTGCCTCTTCGCCTTCGCCGAGGAACATGCCGTGCAGCGCGGCGTCGAACAAGGCGGGATGGATGCCGAAGCGGCCCGCGTCCTCCTGTGCCTCGTCCGGCAGTGAGATCACGGCATAGCGGTCTTCGCCGTGCCGCCAGGCCTCGCGCAGTCCCTGGAAGAGCGGACCGTAAGCGAACCCACGGTCGGCGAGGTCGTCGTAGAACGAACCGAGGTCGATGGGCTCGAGAGCGTCCGGCCACGCGAAACCCTTGGCGGGCGGGGCCGCTTCGCCCAGCAGGCCCAAGGCGTTGAGCTCCCATTCCTCGCCGGGGATCCGCGAGTGCACGGTCACCGCCGCCGCACCGCTGACGGCGACCTGCAGTTCGACCGGTCCGCTCTCGGGGATCACCAAGGGAGCGTGCAGGGTCAGCTCGACCAGCCGCGGCAACCCGGCCTCGTCGCCCGCCCGGACGGCCAGTTCGGCGATCGCCGCGCCCGGCAGCAGGACGGTGTCGTGCACGGTGTGCC
Organism: Amycolatopsis pittospori; assembly: GCF_013870525.1. Taxonomy (GTDB): domain Bacteria; phylum Actinomycetota; class Actinomycetes; order Mycobacteriales; family Pseudonocardiaceae; genus Amycolatopsis; species Amycolatopsis pittospori. The sequence continues at coordinate 10,526 of NZ_JACBXD010000141.1, forward strand.
CGGCCAGCCACGGGTGGGTCGCGAGCGAGAGCCGTCCGGTGAGGACGGTCCCATCCCCCTCCGCGAGCGAAAGCCCGGCGGCGAGCAGCGGATGTCCGGGCGTGTCCAGCCCGGCCGACGCGAGATCGCCTACAGGTGCCGGTTCGAGCCAGAAGTGCTTGCGCTGGAAGGGGTACGTCGGCAGGTCGAGTGTCCGGGCGCCGGGCAGGACGCCGTCCCAGTCGACCGTGACACCCCGGACGTGCAGGGTGGCCAGCGCGCTCATCGCGGTGGTCGCTTCGTCGCGTCCCTTGCGCAGCAGGGGAATCCCGTCGGTGAGCGCGGACAGTACGGCGTCCGGGCCGAGTTCGAGGAACTTCGTGACCCCGTCGGCGTGGAGCTTTTCGACCGCGGCCGAGAATCGGACGGTTTCGCGCACGTGCGTCACCCAGTACTCCGGATCGGTCAGATCCGCCGAACCGGTCACCGTCGACACGAGGGGAATCCGCGGTGCCGAGAAGGTCAGATCCCTCACCACGGCGGCGAAATCGGCCAGCATCGGTTCCATCAACACCGAGTGGAACGCGTGTGAGACGTCCAGACGTTTGGTCTTGCGATCGCTGAACCGAGCGGCGACGGCGAGCGTCGGCTCCTCGGCACCCGAAAGCACCACAGCGGTCGGCCCGTTCACCGCGGCCAACGAGACCCCCTCGGGCAACTCCCCGATCTCGTCCGCCGACGCCTGCACCGCGACCATCACCCCGCCTTCGGGCAGGGCTTGCATCAAGCGTCCGCGCGCGGTGACCAGCTTCGCCGCGTCCTCCAACGACAGCACGCCGGAGACATGGGCGGCGGCGATCTCACCGATCGAATGCCCCGCAAGGACATCAGGCCGCACACCCCACGACTCCACGAGCCGGAACAACGCCACTTCCAGCGCGAAGATCGCCGGCTGGGCGAACTCCGTCCGCGACAGATCCCCGAACTCCGGCAACAGCGCGCTGACCTCGTCGTACGCCGCCGCGAACACCGGAAACGCCTGGTAAAGCCCGGCTCCCATCCCGGTCCGTTGCGAACCCTGGCCGGTGAACAGGAAAGCCAGCTTGCCCGGCTGCGTCCGTCCGGTGATACCGCGACCTTCCGCGACGGCTTCGAGCCCGGCCCGCAAGGAGTCCACGTCCGTGCCGACGACCGCGGCCCGGCGCTCGTGCGCGGTCCGCGTCGTGGCCAGCGAGAACGCGACATCACGAGGGTCGGAACCGTCCACAAGCGACAGGAGATCGCGAGCGCGCTCGGCCAGCGCCTGATCGGTCTTCGCCGAGAACACCCACGGCACGACGCCGTGCGTGGCAGGCTCAGGAGCCGCCTCGGCCGGGACCTGTTCCAGGACGACGTGGGAGTTGGTCCCGCTGATCCCGAACGACGACACTCCAGCGCGACGCGGTTTGCCGGTCTCGGGCCAGGCGCGCGGCTCGGTGAGGAGTTCGATCGCGCCGGCGTCCCAGTCGACCTCGGCCGACAGTTCCTCGGCGTGCAGGCTGCGGGGCAGTACACCGCGGCGCATCGCCTCCACCATCTTGATGATCCCGGCCACGCCCGCGGCCGCCTGCGTATGCCCGAGGTTCGACTTGACCGAACCGAACCACAGCGGTTCGTCCCGCTCGGCGCCGTAGGTCGCCAGGAGCGCCTGCGCTTCGATCGGGTCGCCGAGCCGGGTGCCCGTGCCGTGGGCCTCGACCGCGTCGATGTCCGAAGTGGACAGACCGGCGTCGGCGAGCGCGGCGCGGATCACGCGTTGCTGCGAGGGACCGTTCGGCGCGGTGAGGCCGTTGGACGCGCCGTCCTGGTTGACCGCGGAGCCGCGGACCACGGCCAGTACCGGATGCCCGTTGCGGCGGGCGTCGGAAAGCCGTTCCAGCACGAGGACTCCGGCGCCTTCGGACCAGCCGGTGCCGTCGGCGTCATCGGAGAACGACTTGCAGCGGCCGTCCGGGGAAAGGCCGCGCTGGCGGGAGAAATCGAGGAACGTCTCCGGCGTCGCCATCACGGTGACACCGCCCGCGAGCGCCATCGTGCACTCCCCCGCCCGCAGCGACCGGGCGGCGAGGTGCAGGGCGACCAGCGACGACGAGCACGCGGTGTCCACCGACACCGCCGGGCCCTCCAGACCGAGCGTGTACGCGACGCGCCCGGACAGCACGCTGGCCGAGGTGCCGGTACCGAGGAATCCGGCGACGCTGTCGGGCACGCTGGCCAGTTTCGCGGCGTAGTCGTAGTACATGATCCCGGCGAAGACGCCGGTGGCACTGCCCTTCAGCGACGCCGGGTCGAGCCTCGCGCGTTCGAGGGCCTCCCAGCTGATTTCGAGCAGCAGGCGTTGCTGCGGGTCCATCGCGAGGGCCTCGCGCGGCGAGATGCCGAAGAATTCCGGGTCGAACTCACCCGCGTCGTGCAGGAAACCACCGTGACGCGTGTACGTCTTGCCGGGAAGGCCGGGCTCGGGGTCGTAGATGCCGTCGACGTCCCAGCCGCGGCGGCCGGGGAACGGCGAGATCGCGTCGGTGCCCGCCTCGACGAGATCCCACAGGTCCTCCGGGGACCGGACACCGCCGGGATACCGGCAGCTCATCGCGACGATCGCGATCGGTTCGTCGGCGGCGCCGCGGCGGGTCACCGCCGGGCGGGCGGGTTCCGGGGCGCCGAGCAGTTCGGTGCCGAGGAACGTGGCCACCGCCGCCGGGCTCGGATGGTCGAAGACCAGGGTCGCGGGCAAGCGGATCCCGGTCTCGGTCGAGAGCTCGTTCCGCAGTTCGACGGCGGTGAGCGAGTCGAAGCCCAGTTCGGTGAACGGTCGCGACGGCTCCACGGTGTCCGCTCCCGCCCGGCCGAGGACGGCGGCGACGCGGGCCCGGACCAAGTCGACGAGCAGGGCTTCGCGGTCGGCTTCGGGCAGTCCC
>NZ_JACBXD010000142.1 GCF_013870525.1 Amycolatopsis pittospori
CCGACCGCTGGTGGCCTGCCGGTGGACCTGCCGTCCGTGGGCACCCTGCCCATCGGTCAGCTCCCCGTCGGCCAGCTGCCGATCGGTCAGCTCCCCACCGCGGGTCAGCTGCCCACCGCGGGCAAGCTGCCGGTGCAGCTCCCGACCGAAGGCAAGCTGCCGGTGCAGCTGCCCACCACGGGCACCCTGCCCGTCGTGAACAGCACCCCGGCGATGCCGACCGCGCAGGTCCCGGCTCTGGCGAACGTCGACTCGTCGCCGCTGAGCATGTTCCAGCGTTTCATCGCCAGCGTGACCGGCAAGAAGTTCCACACCATGTGAACCTGCCAGTCGGCTAGCACCACCGTTTGATCCGAAGCGGGCCCGGGAGAACCTTCTCCCGGGCCCGTTTCTTGTCGCCGTGGTCCGGCAGGTTTCCGCCTCGCCGTCCGGCTGATCACGCGTGCCGTCCGTCCAATCACGCGTGCCGTCCCTCCGGACACGCGAGATCGCCATCCGCGCACCGGCGAGTACCTACCGAACGACCCGAAACCTCACGACACCGGAGCGAAAAGCGCGTCCTGGGCGGCGCCCATCGCGGTCAGCACCGCGCCTTCGAGGACGCCGCTGCCGCCGACGGTCCCCGCCCGCACCTCTGTCCGGAGCGGCGAGATCTCCGCGAGCCGTCCGCTCACCCGCGCGGCCAGCGCGTCGCCGCCCGCGCGGCCCAGTTCACCGCCGAGTACGAGACAGCCCGGGTCCAGTACCGCCGTCACCGCGGCGGCGCCGATGGCGATCCGCTCGGCGACGATCTCCAGGAATTCCTCGGCGCCGGATGCGATCGCGTGACCGAGGGCCGCTTCGGCGGCCGCGGCGTCGTCGGCCTCCGAAGCCGGGATGCCGTGCGCTCGCGCGAGTTCGCAGATCGCGGCGCTGCCCGCCAGGGTGTGGAACCCGCCGTCGCAGTCGGTCGCGGTCGGGAGCCGTCCGGGTCCGAGCATCGGCAGGAAGCCGATCTCCCCCGCGCCGCCGGACGCGCCCCGCCGCAGCGAGCCGTCGAGAACGACGGCCGCGCCGACGCCGAAACCGAGCCACAGCAGGACGAACGTGTCCCGGCCGCGGGCGGCGCCCAGTCGTTGTTCGGCCGCGGCCGCGAGGTTGACCTCGTTCTCCAGCAGTACCGGGACACCGAGCCGTCGCCGGAGTTCGTCGACGAGTTTCCCGTGCCACGCGGGCAATCCGCCGGCCGGCCGCAGCCCTCCGGTCGCCGGGTCGACGAGGCCGGGCGCGCCGACGGCGATCGTGTGCAGCGTGGTCGCCCCGGCTTCGGCGGTCGTCGCTTCCAGCAGGGTGATCGCGCGCTCGACGGCCACGTCGGTGTCGATGTCCAGGTCGAACGGTAGTGACGCCTCCGCGCGGGTCCGTCCCAGCAGGTCCGCGACCGAGACGGCGATGCCGTGCGTGCGGACGTCGAGGCCGGCGAGGTGCGCGCGTTCGGCGAGGATGCCGTACAGCTTCGCGTTGGGTCCGCGGCGTTCGGCGCCCGCTTCGCCGACGACGGAGATCAGCCCGGCGTCCTGCAGGCGTTCGACCAGGTCGGCGACGGTCGGCCGGGAAAGCCCGGTCATCGTCTTGAGCTGGGCGGCCGTCAGCGGGCCCTCGCGTTGCAGCAGGTCGAGGGCGAGACGGTCGTTGATGGCCCGCGCGGTGCTCGGGGACGCGGACGGCGTCCGGATGGTGCTCACCGGTAGATCCTCGCAGAATTAATTATCAGGTTCCCTTCCTGATAGTTTACGCTGACGCCCATCGGGTTGTCTCGTGGACCTTTGGGGGCCCAGTGAGTAATGCAGTGGAAACCGTCGCCGGGCCGACGCGGCGGGTGCGGCAGGCGCGGATCGCCGTCGCCGCCGTCTTCGCCGTGCACGGCGCGGTGACCGGCAGTTTCGCCACCCGGATCCCATGGATCCAGGAACACGCGGGGATCAGCGCTGGTCAGCTCGGCCTCGCGCTCGCCTTCCCCGCGATCGGTGCTTCGCTCACCATGCCGCTCGCGGCGCGGATCGGGCATCGGCTCGGCGGCCGTCAGGGGCTGCGGCTGCTGCTCGCGTACTGGACGCTGGCGCTGATCCTGCCCTCCCTGGCGGGGAATCTGGTCACGTTGTGCCTGGCGTTGTTCGTCATGGGAACCGCGGCCGGTACCTCGGACGTGCTGATGAACGCCCTCGGCGTCGACGTCGAGGAGAAGATGGGCAAGTCGGTCATGTCGGGGCTGCACGGGATGTGGACCACGGGCGCGCTCGTCGGATCCGCCGCCGGCACGCTCGCCGCGCACGCCGCCCTCGACGCCCGCGTCCATCTGGCGATCGCGTCCGCCGTGCTCACCGTCGCGGGCGCGCTCATCTGCCGCGGTGTACTCGACGTCCGCAGCGCACCCGACGAGCATCCGCCGCCGAGGTTCGCGCTGCCCCCGAAGTCGGCCGTGATCATCGGTGCCGTCGCGTTCTGTGCCGTCTTCGCCGAGGGCGCGAGCCTCGACTGGTCGGCCGTCTACCTGCGCGACGTCCTCGGGACGTCGCCTGGCATCGCGGCCGCTTCGACCACCGCGTTCACCTGCACCATGGCGGTGGCCCGGCTTTCGGGTGACGCGCTGGTGCGGCGGTTCGGTTCGGTCAACACCGTCCGCGCGGGTGGTCTCTTCGCGACGGTGGGCGGGGCGATGGTCGTCCTGGCCGCGCATCCGGTGATGGCGCTGGCCGGATTCGGGCTGATCGGGCTCGGCGTCTCCGTCGTCGTCCCGCTCGCCTTCGCGGCGGCCGGACGCAGCGGACCGACGCCGAGCCAGTCGATCGCGGGCGTCGCGACCATCACCTACTCCTCGGGGCTCGTCGCGCCGTCGCTGATCGGCGGGATCGCCGACCTGACGTCGTTGACGGTGTCCTTCGGCCTGGTCACGCTGCTGGCGCTCGGCCTGGTGGCCGGCGCCGGAGTGCTCCGCTCCCGCTAGCCGAACTGGAGGGAACGTTTGGCGAGACCGTGCCAGTAGCCGTCGATGACGGTCTCGCCTTTCCCCTCCGACGAGCTCGCGCCGAGTGAGACGAACAGCGGCGCGAAATGCTCGATCCGGGGGTGCGCGAGGTCCGCGGCGGGCGCCTTGTGCTGGAAGTCCAGCAACGCGTCGAGGTCGCCCTGCCGCAAGGTCTCCGCACCCCAGTGGTCGAACTCGCTCGACCACGCGGGCGGCGCCCCGTCGGTGCCGTCGGTCTGGCCCAGTGCGCTCAGGTTGTGCGTGAAGAAGCCGCTGCCGATGATCAGCACGCCTTCGTCTCGCAGCGGCGCGAGCTTCCGGCCGAGGTCGAACAGTTCGCGCGGATCCAGCGACGGCATGGACACCTGCAGCACCGGGACGTCCGCGTCCGGGTACATCTCGACGAGCGGGACGTACGCGCCGTGGTCGAGGCCTCGATCCGGGGCGTCGTGCACCGGCGTCTGCGTCGAACGCAGGAGTTTCCGGACCTTCTCGGCCAGTTCGGGAGCGCCGGGTGCGGCGTATTTCACCTGGTAGTAGCGGTCGGGGAAGCCCCAGAAGTCGTAGACCAGCGGCACCGTCGTGGTGGCGCCGAGGGTCAGCGGCGCCTCTTCCCAGTGCGCGGAGACGACGAGGATCGCCTTCGGCTTGTCGATCTCCGCGGACCAGCCGGCGAGCTGCCGGGTCCAGGTGGCGTCGTCGGCGAGCGGGGGCGCGCCGTGGCTGAGGTAAAGCACCGGGGTCATGTCAGCTCCAGGTGTTTGAACTTTCAACTACCAGGATAGACGACGCCGCCCGGTTCCGCCTTATTCCCGCGCGAGGTTGGCCGCCATCCGCTCCAGTACGCCGACCGTCGTCCGGTAGTCGTCCTCGCTGATGCCTTCGGTTGCGCGCGAGCGGAATCGGCCGACCTCGGTTTTGAGGCGGGCATGAGCTTCGTGTCCCTGTGCGGTCAGGTCGCCTTCGTCGTCGATCCAGCCGCGAGTGCGCAGATCGGCGACGACCTCTTGTTGCTCTCCGAAGGGCGATAGCGCCTGGTCGACTTCGGTCTGGCCGCGGGCGCCGCCGTCGATCGTGTCGAGTACCTGCCAGTGGCGGCGGGTCAGCGTTTCGGCGGCGAGGACCTCTTCGAGCGAGGTTTCGAGGGCCTGGTGAAGATGGGCGAACCAAAAGCCGAGGGGCTTCATGGATACTCCTCCATGTGAACGGCAACTACATGTAAAAGTACATGAAATAATGGAGGGTGGGCAATGACGGACGCGGTGGCCGACGTGGAACGCGCGATGATCGCCATCCGGCGGAGCCAGGCGAGGCGCTCCTTGTCGAAGCTCGCCCGCGAGCGCGCCGAATCGATGCCCGACCAGGCCGTGCAGGGGCTGCTCGACGCCGTCGAGGCGGCCGAAGAGAGTGGCGAGCCGGGCACCGTCACCAGCCTCGCGGCGGCGTTGACCATCGATCAGCCGCGTGCGAGCCGTCTGGTCGCGCGAGCCGTCGACGGCGGGTTCGTCCGCCGCGAGGCCGATCAGCGCGACGGCCGCCGCGCCGTCCTGGTGCTCACGGACACCGGCCGCGCCGAGGTGACGCGTATGCACGAGTTCCGCCGCTCGGTGTTCGCCGAGGCGATGGCGGACTGGCCGGACGAAGACCGGCAGGAGTTCGCCCGGCTGCTGACCGCCTTCGTCCGGAACTACGGCGCGCTCGGCGAGAAGTAGTTGATCAGGTTGCCGTCCGGGTCGCGGAACAGCAGCGAGCGGTTCCCCCACGGCATCGTGGTCGGCTCCTGCACGATTTCGGCGGCCAGGCTCCTCACCCGGTCGTACTCGCGATCGACGTCCTCGACCCGGAACTCGAAGATCACGGTGCCCACGCTGAGCGACGCCATCGTCTCGGCGCCCCCGATCGCCAAGGTGCACGAGGGGCCCGGGATTTCGGCGAACCGCTCGGCGGGGCGTCGTGCTTCGAGGCCGGTGGCCTTCTCGTAGAACCCGGCGAGGCGGGCGACGTCGTCGCTGATCACACGGACGGAAACGAACTGCACGGTGAATCCTTTCGGCGCTGGAAAGCGGGACACCGGCAACGCTAAGAGCAATACTGGACAGGATCCGCCCGGTATTGCGACGCTCTTCCCGTGACCCGGCCCATCGCGCGCGTACTCGCCCTGCTGGAAATCCTCCAGAGCGGCGGGACCCGCACCGTCGCCGAGCTCGCCGGACGGCTCGACGTCGACGAGCGCACCGTCCGCCGGTACGTCGAACACCTCCTCGACCTGGACATCCCGGTCCGCTCGGTGCGCGGACGGTACGGCGGGTACCGCCTCGCGCCCGGCTACCGGATGCCGCCGCTGATGTTCACCGACGAGGAGGCGCTCGCCGTCCTGCTCGGGCTGGTCGCGGGTCGGCGCGCCGGGCTGATCACGACCTCGGTCGCGGCAGCCGAAAGCGCGGTCGCGAAGGTCCGCCGGGTGCTGCCCGAAGTGCTCGGCCGCCGTCTCGACGCGCTGCTGGAGACCGCCGACTTCACCACTCCCGCGCGTCCGGCCCTCTCGGCGGAGGCCGAAGTGCTGCTCACGGTCGCGGAGGCCGCGCGAGATCGCCGCCCGGTCGAGCTCGCGTACCTCGCCGGTCACGGTGGCGCCAGCGAACGCGTCGTTCATCCGTACGGCGTCGTCGCGCATTCCGGACGGTGGTATCTGACCGGTTTCGACTCGGCCAGCGGCGAGGTGCGCACCTTCCGCGTCGACCGGATCAGGTCCGCCGAGAAGCGGGCGGGGACGTTCGAGGTCCCTGCCGATTTCGACCCCGCCGAGCGCGTGCTGACCGCGCTGGCCGAGGCACCGCATCGCCACGACGTCTCCGTGCGGATCCAGGCGACGCCCGAACAGGTCCGCGCCGTTTTCCCGCCGTCCGTGGCCACTCTCGAACCGGAGGGTGCCTGGGTTCGTGCCCGGATTCGAGCCCGGCGGCTCGACTGGATCCCGCCGCTGCTAGCGGCCCTCGACCGGCCGTTCGTCATCGAGCGGCCCGACGACCTCCGTGACCTGGTCGGCGCGCTGGCTGCCCGGCTGGCAGAGCATGCGGGAAGTCGATGGTCGTGAGCACCACTCACGACCATCGACGTCGACCGCGCGCGTCGCCCCTCGTCAGTTCGAGGCCTTCTTGCCGCAGAACACCGTCTTGAGGAGCTTGTTCAGCGCCGCCGGGAACGCCTGCGCCGGGCCGGCCGCGGAGTCCCCGGTGGTGATCGAGGCGGTCAGCGTCTTGCCACCGTCGGGCGTGCTGTACATCAGCGCCACATAGCCGTTGACGTTGCCGTTGTGGTTGAGGACGGTGCCGACGCAGCCCGGGCCGAGGTCCTGCGAGAACTGCCCGAGGCCGTAGCGACCGTAGAGGCTGTCGCTCTGCGGGTGTGTCTTGCGCATCTCCGCCATCAGCGAGGCGGGCAGCAGCTTTCCGCTCTGCAGCGCGGAGAAGTAGGTCTGGAGATCCTTCGTCGTCGAGATCATGTCACCGGCGCTGGAGATCCAGGTCGGGTTCTGGTGGGTGACGTCGATCGTCTTCCACTCACCGGCGTTCTCGTAGTGGTAGTAAGCGTGGGCGTACGGTTTGGGCATCCCCGCCCAGGCGCCCGGCGACAAGGTGTCGTGCATCTTGAGCGGCCGCAGGATCCGCTTCTCCAGCTCCTCGGCGATGGGGTGGCGGGTGACCCCTTCGATCAGCAACCTGGCCACCACGGTGTTGGTGTTGGAGTAGCTCCAGCCCGCCCCCGGCTCGAAGACCGGAGGTTTGGACACCGACAGCCGCACCAGCTCCTCGGGCTGGTAGGTGTGGAACCGCTTGTCCACCCACTCCTGGCCCGCCCAGGGGATTCCCGGCGTGACCGTCCCGTCCGGGTTGTACTGACCGGTGTGGTTGAACAGACCGCTGGTGTGCTGCAACAGCATCCGCGTCGTGATCCGCCGGTCCAGCCCGAGTCGCGGAAGGTATCCGGCCACCGGGCTGTCCAGGCCGACCTTGCCCTCGGCCACCAGCTGCAGGACCAGGGTCGTGGTGAAGTTCTTGCTGGTGCTGCCGACGCGGAAGTGTCCGTCGGTCTGCGGCTTCGCGGTCTTACCCAGCTCGCGCACCCCGGCGGCGCCGGTCCACTCGCCCCGCTCGTCGCGCAGCCGCAGCTGCATTCCGGCGAAACCGGCGTCGACGAATTCCTGGATGGCCTGTTGTACTTCCGGGCGATCGCGTCCGGCCGCGGAGGCCGTCGGCATGGTGACTCCGGCCAGCAGCGTGGCGGCCAGTGCGGTGACCCCGGCTCGCCGGAAGATCTTGGTACCCCTCAGTGAAGTGTTCATGGCGACCACGTTCGCGTGCCGCGCTGACACCGGGCAGTCACCGCGCTGACACGGCTCTGTGCCCGACTTTTGAGGAACGATCGTTCTTGACTGATCGTTCCTCAAAAGTCTATCGTCGTGGCATGGGCAGACGAAGGGCGTTCGACGAGGACGAGGTGGTGCGCGCCGCCGTCGGGTTGTTCGGTGGCCGCGCGTACGACGGGGTGTCCATCGACGATCTCGTGGCCCACCTCGGCGTGCACCGCAACAGCCTGTACAAGACGTTCGGCAGCAAGCGCGGCCTCTACCTGGTCGCCCTGCGCCGCCACGTCGCCGACGACGTCGGCCCCTTGGCCGAAGCGCTCGCCGCGGCAACCGATGCCGCGAGCGCGCTGCGGCTCGTCACGTCGGCCGACCTCGGTCTACTGCTGCTCGCGGCGGTCGAACGGGCACCGGCCGACGAGGAGGTGGCCGCCGAGGTGGCCGCGGCGCTGGCCGCCGTCGACCAGGCGATCGCCGACGCGCTCGGCATCTCCACGCCCCTGGCCGCAGCTCTCACGGCTGCCGCCCTGGGCATCCTCCTGCGCGGCAACCCCGACGGGGCGGGCGCCGCGCTGTCCCAACGCCTCGATCCCCTCAACTGACAAGGAAACCGATATGGCACTGGTCAACATCGACGGCGGCGATCTCGTTGTCGTGATCGAAGGTCTCGACAAGCTCTGGGCCTTCAAGAGCAGCCTGACCATCCCGCTGGCCAACGTCCGCGGCGCGACCGCGGACCCCGGCATCGCCGCCGATCCCAAGGGGATCCGAGCCCCGGGTGCCCATCTGCCCGGCGTGATCACGGCGGGCACGTTCCACCTCGACGGCGAAAAGGTCTTCTGGGACGTCAAGGATCCGTCGAAGGCCGTCGTGATCGAACTCGCCGACGAGCGCTACACCCGCCTGGTCCTCCAAGTCGACGACCCGCGCACGACCGTCGAGCTGGTCGAGAAGGCCCTGCGCTGATGTAGGTTCTCGCGGCCCTTCATGTCGATCTCCACTGATCAGTCGGTTTGCCACTCATCTCCGCGGCTCTGGTTGTTGTCTCACAGGGCGTCACCAAGATCAGTCTCGGTCTTCTGGAAATTCTCGGGCCGCTGGGCATCGGCGATCACGTCGACACCACCCCTGGCGATCCGTTGGTGGGTCAGACTTGGGGTATGGAGTTCTTCTGTTACCACCGCGATCGGACCGGCTCCGCTGCGCGGCGCGACGAGCTGCGCGAAGAGCATTGGTCCTACATGGACCGGTACGCACAGGAGATGATCGCCCGTGGCCCGACCGTCGCCGACGATGGCGACACGCCAACTGGCAGCGTGCACATCGTCGACCTGGCCGATCCTGTTTCCGCCCGCACGTTCGCCTTCGACGAGCCGAACTATCAGGCTGGGGTGTACCGGGACGTGCTGTTGCGCCGGTGGCGCAACTTGCTGGGGCGCACAATGTGGGACTTCCCCGGCGGCCCGGTCAGTGGCAACCGGTACCTGGTGCTCGGCTTGGGCAGGGGGCAAGCGGCCGACCTCTCAGCACCGCCCGACGCGGATGATCTGGTCGCGTATGGGCCGTTGTTATCCGACGACGGCGTCACCTGGTTGGGCACAGCGGCGCTGGTTCGGGCACCGGACCCGGCAACGGCACGTTCCATCCTGACTACGGATCAGTACGCCGATATCGAGGTACACAGCTGGTACTTCGGCGGCCGGGCATCATGACCGACGCGCGCAGGTAGCCGATCAACCAGGCGGGCCCAGTGAGCGATCTTGCTTCACAGAGGAATCCGAGACGAAATCACCCGTGAGAAAATGAAGTCAGCGCTGGTACCCCACAGCTGGAGTACTAGTCGTGCGAGAGGTCGACGAACCGGCTGTAGTGCAGCTGGTGGGCGACGGTGATCGTCGCCGTCGGCCCGGCACGGTGCTTCGCGATGATCAGGTCCGCTTCACCCGCGCGCGGGTCGTCCCGCTCCCAGGCGTCCGGGCGGTTGACCAGGATGACGAGGTCGGCGTCCTGCTCCAGCGAGCCGGACTCACGGAGGTCCGACAGCATCGGGCGTTTGTCGGTCCGCTGCTCGGGACCACGGTTCAGCTGGCTGATCGCGATCACCGGGACCTCGATCTCCTTCGCCAGCAGCTTCATCTGCCGCGAGAACTCCGAGACTTCCTGCTGCCGCGATTCGACGCGCTTGCCCGAGGTCATCAGCTGGAGGTAGTCGAGGACGACGAGCTTGAGGTCGTTGCGCTGCTTGAGCCGCCGGGCCTTCGCGCGGATCTCCATCATCGTCATGTTCGGCGAGTCGTCGACGAACAGCGGCGCCTCGGAGACCTCGCTCATCCGGCGCGCGAGCCGTGTCCAGTCGTCGTCGGACATCTTGCCACCGCGCATATCCGCCAGGCGGATCCGAGCCTCGGCGGAGAGCATGCGCATGACGATCTCGGTCCGGCTCATTTCCAGCGAGAAGATGACGCTGGTCAGGCCGTGTTTGATGGACGCGGAACGGGCGAAGTCCAGCCCCAGCGTCGAGTTGTGGGTCGGGATCATCGATCGCCCGGCCAGGTAAAGATGGTCGGGAGCGTCGACTTCCACGCAACGGACGGGCACGGACGCCACGGGCCGGACATCTACGACATAGCGGAGGTGGGGGCGGACGTGGACGCCGGCGAGGCGCTCCTTCTGCAGCAGATGTTTGCGCTGTAGCCAGAAGACCCGGTCTTGGGTGGTGAACCCGAGGATGTACGCGGTCGAGGTCTCCTCGCTGCGCCCCTTGACTTTCCTGGTCGTGAGCGAACAGCGGTAGCCGAGGCTGACCACCAGTTCACGGGTCTGTTCAGCGAGCACCCTGTTCGTCACGGCGAACTGGACCGCTCCTGAATGGTTGACGGTGCCGTCGGTGTCGAGCAATCCAGCCAGCAGCGCACGACGTTGTTCGATGGATGCCCGCAGATAATCCGCGGGAATGTGCTTGTCGCCGAGTACGCCCATCGTGCGAAGAATCGCTTGCACACTGCCGTGCTCGCTACGGCAGGTCTGGCAAAGGCGCATACCGGAAGACGGGCGCCCGCAGTCGGGACAGGTCGGCGCCGGCACCGGAGAACTCCGGAAACGCACCTTGCCACCGCACGAACGGCCGCAGGTTCGTACTTGGGAGGTTTGGGGGACGAACGGCTCTCCGCACACTTCGCAAGCCTGGTACTCCAGCGGGTCCGGGGGGATCAGCCTCATGGTGTACGACAGTTCGCCGTGGCGTTCCACCAGAAGACCGGCTTCCGCTTCCAGATAGCAGATGATCTCCGGGTCTGCCGTGGTGAAGCGCGCACTGGCCGAATGGCCGTCACCCAACCAGGCTCCGAGCGCGTACGGATGAAGCGGGAGGTCGCGCTCAGGCAGTTGTAGCGGAGCCGTGGTGTCGACCGAATGATTGGCACGCCGATCCGCGGTCTCACAGCGCACAGTGGCCGCCAGCTCTTCCGTCGTCCGCACCGCCGGGCCGATGGTCGACCGACGGGACGCCCTCGTGTCGGTCAGCCATTGGTGTTCCGCGTCCGCGAGGATCACCGAGCCGTCGGAGAACTCGACTTCGTAGCAAGGCCGATCTTCCATGACTTCGGTCGCGGCGACCACCGTCGTCGGACGACCGTTCGCCCCGATCAGCTGATCGCCGGGCTGGACTTCGCCCATGGTCGTCCAGCCGGCGGGAGTGGCCAGTGGTGTGTCCAGTGCGAGTGCTTTACCGACACCGGGACGCGCGGCGACGATGATCATCTGGCCGGGGTGCAGGCCGTTGGTCAGATCGTCGAAGTCGGCGAATCCGGTCGGGATGCCCTGCGACTGCCCGCCGCGTGACGCGATCGCGTCGATCTCGTCCATCGTCGGCTGGAGCAGTTCTTCCAGCGCGACGTAGTCCTCGCTGGTGCGCCGCTCGGTGACGTCGTAGATGGCGGCCTGCGCGCGGTCGACGACCTCGTCGATGTTCGCACCGTCGGCCGCGGCCGCGCCGTAGCCGTACTGCACGATCCGCGTGCCCGCCTCGACCAGACGCCGCAGCACGGCCTTCTCGGACACGATCTCCGCGTAGTACCCGGCGTTCGCCGCCGTCGGCACCGTCGCGATCAGGGTGTGCAGGTACGGGGCGCCGCCGACGCGGCCGAGTTCGCCGCGGCGTTCCAGCTCGGCGGAGACGGTGATCGGGTCGGCCGGCTCGCCGCGGCCGTAGAGGTCGAGGACGACGTCGTAGATCGCCTGGTGCGCGGGCCGGTAGAAGTCGTCGGGGCCGAGGGCTTCGATGACGTCGGCGACGGCGTCCTTGGACAGCAGCATGCCGCCGAGCACGGACTGCTCGGCCGCGATGTCCTGTGGAGGCTGGCGGTCGTACTCGCCGCCACGCGGACCGGGGTCACCCGGACCCGGGTCGGACTCCGCGTACATCGGATTGCGGTCGTCGGTCAGCGCCACCGCTGCTGCCACCTCCTCAAGTATCGAACACGCGTTCGATTATGCCAGAACTTCCCCGGTCATTCCGCCTGTGCCCACCGGTCGCCCTCCCCGGCCCCCGGTGCTCCCCTTTGTTCACCTTCCGGGCCGCGAGAACGCCACGGTGCGTACCCACCCGGCGGGCACGGTAGGCCCCCCGAAAGGACCAGCGCAATTTCGCCTGGGGACCGCCCTGTGGACAACCTGGGGATGACTGCGGGCAACCCTTCACAGGTGGCCCATAGCCTGTGTACAACTTGTGGGCAACGTTGGGGTGGTCTGACAAATCCGCTGGTCAGGGCCTGTGGAGACACTGTGGAGAACTTTATTCAACTCCGTCCGGCGTGTCGGGCAAAACTCGTCGTTCGGCGTGTCGCACGGCGGCGCACAGGGGTGCCCTGTGGATGAATGCTACGGAGCGTAGAGGCATGACCCGGTGGGCTGAACGGCGTCGGATTCAGGAAGCGAACAACCTGCCCTGTGCGCTCCGTAACCGTTCGGCGAGAACGTGCTGGTCGGCGGGTGTGAAGGCGATCCTC
This sequence comes from Amycolatopsis pittospori, assembly GCF_013870525.1. GTDB lineage: Bacteria > Actinomycetota > Actinomycetes > Mycobacteriales > Pseudonocardiaceae > Amycolatopsis > Amycolatopsis pittospori. Next base: position 12,374 of record NZ_JACBXD010000142.1, read on the forward strand.
GGCTCGCCACTTCCCGGTACCTCTTCGGTCAGCCAGCGGCCCTCGGACGTATCGATGTAGTTCACCGGCCGTTCGATCCGCTGCCGCGCGCCGCTCCGGCCGCGAGCCGCGACGTAGAGGCTGCCGCTCCCCAAACGGCGTAGCGCGAGAATGCGGCGAAGCTCGTCCGCCTCCTGGCTGCCGGCGCTCTGCCGCCCGCTGCGAAGCACCTCGAAGCCGTCTTCCTGAGCCGTCGACGACGACCGCGGGGCCTCGACTTGGCTCTTCGGGACGGCGACCGGGCGGCCGCGGCCGGGCGCGAGCTTCGGGATCTGATCGAGGAACTCGGTCAGCAGCTCCTCCGGCCGGACCGACGCGAGCGCGACGCCGTCGTGCTCGCTGTGGCGGGCGAGGACGAACCCCTCCCCGCCGGCGCTGCCCGCGAGCAGGGTGAAGCTCAGCGCCTTGCCCTCGAATCCGCCGTCGACCCAGCCGTAGTACTCCAGGGACGGCCTGGCGATCGCTTCGAGCGTCGCCTTGAATCCGGGGTGCAGCCCTCGCGGGCCGAAGAGACCCTGGCGCGCCAGTTCCTCGTTGGTCCGCTCGTCCTCGGTCCGCTGCGCGTCGTCGCTGTACCAGGTCGGGGTCTCCGACAGGATCGTGTGCGGCTCGCCGCCTCGGCGGCGGATCAGCGTGATGAGGGTGCCGGTCGTGATCGTGACCTGCTTGTCCAGCACCGGAGCTTCCCCCTAGTCGTTCATGATTCTTACGTCCGAACAAGACAAGCCGGGCGCGGCACCAATCTTGGCACGCGCCCGGCCCGCTCGTACGTACTACTCGCCGATCACCGGAGGAGCGGTGAGTTCGTCCGTTCCGAAGATGTCGTTGGGGTCCTCGCCGACGAGGAACTTGGCGCTGCGCTCCTCGTCCTCGCCGCCCTTCCCCCTGGCGCCGCCGGCCCCCATACCGCCCATGCCGCCCATCATTCCGCCCGCGCCGCGACCACCGGCTCCGGAACCGGCCGCGCCGCCGCCCATGCCGGCGCCCGCGCCCGCGCCCATCGCGCCCGCGTTGCCGGG
>NZ_JACBXD010000143.1 GCF_013870525.1 Amycolatopsis pittospori
GGCGCGGTGAGCCGTCCGGTCGCCGGGACCATCCTGACCGTGCTCCACACCGTCGCGGCGACCGTCCGCGGCGCGACCGGGTCACTCGAAGAGGTGGCCGCGACGGCCGCGAGCGTCGCCGCCGAGGCCCTGGAAGAGACCCCGAAACAGCTACCCGTCCTGGCCGTGGCCGGCGTGGTCGACGCCGGTGCCCGCGGTCTGGTCGCGGTCCTCGACGCCCTGTCGGGCGTGATCTCCGGCGGCGTCACCGAGCCGGAACACCCGCTCGAAGCACATGTCCACGCCACGATCGACGCACCGACGGCGTGGGAGGTCATGTACCTGCTCGACGGCGTCGAAGAGGACAGCCTTCCCGCGCTGCGCAAGACCCTCAGCGGCCTCGGCGACAGCGTCACCGTCGCGGGCGACGGCGCGGGCGGCTTCGCCGTCCACGTGCACTGCGCGGACATCGGCGCGGCGCTGGAGGCCGGGATCGAGCTCGGCCGTCCCCGGAAGGTCCGGGTCGAGCCGCTCATCACGCCCACCCCGGTCGAGGTCGGGGGTGGAATCGACCGTTCGGTGGTCGCCGTCGTCCACGGCGGACCGCTCGCGGAGCTGCTGCGGGCCGAAGGTGTCGCGGTCCTGTCCGTGCCGCAGGGGGTCGAGCCGACGGTCGAGGAGATGCTGGGCCTGATCAACGAGGCCGCCGGGCACCACGTCACCGTGCTCCCCGGTGGTCATCAGCTCACCGCGGCGGCCGACGCGGCGGCCGGCCACGCGATGGCCGCGGACCGCGACGTCGTCGTCATCCCGTGCGTTTCCCCCGTTCAGGTGCTGGCGGCGCTGGCCGTGCACGATCCGGACCGCCGTACCAACGACGACGTGGTCGCGATGGCCGAAGCGGCCGCCGCGACCAGGCGTGGCGAACTGCGGATCGCGCGGGAGGAGTCGCTAACCTGGGTGGGCCGGGCGCAGGCCGGAGACGTCGTCGGCCTCGTCGACGGCGAGGTCGTGCTGATCGAGCCGGCGCCCGCCTCGGAGACGAACCTGGTCGCGGCGGCGGTCAGTGTGCTGAACCGGATGCTGGCCCTCGGCGGCGAGCTGGTCACCGTGCTGACCGGTGTCGACGTGCCGGTCCGGCTGCCCGGCGAGCTCGCCGATCAGCTCCGCCTGGAACATCCCGAGATCGAGCTGACGAGTTACGCCGGCGGCCAGTCCGACGCCGTGCTGCTGATGGGGGTGGAGTGACCGCATGACCAACCTGCGCGCGGACCTCAAGCTGGTCGTGGGCGCGGCGACGGCGAAAGCGCTCGACAAGGGTCTCAAGATCCAGACGGTCAGCGATCTGCTGCGCCACTACCCGCGCCGCTACGCCGAACGTGGTCAGCTCACCGACATCGCCGGACTCGAACTCGGTGAACACGCGACGGTGATGGCGCGGATCGAGCGCGTCAACAAGCGCCGGATGAAGGCACGCAGCGGGACCCTGCTGGAAATGGTGATCACCGACGGGAAACGCCGTCTGCAGTGCACCTTCTTCAACCAGGCCTGGCGCGAGAAGGACCTCGTCCCCGGCAAGAACGGCCTGTTCGCGGGGAAGGTCACCGCCTTCCGCGACGTCCTGCAGCTCGCGAATCCCGAGTACGAACTCTTCGACGCGGAGCGCGCACCCGAGGCGATGGACGACTTCCTCGCCGAGATCATCCCCGTCTACCCGGCGGCGCAAGGGATCCCGACCTGGGTGATCGCCAAGGCCGTCCGGCAGGTGCTGGACGTGCTGGAGGTCGACGAAGACCCGATGCCGCTCGAACTGCTGGCCCAGTACGGCCTGCCGGACCTGGAAAGCGCGCTGCGCGGCATCCACCGCCCGTCGAGCTGGGAGGCGCTGAACGCGGCGCGCCACCGGCTCAAATGGGACGAGGCGATGGCGGTGCAGCTGATTTTCGCGCAGCGGCGGCATTCCCTGGTCTCCCGGCCCGCGAAGGCCTCACCGCGCACCGAAGACGGCATCCTCGACGCCTTCGACAAACGGCTCCCGTTCGCGCTGACCTCGGGCCAGGAGGAGATCGGCGAGGAGATCTCGCGGGATCTGTCCACCGAGCATCCGATGAACCGGCTGCTGCAGGGCGAGGTCGGTTCCGGCAAGACCGTGGTGGCGCTGCGCGCGATGCTGCAGATCGTCGATTCCGGGCGGCAGGCGGCGATGCTCGCGCCGACGGAGGTCCTCGCCGCGCAGCACGCCCGTTCCCTGCGTGAGATGCTCGGCGACCTCGGGCAGGCGGGTCAGCTCGGCGGCGCGGAGAACGCGACCCGGGTGACGCTGCTGACCGGGTCGATGGGCGCCAAGGAACGCAAGAAGGCGCTGCTGGAGACGGTCAGCGGCGAGGCCGGGATCATCGTCGGCACGCACGCGCTCATCCAGGACACCGTGTCCTTCGCGGATCTCGGGCTGGTCGTGGTCGACGAGCAGCACCGGTTCGGCGTCGAGCAGCGGGACGCGTTGCGCTCCCGCGGCTCCGACGAGACCAGTCCGCACGTGCTCGTCATGACCGCGACACCCATCCCGCGCACGGTCGCGATGACCGTCTACGGCGATCTGGAGATCTCCGCGCTGCGCGTGATGCCGGTCGGCCGGTCGCCGATCGCGACGTCGGTCGTGCCGGTCGCGGAGCGGCCCGCCTGGCTGGACCGGGCGTGGCAGCGGGTCCGCGAGGAATGCGGCAAGGGACACCAGGCGTACATCGTCTGCCCGCGCATCGGCGACGAACCGGCGTCGGACAAGGGTGACAAGCGGCCACCGCTCGCGGTGCTCGACGTCGCTCCGGACCTCGCCGAAGGAGCGTTGAAGGGCCTGAAGATCGGCGTGCTGCACGGCCGGATGCCCGCCGACGACAAGGACGCCGTGATGCAGGCGTTCTCCAAGGGCGACCTCGACGTGCTCGTGGCGACCACCGTGATCGAGGTCGGCGTGAACGTGCCGAACGCGACCGCGATGGTGATCATGGACGCCGACCGGTTCGGCATCAGCCAGCTGCACCAGTTGCGCGGCCGAGTCGGCCGGGGGAGCGTGCCCGGGCTGTGCCTGCTGGTGACCGAAACCCTGGACGGGACGACCACCCGCGAGCGGCTGGCCGCCGTCGAGTCCACGACGGACGGTTTCGAACTGTCCAGAATGGACCTCGAACTGCGCCGTGAGGGTGACATCCTCGGGGCCGCGCAGTCGGGCAAGAAGTCGACCCTGAAACTGCTTTCGCTGCTGCGCGACGAGGACGTCATCGCCGAGGCACGCGCCCGTTCGTTGGAAATCGTCGAGAAGGACCCGGCCTTGGGGAATTACCTGGGGCTCGCGCATCTGATCGCCGACGTCGTCGACGAAGATCGCGTGGAGTACCTGGAAAAAAGCTGACCTGGACATCTCTGCCCGATCGGACCTTGCCGCCGGGCGGGCACCGGGGTTCCCTTGTTCTGTGCGGGCGAGGGAGGCCGGGGATGACGTCATCGGTGCGGGTCCAGCTCGGTGAGGACGGTGCCGACGCCGAACGCGTCGACCAGCTTGCCGGGTATCTCCGAGGGGAACTGATCGAACGCGGGGTCGCCGACGTCAAGGCGCTGCCCGCCGGTGAGGCGCCGCCCGGGTCACGCGGGTTCGACGTCGCGACGGCCGGCGGGCTGCTGGTCACGCTGGGGAAATCCGCCGACGGCCTGCGTTCGGTGGTGGCGGCCGTGCGGGAATGGCTCTCGCGCGGCGGGCGGGTGAAACGCACCGTGCGGCTGGAGATCGATGGCGACGTGCTGGAACTGTCCGAAGCGAGCCTCTCCGATCAGGACAAACTCGTCGACCTCTTCGTGAGCAGGCATTCGGCGCCATGACCGGCGAGCGGCGTGCCCTGATCATCGCCAACGGGGAGTACGACAACCCCGGGCTGAGCGCGCTGCGGTCCCCGGCGGCCGACGCCGAGGCACTGGCCGAGGTCCTCGCGGATCGCAACATCAGCGAGTTCGCCGTCCAGGTGGTCCGCGACGAGACCGCGCACGTGATCGCGAGCCGGGTCGAGGACCTGTTCGCCGACAGCGCGCCCGACGACGTGCTCCTGGTGCATTTCTCCTGCCATGGCTTGAAAAGTGAGTCGGGTGAGCTGTTCTTCGCCGCCCGCAACACCCGCCCGGAGCGGCTGGCGTCGAGCGCCGTCCCCGCCGATTTCGTCCAGCGCTGTATGCGGATGAGCCGGTCGCGCAGCATCGTGTTGCTGCTGGACTGCTGCTACGGCGGGGCGTTCAGCCAGGGTGTCGCGGTGCGCGCCACCGGAGAGGCCAACGTGCTCGACGCCTTCCCCGGCGGCGGTTTCGGCGGCCGGGGCCGCGCGGTGATCACCGCGTCGAACTCCATCGAGTACGCCTTCGAGGGCGACCATCTCGCCGACGACCACGCCCGGCCGTCGGTGTTCACGTCCGCGCTGGTCGACGGGCTCCGGACCGGGGACGCCGACCGCGACGAAGACGGCTGGATCGCGCTCAGCGAGCTCTACGACTACCTGTTCGACAGCGTCCGCGAGCGGAATCCGAACCAGACGCCCAGCCGCGACATCGAGATGCAGGGCGAGCTGTACCTGGCCCGGAGCAGACGCCGCCGGATCAAACCGTCACCGGTCCCGGCCGACCTGCGCGCGGCGAGCGAGGATCCGAACATGTTCACCCGCCTCGGCGCGGTGACGGAACTCCGGCGACGTCTCCTGAGCGAGAACCTCTCCGTCGCCATCGGCGCCTACGAAGTCCTCACCTCGATGGCGCAGACCGACATCCAGCACATCGCCGACGCCGCCGACCTCGCCCGGCGGGAAGCGCGGGTCCGGGCCGGGACCGAGGTGCTGCGGTTCGGTGAGATCGTCCAAGGGACCCCGGCGGTGGCGCGGATCCGGCTGGATGGGCCGCCGATCGCGAGGATCTGCCGGTTCGCGTCGTCACATCCCTGGCTGCTCGTGACCGAGGTCGCCGACGGGGCCGAGATTTCGCTGGACCGCGCGGAAACCGGCGCCTTCGACGGGCGGATCACCGTCACCGGGCCGACCGGGGAACTGGTGGTGATGGTGGAAGGGCGGGTCGTTCCGGAGCCGACGCCGGAACCCGAACCGGTGGTGATCTCCAGTCCTCGCCCCGAGCCACCGGCGCCGGTCCAGGAACCAGTACGGCGCGAGGAAGCCACCGCGACGGGCCCTGGTCCGGATCGCCTGGCGACCGGTGCCGGAGTGCTCGCCATCGCCGCCGGCGTGCTCATGCTCGTCCTTGTGCTGAGCCTCAGCCGCACCCTCGAGAACTTCTTCGAAAAGGGCGGCTGGACGGTCCTTCCTCTCACAGCCGTCGCGCTTTCCGCGGGCGTCGCGATGCTGGCTCCGCGGTCCCGCCGGTTGGCGGGCCCGGGCGCTTTGTGCGGCGTGGCGATGGTCTCGATGATCCCGATGGGGTCGGTGGTGCTCACCATCCCCGACCTGATGCTGATCGTCGCGGCCGTCCTGGCCCTGGTCTCGGTGCGGCGTGACCGGAGTTTCCGGCTCCGGCTGGGGAAACCCCGTGACGTTTTCGCCGTGGTGTCGGTCTTGCTCGGGGTCACCGTTACGACCGGGCTGTCGGTGGAGGCCGGCGAGTTGCTGGACTACTCGTCGAGCCGGGCCGACGAGGCGGCGATCTACCTCGTGGTCGCGGTGCTGTTCCTGATCGGGAGTGTGCTGGGCGCGCTCGTGCGGCCGCCGGTGTTCGGCGTCGCGTTCCTCGCCGGACTGTCCGGCGGCGGTATCGGCGTCGTCGGTCTTTTGTACTCCGCGCTTCCGAGCAGTTCTTCCGTGACCGGTACGGGCTGGGAGATCGCGCTGGGCGCGGTGCTCGCGCTCGTCGTCGTCACCGGCTTCGCGGCCTGGAAAACGCCCGCGGGGGAATGACGATGGCCAGGATCCGCACCGCGACCGTCGACGACGCCTGGCCCATCGCCGAGGTGAACGTCCGGTCGTGGCAGTCGGCGTACCGGGGCCTGATGCCCGAGGTCTACCTGCGTGATCTCTCGGTCGAAGGCCGGGCCGCGCGGTGGCAGCGGACCCTCGCCGATCCCGCCAACCAGGGCGACATCCTGGTCCTCGTCGACGAAGACTCGCTTCTCGGTTTCACCGCCGTCGACCGGATCCGCGGGGAACTGCGCGCGATCTACCTCGACCCGGAACACTGGGGGACGGGGCTGGGCCGGTTGCTGCACGACACCGCGGTCGCCGCGCTACGCGAATCGGGACACCGGTCGGCGACGCTCTGGGTGCTCGACTCCAACGAACGCGCCCAACGGTTCTACGCCGCCGCGGGATGGGTGCCGGACGGGGCGACGAAGTCCGACACCATGCCCGGCGAAGACGTCCTGCTTTCCGAAGTCCGCTACCGGATCGACCTCGTCAGCGGGTGAACCAGGCGCGTTCTTCGGGTTTGTTGAGCGTGATGATGATGCCGATGGCGATACCCATCCCGATCAGCTGGGTGATCGGGCCGCCGTTGATCAGGCCGATCACCGCGATGATCACGGTCAGCCCCTCGACGGTGATGATCGTCGGCCGCACCCAGGCCGAACCGCGGGAGATCCGGATCGCGCACGCGATCAGCACGGCGGCGACCACGAACCCGAGCAGCGCCAGCGCCAGCGCGAGACCGGCTTCCTCGTTGCCGTGGTCGAGTTCGTTGATCGCGAGGGAGGTCACGAGCGCGCTGACGAGGACGTTGAGGACCGCCTGTATCCAGAGGAAGACGCGGATGAACTTGAGCTGGCGCGGCATTTCCAGCGGCTTGTTCCGGACGTCTTCGGTCATGACGGGCTCCCTCTCTCGGCACGAAGAGCCCAGTCTGGTCCCGGAAGTCGTTGGTGTTGAGGGCAAAACTGTCCTCAACCACAGAGCGCGGTCGCGCGCCACCTCCGCGCGAAACGCATTTAGTCCTCTAAATGCGTGGTACGACCGCGTCGCCCCTGGCCCCAGGTGAGGCGTTGCGAAAGCCACTTTCGCAACCTTCAACGTTGCGAAAGTGGCTTTCGCAACACCGCCTCCCCAGCGCGCCACCTCCGCGCGAAACGCATTTAGTCCTCTAAATGCGAGGAAGGAACGCGCCCTCCCGCGCCGCGACGGCCACCGCTCGCGCCGAGATCCGCGCGTCCGCCAGAGTGGCGCCCTCCCGTGAAATGAACAGCCGGTAGAACATCGGCCCGCAGACCGCCCGGATCACGTCGTCGCCATCGGTGCCGAGCGGGACTTCGCCCCGCGCGATGGCGCGCTCCACGATCGGCGCCATCCGTTCGTGCCGGTCCTGGTAGAAGTCGTGCAGTGCTTCGGCCGCCGGAGGCGACTGGAACGCCGCCAGGACCGAAGCCGTCGGGAGTTCTTTCAGCGCCGGTTCGGTGAAGTACCGCACGACCTCCGCCGCGACCTCGTACAGATCGTCTTCGAGGGACCCGGTGTCGGGTGCCTTCCAGTCGTCCTCCGCGCCCATCTGGAGTGCGGCGGCGACGAGTCCGTCCGGGGACGACCAGCGCCGGTACACGGTGGTCTTGTGCACGCCGGATCGCTCGGCGACCGCGTCCACGGTCAGCTCGCTGAAGCCGCGTTCGGCCAGCAGGTCGAGGGTGGCGTGCAGGACGGACTGGCGGGTGCGTTCGGTCCGGCCGCCGGGCCGCTGGGTACCGGAGGTTGCCAATTGCTACTCCTGTTGCGTTAGGGTGCCCAGTATGTCAGACCCAGCACGGATCGCCGAGCTCGTCGGGGACGCGAAGATCGTCGCGATCGGCGAGAACAACCACCACATCCACGAGTTCGGCGACCTGCGCAATCGTTTGCTCCGGCATCTCGTCGAGCAGCACGGGTTCAGTGTGGTCGGGTTCGAATCCGGCTTCGCCGAGGGCAAGCTCGTCGAAGACTGGCTCCGGGGCGCACCCGGCGACGTCGCCGACGTCGGCCGTGACGGCTTCACCTTCTCCCTCGGCGAGTCGCCCGAGGCGCACGAGATGCTGACGTGGCTTCGTGAACGCGGCGACGTCCGGTACTACGGCCTCGACGTCCCGAGTTCCGCGGGTTCTCCCGTGCCGGCGCTGGAGGCCGTCCGCGCCTACTTGTCCACTGTGGACGAGCCCGCGACGAGCCTGGTGGACGCGGCGATCGAGGCGACCAAGGGGTACGCGTCGGTCAGCAGCGCGGAATCGCCCGCCAAGTACGCCGCCCTCGACGCGGCCGCGCGAGACAAGGCCACCGCGGCACTCGCCCGGCTCGACTCGCATCTGACGTCGTTGCGCCCGGTGTACGGGGACAACGACGCGCAGGCGGTCGCCGAACACCACGTCAAGGGCGCCTTGCGCATCGACGCCTACCTCGGCGAGATCGCCGCGATGATGGCCGGTGAAGCCCCTGCCCTGCAGAGTGGTTCGCGCGACGCGTACATGGCCGAGACCGTCCGGCTCATCCGGCGGCTGCACGGGGACGACACGAAGATCGTCCTGATGCTCCACAACGGACACTTGCAGCGCGTGCCGTTCTCGCCGATCCCCGGTCTCTCCGCGCCGGCGGCCGGAACGCATCTGGCCACAGAGTTCGGCGACGACTACTTCGCATTGGCGCTCACCGCCGTCGAGGGCAAGACCACCGGCCTGAAGCCGGATCCCGCCGCCCGGCTCGGTTTCACCGTGTACGAACAAGATCTGGACGCCCCGGCCGAGGGAAGCGCCGAGATCGAAGGCCCGGGTTTGGTGGACCTCCGTCCGAAGCGCGGAACCGAAGGGCCCCAGAGCATCCGTCACGCGCATATGTTCAATCCGGTCGACGTCGCCGACGCCTTCGACGCGCTCGTCTGCTTCCCGCGTTCGACGGTCAGCGGACACCTCCGACCAGCCCCAACCGATCGGGTGACGACCGAAGGTTGAGGTTGCCACCGGCGGGTGACAGGCGTAGGCCCGAGGCATGATCATTCGACTGGTACGAGGAATGGGTGCGCTGGCCTGCTCGGCATTGCTGGTGACGGCGGCCGCGCAACCGGCCTCCGCGACGGAGGTCCAGCAGAACCCGCCGAACTGGGGCCTGGACCGGATCGACCAGCGAACGGGCCTCGACCAGCTCTATCACTACGACACCGACGCCAAGGACGTCAGCGTCTACGTGATCGACAGCGGTGTCGACGCCGCGCATCCGGACTTCGGCGGCCGCGTGAAGCCCGGCAAGGACTTCCTCGACGGCGGTTCGGACACCTCCGACACCAACGGTCACGGGACGTATCTGGCGGGCGTCGCGGCGTCGAAGACCTTCGGCGTCGCGAAGGGCGCGCAGATCGTCCCGGTGCGGGTGATCGACGCCCAGGGCGGCGGCTCGACCGACAAGATCATCGCGGGTATCGACTGGGTGACGCAGAACGCGAAACAGCCCGCGGTCGCCGTCCTCGGCATCGGCGGCGCGCCCAACGACCAGCTCGACGCCGCCGTCCGCGCGCTCGCCGCGGTCGTCCCGGTCGCCCTCCCGGCGGGTGGCGAGGCCACCGACGCGGGCGGGTTCTCACCCGGCCGGGTCACCGAGGCGCTCACCGTCGGCTCGACCGACGCGAGCGACCAGGTCGGGTCGACCTCGAACTACGGCGAGGTCGTCGACCTGTTCGCCCCCGGCGTCGACGTGCCGGGACCCAACGCCGGAGGCAGTGGCGCCAAGGTGCTCAGCGGGACGTCGTCGGCGGCCGCGCACGTCATCGGGGTGGCCGCGCTGTATCGCGCGCTGCACCCCGAGGTCTCGGCGGCGGACGTCGCGAAGGCCCTTGTGGACACCGCTTCGGTGGACGTCCTGACCGGTGTCCACGAGGGCACCGCGAACCGGTTGCTGCAGAGCCCGGGAGCGCAACTCAGGCGGGGATGACGTCCATCACCTGGGCAACAACTCCCGCCCTCCGGGAGCTAGCAGGTAACGTGCCTCACCTACCGATCCGAAGATGGGAAGGACCGGCATGTTCCGCAAGGTACTGGTCGCCAACCGGGGTGAGATCGCCATCCGCGCGTTCCGCGCCGGATTCGAGCTCGGCGCGGGCACGGTGGCTGTGTTCCCGCACGAAGACCGCAATTCGCTCCACCGGCTGAAGGCCGACGAGGCCTACGAGATCGGCGAACCCGGTCATCCGGTGCGGGCCTATCTGTCGGTCGAGGAGATCGTGGCCGCCGCCAAGAAGGCGGGCGCCGACGCCGTCTACCCCGGCTACGGCTTCCTCTCGGAGAACCCGGACCTCGCGCGCGCGTGCGAGGACGAGGGCATCACCTTCGTCGGGCCGAGCGCGGACATCCTCGAACTGACCGGGAACAAGGCCCGCGCGGTCAAGGCCGCACGCGAGGCCGGCGTTCCGGTGCTGGGTTCCTCCGAACCGTCCTCCGACATCGACGCGCTGGTCGCCGCGGCCGAGGAGATCGGCTTCCCGGTCTTCGTGAAGGCCGTCGCCGGCGGTGGCGGGCGCGGTATGCGCCGTGTCCAGGATCCCGCACAGCTGCGCGAGTCCATCGAGGCCGCCGCGCGCGAGGCCGAGTCGGCCTTCGGCGACCCGACGGTGTTCATCGAGAAGGCCGTCGTCGAGCCGCGCCACATCGAGGTCCAGATCCTCGCCGACGGCGAGGGCAACGTGATCCACCTCTACGAGCGCGACTGTTCGGTCCAGCGGCGGCACCAGAAGGTCATCGAGCTGGCGCCCGCGCCGAACCTGCCGTCCGAACTGCGGGACCGGATCTGCGCGGACGCGGTCAAGTTCGCCCGCCAGATCGGCTACCGCAACGCCGGTACCGTCGAGTTCCTCCTCGACAAGGACGGCAACCACGTCTTCATCGAGATGAACCCGCGGATCCAGGTCGAGCACACGGTGACCGAGGAGGTCACCGACGTCGACCTCGTCCAGTCGCAGCTGCGCATCGCCTCCGGCGAGACGCTCGACGACCTCGGGCTCTCCCAGGACAAGGTGTACCTGCGCGGCGCCGCCCTGCAGTGCCGCATCACCACCGAAGACCCCGCCAACGGGTTCCGCCCGGACACCGGGATGATCAGCGCGTACCGCTCGCCCGGCGGCTCCGGCATCCGTCTCGACGGCGGCACCGCGTTCTCCGGCACCGAGATCAGCGCGCATTTCGACTCGCTGCTGGTGAAGCTCACCTGCCGCGGCCGCGACTTCCAGACCGCCGTCGGCCGCGCCCGCCGCGCCGTCGCCGAGTTCCGGATCCGCGGTGTGGCCACGAACATCCCGTTCCTGCAGGCCGTCCTCGACGACCCGGACTTCCGCGAGGGCCGCGTCACGACGTCGTTCATCGAGGAGCGCCCGCATCTGCTCACCGCGCGCCACTCGGCCGACCGCGGGACCAGGCTGCTCACCTACCTCGCCGACAAGACGGTCAACAAACCGCACGGCGAGCGCCCGCGCACCCTCGAACCGCAGGTCAAGCTGCCGAAGCTGCCCAAGGACCTCGAACCCGCGCCCGGGTCGAAGCAGAAGCTCGACGAACTGGGCCCGGACGGTTTCGCCCGCTGGCTGCGGGAGTCGCCGACCATCGGCGTCACCGACACCACCTTCCGTGACGCGCACCAGTCCCTGCTCGCCACCCGCGTGCGGACCAAGGACCTGCTCGCCGTCGCGCCGGTCGTCGCGCGGACCACACCGCAGCTGCTCTCCCTGGAGTGCTGGGGCGGCGCGACCTACGACGTCGCCTTGCGGTTCCTCGCCGAGGACCCGTGGGAGCGGCTGGCGAAGCTGCGGCAGGCGGTGCCGAACATCTGCCTGCAGATGCTGCTGCGTGGCCGCAACACCGTCGGCTACACGCCGTACCCCACCGAGGTGACCAGCGCCTTCGTCGAGGAGGCGACGGCGACCGGTATCGACATCTTCCGGATCTTCGACGCGCTCAACGACGTCGAGCAGATGCGCCCGGCGATCGAGGCCGTCCGCGAGACCGGCTCGGCCGTCGCCGAGGTCGCGCTCTGCTACACCTCGGACCTGTCGGACCCGTCCGAGAAGCTGTACACCCTGGACTACTACCTCAAGCTGGCGGAGCAGATCGTCGGCGCGGGGGCGCACGTCCTGGCCATCAAGGATATGGCGGGCCTGCTGCGGGCACCGGCGGCGGTGCGGCTGGTTTCCGCGTTGCGCAAGGAGTTCGACCTCCCGGTGCATATCCACACCCATGACACCGCGGGTGGTCAGCTGGCCACCTACCTGGCCGCGATCCAGGCCGGCGCGGACGCCGTCGACGGCGCTGTCGCGTCCATGGCGGGCACGACGTCGCAGCCGTCGCTTTCGGCGCTCGTCGCCGCGACCGATCACTCGGACCGGCCGACCGGGCTGGACCTGCAGGCCATCGGCGACCTGGAGCCGTACTGGGAGAGCGTGCGCAAGATCTACGCGCCGTTCGAGGCCGGTCTCGCGTCGCCCACCGGCCGCGTGTACCACCACGAGATCCCCGGCGGGCAGCTGTCGAACCTGCGCACGCAGGCGATCGCACTCGGCCTCGGCGAGCGGTTCGAGGACATCGAGGCGATGTACGCGGCCGCGGACCGGATCCTGGGACACCTGGTGAAGGTCACGCCTTCGTCCAAAGTGGTCGGTGACCTCGCCCTGCACCTCGTCGGGGCGGGTGTCTCGCCGGAGGACTTCGAGGCGGAGCCGAACAAGTTCGACATCCCCGATTCGGTGATCGGCTTCCTGCGCGGCGAACTGGGCGACCCGCCCGGTGGCTGGCCGGAGCCGTTCCGCACCAAGGCCCTCGAAGGCCGCGCGCAGCCGAAGCCGGTGCAAGAACTGTCCGAAGAGGACCGCAAGGGGCTGGCCGAAAACCGGCGCGCGACGCTCAACCGCCTGCTGTTCCCCGGGCCCACGAAGGACTTCGAGGCGCACCGCGAGCAGTACGGCGACACGTCGGTGCTGCCGTCGAAGGACTTCTTCTACGGGCTGCGTCCGGGCGAGGAGTACTCGGTCGACCTGGAGCAGGGGGTCCGGCTGCTGATCGAGCTGGAGGCCATCGGTGAGGCCGACGAGCGCGGCGTGCGCACGGTGATGTCCACGCTCAACGGCCAGCTGCGCCCGATCCAGGTGCGGGACACCTCGATCGCGTCGGACATCCCGGCGACGGAGAAGGCCGACAAGTCCGACCCGAAGCAGATCGCCGCGCCGTTCGCCGGTGTGGTCACGCTGCAGGTGTCCGAGGGCGACGAGGTCGAGGCCGGTGCCACGGTCGCGACCATCGAGGCGATGAAGATGGAGGCGTCGATCACGGCGTCCACCGGCGGCAAGGTGTCACGGCGCGCGATCAACGCCGTCCAGCAGGTCGAAGGCGGGGACCTGCTGCTGGTCCTGGAATGACGTGAGCCGAAGG
>NZ_JACBXD010000144.1 GCF_013870525.1 Amycolatopsis pittospori
GCGCGAATTCGACGATCCGCTCGGTCAGCGCCGTGTTCGCGTCGGCGGCGGCGTGATCGGCGCGCCGGGTGATCCGGCCGGTCGCCCACAACGCGCCGAGCAGCACCGGGACCCCGGCGAGCGCGGCGACGCCGAGCGGCCAAGCGATCGGCAGCAGGGCCAGCGCGACCGCGATCGGCAGCAGGACGGCGCCGAGGAGCGGGGTGAGCAGGTAGCCGACCAGGCCGACGAGATCGGGACCGGTCGCGGCGATGGCCTGGCGCGCGGTCTGCGTGTGTTCACTGTCCAACCAGGACAGTCTGACCTGGGTCAGATGCTCGGCGACGTCGTGCTGGGCGTGGTCCAGCACGCTGAAACCGAGTTCGAATCCGAGCCGCCCCACCACCGCGTCGACCGCCCAGCCCGCGGCCGTGGCGACGGCCAGCGCGCCCAGCCAGGGCAACGCTCCGGCGGGGTCCGCGCCGAACAGGGCGCCCACGAGCGGCACCAGCAGGACGACACCGGCCGCACGCAGCAGCACCGAAAGCACGGCGAGCACGAGGTAGCGACGGAACGCGCCGCGGCGTGCGGCGGGGATCAGGCCCAGCAAGGTGCGGATCACGCGGTCACCGCCGCGCCGGCTCCGGCCCGCCACAGACGGGTGTAGCGCCCGCCCGAAGCCAGCAGTTCTTCATGCGTCCCGCTTTCCGCGATCCTCCCGCGGTCGAGGACCACGATCCGATCGGCACCGGTGACGGTGTGCAGGCGGTGGGCGATGACCAGGACGGTCCGGCCCGCGGTGAGCCGGTCGAGCGCTTGTTGCACGAGGTACTCCGACTCGGGATCGGCGAAGGCGGTCGCCTCGTCGAGGACGAGGACTGGGGCGTCCGTGAGGATCGCGCGGGCGATGGCGACCCGCTGCCGTTCCCCGCCGGACAGCTGGGAACCGGCGCCGAGGATGGTGTCGTAACCCTGAGGAAGGCGCAGGATCCGCTCGTGGATCTGCGCGTCGCGGGCGGCGGTCACGATCCGCTCTTCGGTGGCGTCGGGGACGGCGAGCGCGATGTTCTCCCGCACGGTTCCGTGGACGAGTTGCGGATCCTGCAGCACGAACCCGACCCGGCCGTAGAGCTCGTCGGCGGCGAACGTGCGGATGTCGTGGCCGCCGACGCGGATCGCCCCTTCGGTCACGTCGTGGAACCGCGCGACCAGCGCGGCGAGCGTCGACTTCCCCGCTCCCGACGGGCCGACCAAGGCTGTCACCGTGCCGGGACGCAAGGTCAGGGAGACGTCCTCCAGCACGGGAACTCCGGTGCGGTAAGCGAATCCGACCTTGTCCAGTTCCACTGCCCCGGGCTCGACGTCCGCCGTGGTTTTGCGTTCCACTGTGGACAATTCGGGTTCGTCGAGGACGACCTGAATCCTTCGGGCGGCGAGCATCCCCTCACGAACACCGCCGAGTCCGTAGCCGATTCCCAGCAACCGTGCGCCGAAGCTGGTTCCCAGCAGCAGGAACGGGATCAGTGTCACCGGTTCCACACCGCCACCGACCACCATCAGCGTGCCGACGCCGGTGATCAGGAGCAGGAAGGTGGCGGGCCGGGTGGCGAAGTCCAGCATCGTCTTCTTGCCGGTGAGCGGCCGCTGCCAGTCGCCGAGGAACGCGATGTACTCGTCGAGCCGCCGGCGGAACGACGAGGCCGCCGCGCCGCCGAACACCCGGATCACCGGCTGCCCCTCCAGGTAGGCACCCGCTTCCCCGGCCATCCGCTCGGCCCACCGCATCGCCTCGCCGGTCTTGGGTCCCGATTGGACGACCATGATCGACGTGGTGACGAGGTACACCAGGATCGGGACGAGCAGGACGAGCGCAAGCCGCCAGTCCACCGCGAACAGGTAGGCCAGCACCGCGACCGGGGCGACGACGGCCGCCACCGCGTCGGGAACGGCGTGCGTGACGAGATAGTGGAGCGAAAGCGTGTCGCCCTGTACGAGTTTCGCGACCGTGCCGGAACCGCGCGCGGTGAACCAGCCGAGCGGCAGCCTCGCCAGCTTGCCCAGCAGACGTTGCCGCAGGTCGCGGGCGAACCGGGCGTCGGCCGCGTGCAGCCAGAGCACGACGGCGGACTCCAGCAGTGTTCCCGCCCCCAGCAGCACCAGCGCGGCGATCCCGGTCGCCCACAGCGAGGACTCCGCGGCGCCCGCGAGCAGTCGACGGACCAACTCGACCACCAGCACGAACGGCGCGAGCCGGACCAGCGTCACGAGGGCCTGCAGAACTCCGGCGATGATCAGCGTCGGCTTCAACGGGGCCAAGAGTCGTCCAGCCGCCTGCGCGCGCCACGCCCCCTTGGGCGCCGGTGTCTCCGGGATACTTTCCTTCGGAGCCGATTCCTCTTTGTTGCCACGGAAGGACCCCATCGCGCGGCCGTGGTACCAGTAGGCACGGCCGTACACTTCGGACTTCGGGAAGCCGAACGTCTCCTTCAAGCGGGTCTTCAGATGTTTGAAGGAACCGGCTTCCGTCGCGAGCCACGCGTGCCAGTCTGTCCAGTCACGCGTCTCGATCGCCGCCGCCAGCGAGGCCGCGTCGCGGCGCGGCACCCAGTGCACCCGTAGCCGAGGATGCTCGCCCAGCGGGATCAGGCGGTCGGTCTCGTCGTGCTCTTCGAGATACACCTCGACGGGAACGTCGGCCGGGACCACTTCGAGGATCGCGTTGATCGCCGGGATCGAGGCGGAATCGCCGATCAGCAGGTAGCCGGCGGGGAGCTCGTCGGGGACCGAGAAGGACGAAGAACCCAGGGACATCACCGGAACCGTCGCCCCCGGCCGCGCCTCCCGTGCCCACCGCGACGCGGGACCGGCGGGCTCGTGGAGGACGACGTCGACCGCGAACGTCCCGGCCTCCGGGTCCGCCTCGGTGAGCGTGTACGCACGCTGGAATTCGGCCGGACCGCCTTCGGGGTCCGGGAACCAGAACCGGAGCCACGCCGTCGGCGCGACGACGACGTCCTCGAACAGCGTCGGCGAGGCGAACCGGAGCCGCACGAATCGCGGCGTTATCTCTTCGGTCCCGACGACGGTGGCTTCGTGGTCTCTGCCACCGAAGCCCCGCATCATCGCGCCTTGGAACCCGCGCGCCATCACACACCCTCTCCGGTGGACGCCAGATCGGCCACCATCTCGGCGACCGGCCTGCCCGGCGGGCAGGACCCGATCAGCCCGCGGATCGCCGCGGTCAGCAACAGCCGCACATACTCGGGCCGCGGTAGCTGGGGCAACGCGGCGGACGGCGCGGCCAGCCGGTCGTCCCGCGACAACAGGTCGCGGACCGCCTGCCGCTCGCGGTCCAGCCCGTCGCCGTCGGTCTCCTCGGCCGCGATGCTGTTCTCCTCCGACGCGGTCATCGCGATGGTCAGCGACGCGACCGCCCCGCTGAGCACGATCGCCCCGTCGGTGCCGTAACCACGACGGAGAAGCGCGTCGACCTCGGTGTTCAACAGCCGCTGCCCACCGTCGCCACGGGGGAACAGCAGCTGCAGGTAGGTCACCAGACCCGGGTGTTCCAGCACGAAACCCCGCATCTGCAGCGCGAAGGACAGCAGGTGCTGTTCGAGGTCGTGGGCAGGGTCGTCACGAAGCTCCAATTCGGCCAGGATGCTCTCCCCGACCAGCCGCTCGAGCCCCCATCGCCCATCGACATGCCGATAGAGGGCGGTCGCGGTCACCCCCAGCCGGACCGCGACCGCCTTGACACTGAGCCGCCGCATCCCGAGTTCGCGGCCGGCACGCAGGATGTCGTCCCTCGCGATCCTGGCCGGACGGCCACCGATCGACCTCGTACTCGACATCTCACCTCGCAGGTAGAAAGTTATACCGGGAAACTAAGGCTAGGCTTACCTGGAGTCAAGAGGCAGTTGGACCACGCCGCGAGGGACGACCGGAAGCGGCCATCGGATTGCGTGGCCACCCGCGATAAGTGCGATAGCGGTCGCGCAGTAGTCGACTCGCGACGACCAAATCACCCTTCTGGGTTATTCGGGCCACTTTTAAATGTGGCCTAAAATTACGAACACATGTTCGACATAGTTTGGTATTCTTGGGGTGTGTCCGAGACGACGTTCGTTCCCGAGTTGCCGCAGGAACTGTGGCACGCTGGCAAGCTGGAGCTTGCTCATGGCGTGCAGCAGTTCTTGCAGCTGATGCGGGTCGCCTCTGCTGGTCTGGGCCGGTATCTGGCGGAGATCGAGTCTCGGGGCTGTAAGGATTTGTATGGGTATGGGACGACGTTGGCGTGGTTCGCCGATGTCGCCGGATTGTCTCAGACTGAGGCGCGTCCGTATGTGAATCAGGCGATCGATCTGAATCCCACGCGTGCCTTGGACGGCCGTGAGGTTCCCGCGTTCGCGCCCGCGACGGCTGCCGCGGCGGCGGACGGTGCGATCGGGCAAGAGCGGATCAAGCAGATCTTGGGGATCTTGAGAGAGATCCCGGCCGAGGTGCCTGCCGAGGATCGTGGGTTCGCTGATACGAGGCTCGCCGATCTCGCTCGGACTGCGGGCCCCAGTCAGGTCTCGGAGCTGGGGAACACCCTGCTGGGCTTGCTGGATCCCGACGGTGCCGAGCCGAAGGATCCCGAACCCGCGCAGCCGCGTCGTGAACTCACCGTGGAACGGCGTAAAGACGGCTTCTGGAAGATCAAGGGCCTTCTTGACGATGAACTCGGGGCCCGGACGGCGGCTGCGCTTGAGGCTTATGCGAAGCCTCGCCCGGTCGATGAGTTCGGCCAGGCCGACTTCCGCACGAAAGCGGAACGCCAGGGTGACGCGTGGGCGGAACTGCTGGATTTGGCGATCGCGTGCCCGGATCAGCCGGGCACCAGCGGCTACCGGACCCTGATCCACGTGACCGTCGGTCTTGACGAGTTGAAGACCGGGATCGGGAAAGCCTGCCTGGACTATGTCGGGGAGATGACCGCCCGCCAAGCGCGGATGGCCGCCTGCGACTGTCTCATGCTGCCCGTCGTACTGAACGCCGCCGGAGAACCCCTTGATGTGGGGCGCCTCCGACGGTTCGTCACACCCGGCCAGCGGCGTGCGTTGAACATCCGCGACGGGGGTTGTGCGTTCCCGGGTTGTCATCGGCGGCCGAAGAACTGTCACGCACACCATATTCATCACTGGGCAGACGGCGGACGCACCGATCTCCGGAATCTGGTCCTGCTGTGCGGTTTTCATCATCGGTTGATTCATCACGGTGAGTGGGAGGTGCGGATGGCGGCCGATGGGTTGCCGGAGTTCATCCCGCCCCAGTATCGGGATCCGTTACGAAGTCCCCGGCGCAACACCCTCCACCGCGCCGCAGCGTGACCGCAGGAACCGAAGAGCCCGCCACCGAACCGGCGACGGGCCCTTCGGCATGCCCATGGTCCGGGATTGACGGATGCCCATCGCCCCTGTGTGTTCTCAGGGTCGTTTTGTCTGATCGGCCGGGGTTACGTGGGGCGTGCGGGTCCTGCACGTCGTGGGCGATCGTCGAAGAGCTGAGCTGGGTGCCGTTGGTGTTGGTTCCAGAAGGTGAGCCCGGAAGGTCTTTGGAGGGCGCGGGGAGGAGCGGTTCTGGTTGAACGTTCCTGGTCTTCGGTCTGTGGCACAGCAAGGTCGGTGTCACGGTTTTGCCTGCGACGGTGGTAGCCGTCAGGCGGTCGGGGACGTGCGGGGATTTGTGGCGTGACCGTCCCCGGACGATCGTCGTATCCGGAGTCTCTTCTGCCCGCATGGCCACGGGGCGACCGGCCCGCTGAAGGATGGTCAAGCCGTCCGGGATCCATCGCGAAGCAGATCCTCGGTCAGGACTGTGCGTGAGGGCAGTCCCAGTTTGCGCAGTGCCCGTCCGATGTGGATCTCGACCGTGCGCGGGGACAGGAAGAGCCGCTCGCCGATTTCCCGGTTGGTGAGGTTCTGCGCGGCGAGCCGGGCGACCTCGAGTTCTCTGGGGGACAACGTTTCCCCGTAGCCTTTGCGACCGCGCCGGGGCATCTCCGGATCACACCGCCGCAGCGACCGGCGGCACCGGAGCGCGTCAACGGCGGCGCCGAGACTCGCGTACGCCGTCTCCGCGGTGGTGAGCGAGCCGACGGCGCGTTCCCGCTCCCCCGCTTCGGCGAAGCAGCCGGCCGCGAGTTCGTCGGCGTAGGCGGCGAAATACGGGAGAGGCAAGGCGTAGTAGGCCTTCGCAGCGCCGAGCAGCAACTCTCCGGCGGGGAGGGTCTCCCCGCGAGCCTGGGTGAGCAGGCCCCGGCACAGCAGTGCCGCCGCGTTCGCGAGCGGCGCGTCTTTACCGTCGATGCCCTGCCGGTACTCCGCGAGCAGTTCCCTGGCTTCGACGAGCTGTCCCAGCCCGAGCATGGTGCGGATGGCGAACGGCATCAGTTCCGCCGCCCAGACCCAATTGGTCTTGCGGCGCACCGTTTCCAGACCGTATTCGGCGAGCCGCCGGGCGGCCCGCAGATCCTTGCCCGCCTGGTGGACGGCGACGCGGCCCGCGTAGGCGGAGGTCTGGACCGGGACGCTGCCCGCGGAAAGTGCGAACGCCGCGTCGAAACTGCGCAGCGCCGCCGACGGCCGGTGCTGTCCGTACTCGTACCAGCCGAGTACCAGCAACGGTTCCGCGGCCAGTGAGCTGTCGTCGTGGACCCGCGTCAGCATCGCACGCGACTTCTCGACGAGGACCGACCATTCCCCCATCGCGAGATCCAAGCGCAGTTCCGTACCGTCGGCCAAGGCGTCCAGATACGGCTGGTGGTCGTCGCGAATCAGCCGTCGTGCGGTCGCGAGATAGCTGCGCGCCACCGGATAGTGGCCGTTCCACGCCACCGCGTCAGCCAGATTGATGTAGGCGCGGGCGACCTGGCGGCAGACCTCGGCGGATTCGGCCGCCCTCGGCAGGGACGCGACCTCGTGCCAGGCCTCGGGATCGGCGACCTGCATCCGCGCGGCCAGCCGGTTCCCGGTGATCGCGGCCAGCACTTCGGCGTCCTGCTCGCCTTTGCTGACCTGTTCGGCCTGTTCGAGCCAGCGGAAGTTCTCCTCGACCGGCTCCAGGCCGATATGCGGCAGCGCCAGCGTGACCAGTCCCCTGGCGAGCAGCGCCTGCCGCCTGCCGAGATCCGCCGCGCCCAGTTCGATCTCCAGCCTGCCCGCCTCGACCTTGCCCGCCTGATTGACCAGCACCCGGCCGAGGTTGACCCGGATCTCGCCGCGCGCGGCCTTGCTCAGCGGCCATTCGCGCAGGATCTCCCGCAGCAGCCGGACCGTGCCGGCGTGGGCGATACCGCGTGGCAGTTCCCGGCCGAGGCGGACGGCGAACGACTCGCGCGCGATCCGCGGTAGTTCCGGGTCCCGCAAGGCGGCTTCGAGCAGGCGGCTCGCTTCCTCGGTCCGGCCGTCCTCGATGGCGTTGTCGACGGCGGCTCCCGTCCAGTTCGTCCACAGGGCGAGATCGCCCGCGAGCCGCGCGTGCCGGGCGACGAGGGACGCGACGGGTTCGTCTCCGGAGGCGAGTCGTGCGGCCGCGCGACCGTGCATCGCACACCGCCGAGGGCCGGGCAGCAGCGCGTAGACCGCTTCCGCGATCAGCGGGCTTCCCGGGACGTACCGGCCGCAACCGAGATCCCGCAGCAGTCCCGTTTCCACCGCTTCCGTGACCGCGGCGGAGATGTCGTCCACGGACGACACCGTGCCCAGGTCCGCTTCCCCGCCCGGGGATCCCAGGACCGCGGCCGCACGCACGACGTCCCGCGCGACCGGGCCGAGTGCCTCCATCAATTCGGCGACGCGGTCCCGCACGATCGGCGGGACGGCGGCGGTCGCCGCCCTGTCCGCCGAAAGCGGGCCGTCGAGGCTCCGCGCCAGCGCGGTCAGATCGACCGCGATCCCGGCCGTCCGCCGGTGCACGGCTTCCGCCAGTTCCGGTGCGCAGCGGCCGAAAGAGGTTTCCAGCAGCGTCCGCACCTCGACGACGGTGAACGCCGAAAGCGAGACATGTGCGGTGATTCCGCGCAGCGATGGGAACCTCCGCGTACCGCACGCCACCGAACCGACCACCACGCTCAACGACGGCGAAGGGGACGCCGCGAGCGCGCGCAGGAACTCCCACGTGTCGTCGTCGGCCGCGTGGACGTCGTCGAGGACGAGGACCGCCGGACCGCAGCCGGCCAGGACCTCCCGCACCGCGCGGAACTCCTGCTGCCGGATCGTGCCGGCGTCCACGCCCTCCGGGAACGGCGGCAGCCATGGCGACCATTCCGGGATCAGCCGCCGCAGGACACCGGTCACCGGCGAGAAGCCGGACGCGTGGGCGGCGGCGAGGTCGCTCTTCGCCAGCAGTGCGTCGACCAGAGGTGCCAGCCGGCAGGGGCGGGCGAAGGAACCACAACGGGCGGACCAGACCACGCGCGACGCGATCCGGGGATGGGCCGTCAGTTCTTCGAGCAGACGGCTCCGGCCCACACCCGGTCCGCCCTCGACGACGGCGACCGAGGGCGGGCTCGTGGTGACGCGCACCAGTTCGGCCAGTTCGGCGTCGCGGGCCACGAACACCGGTGCCGCACCGATCGTCGGCATGCTCGGGACCATACCGATCGGACACCCGCCGAAAGGCGGGAACACGAACAGTGACCGGCGTATGGACCTTTTCCGCTGGTCCACACCTTTGGAGTCACTGCCTTCCGACGCGGTTAACTCGTTCGGTCGACGTCGACCTGCGGGGAGCCCGGAGTTACGTAGGTAATACGGACCCTTAGGTATTGCCGCGCACCTTGCCACCGATGCCACTTGCGGGTGAATCTCATTCTGTTCGCAGTACCCCTCGGTTACATCGTCACAGAGCTAGTCGTTCGCTCGTGCCGGACGGTCGCCCGCTCGGGTAGCCGGATCTCTCTCGTCTCTTCAGGGTCGCCGACGGCGCGCGCTCCCGCTTCGACCATCCAGTTAGGAGTGTTCCGACGGTGAAGACCTCATTCAGGCGCGGGCTGGCCACGGCCTGCGCCGGTGTCGCCGCGATGGTCGCCCTGCAGGCGCCCGCTTCCGCGGTACCCGCCACGACGGCGGCCACCACCATCCCGATCACCATGCAAGCCCAGCAGAAGAGCAACTGGTGCTGGGACGCCAGCGGCAACACCATCGCCGCCTGGTGGGGTCACTCCCTGACCCAGACGAAGTTCTGCCAGGTCGCGCACAACGAGTCCGGTTCGGACTGTGCGAACAACCAGGGCTATCTCTCGGACCAGCAGCGCGTGTTCCGGTGGCTCGGGTTCAGCAACGTCGGCAGCTACAACTCGTCGGGCCAGACGCTGAGCTTCGCCACCATCAAGAGCCAGGTCGACGCCAGGCAGCCGATCGGCACCCGGATCGGCTGGCGCAACGGTGGCGGCCACATGCACGTGCTCTACGGCTACGACAACACCAATGGCGCGACGACGGTCTACTACGGCGACCCGTGGGGTTCCAGCCCCCGGTACAACCAGATGAGCTACAACGCCTACCGGTCCAACAACTCGTTCACCTGGACCCACACCGTCTACGGGATCAAGGACTGAAACCATGAAGCGAACCTTCCTCAGCGCCACGATCCTGGCCATCGGACTGTCCCTCGCCCTGGGCGGGCAGGCTTCCGCCGCGGAATCGCCCAGCGGCGCGCCCTCGGCCGCCGACCTCGCCGCGGTGTCCACAGTGGTCACCAGCGACGCGACCAGCCAGCGCCTCGCCAAGGCGGTGTTCCCCGGTGCGGCCAAGGCGGACACGGCCGTCGCGGCCAGAACCGCCAAGGCGGACCCCCGCACGTCGGTCGCGGTCTACCAGCCGACAGCGGCGTTCATCGCCGGCACCTCGGCCGTGCCGGCGGCACTCGCCTACGTCGCCACTCCCGCCACCTTGGGCAACGGCGACGCGGCGACCGTGTGGTCCCAGCGCGAAGGCTCCGGCTGGTCGGTCTACAACGTCGCCTCCGGTGACGTCGAACAACGCTTCGCCGCGCAGACCGGCAAGGGCTACCTCCTGAGCGAACCGCAGGCCGGTGCCTGGTACGCCGTCGACGGGAACACCGTGACCGTCCTCGATGGATCGTCCGTCGCGAAGACCGGCGAGAAGATGACGCTCGCCGCCTACCGCGAAGCCCTGCAGAGCCGCTACGGCGACAAGCTGCCCGGCTCGACCTACGACCGCACCGGCGCTGCCGGCGGTTACGGTGCCTCGCCGGTGGGCGACACCTCGGTGCCGTGGTGGCCTTACGCGATCGGTGCGGTCTTCCTCGCCGCGGCGGGCGCGGCCGTCACCTTCCGGCTCCGCCGTCAGTGAGCTCGTAGGCAGGGTCGTGAGTGGCGATTCGGGTTAGAACCCGAATCGCCACTCACGACCCACCTAGGCGAAGGTGTAGTCCTCGATGGGGAAACTCCCCGCCTCTCGGATGGCGTTCAGGGTCGAGGACGGGCGGAGCAGGGTCGCTTCGCCGTGCGGGTTGAAGTAGTAGCTGTTGGCCGGGGCGCAGTTCCCGAGGGTGAAGATCGAGTCGCCGAGGCGTTCGGTCATCCGGTCGAGGAACGCGTCGTTCGCCTCTCGCGTGACCTCGAACTCGGTCGCGCCGCGTCGTCGCATCGCGCCGAACAGCCGGTCCATATGGCGCATCTGCGTCTCGATGGTGGTGAAATAGGACAGCCCCGAGTAGGAATACGGGCTGTTGAGCGAGATGAAGTTGGGGAACTTCGGGATCGCGACGCCCTCGTAGGCCTGGAAACGGTTCTCGCGCCACCACTTCCCGAGGTCGCGGCCACCGCGTCCGATGATCTCGACCGCCGGGAAGTTGGCCTCCCACAGGTCGAATCCGGTCGCCAGCACCAGGACGTCGATGTCCCGCCGCTCGCCGTCGGCGGTCTCGATGCCGGTCTCGTCGATCCGCGCGATGGACGTCGTCTCCAGGTGGACGTGGTCCTTGGTGAACGCCGGGTAGTACTCGTTGGAGAACGTCGGCCGCTTGCAGCCGAACGAATAGCGCGGGGTCAATTCCGCGCGCAGTCCCGGATCGCGCACCTGACGGCGCAGATGTGCCCGGCACCACAGCTTTCCGAGCCGGTTCGCCATCGGGAGTTGCTTGTAGTGCAGCACTCCGGAGACCATCATCAGTTCCAGCAGCGCGGTCCCGGTCAGCCGGGCGACCCGTTGCGTGAGCGGCACGGCGGCGAACGCGCGCCGGACGGCCTTGGGCACCGGGAAGTCCAGTTTGGGACTCACCCAGATCGGGGTCCGCTGGTACACGGTGAGTTCCCGCGCCACCTTCGTGATCTCGGGGATCAGCTGGACCGCGGTCGCGCCGGTGCCGATGACCGCCACGCGTTTGCCCGCGAGGTCGTAGTCGTCGTCCCAGGCGGTGGTGTGGATGATCTTGCCGCCGAAGGTGTCGATCCCGGCGATATCGGGTTTCTTGGGCTGGGAAAGGAATCCGGTCGCGGTGAGGAGGTACTTCGCGGTGACGGGTTCGGCACCGGCGCGGGAGACCGTCCAGTGCGCGTTCGTCTCGTCCCAGACGGCGCCGGTGACCACGGTGCCGAATCGCATGTAGCGCCGCAGCCGGTACTTGTCGGCGACGTGTTCGGCGTAGCGCTTGAGTTCCGCGCCCGGGGCGAACAGCCGCGACCAGTGCGGATTCGGTTCGAACGAGTACGAGTAGGTGGCCGACGGGATGTCGACGGCCAGCCCGGGATAGCGGTTCACATGCCAGGTCCCGCCGAGATCGGACTCGCGTTCGAGGATGAGCAGGTTGTCGTAGCCGAGCCGGTTGAGCTGGATCGCCGCGCCCATCCCGCCGAAACCGGCCCCGACGACGACGGCGTCGTACTGCGCGTTCATGCGTTTTCCTCCCGGTGGGTGTCCTGGTCGAGGCGGGCGCGATAACCGGCTCGCTCCGGCGAGTCGGGGCGCAGGGCCCGGTCGTCCCGCATGAGGCGGCGGAACGCGTTGAGCGCGGGTTCGGGCGTCACGCCGGCGAGGCTCGCGAGCGCGCCGACGTAGCCGGGCACGGCGATCTCCGCGGCGCGGGTGCGGACGGAATCCACGACGGCGTCGGCGATCCGGCCCGGTTTCACCTTGGGGATCGGCCGCATGTCCAGTCCGGACGCGAGCGCGGTGTCGACGGCGGACGGCAGCACGGCGGAGACGCTGACGCCGTGGGTCGCGTACTCCAGCCGGGTCGCCGCGGTCAGCCCGACGACGGCGAACTTGCTGGCGTTGTAGATCGCGAGCCCCTTGACGGGGAACTTCCCGGCCAGCGACGCGACGTTGACGATATGCCCGCGACCGCGTTCCAGCATGCCGGGCAGGGCCAGCCGCATCCCGTGGACGACGCCGAAGACGTTGACCTCCATGGTCGCCCGGTTCAGCGCTTCGGAGAGGTCGAGGAAGCCGCCGTTGGGCATGATCCCGGCGTTGTTGACGAGCACCGCCAGCGGTCCGTTCGCCTGCTCGGCCTCGCCGAGGAAGGCGGCGAAAGACGCGGGATCGGCGACGTCGAGGTGGTGCGCGGTCCCGCCGATGTCGGTGGCGGTGCGTTTGGCGGCTTCGAGGTCGAGATCGCCGATGGACACCCGCGCGCCGCGGGCGGCCATCCGTTCCGCGGTCGCGCGGCCGATGCCTTGCCCCGCACCGGTGATCGCCACATGCGCGCGAGCGAGATCGAGGACCGGGTACTTGCTCATGCGCGCACTCCCTCTCGTTCGAACGCCCCGGCGACCAGATCCGGCGCCGTCCTCAGCGCGGTGGCGAGCACGTGCTCTCGCCGCCGTCCGTCCATGAAGTTCGCGCCCATGGCGGCGAGGTCGGCCGGTCCCGGCTCGATCCGGACCACCCGGACGCCCGACGCGCGCAGCCGTCGCGTCTCGTCGTCCACGCGCCGCGTCATGGCCGTCCGCAGCAGGCGTTCCAGCCGGACCGGTCCCCGCGCGGGTGCCCCGCCCTCGCTGCTCATCGGCGCGATCAGGACGACCTCGCCGACGTCGTGGCCGAGCAGGAGATCGGCCGAAGTCGGGGAAACGGTTCCACCGTCGACGAGCGGACGTCCATCCACAAGGGACGGCGGGAACCAGCCGGGGATCGCCCACGACGCGGCGATCGCCTCGCCGAGCCG
>NZ_JACBXD010000145.1 GCF_013870525.1 Amycolatopsis pittospori
TGGCCGAGACCGCGCAGGCCGAGCCGGAGCCCGACGGCACCGCGGAACCCGAAGGCACCGCGATCTACGTGCGCGACCTGACCTTCAGCTGGGGTGCGGCGGCGCAGCCCGTCGTGCGCGGGCTCGATCTGCATCTGCGCCCCGGCGAACGGCTCGCGGTGGTGGGGCCGAGCGGAATCGGCAAGTCGACCTTGGCCGGGTTGCTCACCGGCATGCTCGAACCGCAGGCCGGACGGGTGTTGCTCGGCGGCGCGCCGGTCCGGGAGATCCCGGCGGCCGTGCGGCATCGGATGGTCGCGCTGATCCCGCAGGAGGCGTACGTCTTCGCTGGGTCGGTGCGGGACAACGTCGGCCTGTTCGCGCAGGCCGCGATGGACGGCGAACTGCTGGCCGCGGTGGCCGCCGTCGGCGCGGAACCGCTGGTCACCGAGCTCGGCGGACTCGACGGCGAGATCGGGCACGGGACGCTGTCCGCCGGCGAGGCGCAGCTGATCGCGCTGGCCAGGGTGTACGCGAGCGACGCGGGCATCGTCATCCTCGACGAGGCGACGTCGCACCTCGACCCGCCCGCCGAAGCCCGTGCGGAACGGGCGTTCGCCGAGCGGGGCGGGGTGCTGGTGGTGATCGCGCACCGGCTGACGTCGGCGTTGCGCGCGGACCGGGTCCTGGTGATGGACGGCAAGGAGACGGCGCTGGGCACCCACCTCGAACTCATGGACCGGTCCACGCGCTACGCCCAGCTCATGCACGCCTGGGCGCCGCAGCTACCCCAGCCCAGTGCGCAGTTCTTCCAGCGCGCTCCGGAGTAGACCTTCGACGGCGACCGGACGCCGGGACCCGCGATCGACGAAGACGTGCACGAAGTGGCCCTCGGCGATCAGCGTCTCCTTCGAATACATCCCGACCTCGTAGCGGACACTGGAGCGCCCGAGGTGTCCCACCCGCAGGCCGACCTCGAGTTCTCCCGGGAACGACACCGAAGCGTGGTACTTGCACTGCGATTCCACGCACAACCCGATCACCTGGCCTGTTTCGATGTCGAGCCCGCCGCGCTCGATCAGCCAGGTGTTGATGATCGTGTCCATCACCGAGTAATGGACGACGTTGTTGACGTGTCCGTAGACGTCGTTGTCCTTCCACCGCAACGGAACCGTCTGCCAGTGCGGATACTCGGCGTTCACCACAGCGTCACCGAATCCCGCAGGATCCCGGCGAGATCCTCTTCGGAGGCCTCGCGCGGCGCTGTCGCCAACAGGCGTTGTTGTTTCACCGTGCCGGAAACCAATGAGTCCACATCGGACTCGGAATAGCCGACGGCGCCGATCCCGTTGGGGATCCCGATCTCCCGCATGATCTGGCACAGCACGGCGGGCAGATGATCCTGAAGATCGCCCGGCCATTCGTAGTCCGGTGCGAGCAGCCTCGCCACCCGCAGATGCCGGTCCGGGGCGGCGTCGAAGGTGAAGCGGAACGCCGCGGGTGCGGTCAGCGAGACGGCCATGCCGTGCGGCACCATCGCCTCCTCGCCGGGATAGCCGGAGGGGTGGAATTCCCGGACCTGCCCGGCGATCGGATACGCGTTGGCATGCGGGATGTGCACGCCGGCGTTGCCGAATCCGAGTCCGGCGAACGTCGCCGCGAGCGCCATCGCCTCGCGCGCCTTCATGTCCGAACCGTCCGCCACGGCCGCCGGAAGCGCCCACGACAGCAACCGCAACGACTGCTCCGCGAACATGTCGGCCAGTGGATTCGCGCCGCAGTAAGGAACCCGGTCCTCCGGGCGTTTCCGGTCGAACTCGGTGTACGGCTTGGCCGTATAGCTTTCCGCGGCGTGACAAAGGATGTCCATCCCGCTCGCGGCGGTGACCTCCGGCGGCTGCGAAACCGTCAGCCGGGGGTCGACCACGGCGAGGCTCGGCCGCAGCCGGAGATGGCTGATCCCGCTCTTCACCCGCAGTGACAACACGTCCAGCACGCACACCGTCGTGCTCTCCGAACCGGTCCCGGTGGTCGTCGGCACGGCGACCAGCGGTTTCAGCGGCGAACTCGGTGCGCGGCCGCCGCCGACCGGCGCGTTGACGTAGTCCATCAGATCGCCGTCGTTGCTGGTCAGCAGGTTCACCGCTTTGGCGGTGTCGATGGCCGACCCGCCGCCGACGGCGACGAAGGCGTCCCACTCGCCCTGCCCCCGGGCGAAGTCGACGGCCTTGCGCATGCTGACGTCGGTCGGTTCGACGTGCACGCCGTCGAACACGATCGCTTCGATGCCGTAGGTCTCGATGCCTTCGGCGATGCGCTGCGGCCAGCCTGTCGCGGCGACGCGCGCGTCGGTCAGTACGAGTACCCGGCGGGCCCCGTACTGCGTGAGGTCGTAGCCGATCTCATCGCTCGACCCGGTGCCGTACTTCAAGGCCGGTGCGCCGTATGTGAAAACCGTTTCACGTCCAGCGGTGGCTGAGGTCACGTTTTCGTGCTCCCTTGCTCGAACACGTCCCGATATCGGACATTCTGCCGCCCCGGGGTCGCCGGAATCGAAAGATCGCTTGACGGCACCGATCACCGCCCGCCTAAGCTCATATCATTAGATACCAACTGGGAGCGTCCGTCGCCCAGACGGCCGTGCGGATCCTGACCGAGGCGCAAATCCACCGTGTGTACGCGGTGGTGGGTGAGTCCTTCCTGGATCTGCTCGACGCGCTGCAGCGCGAGCGGTCGATCACCTTCGTTTCGGCGAGGCACGACACCGGCGCGGCCTTCATGGCCGAGGCCGAAGGCAAGCTCACCGAACATCCCGCGATCCTGCTGGCGGGCCGCGGGCCGAGCGCGGCGAGCCTCGCCATCGGCGTCCGGACGGCGTACCAGGACGAGAGCCCGATGGTCGTCCTCCTGGAGAACCCGCCGTCCCGTCCCGGTCCGACGAGCGAGCTGCCGACCGCCGATCTGAGCGACATGTTCGAGCCCATCGCCAAGTGGACGGGCCGCGCACAGGAGCCGGACGAGGTCCCCGGCCTGCTGGTCGAGGCCCTGAACCGCTGCCGCGAAGGCCGTCCCGGGCCGACCGTGGTCGCCGTGCCGGCCGACTTCTGGGGCGTCCCGTTCGACTCGGCCAAACCGGTCGCGTCCGTTCAGCCGCCCGCCACCGGCGCGCTCGGCCGGACCGCCGAGGCCGTCGCCCAGCTGGTCGACGAGGCCCGCTATCCGGTGGTGATCGTCGGCGGCCGGGCACGCGCGGCCCGTGAAGAGCTGATCGCCGTCGCCGACGAACTCGCGCTCCCGGTGTACAACGCGTTCCGTCGTCAGGACGCCTTCCCCGAGAACCACGCGCGCTACGCCGGCCACCTCGGCATCGGCATCCCCGCGCGGCAGCTCGACGCGCTGGAACGCGCCGACCTCGTGCTCGCGCTGGGTACGCAGCTCGACGAGGTCACCACCCAGTCCTTCCGCTACCCGACGCCGTCGCAGACGCTGGTGCTCGTCGGCACGGGTATCGAGCCCGCCCGCCGGGGCGGCCTGACCTTCCGGGTCGACTCCGAGGTCGAGCCGTTCCTGCGCGAACTGCGTAACGTCGCCTCACCGCGGACCCGGCGCGCGTCGGCCGCGAACGCCGCCGTGCACACCTTCATGACGCCGCCCGACACCAGCGGGAACACCCGCGTCCACCCGGCCGACGTCATCCGCGCGGTGCGCAAACTCGCCCCCGAGGACGCGATCGTCACCAGCGACGCGGGCAACTTCGCCCAGTTCATGCACCGTTATTGGTGCTTCACGATGCCGCGCAGCCAGCTCGGTCCGAGCAACGCGGCCATGGGCTACGCCGTCCCCGCCGCGATCGCGGCCAAACTGGCGGAACCACGGCGTACGGTGATCGCGATGGTCGGCGACGCCGGGGCGCTGATGACCGGTCAGGAGATCGAGACCGCCGTCCGCTACCGGGTCCCGGTGACCGTCCTGGTCTTCCAGAACGGAGTTCACGGTCCACTCGCCGTTCACCAGGCGCGCAAGCACGGACGGCTGTCAGGGGTTACAGTTCCTATTACCGACTTCGCGTCGTGGGCGCGTGGGCTCGGTGCGGCCGGGTACACCGTCGAAGACCGCGAAGAGCTGGAACCGATCATCGCGAGTGCCCTGGTGCGGCAGCGGCCGTGCGTGATCGACATCCGGACCGATCCGGACGTGGTGACGCCGGACATCCGGCTGACCAGCCTGCTGGGCGCCGCGAGGCCACAGCAGTAGCCCTACCCGGCGGTACATTTTCTCAGGGGATACACAGAAACCCTTGTGGTGCCGCCGTCACCTGCCCCAAGGGGTGGGAAAGTGATGACGACTCGGCCGAGTTTCGGTCGCGGAGACCGGATTTTGTCGGCCGGCCGTGGCACAATCGCCGCAACACCGAGAGTCCGATATGGACCGGTGCGGCCAGTGGGCCGCGACCGTTCGCCGGTGGGTTGTTGGCACGCAGTACTTCATGCGTTGTGTTGACACAGGGGAGAAAACATGGCTGACGAAACGAAGCCACAAGAGCAGTCCAAGTCCGTTTCCGGCGTGGTGCCGGTGCAGTTCAGTGCGGACGCCGAGACCCACGACATCGCCGTCGTGGCCACCAACCGGGATGCGTTGCGCCGTTCACCGTTCGGCGGCGACGTACCGCTGCGCGCGGCGAGCGGCGAATAGCCGTAGCAAACGGGTCCAGTGCGGCTGCGCACACCCGGGTGAAGGCGCTTGTCGGCCTGCGTGAGGTGTGCTTTACTGCTCCAGGTCTCGATTTTTGTGTTCGTGTTGGTTCACGCTCGCAGAACTCAGCGGGCGTAGTGTCTCCTCGTGTTTCCGGGGAAGCAAACCGTCTGGTCATGACCCGGGCTGCCGACGTGGCTTCCTGTTTGTTTGTGTTGCATATGGAGATTTTATGACTCAGGGCACTGTGAAGTGGTTCAACTCCGAGAAGGGGTTCGGCTTCATCACTCCCGACAACGGCGGCGGCGACGTCTTCGTGCACTACAGCGAGATCAAGGGCAACGGCTTCCGTACCCTCGAGGAGAACGCCCGCGTGGAGTTCGAGATCGGGCAGGGCGCGAAGGGTCCGCAGGCCACCTCGGTCAACGTGATCTGATCCTGGTTTTTCAAGCAGGGCCGTCATCCCCTCGGGGAGGCGGCCCTGCTGCTTTTCACGGAGAGTTCCTTCAGCCGGGCGAGACCAATCCGGTCTCGTAGGCCAGCACGATGGCCTGCGCCCGGTCACGGACCGCGAGTTTCGCCAGAATCCGGCCCACGTACGTCTTCACGGTCTGCGCCGAAAGCACCAGATCCGCGGCGATCTCCGGATTGGACCGTCCTTTCGCGATCAACCGCAGCACTTCCCGCTCGCGTTCGGTGAGCACGTCGAACCGCGCCGGCGACGGCGTCGGAACCGGCGCGCCTGCCACGAAGTTCGCGATGAGCCGCCTCGTGACGGCAGGGGAGAGCAGTGCCTCGCCGTCGGCGACCACGCCGATGGCGTTGATCAGTTCGGCCGCGGGCGCGTCCTTGAGCAGGAAACCGCTGGCGCCCGCCCGCAACGCTTCGTAGACGTAGTCGTCCAAGTGGAACGTCGTCAGGACGATCACCTTCGGCTTCTCGTCGTCGCCTTGGAGCAGCCGCCGGGTCGCTTCGAGCCCGTCCATCCCCGGCATCCGGATGTCCATCAGGACGACGTCCGGTGGCGTGTCCAAGGCGGAGATCCCGGCCAGGGCGGCGTTTCCGTCGCCTGCCTGGCCGACGACGTCCAACCCGGGTTGCGCGGCCAGCAGGCTCGCGAAGCTTTCCCGCACCATGGCCTGGTCGTCGACGATGAAGACGGTCGTCACGCTTCCCCCGTGAGTTCCAGCGTGACGGCGACGAGGAAACCGCCGTCCGCCCGCGGCCCGGTTTCGCAAGAGCCGCCGATGAGCGTAACGCGTTCGGCGATCCCGGCCAGGCCTGTGCCGTCGCCGGCCGACGGCGCCGCTTCCCGCGACGGAGTGCCGTTCTCGACGCGGATCACGAGCCCGTCGGGTTCGTGCCGCACCTCGACGTCCACCGCCGCCCCTGGGCTGTGCCGGGCCGCGTTGCTCAACGCCTCCTGCAGGATCCGGTAGGCGGCCAGTTCGATCATCGCGGGAACACCTTCCCCGCTGGAGATCCTCGACCGGATCTCGATCCCGGACGCCCGGCAGCCGTCGATCAGCGCCGGCACGTCCGCGAGCCCCGGCTGCGGTTCGTGTTCCGGTTCGGCGTCGTTGTCCCGCAGCACACCGACCAAGCGCCGGGCCTCGTCGAGCGCTTCCCGGGCCGCCGCCCCGAGCGCGCGGAACTCCTCCGCCGCGGCCTCCGAGACATCCGCGACGCGGTAGCGCGCGCTGTCGGTCCGCAGGGCGATCAGCGACAGGTGGTGGCCGATGATGTCGTGCAGTTCCCGGGCGATCTGCGCGCGTTCCTGCAGTGTGGCCCGCTTCGCCCGCTCCTCGACGGTCGCGCGTTCGGCCGCGTCGGCCTGCGCCAGCGCCCGGCGGCGCTGCTGCATCCCGTACCCCGCCAGGACGGTCCCGCCGACCACGATCAACGACAACACCAGGGTTTTCGTACCCGATCGCGGCAGCTGGGCGAGACCGACGCCGACGGCGAGCAAGACCGCGATGATCGAGATCCCCCGTCCCTGCCCGGGTTTCGTCCGGGCGAGCGCCAGCGCCAGCACCGGGAGGTAGGGCAGGACGTGGAACTGCAACGGCCACTCGGACAGCGTCGCGCCGAACGGCGGGTGCGGCGCCGGGAAGAGGGTGGCGATGATCGCGCAGATCATCCCGGCCGCCGCCACCCGGACGGCGGTCAGCGGTGACCGGACCACCAGCAGTGGCGGCACGATCTGCACGATCAGCAGGAAGAAGACCAGCGGCAGGCTCTGGTCGCCGAGGTAACGCGCCCACGACCCGTACGTCAGGACCATCAGCACGGTGAGCGCCGAGGCGACCAGGACGGTCTTGACCCAGCCGGGCCCTCGCCACCAGGCCGACGGCGGTTCGAGATCGCCGTCGCGCCCGGTGACGAGCGCCCACCCCAGCGACCCCCCGCTCGTCTCCATGACCAGAACGCTAATGCCGCCGCGAACCGGGCACATCCCCTCGTGGGGGACACCTTTTCGTCCCCCAGGGGGTGACGAAACCCGAGCTCGGGACGTCATCCGAGCGATGCAACCTTTTGCAACTCTTTCTTTCGCGGCTCCGAAGTCGTTTCCTATAGGGACTTGGCGTGGGCAGCGGAGGACCAGTGGGCGAAGCGGTTGCGGGAATCGTGGCGAACCCTGCTTCGGAGCGTGACATCCAATGTCTTCGTTCGGCACTCCGCGTGGCCGGGGTCGGCCGCGTGATGGTGTGGACCGAGGCGGGGAAGACCATCGGCACGGTGCGCCGGATGGTGGACGCGGGTGCGGGCGTGATCATCTGCCTGGGTGGTCCCGGCACCATGCGCGCCGCCGCGGCCGCCTGCGGCGACGTCCCCCTGCTCACTCTGCCGACCGAGAGCACCGA
This sequence comes from Amycolatopsis pittospori, assembly GCF_013870525.1. Classification (GTDB taxonomy): domain Bacteria; phylum Actinomycetota; class Actinomycetes; order Mycobacteriales; family Pseudonocardiaceae; genus Amycolatopsis; species Amycolatopsis pittospori. Next base: position 7,536 of record NZ_JACBXD010000145.1, read on the forward strand.
GGCGTTCCCCGAGCCGACCGTCGCCGGTCTCGCCGCCGGCCTGCTGGCCACCCACCAGGTGGACACGGACCTGGTCACGAACCGCGCGACCGTCCTCGAAGTCGCCACGAAGGCACGCCGCGAGATCGCGCTGACCGACGTCAGCGTGTCGGCCACCCAGCGCTGGGATCCCGCCTCGCTCACCGAGTTGTACTGCACGTTCGCCGTACCCGACGGGATCGGCCTGTCCAGCATTCCCGGCAGGCTCTGCCCCAGCCCCAAGTCCACTGTGGACGGTGTGGCGGTCTCGCTCGGTCCGGTCGACGAGACACCGTACGTCGTCCAGGCGCCGATCGCGCCCGGCGTCGTCCAGCCGGTGGGGGTGCGGGGCTGGAGCGTGCTGTACCCCGGAGTCCGGGTCGACCTCGCCGCGGCGGGCGGCTCCATCGCACTCGACGGCGAGCCGCACTTCGTCCTGAAACCGGGAGAGAGCGCTTTCGTCGAGCTCAAGCCCGAAGGCCCGTGGTGCGTCGACGTCCGCGCCGTGATGGCCGAGGCCGCCCGGACCGGCCTGCTGCTCGGCCGGAAGCCGAAGGGGACCTTTGCCGCGTCCCATCTGGTGAACGCGCCCTTCACCGGGTAAGCCCGCCCAGGTCACAGAGGCCTTCCGAACACCGTTTCGGCCGTGCACACTGGCCGAAACGGACCAAAGGAGTGGGCCAGGTGCACCTGGAGGCGGCGTTGCCGGTCGGCGCGGACCCGCGACGACACGCACGCGCTCTCGCGAAGGTGCACGAGGCCCTCCTCGCCGGAGAAGCGCTTCCGAGCCACCCTCGCGCGGTCATCGGCGCCTCCTGGCGGCGAATGCGCCGCCTCGGCCTGGACCCCGACCGCGGCGCGCCGGTTCCCGCGCTCGTCCCCGAGCAACTGGAGGCCCGCCGTCGCGAAAGCGGTCTCGCCGCCGTCCTGCCCGCGTTGCGCGGCGGCCTGATCAGTCTCGCCGAGCAGGCCGCGCACATCATGGCCGTCGTCGACGCCGAAGGCCGCGTCCTCTGGCGCGACGGCAGCACCGCCGTCCGCCGCCGCGCCGACGGGCTCGGTTTCGTCGAGGGCGTCGACTGGCACGAGAACTCCGCGGGTACGAACGCCATCGGAACCGCGCTGGTCGCCAGGCATCCGGTGCAGGTCTACTCCGCCGAGCACTACGTCCGGAACCAGCACGACTGGACCTGTGCGGCGGCGCCACTGCACGATCCGAGGGACGGCAGGCTGCTGGGCGCGGTCGACCTCTCCGGCCCGGCCTCGACCGTGCATCCGACGACGCTGGCCTTGGTCGACGCGGTCGCGAAACTCGCCGAAGCGCACCTGCGGACAACGCACCTCTCCGAACTCGAACGGCTGCGAGGGCTCGCTTCGCCACTGCTCGCCAAGGTGAAGGGCCGCGCGGTGATCGCCGACCCGCACGGCTGGATCGCCGCGTCGGCCGGTCTCGTCCCGGTCGGCCGCATCGCCCTGCCGAACGACGCGACCGCCGGCCGCGCCTGGCTGCCCACCTACGGCAACTGCCTGCTGGAGCCGCTGCCCGGCGGCTGGCTCGTCCGGCTCTCCGAGGAGGAGGACGCGCCACCGGCCCGCGTCGTCCTGGACCTGCGTTCGCCCCGGGAGTGCACGCTGACGGTCGCGGGCACGGCGGGCACCTGGTCTCACCGGCTGAGCCCGCGGCACGCGGAGATGCTGTACGTCCTCGCGCTCCACCGGGAGGGCCGGTCGGCGTCGGAACTGTCGCTCGACCTGTTCGGCGAGGCCGGGCGCACCGTCACCGTCCGCGCGGAGATGTCCAGGATGAGACGGCATTTCGGCGGGATCCTGCTGGGCAGGCCGTACCGGTTCGCCGACGACGTCGAGGTCGTCGTCGAGCGGCCCGCCGATGGAGGCGAGGTCCTCCCGCACTCCGTCGCGCCGGCCGTCCGCGCCTGAAACCTCCACCCCCGGCTCGACCCGTCGACGGTGCCGCTCCACCCCACGCCGTGCCTAACGTTCGAGGCATGGGAAAAATGAACGTAAAAGGCCTGTTGGGGCTGGTCGTGGTAGGTGTCGTCGTATTGCTGGGGTTCCTGGCCTACCGGCTGATCCTGGTGGAGATGATCACGTCGTTGAGCGATCGCTGAGGGGGAGCATGGGGAAGCGCGGAAGGCCACTGCTGCCGGACACGATCGCGCCGAGCTGGCTGGTCGTCCAGCTGCTCGGCACGGCCGCGGTCGTGGTGGTGCTGCTGACCGCCACCGAGTCCCGAGCCTGGATCTGGGCGGCGTACGGCGTCTGTGCCGCCTGCTGGCTGGGCTTCGTGGCGGCCTCCCCACGCGCTCCCCGGGTGGCAACGGTGCTGATCGCTGTTTCGAGCCTCGCGCCGTCGCTCGCACTCGGGCAGGCGGAGGACTCCTCCGCCCTGGTGCTCGCGGTGGTCACGGTCAGCCGCCTGGCCACCCTGACCGAGCCGTCGGTGGCCGCCATCATGGGGGTGGTGGGGCTCGATGTGAGCCTCGCGGCGGTCACCGGCCTGGTCGCGGGAGCGTCCGCGCCGCTGGTGTTCGGCAACATCGGGGTGCTGCTCGTGCTGATGCTGCTGGGCCTCAACCGGCGGCAGTACGAGGTGCAGGCGGCACAGGCCGCCGCGTTGCTGGAACAGACCCGGCTGGCACAGAGCGAACACGCGCGGGCCGCCGCGCTCGACGAGCGCACCCGCATCGCCAGGGAGATCCACGACGTCCTCGCGCATTCCTTGGGAGCGCTGGGAGTCCACCTCGAGATCGCCGAGGCGCTACTGGCCGAGAAGTCCGATGTGGACGGAACGCTCGACCGGATCCGGATGTCCCGGAAACTCGCGGCCGACGGGCTCACCGAGGCACGCGGAGCCGTCGCGGCCTTGCGCGCCGACGTCCCGCCGCTGGCCGAAGCCTTGCGGGAACTGGCGGAAGCGCATCACGACGGCGCGACCTTCGAGGTGTCGGGGGAGCAGCGGCCGCTGTCGTCCGCCGCGGTGGTCTCGCTGGTCGGCGTCGCGCGGGAGGCGTTGACCAACGCGGCCAAGCACGCTCCAGGACAGGCGGTGTCGCTCCGGCTGGCCTTCACCCGGGCGGAGGTCCGCCTGCGGGTCCGCAACGACCTCGGCGACAGCACTCGATCGGACGACACCGGTGGGTTCGGCCTCACCGGGATGAGGGAGCGGCTCGCGCTCACCGGTGGCACGCTGACCGCGGGGCCGGACGACGGACGCTGGACGGTGGAGGCGGTGGTGCGGGCGTGATCCGGGTGGTCGTGGTCGATGACCAGCAGGTCATGCGCGAGGGGCTGGTCGCCTTGCTGGGGCTGGTCGACGGCGTCGAGGTCGTCGGGGCCGCGGGCGATGGACGGCAGGCGCTCGAACTCGTCGGGACGACCGCGGTCGACGTCGTGCTGATGGACCTGCGCATGCCGGTGCTGGACGGGGTCGTCGCGACCAAACTGCTGAAACGGGATCACCCGGAAGTAGCAGTCGTGGTCCTCACGACCTACGCCGACGACGCCTCGATCGCCGACGCCCTGCGCGCCGGAGCCCGCGGTTACCTGACCAAGGACGCCGGCCGGGCGGAGATCGGCGCCGCCGTCCGCTCCGCTGCCAACGGCCAAGCGCTCTTCGCCGCCGAAGTCTCCGACAGGCTCGTTGCCGCACTCGACGCGAGAGCGGTCACCAGAGCCAAAGTCGAGCTCCCGGACGGCCTCACCACTCGCGAGGCCGAAGTGCTCGGGCTCATTTCGCGGGGACTCTCCAATCCGGAAATCGCCGCCGAACTGTTCATCGGCGAGTCGACCGTGAAAAGCCACATCAACCACGCCTTCGCCAAGATCGGTGTGCGCAATCGTGCGGAAGCCGTGCGCTACGGCCTGGAAAAAGGGCTCTGACCCTTCTGGGAGATCACGTGCCGATGACACACGCCGGTGTCACTGGCTGCGCTGATCCCGACTCGGATACCTTCTTCCGGGTAGAGCCAATGGGGAGGACCGGCGATGACGACCACTGTGACCCGGCAAGGGCCGCCGGGGAGCCCCGCCACGCCCGCGCCGCCCCCTGCGCCCGAGGGCCGCAGCGGGATCGCGGGGCTGCTCGAACTTCCGGGGAACGCGGTCCGCGCGATCGTCCGGTCCGCGGCGACCACGCCGGGCAGACTGTCGGTGATCGCGATCGGGCTCGTCCTGCTTTCGCTGGTCGCGGGTCTGTTCGGAACGTTGGCCGTGCAGGACAAGAAGGACACGATCAACGGTCTGATCGACCACCGCGAACCACTGGCGGCCGCGGCGCAGCAGGTCTACCGCGCGCTTTCGGACGCCGACGCGACCGCGGCCAGTTCTTTCCTGTCGATCGGCACCGAGCCGCTCCCGATGCGCCAGCGGTACGAGCGCGACGTCGCGGAAGCCGGTGCGGCGCTGGCGAAGGCGGCGTCGGACTCCTCCGGCGTCGACGAGGCCGCCGAACAGATCAACATCCTCGGCCGCGAGATCCCCGTCTACACAGGACTGATCGAGACCGCGCGCACCTACAACCGGCAGGGTTACCCCGTCGGTGCCTCGTATCTGCGTGAGGCGTCCGAGCTGATGCGGGCGAAAATCCTTCCCGCCGCACAGGATCTCTACCGCATCGACACCGACCGGCTCGCCGCCGAACAGGACGACGCGACCGGTTTCCCTTGGCTGGCAACGGCTTTGCTGCTCGCACTGCTCGCCGCGCTGATCGTCACCCAGATACACCTGACCCGGAAGACCAACCGGTTGCTGAACGTCGGGCTCGTCGTCGCGTCCGTTTCGGTCGTGGTCGCCTTGCTGTGGGGCGCGGTCGCGCTGATCGTCCAGGGCAGCCTCGTCGGCGACGGTGAGAAAGACGGTTCGCACCAGGTGGACGTCCTCGTGCGAGCGCGGATCGCCGCGCTGCAGGCACGGGCCGACGAAACCCTGACGCTCGTCGCGCGCGGTGATGGCGCGGCTTACGAAAAGGACTTCGGTGATCTCGCCGCGCAACTCGGCGGAACCGACGGCCAGGGCGGCCTGCTGGGCGAGGCCCGCGGTCTCGCGGCGGGCGGCGCGGCCGCGGACAAGGTCGACGCGGCCATCCAGGCGGCGTCGGAGTGGTTCAAGGCGCACGGCGAGGTGCGGCGCCAGGACGACGACGGCAGCTACCAGGACGCCGTCGACACCGCGATCCGCGACGACAAGAAGAACGGCGCGGCCGGGGCGTTCCTGCGTCTCGACGAGAACCTGGTGGCCGCGATCAACGTGGGACGACAGGAATTCCTCGACGACACCCGGGGCGCGGAACGCGCGCTGACCGTGCTCGCGCCGGGCATCGCGGTGCTGGCGCTGATCGCGGCGGCCGGGTCCGCGTTGGGAATCCGTGAACGGCTGAGGGAGTACCGGTGATGCGGAACGGTCTGCGAACGGCCGTGCTCGGCGCCGTCTTGG
>NZ_JACBXD010000146.1 GCF_013870525.1 Amycolatopsis pittospori
GGGGTTACCGCCCGCATGCGAACGAAAAATGGTAAGGAGAGTCCCTGCGCGTGCCGATGAATGCATCCGTGCAGGTCAAGAGCTGTGCCGCAGCTACTGTCGATGGCCGGCGCCGCGAGCCTCGCCTTGGCAACGTGGTGCTGGCAGAACTGACGACTCGGGCGGATGTAGGCGCTGTTCACCGGTCTGCTCCGCACGAATGCTTCGCGGGGGCGGCCATTGGCGGTGGTGACAGGGCGGGAACACCCGCCGCGCCGACCCGGCCACCGGCACACCCCCCACGTCATGGAACACCTTTACAGCCACATTGCCGCTGCATGCCTCCGCTCGTCGACAGAAGAGGGCGTTCGCTGCGCGAGAAGAGGCTGTTCGCGGCAAGAGGAGACTGACGCGCGGGCACCGCTATCGGCCGTCCATGGGGAATTCCGGCTGGCCGCCGACAGCGGTGGTAGGCCGCGGAGGTTCTGAAGTTCTCTCGACGGGTGAGGCCTTTACCTTACCCGTCGCTAACCGGACCTGATGCCTGTCCGTGGTCGGCCGCTTGTGGCGGAATCACCCTTCAGTGGTAAATGCATCTTTGCGTTGTTGCCTAAAATTACGAACACATGTTCGGCAGGTTTTGGTATTCTTGGGGTGTGTCCGAGACGACGTTCGTTCCCGAGTTGCCGCAGGAGTTGTGGCGCGCTGGCAAGCTGGAGCTTGCTCATGGCGTGCAGCAGTTCCTGCAGGTGATGCGGGTCGCGTCGGCTGGTTTGGGCCGGTATTTGGCGGAGATCGAGTCTCGTGGCTGCAAGGATTTGTATGGGTATGGGACGACGTTGGCGTGGTTCGCCGATGTCGCCGGTTTGTCTCAGGCTGAGGCGCGTCCGTATGTGAATCAGGCGATCGATTTGAATCCGACTCGTGCGTTGGATGGGCGTGAGGTTCCGGCGTTCGCACCGGCTACGGCTGTGGCGGCGGCGGAGGGTGTGATCGGGCAGGAGCGGATCAAGCAGGTCCTGGGGATCTTGAAGGAGATCCCGGCCGAGGTGTCGGTCGAGGCTCGGGAGCGTACGGAGAAGACCCTCGTCGACCTGGCTCGGGACGCGGGTCCCAGTGAAGTTTCGGAACTGGGGAGCACCCTGCTGGCTTTGCTGGATCCCGACGGCGCGGAGCCGAAGGATCCCGAACCCGCCGAGCCGCGTCGTGAACTGACCGTGGAACGCCGCAAGGACGGGTTCTGGAAGATCAAGGGCTTGCTCGATGATGAGTTGGGTGCCCGGACGGCGGCAGCGCTTGAGGCTTATGCGAAGCCTCGCCCTGTCGATGAGTTCGGCGAGGCTGATTGGCGCACCAAGGCCGAGCGTCAGGGTGACGCGTGGGCGGAGCTGCTGGATTTGGCGATCGCGTGCCCGGATCAGCCGGGCACCAGCGGGTACCGGACCCTGATCCACGTGACCGTCGGTCTCGACGAGCTCAAGACCGGGATCGGGAAAGCCTGCTTGGATTTCGTCGGGGAGATGACGGCCCGCGAAGCCCGGATGGCCGCCTGCGACTGCCTCATGTTGCCGGTGGTGCTCAACGCCGCTGGTGAGCCCCTTGATGTGGGGCGGCTCAGGCGGTTTGTGACTCCGGGCCAGCGGCGTGCGTTGAACATCCGCGACGGCGGCTGTGCGTTCCCGGGTTGTCATCGGCGGCCGAAGAACTGTCACGCACACCATATTCGTCACTGGGCAGACGGCGGACGCACCGATCTTCGGAACCTGGTCCTGCTGTGCGGTTTTCATCATCGGTTGATTCATCACGGTGAGTGGGAAGTCCGGATGGCCGCCGACTGGTTGCCGGAGTTCATCCCACCCCAGTACCGAGACCCACTACGACAACCCAGGCGCAACATCCTCCACCGCGCCGCAGCCTGACCCGAAGAGCCCGCCACCGAACCGGCGACGGGCCCTTCGGCATGCCCGCCGAGGGAAGCGGCATCACCTGCGACGGTCCGGACGGGAACGGGCCACCGGGCGAGACCCGACCTGCCGGTCCGAACGAATCCGCAGACACGACCTAATAGCGGACGTCGCTCTGGAGCAGCGGCGGGTACACGGCCGACGTCTCCCCGTCGACGGTCGTCCCGGCGAACTGCAGCATCGCCCGCATCTCAGCGTGCAGTGACGCCGGATAGTTCAACGACGGCGCCGAAACCTCGTCCAGCGCCCGCAAGTGCTCCGAGCCGAGTGCGACGTCGAGGGCCGCCAGGTTGCCGTCGAGGTGTTCGATCCGCCGCGCGCCGAGGATCGGCACGACGGTTCCCGCGCGAGCCCGCAGCCACGCCAGCGCCACGGCGGCGGACGTCGTGCCGAGTTCGTCCGCGATCGCGGCGACGGCGTCGATGACGGTGTACTCGTCTTCGCTGGGGCCGCCGACGAAAGCCGCGCGAGCGGAATCGGTGACCGCGGCGCCGCGCCGGTACTTGCCGGACAGGAAGCCGTTCTTCAGCGGACTCCACGGCACCAGCGCCATCCCCTGATCGAGGGCGAGCGGCGCGAGTTCGCCTTCGACGGTCCGCGCCAGAAGCGAGTACTCGACCTGCAGTGCGATCAGCGGGGTCCAACCCTTCAGAAGCGCCAGGGTCTGGGCCTGCGCGGTGACCCACGCGGGCGTGTTGGAGAACCCGATGTACCGGATCTTCCCGGACCGCACGAGATCGTCGAGTGTGCGGAGCGTTTCCTCGATCGGGGTGTGCCGGTCCCAGTTGTGCAGCCAGTACAGGTCGAGGTGGTCGGTGCGCAACCGCCGCAGGCTCTCGTCGAGCTGGGCGAGGATCGACGAGCGGCCCGCGCCGCCGCCGTTGGGGTCACCGGGATACATGTTGGTGAAGAACTTCGATGCCAGGACGACCCGGTCACGACGTCCGGGATTCGCCGCGAACCAGTCACCGAGGATCTTCTCCGAATGGCCGTTGGCGTAGAAGTTGGCGGTATCGACGAAGTTCCCGCCGCGGTCGAGGTAGCTCGCGAGGATCTTCTCCGACTCCTCGACACCGCAGCCCGCGCTGCCGGGATCGTCGCCGAAGGTCATCGCGCCGAGGGCGAACGGGCTCACCCGCAGTCCGGAACGGCCGAGGGTGACGTACTGGTCGAGGGACATGATCGTGACTCCTAGCGTCGGGTGGATCGGTCATTCAAGGAAAGCGCGAACCACCGGTCCCGAGGTAGACCGATCCACCCGACCTCTTGCACGATCCTGCTTCGATCGCGTGGATCGGGCTTGCGGGAGAGAGCCGCGGATGCTTCCGTGAAGTGGTGAGAACGAGTGCAGGGCTCCTGGCCGAGATCCGACGCGGTGTCACGGCCCATGCCCGATCCGACCTGCGGACGCCGATCCCGGGACTGCTGGTGTCCAAAGTGGAGACATCGGAGCAGGACCACTCGCTGACCGAGCCGCTGCTCGTCGTCCTGGCACAGGGCGGGAAACGCCTGTTGCTCGGCGACGAGGTGTACGAATACCGAGCGGGGGAGTGCCTGGTGGTCGCCGCCGATCTCCCGGTCACCGGCCATTTCCTCGGCGCGAGCCCGAAGACGCCGGCGCTCGGAATCGGCCTGGAGCTGCGTCCGGCGGCCATCGCCCCGCTACTGCTGGAGGTCCCGGCCGGGAGGTGGTCGCGCGGTACGACTGGCCTGCCCGCGATCGGCACCGGCGCCGCCGATCTCGACCTGCTCGACGCGGTCGCCAGGATGACGCGGTTGCTCGACCATCCCGAAGACGCGGCCGTACTCGCCCCGATGATCGAGCGCGAGATCCTCTACCGGCTGCTCACCGGTCCGCACGGCGCCATGATCCGCCAGATCGGCCTCGCCGACAGCGGCCTCGCCTACGTCGGCCGCGCGATCCGGTGGATCCGCGAGAACTACGCCGAACCTCTGCGGATCGAAGACCTCGCCAGGGTGGCCGGGATGAGCCCGTCCGCGTTCCACCGCCATTTCCGCGCGGTCACCGCGATGAGCCCGCTGCAGTACCAGAAACGTATCCGTCTCCAGGAGGCGCGTTCGCTGCTGATCGCCGACGCGGGCGACGTCGCCGGCGTCGGGCACCTCGTCGGTTATGACAGTCCTTCGCAGTTCAGCCGCGAATACCGGCGGCTTTTCGGCGCCCCGCCCGGTCAGGACGCCTCACGCCTCCGCGCCGACGCCGAGCCGCACGACGTCCGGCACCTGCCTTAGCGCAACGACTCGATCATCGGGGTGAGGGTGTCCATGGTCGCGGCGAGGTCGGCCTTCGCGTCGGGGGAGTGGGCCAGCCAGACGGCGGCTTCGTTCATCGCGCCGGAAAGCAGGCGCGCCACCGGTTCCACCGGCCGTTTCGCCAGGACGCCGTCGTCCATCAGTGCGGTCAGCGCTTCGGCGAGGTGCCGGGCGGACGACTCGTCGTCCAGTTCACGCCAGTCCTGCCAGCCGAGCACGGACGGCCCGTCCAGCAGCATGATCTGCTGGATCTCCGGATCGGTCGCGGCGCTCAGGAACGCGCGGCATCCGGCCAGCAGGCCTTCCCACGAGTCCGGCGCGGCCTCCGCCGCCCGCGCGACCTGCTCGCCGACGTCGTGCTGCACGACGGTGAGCACCTGCCGGAACAGATCCGCCTTGCTGCTGAAGTGGTGGTAGAGCGCGCCCTTGCTGACGCCCGCGGTCTGGGCGATGGTCTCCAGTCCGACGTTGCCGTAGCCGTGTTCGGCGAACAGGCGGCGTGCGGTGACGGTCAACGCCTCCATCGTCTCTTCGCGCTGCTGCTGCTTCGTGCGGGCCATCCTCGAATCTTGACATACCGACCGTCGGTTGGCTAACTTCGACAAAACAAACCGACGGTCGGTATTATTTGCGAGAAAAGGTGGCACCATGCGTCTGACCAGCTTCTATCCCGTCGTCATGACCGATCGGCTCGCCGAGACGCGGGACTTCTATCGCGACCACTTCGGCTTCGAGCTCACCTTCGAAGCCGACTGGTACGTCAGCCTCAAACGCGGCGAGTGGGAGCTCGCGATCCTCGTCCCCGGCCACGACACCATTCCCGCCGGATTCGGCAAGCCGGTGCAGGGCCTCCTGCTGAACTTCGAGGTCGAGGACGTGGACGCCGAGCACCGGCGGCTCGTCGTCGAAGCGGGTCTGCCCGAGGCGCTTTCCCTGCGCAGTGAGGAGTTCGGGCAGCGGCACTTCATCGTCGCCGACCCCAACGGCGTCCTGATCGACGTGATCCAGGAGATCCCGCCGACCGGCGAATACGCCGAGCAGTTCACCGGCTGACACGAAGGGAACAGAGTGTGGCCAGCACGAACAGTCCACAAGCGACACCGGCGGACACCTGAAGTCCGGTGGTGCAGGCGGTCCGCGCGGCGTCGAGCAACTCGGCACCTGATCGCGCGACGAGGTCCGAGGCGGCCGTTTGGGCTTGGGCGGGGCCCGACAACGCGAGTTGCCGGGTCGCCTCGGGGACGCCGGCGGGGACGGTCAGATGTCCCGCGTAAACCGCCGCCGCCAGGGAGCCGAACAACGTCGTGCCGAAGCCCGCGCCCAGTTCGTAGCCCGTCTTCTCCACCGCGGCGGCGCCCCCGGCCCGATCCGCCGGGGTCGCCGAAAGCAGGGTGTCGGTACTGGAGGTGAGCGCGAGCGCCATGCCCAGTCCCAAACCCGTCAGTCCGCAGCCCAGCAGCACCGGGGACGTCAGCGCGACCGCTCCCGCCGCCGGGACCAGCAACGACACCGAGGCCACCGCGAATCCGGCCGTCCGGACCCGGGCGTTGCCGAACCGTTCGAGCAAGGCCGGTGTCACGACGCTGCCGACGGCCGAAGCACCGAGCACCAGCAGCAGCCGGCCCGCCGCCGCTGTCGGGGACAGGCCCAGCACCACCTGCAGGTACTGGGCGAACAGCAGGCCGAGACCGACCAGCGTGCTCATCACCAGCAGCACCCCGCCGACTGCGGCCCGCACGCCCGGCAGCCGGAACAGCGTGAGGTCCAGCAGCGGGGGGTCGGTCCGGCGCTGGCGGCGCAGGAACAGTCCGATGAGGACGACTCCGGCCAGGCCCGCGGCGAGGCCCGATGGCCAGGCGCCCGGATGTCCGACGGCGAAAGCGATCCCGAGGACACCCCCGGCGGCGAGACCCGCGCTGAGCGCGTCCCACGGTCGCCGTCCCGGCGGATTCCGGGGCAGCCATCGCAACGCCAGCACGACGGCGGCGAGGATGACCGGCGGATTCAGCAGGAACGTCGAGCGCCAGCCCCACGCCTCGACGAGCACCCCGCCGAGGATCGGGCCGAACACCGAACCGGTGCCCGCGATCCCGCTGCACACCGCGATCGCCGTGCGACGGCGCCGCTGCTCCGGGAAGAGTTCCCGCAGCAGCGACATCGTCACCGGCATGATCATCGCGCCGCCGCAGCCGAGTAGCGCGCGGAAGACCAGCAACACCGGGACGTTCGGCGCGAACGCACAGCCCAGGGACGCGATTCCGAACACGACGTACCCGGTGACCAGGATCCGCCGTCGTCCGTACCGGTCGCCGAGGGTGCCGAACGGCAGGAGCAGCGGGGCGGCGGTCAAGGGGTAGATCGCCACGATCCACACCTGCGCCGCCGCTCCCGGCCGCAACTGCCGCACTAGGTCGGGCAGCGCGACGTGCAGCACGGTCGCGTCCACCGCCACGAGGAAGAGCCCGGCGCCGAGCACCGCCAGCAGCGGCCAGGCGCGGTCGGCCGCCCGCTCGGCCCGGGCCGTGGTCACAGAAGTCCCGACAGATGCCGCGCCACGACGTCGACGTAGGGCGGGTCGACCACCGAAAGGTGATGCGCGTCGACCGGCACGATCTCCAGCCGCGGGCACAGCTCCGCCCAGCCGGCGGCCAGATCCGTGCGCGAGTAGCGCGGTTCCATCGCCAGTCCGGCGGCGTACTGCTCGGTCGCCCGGTAGAGGACGACGCGCCCGTCATAGCGGCGGGCCGTCCCGCGTTCGGCCGCCAAGGTGTCCAAAAAGGACTGACGTTGGTGCCGCAGCACGCCAGGACTCAACAACCCCGCTTCGGCGACTCGCCGCATGGTCAGATCGATCTGCTCCTCCTCGGGAAGCGGGGCGAGTTCTTCGTGTCCCAATCGGACTTCCCGCCCGTAGGTCCCTTCGACGTAACCGGTGAACCGCAGGAACCGCCGGGCGGACGACGCCCGCGGGTCGAGGTCCGGTTCCGGCAGCGGGAGCATGGTGTCGATCAGGGCGACGAACTCGACCTCGTCGCCCTCCTCGGCGAGCCGCGCGGCGACGCCGTACGCCAGTGCCCCGCCGAACGACCAGCCGGCCAGTCGATACGGTCCGCCTCGGTGCTGGGTCCGCACCAGCGGCAGGAGGTGCTCGACGCGTTCCTCGATGCTGACACCGGGAACGCGTTCGAACCCGACACAGGGCACGGACGTCGGCAGCCTGTCCAGCAGCGGCCGGTAGACGGTGCACGTACTGCCGCCGGGGTGGAACAGCAGCAGCGGCGCGACACCGGGTTCGCCCGGCGTCAGGACGTGGACCGGTCCCTGTTCCTCCCGGGTGTCGAGGACGGCTCGGGCGACGTCGGCGATGGCCGCGAGGGAGTCGTGACGCAGGAGTTCCGCGGCGTCGAACGGGGTGTCGAGTTCGGTGCCGAGCCCCTCGGCGAGCAGTTCCGCCAGCCGGTCCGGCCTGGCGGTCTCCGTCAGCCGGACGTGCGTGCCGCCCGCGTCGGCACCGGTGTGCTCCTGCCAGAGGCGCAGCACCAGGCGATCGGCCGCGTCCCAGGCACGGCCGCGGGCAGGACGAGGATCTTCGTCCTCGCGCGGCGCGAGATCACGGCCGAGATCGGCGAGCGTGGCGCCCCGGAGCACACTGGCGGCGTCGGGTTCGGTCCCGAACTCCCGGCGGACGGCTTCCCGGATCCGGTTCGCCATCAGGGAGTCCAGGCCGAGTTCGACGAGCGGGACGTCGGCGTCGATCCGGTCGGGGCGCAGCCCCATGACGGAAGCGACGATCTCGGTCAGCCGGTTCCCGCCGGAACTCCGCACGGGTTCGGGTTCGGTCGTGCGCGCCACGAACGAGGGCGTCTCGTCGGTGGCGGTGTACCAGTGCCGTTCGTGCCGCCACGGCATCGGCGGGACGTCGACCAGGCGCGCGCCGTCGTCCGGATCTCCGGGGGTGATCCGCGTTCCCGCGCAATAGAGTTCGGCGGCGGCCGCGCCCAGCGAGCGCACCTCGTCCTGACCCCGGCGCAGGGTACCGGTGACGACGGCGTCGTGGACGCCCTCCGCCGCGAGCGTCCGCGCCACCGAGCCGCGCAGGATCGGATGCGGGGAGATCTCGACGAACACGCGGTGGCCGTCCGCGGCGGCGGCCGCCACAGCCTGCCGGAACCGCACCGGACGGCGCAGATGCGCGGCCCAGTACCCGGCGTCGAAGTCCGGCATCTCCCGCGGATCGGTGAGAACCGTGTCGTACCAGGGAACCGCCGGACGACGGCCGCCCAGTTCGGCGAGCGCCTCCCGCAGCGCGGGCAGGACGGGTTCGACGCGGACGGAATGCCCGGCGACCTCGACCGGCAGCCGTCGCCCGGTCAGCCCGGCGGCCTCCAATTCCGCGACGAGCAGGTCCAGCACGGTGGCGTCGCCCGCCACGGTCAGCTGGCCCGGCGCCGATTCGACGGCGAGTTCGATGTCCGGGTACAGCTCGAGCTCCTCCGGCGCCAGCTCCACCGCGGCCATCGCGCCGCCCGGACCGATGGTGCCGAGAAGCCGGGCGCGGGTGGCGACGAGATGGACGGCCTCGTCGGCGGTGAGCACACCGCTCACCACCGCGGCCGCCGCCGAACCCAGCGAATGCCCGATGACGGCGACGGGACGGACCCCGAGTGCTTCCCATTGGGCGGCCAGCGCGACCTGTGTCCCGAAGATCGCGACCTGGGTTTCGGGCAGGGACAAGGGGATCGAAGTGGTGAGCAGGGTGCGCAGCGACTGCCCGGTGTGCTCGGTGAACAGGTCGCGGAGCTTGTCGACCTGGGCGGCGAACGCGGGCTCGGCGGCCAGGAGTTCGCGGCCCATCCCCGGCCACTGGGAGCCGTGCCCGGAGAACACGAACACCGGACCGTCGGTGGTCTTGGCGGTTCCGGTGACCGCGCCCGCGGGCAGTGGATCGGCCCCGGCGCCGACGGCACGCAGCAGCACCGCCAGTTCCGCGGTGTCCCCGGCGACGAGCGCCGCCCGGTGCGTGCCTTCGTTGTCGCGGCGGAACAGCGTGTGAGCGACATCGGCGAGCGCATTCTTCGGCGTCGCCGAGGACTCCAGCCAATTCGCCAGCTGCGTCGCCCGTTCCGTGAGCCTGTCGCGGGTGCGGGCGGAAAGGAGCGCGATCCGGACGTCCGCGCGGTCCGGCGCGGGCTCCGGCACCGGTGCCTGTTCGACGACGACGTGGGCGTTGGTCCCGCCGAAACCGAACGCCGAGACCCCCGCCGTGGCACGGCCGGAGTGCCGGGGCCAGGGCGTCGGTTCGGTCACCACCTTCAGGCGTAGATCGTCGAACGGGATATGCGGGTTGGGCGCGGTGAAGTGCAGCTGGGGCGGCAGTTCGTCGTGCGTCATGGCGAGGACGACCTTGATCAGCCCGGCGATCCCCGCGGCCGCCTCCGCGTGCGCGATGTTCGTCTTCACCGAACCGATCAGCAGGGGAGCGTCGGTCGCCCGGTCCTTGCCGAGGACGGCGCCGAGCGAGCGGGCCTCGATCGGGTCGCCGAGCAACGTGCCGGTACCGTGCGCCTCGACGTAGTCCACAGTGGACGGATCGAGCCGCGCGCCGTGGTAGGCCGTGCGCAGCATGTCCTGCTGGGCCAGGGGATTGGGGGCGGCCATGCCTTGAGAGCGGCCGTCCGAGTTGACCGCGGTGGAGCGGATCACCGCCAGCACCCGGTCGCCGTCGTATTCGGCGTCCGCCAGGCGTTTGAGCACGACGACGCCGCAGCCTTCGGCACGGGCGATGCCGTCGGCGCCCGCGGCGAAGGTCTTGCAGCGGCCGTCGCCGGCGAGCAGTCCGGCGGCGGCGAACGCGGCCGTCGGGCCGGGCAGCAACATGAGGTTCACCCCGGCGGCCAAGGCCAGATCCGCCTCGCCGTCACGCAGCGCGCGGACGGCGTGGTGCACGGCCACCAGCGAAGACGAGCAGGCGGTGTCCACCGCCATACTCGGCCCGCGCAGGTCGTAGATGTACGACAGCCGGTTGGCCGAAATGCTGCCCGCCGCGCCGGTGGCCGTCCACAGGTCGACGTCGCCGCCGGACATCGTGAGATGCCCGTAGTCATGCGTGGAGATCCCGGTGAACACGCCCGTCCTGCTGCCGCGCAAGGAAACCGGGGCGATTCCGGCGTGCTCCAGCGCCGCCCACGCGACCTCCAGGAGCATCCGTTGCTGCGGATCCATCGTGGACGCCTCACGCGGGGTGATACCGAAGTGGTCGGCGTCGAATCCGGCCACGTCGTCGAGGAACCCGCCGACGACCGGTGCGGCGTCGGCGTTCCAGCGACCCGGCGGCGCGGTCCGGACGGCGTCCCGTCCGCCGCGCAGCAGATCCCAGAACTCGTCGATGCCGTCCGCTCCCGGCCGGCGGCAGCCGAGGCCGACGACGGCGACCGGGTCGGTCCGGCGGCGGTCGGTGGTGCTCGAAGGCTCGGGCTCGGCGCCGCCGGTGAGGCTGCGAGCGAGGTGGTCGATGGTCGGGCTTTCCCACAGGAGGGTGGCAGGCAGCTGCGTGCCGAGCAGTTCTTCGAGGTCCGCGGCGATCCCGACGGCCTGACGGGAGGACAGGCCGTAGTCGCTGAGCGGACGGTCGGGTTCGAGCCGGGCGGCGTCCACGCCGGTGTGCTCGGCGACGGTGTCGAGCAGCCAGCGGCGCAAGGTCGGCGTGTCGAACGACGGGTTTCTCATCGCACCAAGGCCTTTCCGTAGTCGCCGGCGAGGTAGCGGTCGCGGCAGGCGGCGCGCGCGATCTTGCCGCTGGAGGTGCGCGGGACCAGGCCCGCGGGAACGAGGACGACGTCGCGCAGCGAGAGGCCGTGCGCGTCGGAAACGAGCCGCCGGATCGACGCGGCGAGCCCCCGTTCGTCCTCCGTGGTCAGTTCGCTGTGACCCCGATGCTCGGCGACGACGACCGCCGCCTCGGTGTCGGTGCCTTCGACGGCGAACGCGGCGACGCTGCCCGGGCGGATGTCGCGATCGGCCGACGCGGCCGTCGCCTCGACGTCCTGCGGGTAGTGGTTGCGGCCGTCGACGATGAGGAGATCCTTGATCCGGCCGGCGATGTAGACCTCGCCGTCGTACCGGACACCGAGGTCGCCGGTGCGCAGCCAGGGCCACTCGGGGATTCCCGGGTGGTCACCGGTCAGCCGGGCGCCGAAGGTTTCGGTGCTCTCCAAGGGCTTCTGCCAGTATCCGGTGCCGACGTTGGGGCCGTGGACCCAGATCTCGCCGACCGAGCCGTCCTCCAATGCGACACCGGTCTCCGGATCGACCAGCGCGACGTGCTGACCGACGGGGACACCGCAGGCGACCAGCTTGAGGCCGTCGTCCGACGGCCGCGCGGTACCCGTGCCGAGGGCGGCGCGGTCGAAGGTGGTCACGCGCGGGGGAACCCCGGGGCCGGTGGTGACGAAGACGGTCGCCTCGGCCAAGCCGTACGCGGGGCGGGTCTTGTCCGGTGTGTAGCCCGAATCGGCGAAGGCGGCGTGGAACCGGTCGAGGACGGCGGGGTTGATCGGCTCGGCGCCGTTGACGATGGCGGCGACACGATCGAGCCGCAGCCGAGCACGGTCCTCCTCTCGCACCCGGGTCGCGCTGTAGTGGAACGCGAAGTTCGGCGCGGCGCTCCAGCTTCCGTTGTGGTCGCTCAGCAGTTCCAGCCAGCGCACCGGCCGCTCGATGAACGCCAGCGGATCCATCAGCACCGACCGCATACCCATCGCCAGCGGCGTGATCAGGCCGAGTACGAGACCCATGTCGTGGAACAGCGGCAGCCACGAGACCGTGGTCGCGGAAGTCGGATCGATGCCGAGTCCGTGCACCGCCTGGCGGACGTTGGCCAGCACGTTCGCGTGGGTCAGCACCACGCCGGCGGGCGTCCGCGTCGAGCCGGAGGTGTACTGCAGATACGCCACGTCGTCCGGCGTCGGGTCCGGGGCGGGCCACGCACGGGCCGGTCCTTCGGTGGGCTGGTC
>NZ_JACBXD010000147.1 GCF_013870525.1 Amycolatopsis pittospori
ACGGCGCGACCTCGGTCGCCCTGGGTCTTCTGCCCGCCGTCGCCGCCCTGCCCGCCGTCGCTGTGCTGGGTTACGCGATCGCCGGCGCCCCGTCGCTGGGCGCCGCGCTCGGCCAGGCGCTGCTGTTCACGCCGCTCGCGACCATCGCGTACTTCCTGACCTACGCCCTGCTCGTGCTCACCGGCGTCCGTTCGCTGAGCATCGGGATGGTCGAGGGCTACCACCCCGTACACGGCCGCGTCGCGTGGCAGGTCTGGGCGACCGAGCGGCTGATGGGCATGGCGCGTGAGGGGCTGTTCCCCTTGTACGCCAGCCTGTTCACCCCGGTCTGGCTCCGGATGCTCGGGGCGAAGGTCGGCCGCAACGTCGAGGCGTCCACCGTCCTCGCGCTGCCGAAGATGACCCAGGTCGACAGCGGCGCGTTCCTCGCCGACGACACCATGGTCGCCACCTACGAACTCGGCCACGGCTGGCTGCACGTCGCGCCCGCGCGGATCGGCAAGCAGGCGTTCCTCGGCAACTCGGGGATGGCCGCGCCCGGCCGTTCGGTGCCCAAACGAGGTCTGGTCGGCGTGCTGTCGTCGGCGCCGCTGAAGGCGAAGAAGGGCTCGTCGTACCTCGGGATGCCGCCGCTGCCGGTCCGCCGGTCGGTCGGCGAATCCGACACGAGCCGCACCTACACGCCGCCGCTGCGGCTGAAGGCGGCCCGCGCGCTCGTCGAACTGTGCCGGATCATCCCGGTGATGTGCGGCGTCGCGCTGACCGTGCTGGTCGCCGCCGCGATCTTCGCGCTGGCCGGGTCGTTCGGTTTCCTGGTGGCGCTGCTGCTCGGCGGTCCGCTGCTGCTCGCCGCCGGCGCCGTCGCCGCGCTGACCGCCACCGCGATGAAATGGCTGCTGGTCGGCCGGTTCCGCGCGGTCGACCACCCGCTGTGGAGTTCGTTCGTCTGGCGCAACGAACTCGCCGACACCTTCGTCGAGGCGCTGGCCGTCCCGTGGCTGGTCGGTTCACTCGGCGGCACGCCGCTGCTGCCCGCGTGGCTGCGCACCATGGGCGTCAAGATCGGCAAGGGCGTGTGGCTGGAGACGTACTGGCTGCCCGAATCGGACCTCGTGAGCCTGGGCGACGGCGCGACGATCAACCGCGGTTGCGTCGTCCAGACGCACCTTTTCCACGACCGGATCATGACGATGTCGCCGGTGACCCTGGACGAGGGAGCGACACTCGGGCCGCACGGTATCGTGCTGCCTGGCGCGAGCATCGGCGCGCGGACGACCGTCGGACCGGGCTCCCTGGTGACCCGCGGCGACGCCGTCCCGGCCGACTCGCGCTGGCTGGGGAATCCCATCTCGGCCTGGACGAAGTAAGGGAAGCGGGGTTCTTCGCGGGTGATTTCGAAGGCCTCCGCGCAGCCCTCGCCCGGCGCGGACACCTCCGGCGACTCCTATCTGCCCCATCACGGTAACGGCGGTTACCGGGTCCGGCACTACGATCTGGAGCTGGACTACAAGATCGGTCCCAACCGGCTTTCCGCCTCCGCGGCCATCACCGCGGAGGCGACGCAAGCGCTGTCGCGGTTCACACTCGACTTCGGCGAGTTCCGGATCAACCGGGTGCTGGTCAACGGAAAACCGGCGAAGTACGTCCGACGCGGGCACAAGCTGCAGGTGAAGCCGGCGAAGTCGCTGGCGCTCGGTAACGAGTTCCTCGTGGAGGTCTTCTACGTCGGCAACCCGCGGCCACTTCCCGGGCTGTGGGGCGACATCGGCTGGGACGAACTGACCGACGGTTCGCTCGTGGCGAGCCAGCCGGTCGGCGCGCCGTCGTGGTTCCCCTGTAACGACCACCCGGCGGACAAGGCGACCTACCGCGTCGCGCTGACGACGTCGTCGCCCTATCTCGTCGCGGTGACAGGGAATCTGGTGTCGCGGCTTTCTCGCGCGAGCACCACCCAGTGGATCTTCGAACGCCCGGAGCCGACGCCGACGTACCTGATGAGTGTCCAAATCGGACGGTACGACGACATCGAACTGGTATCCGGCGCGCGCCCCGGCTGGTTCTCGCACCCCTCGGCTTCCGCGTACCGTCTCAGCCTCGACGGCGACTCGGTGGTCGCCGCCGTGCCGCAACGAGCCGCCGTCCCGCCCCGCCTGCGCCGTGCCTTCGCCCGTGATTTCGGGCGCCAGGGCCGGATCATGGACTCGCTGCAACGGCTCTTCGGGCCGTACCCGTTCGGCGAGTACGTCATCGTCATCACCGACGACGACCTCGACGACCCCATCGAAGCCCAGGGCATGTCGATCTTCGGCGCGAACCACGTCGACGGACGGCGCACGCACGAGCGGCTCGTCGTGCACGAACTGGCGCACCAATGGTTCGGCAACAGCCTGACCGTCGCCGACTGGCGCCACATCTGGCTGAACGAAGGCTTCGCGACCTACGCGGAATGGCTGTGGTCCGAGGAATCCGGCGGCCAGAGCGCACACGCTTGGGCGAAGACCTGGCACGCGCGCATGAGGGCGAAACCCGCCGACCTGCGCCTCGCCGATCCCGGGGTGGCGCGGATGTTCGACGAGCGGGTCTACAAACGCGGCGGTTTGTTGTTGCACGCCTTGCGTTCCACCGTCGGCGACGCGGTGTTCTTCCCGCTGGTGAAGGCTTGGGCGACGGAGAACCGGCACGGTCTGGTGACCACCGCGGCTTTCGTGGCGCTCGCTGAACGCTTTGCCGGGCGTTCGCTTGCTGGGTTCTTCGAAGCCTGGCTGGACGCTCCGGCGCTGCCTCCGCTTCCCTGACGCCCTTCGCTCTCGGTCCCGGTCTCAGGGGTTCCCAATGTCGCATTTGAGACGCTCAGCGTCTCAAATGCGACATTGGGAACCCCGGCCAGTTGTCCACAGTGGTGCTGATGTGGCGAGTTGTCCACAGGTGAGTGGATCGAGGCTGGCACGAAGCAGGCCGCGAGATCCACGATCGCGTACGTGGTGCGAACTGGCGAATGGCGAGACGACCGCGAGACTCTATGGAAGCTGAGTCGCGGCGGAGTGATCACTGTCGCGCGACTGGTGGAGTTCGGCGTTCCGAGGAAGACGTGTTACCGGCGTTGCCGGCCAGGGCAGCCGTGGCAGCGTCTGCTCCCGGGAGTCCTCCTGCTCGGTTCCGGAAAGCCGACCCGGCGTCAGTTGGTCGACGGGGCGTTGCTCTACGGAGGGACGGAGGCGCTCGTCACGGGTCTCGAAGCCTGCCGCCGCCAGGGGCTGCGGGGGTCGGGTATCGCGGCGAACGGAATCCACCTTCTGGTGCCCGCTTCGTGCAAGGTCAGCAGCGTCGGCCCTGTGACCGTCGAGCGGACGACGCGAATGCCCCGGCCGGTCGTCGTGGACGGGGTGGCAATGGCACCACTCGTCCGGGCGGTCCTGGATCAATGCCGCCTGTTCACTACGCACGATCCGGTCCGCTCGTTGCTGACCGAATCCGTTCAGCGTGGGCGGCTGCATCCCGAAGTCCTCATCCGGGAACTCGAAGCCGGAAGTGATCGGGGGAGTGCGCTGCCCCGCGAGGCCTTGCGCGACGTCCTGCGAGGAGCGCGGTCGGTGGCCGAGGTCGACGCGATCGCGGTCTGGCGGCGTACAGGGCTCCCGGAGCCGTTGTGGAACCACGAACTGCGGGATGCCGCCGGTCGCTACATCGGAACCCCTGATGGTTACTTCCGGGCGGTCCGGCTCGCTTGGGAGATCGACTCGTACGACTTCCACTTCGCGCGGCCGCAGTACGCCGGCACGCTCGAAAGGAACAGCCGGTACACCGCCGAGGGCATCCTCGTGCTCCAGACGTTGCCCAGCCGGTTGCGATCGGAGCCAGGCAGGGTCGCCGCTGAACTCGTCGCCGCGTACGAAGCCGCAGCGTCCCGCTAGGTCACCTCTCACCCGATCACTCTGGCGCAACCGCGCGGTGAACCGACGCGCCGTGGGGGATGCCCTGACTTCCCGCGCGGTGATGCGTGAGAGTGTTTCCGCACTTCCTCCACCGGATGACAGGAGCACAGATGTCCCAGCCGCCGCAGTCGGGCGAGCCCGAAGGCCAGGTGCCCGATCCCGGGGCTCCGCAGGGGCAGCAGCCTTATCAGCAGCAGCCCTATCCGCAGCAGCCTTACCAGCAGCAGGGCTGGTATGGCGCACCGCAACAGCAGCCGCCGTCCTCGAACAAGACGGCGCTCTGGATCGGGCTCGGTGCGCTGGGAGTCGTCATCTTGGTGGTGTCCGTCCTGGCGTTCACCGGTTTCGTGGCGCCGGGGTTCCTCCTGCCGGACTCGAAGGACAAGAGTGCGGCCGCGTCGTCGCAGGCTCCGACGTCGAGTGCCCAGGACACGACGGAGAGCCCGGTGCAGATCCCGGCCGGCCGGACCGAACTGCCGAAACGCGCGACGCCGCTCGCGGATCCGACGACCTGCGCCTACCCGGCGGACACCACCAAGGAGCCGGCGAAGAAGGTCAATCCGCCCGCGGCCGGCCCGGCGCAGGCTTCCGGCACGGTGGCCGTCACGGTCAAGACGACGGCCGGCGACATCGGGCTGACCCTGGACCGCGGACTCGCGCCATGCACCGTCGCGAACTTCCTTTCGCTGGCGCAGCAGGGTTTCTATGACGGCCATTCGTGTCACCGGCTCGGCACCGCGGGGCTGCAGATGCTCCAATGCGGTGACCCGGAAGGCACCGGGATGGGCGGACCGGGTTACACGATCCCGGATGAGGTCTTCCCCGAACTCAAGTACGGCCGCGGGATCCTCGCCATGGCGAAGACACAGGCGCCGGACTCGGGCGGCAGCCAGTTCTTCATGGTCTTCGGTCAAGCGGAACTGCCGCCGGAGTACACCGTGTTCGGGAGCATCTCGGACGCGGGACTGCAGGTGCTGGACAAGGTCGCGCGCGGCGGGGTGGACGAAGCGAAGGGGTCCGGTGACGGGACCGGGCCGCCGAAGATCCCGGTGACGTTCGAGTCGGTCACGGTCTCCTGAGGTGCTATGAACGGCCCGTTACTTGCAAATTTTGCAAGTAACGGGCCGTTCATAGCACGCGCGGGGGTGGATCAGAGCGGGTTGTAGGCGCCCAGCGGGGCGGTGCAGAACGGCCCGCCGACGTACTCCGCCGCCGCTCCGGTCGGCCCGGGCTTGTCCGCCATCTGGTCGGCGTAGGCCTCCGCGTTGTCGAGCGACTTGTAACCCAGCGCCTCGGCTTCGGCGAGTGAGTAGATCCGGCGTGTGTTGTCGGAGACGCCCCAGATCAGGCGATAGCCGGGCGAGGGGTAGCTCAGGCAGGCCTCGAACAGGCGGGCGCCGTCGTCGGGGGAGAGCCAGGTCGTCAGGCCGCGCGGGCCCAGGACGAGCGGGTTTTCGAAACAGGAGCCGATCCGGATGACGATCACGTCCATGCCGAACCGCGAGTGATACAGGCTGCCCAGCGATTCGATGGCGGCCTTGCTGACGCCGTAGTAGGTGTCCGGCCGCGGCGAGGAGTCGGCGGGGAGGCCGTTCTCGCCGGCCTCGTCGTTGCGGCGGAAACCGACGGAGTGGTTGCTGGAGGCCAGGATCACGCGCGGCACACCGGCCGCCCGCGCGGCTTCGAGGACGGTGTGGGTGCCGTTGATGTTGACGTCGAGTGTCGCTTCCCACGAGTTCTCGCGGCTGTGCCCGCCGAGGTGGATCAGCGCGTCGACGCCGTCGCACGCCTTCGCCATCGCCTCCGGGTCGGTCACCGACGCGGTGATCAGCTCGACGTCCTCGCCGCCCGCGGCTTCGGGCTGCGCGGCCAGGTCGAGCAGGCGCAGCACCCGGCCGGAACGGCGGAGCCGCGTCCGCATCAGGGTGCCGACGATGCCCGCCGAGCCGGTGATCAGGACGCGCTGGTCTGCCATGGGAACCCCTTGTCAGTGGAAGAACGGGAATGATCAGCGGATGCCGGCGCGGCGCAGCTGCTGGCCGAGTTCCGCGGTGATTTCGGCGAGGAGCTCGCCGACGCGTTTCGCGTCGGCGTCGGTGACTTCGGTGACCGGCATGGAGCAACTGATCGCGTCCGTGCCGGGGATGCGGTAGGGGATCACGGCAGCAACGCAGCGGACGCCGAGGCTGCCTTCCTCGATTTCCGCCGCATAGCCGCGTTCGCGGGTCTTCGCGCACTCGGCGTGCAGTGCTTCGGGCGACGTGATGGTGTTGGGGGTCAGCGCCGAGAGATCTCCGGTCAGGAGTTCGCTGATCTCGTCGTGCGTCAGCTCGGCCAGCAATGCCTTCCCCAGCGCGGTCGCGTGGGTCGGCAGGGTGCGGCCGACCCGCGACACCAGATGCGTCGAGTGCCGCGACTCGCGCGTCTCCAGATAGACGACGTCGGTGCCGTTGCGCCGCGCGAAGTGCGCGGTGAACCCGGTCTGCTCCCGGATCCGCTCCAGCGCCTCCGTCGCGAACGGCACGACCGGGTCGCGGTCGAGGTACGCCGTTCCGCAGATCAGCGCCCGGACGCCAAGACGGTAGCGGGCGGTGTTGGTGTCCACTTCGAGCCAGCCGGCTTCGAGCAGCGTCCGCAGCAGCCCGTGCAGGCTCGACCTGGGAAAACCGGTCCGCGCGTGGAGATCCGACAGCGAAAGCCAGACATCGTTCGCGGCGAAGGTCTCGATCAGGTCGATCGCCCGCCGTGCCGATTTGACCCCGGCCGGCTCGGCCGCGGCGGACGCGCCGTTCGCCACCGTGACAGCGGCTTCCTGCTGCGGCATCCGCACTCCTCCATCCGGCCGTTGACTTGTGACTCCGGCCATATTAGCGTCCCGAACAGTGTTCTTATGGATGAACATAATCACTATAACAGACTCCGTTCATGGATGTGAACAGCTTGGGCTACACCGCATCGACGTGGACGCGGAAAGGAGTCAGCGGTGCATTTGCTGGACTGGATCATGGTGTCCGCGTATTTCGTGCTGATGGTGGTGATCGGCCTGTGGTCACACAGCCGCGTCAACACGGTCAGTGACTTCTTCACCGCCGGCGGGAAGATGCCGTGGTGGCTGGCCGGGATCTCCCACCACATGTCCGGCTACAGCGCGGTGCTCTTCGTCGCGTACGCGGGCGTCGCCTACACCGACGGCATCACGGTCTACTTCTGGGGCATGGCCAGCATCGGTATCGGCGTCGGCATCGGCAGCTGGCTGTTCGCCTCGCGGTGGAATCGCCTGCGCTCGAAGCTCGGTGTCGCCTCACCGCTCGAATACCTGGCGAAACGCTTCAACGTGCCCACCCAGCAGGCCCTGGCCTGGAGCGGCAGTCTCCTGAAGATCTTCGACATCGCGGCCAAATGGTTCGCGGTCGCGACGATCCTCAACGTCTTCGCGGGCGTGCCCTACACCTGGGGCATCATCATCACCGGTTCGATCACGCTGATCTACTGCACCGTCGGCGGTCTCTGGGCCGACGCGCTCACCGACTTCGGCCAGTTCGTCATCCAGGCCATCGCGGCGATCGTGATGCTGTGGGTCGTCCTGGACAAGCTCGGCGGCGTCTCCGGCCTGTGGACCGTGTGGGGCGACCTCCCGCCGGCCCACCTCAACCCGACCACGTCGAAGTTCACCACCGTCGTGCTGCTCGTCTACGTCCTGGTCAAGACGCTGGAGTACAACGGCGGTATGTGGAACCTGGCGCAGCGCTACATGGCCGCGCCGAACACCTTCGAAGCCCGTCGCGGCGCTCGGCTCTCCTCGATCCTGTACCTGGTGTGGCCGCTGGTGATGATGTTCCCGATGTTCGCCGCCCCGCTGCTGATCCCGAACATCTCGAACCCGAACAACGCCTACGCGATCATGACCACGACGTTCCTCCCGCCGGGTCTGGTCGGGCTGGTGCTGGCCGGCATCTTCTCGCACACGATGGCGATGGTCTCCTCGGACGCCAACGCGATCTCCGCGGTCATCACCCGCGACATGATGCCGGTGCTGTGGAAGAAGGCCCGCAGCTTCACCGAATCGCAGGGCCTGCTCGCCGCCCGGGTTTCGACGGTGATCTTCGTCGTGCTCACCATGGCGGTGGCCACGCAGGCCGAGAAACTCGGTGGTGTGCTGGGTATCGTGGTGCTCTGGGTCGCGGCACTGATGGGCCCGATCTCGGTACCGCTGCTGCTCGGCATGCTCCCCGCGTTCCGCCGATCCGGTTCCCGCGCGGCGCTGATCTCGTGGGCGGGCGGTCTCATCGCCTACGCGATCGCGTACTACGGCTACAACGCCACCCTGGCGGTCACCGTCTCCACCCCGATCCTGGTCTCGTTGGCGCTGTTCATCGGACTCGGCTACCTCATGCCCGAGCGCAAGGCCACCACCGACGAGATCATCGACACGATCGACCGGGACGACGACGTCCTGCCCAGCAAGACCAAGGACGGCACCAGCGTGCCTGCCTGACCGGGCCCGAACCCGGGACCGACCGATAAGAACGAAAGAGAAATCCATGGTACTGACCAAAATCGAGCTCGACGGCCTCCTGGCGTTCCCCCTGACACCCTTCACCGAGGGCCTGGAACTGAACCTCGACGCGTTCGCGGAAAACGTCGAGAGCCATGTGGCCGCCGGAGCCGGCGCGCTGTTCGTCGCCTGCGGTACGGGCGAATTCAGCTCGCTGTCCCCGGACGAGCACGCAGCGATCCTGCGTAAGGCTCGTGAGGTCGTTTCCGGGCGTGTACCCGTCTGGGTCGGGGCGGGCGGCGGCGCGGCGTCGGCCCGTGCCGGGATCGCGGCGGCGGAGGCGGGCGGCGCGGACGGCGTCCTCCTCCTGCCGCCCTACCTGGTCACCGGTCCGCCTTCGGGGCTGGTCGACCACGTGCGGTACGCCGTCGGGGATTCCTCGATCCCGGTGATCGTCTACCACCGTTCCACCGGGGTGTTCACGCCGAACTCCGCGGTCGAACTCCTCGACATCCCGTCGGTGGTCGGTCTCAAGGACGGCTTCGGCGACGTCGAACTGATGAGCCGGATCATCACCACGATCCGCTCGCAGGACACCGACCGGGCCCGGGAGTTCTTGTTCTTCAACGGTCTTCCCACCGCGGAGGTCTCCGCGCGCGCCTACTCCGCTGTCGGCGTCGCGCGGTACTCCTCGGCCGTGCACTGCTTCGCCCCCGAGATCGCGGCCCGTTTCCACCGCGCGCTCGCCGAGAACGACGACGCGGTCATGGAGGCCCTGCTCGCCGGGTTCTACCTGCCGTTGGTGGCACTGCGGGACGAGGGACAGGGCTTCGCCGTATCGCTGGTCAAGGCCGCGGCGCGGCTGCGCGGCGACAAGGTCGGTTCGGTCCGGCCGCCGCTGGTCGAACCCACGGCCGACCAGATCGCCCGGCTGGAGAAGATCATCGACGACGGATTCGCCGTCCTCAAATCCGTCGAGGCCGGTGCCTGAAGATGAAGGTTCTCGACGTCGTCCTGACCCCGGTCGCCTTCGCCGACCCGCCGTTGCTCAACGCGATGGGCGTGCACGAGCCCTTCGCTCTGCGCGGCGTCGTCCAGCTGATCTGTGAAGACGGCGTGGTCGGCCTCGGTGAGTCGTACGGCGACCTCGCCTTCCTGGACCAGGTCCGGAAGGTGCTGCCCGAACTCAAGGGACAGGACGTGTTCGACCTGCCCGGCCTGCGCCGGAAGGTCGCCACCACCCTCGGCGAGGTCGTCTTCGCCGACGCGCACGGGCTCACCGGCGGGTTCTCCGTCAGCAAGACCGTCGCGAGCGTGTACTCGCTGTTCGAGGTGGCCGCGCTCGACGCGCAGGGCCACTACCTGGGCAGGCCGGTGGTGGACCTGCTCGGCGGCAAGGCGCGCGACGCCGTCGACTTCTCCGCCTACCTGTTCTACAAGTTCGGCGCCCACCTCGGCGCCGAAGATGACTCGTGGGGCGAGGTGACCACGCCGGAGGCACTCGTCGGCGAGGCACGGCGCATGGTCGAGGAGTACGGCTTCGGTTCCATCAAGCTCAAGGGCGGTGCCTTCGACCCCGATCAGGAGATGGACGGCATCCGCGCGCTCGCGGAGGCGTTCCCCGATCACCCGCTGCGCATCGATCCGAACGCCGCGTGGACCGTGGACACCGGCATCCGGGTCGCCGAAGAACTCGAAGGCGTTCTGGAGTACCTCGAAGACCCGACGCCGGGCATCGAGGGAATGGCGCGTGTCGCCGAAAAGGCGAGCATGCCGCTGGCCACGAACATGTGCGTCGTGCGTTTCGCCGACATCGAGCCGGCGTTCCGGCAGCGTGCGGTCGGCGTAATACTTTCGGACCATCATTACTGGGGTGGCCTGCGGGACACGCAAGCCCTCTCCACCACGGCGGAATGCTTCGACGTGGGGCTTTCCATGCATTCGAACAGTCATCTCGGGATCAGTCTGGCCGCTATGGTGCACGTGGCCGCGGCGACGCCGCACCTGACCTACGCCTGCGACACCCACTGGCCGTGGAAGACGGCCGACGTCATCGCCCCGGGTGCGCTGGAGTTCGTCGACGGTGCGGTCGCGGTGCCCGACAAGCCGGGGCTGGGGGTCGAACTCGACCCCGACGCGCTGGCACGGGCCCATGAAGACTATGTCCGAAGTGGACAGACCAAACGGGATGACGTGACCTATATGCGGAAGTTCGTCGGAGACTTCGAACCGAATACGGCGCGGTGGTGACGGGGTGAAGGTCACCGGATACGCCTACCCCTGGGACGTCGTCGACGATCCCGGGTTCGTCGAGCGCGTACGGGAACTCGGCGTCGACGAGGTCGCCGTCGCCGTGTCGTACCACAGCGCCCGCGCCGCCACGCCCTGGTCGCCCGAGCGCACCTCCGTCGTGGCACGCCACGCGGCGCTGTACCGGCCGGTGCGCGAGGACGTCTGGGGTGAGCTGCGGCCCGCCGAACCGGACTGGGTCGAGAGCCGCGACAGCGCGGGCGACGCCGTCCGGCTGCTCAACGAGGCCGGGATCCCCGCCGCCGCGTGGATCGTGCTGACCCACAACTCGCAGCTGGGCACGGAGTTCCCCGACCACACCGTGCGGAACTGCTTCGGCGAGCGGTACCCGTGGGCGCTGTGCCCGGGGCAGCGGGCGGTGCGCGAATACGCGGCGAACGTGACCGCGGAAAGCCTCGCGGGGCTCGACTTCGCCACGGTCATCCTCGAGGCGTGCGGCCCGCTCGGCGCCGTTCACCAGCACCAGCACGAGAAGACCGACGGCGTCTGGTCGCCCGCGGCCGCGCGGCTGCTGTCGATCTGCTGCTGCGACGACTGCCTCGACGCCTGGGCCGCCGCGGGTCAGGACCCGGCCAAGGCGCTGGGCAAACTGCGCGCCGAGGTCCGCCGCCTGATCGACGGCGGCGATCTCCGCACGGGGGAGGACAAGATCCTGCCCACCCTGCGGCAGGTCCTGCTCGACACCCGGCAGAAGGCGACGGACGCGCTCCGTCGTGACGTGCTCGCGAAGATCCCGGCCGGGCCCCGGATCGTGCTCCACGGCGCGATGGACCCGTGGGTCACCGGCGCGCTGCCGGGACTGACGCCGTCGGCTCCCGCCGACGTCGACGCGGTGGTGCTGCAGAACTGGGTACCCGGTCATCCCAGCGTGGGCGCCGTCGCGGCGGCGCGGGCGAAGTTGCCGGAGAAGGTCGCCGTCGGCAGCTACATCACCGCGGTGGCGGCGAGCCCGGTCCCCGACATCGAGGCCTACACCACCGAACTCGCCAAAGCGGGCGCCACCGAACTGCACCTGTACCACCTCGGCCTCGCCGGCCCGGGGCGCTGGGCGGACCTCATCGCCGCCACCAGCGCCGCGCAAGACCTTTAGGAGAAAGCGGAACCCATGAGCCAGGCAACAGATCCCGCCACGCTCGAACAGA
>NZ_JACBXD010000148.1 GCF_013870525.1 Amycolatopsis pittospori
GCTTCGCTGATGATCGGTGAGCGGGCGGTCGTCGCGCTGCTCGCCGCCCTCGTGCTCGGCGCCTGTTCCCCGCAGGCGCCGGGTACCCCGCCGCCCGTACCCATCGAGTCCCCGCCCAGTGGACAAGGAGTCGCCGTGAATCAGCTCTTCGACGCCGTCGCCCGAGGCGACACGAACACCGTCCGGGCCGCCGTCGCGGCGGGCTCCGATCTGGAGGTCCGTGACGGACAAGGCCGGACCCCGCTGCTCGTCGCGGTGACCGAGGACCGCGTCGAGGTCGCCGAGATCCTCGTCGAGGCGGGTGCCGACCCGAACGCCCTCGACGGACGGCACGACACCCCGTGGCTGGTCACCGGCGTCACCGGAAGTGTCCCGATGGCCAAGGTGCTCCTCGCCGTGAAACCGGATCTGACCGTCACGAACCGGTTCGGCGGCGTCGCGCTGATCCCCGCCTCCGAGCGAGGACACGTCGAGTACGTGCGCCTGGTGGCGAGTAGCGGAATCGACGTCGACCACGTCAACGACCTGGGCTGGACCGCGTTGCTCGAAGCGGTCGTCCTCGGCGACGGCGGGGCCCGCCACCAGGATGTGGTGCGGGCGCTGATCGACGCCGGGGCGAACGTGAACCTCGCCGACAAGGAAGGAGTGACTCCACTCGCCCACGCACGGGCGAAGGGCCAGACGACCGTCGCCGGGATCCTCGCGGGGGCGGGTGGACGCTGATCGCGAATTCGGTTCCGCCCGCCCGCCGGCTGTGCTTTCGTTCGGGTCCGGACTTCTTTGGAGGATTGCGTGACTCAGCGGGTGAACATCCCCTCGGGCGGGGATTTCGAGAAGGTGTTCGGCTACAGCCGGGCGGTGCGCGTCGACGAGCACATCCATGTTTCCGGGACGACGGCTCGTGAGCCGTTCCTCTCGGGAGACGCCTACGAGCAGGCCGCGGCCGTGCTCTCGATCATCGAAACGGCGCTGCGGGAGGCCGGTTCGAGTCTGGCGGCCGTGGTGCGCACGGTCACCTACGTGACCGATATCAAGGACGCCGAACTGGTGGCGCGGGCGCATCGTGAAGCCTTCGGCGACGTGCTGCCCGCGGCCACCATGGTCGAGGTTTCGGCGCTGCTCAACCCGAAGATGAAGGTCGAGATCGAGGCCTACGCCCTCGAGAAGTAGTCACTTCCCGAACGAGCCGACCAGGATTTCGGGTACCTCGCGCTTGGCGTGGAGCGTCCAGAAGGCGTCGGCGAAGACGTCGGGGTGGATCACCTCGGGTTCGAAGTCCAGCGGGCCCGAGGTGAGCGCCAGATGCGGAACGCTGCCTTCGATCAGCGCTCCGATGTTGACGGCTCCGGCGTAGACGCCCTTCTCGGCGAGCACGGCGTTCAGGTTGTGGAAGTAGTTCCGCAGCGCGGCCTGCGCCATCCCGGCGTTGCCGAGGAACGGCGCCGGGTACAAGCCGGACTGGCCTCCGGTGAAGAGGATCGCGCCGTCGCCGCGCTCGACCATGTCCGGCAGCACCGCCCGCACCAGCGCCACCGCGGACACCACGAACCGGTCGACGATCAGCCTCAGGTTCTCCGGATCGACATCGAGCACCGAGACGATGCCGTCGCCCATGTTCCCGCCGCCGGGGTTGAAGGCGACGACGTCGATCCGACCGATGGCGGTGACGGCGGCTCCGATCTGGGCCGGTTCGTAGACGTCGGCGACGAACGCGCTCGCTTCGATGCCGTCGGCGGCGAGTTCGGCGACGAGGGCGTCGAGGTTCTCGGTGGTTCGCGCGACGAGGGCGATGCGAAAGCCTTCGCGGCCGAAGCGACGAGCGAGCGACAGCCCCAGCACCGGTCCGGCGCCGAAGATCGCGAGTGTCTTGGTCATGCGTCCTCCCAGGAGACTTAAGTTGAGGGTGTCCTCAACTTCTCCGAAGGTACACACAAGTTGAGGGCACCTTCAACTTGGCTAGGATGTCGCCATGCCCAAGCCCCTGCGGAAGGACGCCCAGCGCAACCGCGACCTGCTGGTCGAGGCCGCCCGAGGGCTGTACTCGGTGCGCGGGCTCGACGTCGCGCTGGAGGAGATCGCCAAGACCGCCGGAGTCAGCATCGGCACGCTGTACAACCACTTCCCCCAGCGCGCGGATCTGGTGAACGCGGTCTTCGCCGACCGGACGGAGACCGTCGTGAGCATCGCGGACCACGCGCTGGGGCTCGACGACCCCTGGGCCGGGCTGACGCATTTCGTGACCCGGATCTGCGAACTGCAGGCCGCCGATCGCGGCTACAACGAACTGGCCTCGGCGCGGCTGCCGCAGGTCGAGGAGCACGAACGCGGCTACGCACTGATGACCAGGATCGTCGAACGAGCGAAGGAGAGCGGGGCCCTGCGGGCCGACTTCACCCTCGAGGACATGGCCTTCGTGACCTGGGGGATCGCCCGCACGGTGGAGGCGACCGCGGATGTCCGGCCGGAGGTGTGGCGCCGCCATCTCGCCCTCCTGTTCGATGGGATGCGCGCTCCCGCCGCGCACCCGTTGCCGGAACCGCCGCTGCTTCCCGACGAGCTGGCGGGACTGATGGGGAATTGCGACTGAGATCGCGGGCAACCCCCGCCCCCTCTGGAACGTGTTCACCGCGGAGGGGAGATCCGATGAAAACGAAACTTCTGCTCGTTTCCCTGGCAGGGACCCTGTTCGCGGTGACGGCGTGCTCGGGGGAACCGGCACCACCGCCGCCGGTGACGGTGACGGCCGTCCCGTCGTCCTCGGTGCCCGCACCGCCCGCCGGGCCGGACGCCAAGACCGTGGCGTGGCTCGACGGGGTGTGCGGCTCGGTGTACGGCTACATGAAGGCCCACGACGAGTACACGGCCAAGCAGCCGTCGGGCACGAAGGTGACGCGCCGTTCCCTGAGTGAGGAACTCGGGATCCGCGCGGGATTCGCGGGCAAGGTCGTCGACGACCTCACCGCGCTCCCCCCGTCACCGATCCCCGGCGGCGACGCGGCCAAGAAGTCCCTTGTGGACAAATACACCGCGGCCCGGGACGCGGCCGCGAACGGGAAACGGCAGCTGGACTCGTCCAAGAGCCAAGCCTCGATGGACGCCGCGGGCAAGGCCTTGGAAGCGACCCAGAAGCCGGCCACGGAGACCGCGGATCTCTTGTCCTTGCTCAAGATCGATTCCCAGGAGCTGATGGCCGCGACGGCCGAGGCCAAGAACTGCGCGTCACCCCGCTGACCGGGGCGTCACCGCGAACGGAGACCCATGAAAACGAAAGTACTGCTCATTTCCCTTGTGGGAGCACTGTTCACGGTGACAGCCTGTTCGAGCGAGGCACCGGCGGCCGCCCCGGCGACGGTCACCGTGCCGCCGTCGTCCTCGGCACCCGCCGCGCCGGACGCCAGGACGGTGGCCTGGCTCGACGGGATGTGTGGCGCGCTGTACGGCTACGTGAAGGCCAGCAACGAGCACGCGAGCAAACAGGCCTCGGGCGTCGAGGTGACACGGCCCTGGTTGAGCGACAGCCTCGGGGTCCGGGCCGCACTCGCGGCCAAGGTCGTCGACGAGCTGACCGCGCTGCCCTCGTCACCGGTCCCCGGCGGCGACGCGGCCAAGAAGTCCGTTGTGGACAAGTACACCGCGGCACGGGACGCGGCGACGGAAGGGAAACGGCAGCTGGACGCCTCCAAGGGCCAGGCCGCGCTGGACGCGGGATTCAAGGCCTTGGACGCGGCCCAGAAGCCGCTCACGGAGACCACCGATCCTTTCGCCTCGGTCAAGATGGACACTCCGGAAATGCTGGCCGCCGTCGCGGCCGCCAAGAAATGCGCACCCGGCTCCTGACTCAAGCCGGTGGGGTGGACCCGGGCGGCATGGTCATCGGCCGCCCGGTGTTCAGGCCGCCGTCGACGAGCACCGAAGTGCCGGTCAGGTAAGCGAAATCCGGTGACGCCAACGCGAGAACGGCCGAAGCGATCTCGTTGGCCTCGCCCATTCGGGGCAGGCCGTGGACGTTCAGCGGTCCCCACGCCTGCTTGAACCGCGCCCAAAGATCGTCCGGGATACCCGGCGGGCGCACCAGCCGGGTGTCGGTCGTACCGGGATCGACCGACAGCACCCGGATTCCCTTGGCGCCGTAGTCCAGCGCGGCCGCGCGCACGATCCCCTGGACCGCCCGTTTGCTCGCGGTGTAGGCGGCGTGACCGGGCCGGGTCTGGTCCGCCTGCGCCGACCCGGTGCAGACGATCACCCCGCCGCCCGCCTTCAGCAGATGCGGGACCTCGTACTTGATCGACAGGAACACCCCGCGCGCGTTGGTGCGCTGGACGTCGTCCCATTCGTCGACCGTGATCTCGTGCGCCGGTTTGCCGAGATGGATGCCGGCGTTGTTGAACGCGATGTCGAGCCTGCCGTACCGGACCGCGACCCCGTCCACGAACGCTTGAACCTGTTCAGGCACGCGGACATCGGCCCTCACGTACGTCGCTTCCCCGCCGGCGCGCCGGATCTCCCGTTCCACCTCGCGGCCGAGCTCCTCACGCCTGCCGCAGAACCCGACCTTGGCGCCGGCCGCCGCGAACGCGATCGCCGTCTCGCGGCCGATCCCGGACGTGGCCCCGGTGACGATCACGACCTTGCCCGCGAAACGTCCCTTGCCCCGCTGAACCTCCTGCGCCCCAGCGGTGTTCGCGGCCAGCATCGCCACACCGGCCGCCGCCGCGCCCCCGAGCACAGCGCGCCTGCCCACTGCTTCGCCCACAGTTCCCTCCAGATGGATAGCCCTACTTCCTGAAACAGAAAGTAGGCCTATCCATCTGAGAGAAGTCTCAAGAATCCATCTCCGGCGTGATCCCGCCCGCCGCGGCGAGCGCCCGGTGCAACGCGAGTTCCGCCGTCGGCCCCTCGGCCAGGACGATCCCGGTGCACGACCGCTGATCCGCGAGATGCCGGACCTCGTCACCGGGGCTCGCCGTCGGGTACCACTCCGGCGCGCCGGGCAGACCGGGAAGCCGGTCGAGCCCCGCCCAGCCCTTCAGGACGCCTTCCCTGGCGGGATACGCCAGGACGAACGCGATTCCCGGGCCTCCGCCGATCTCCTGGGTGAGCAGCGCGGGTTCCTCCCCCAGCGCCATCGAGATCATCGCGGTGTAGACGTTGGTGTCCAGCGAGCGGCACAGCGCTTCGCCGAGCATCGCGCCGCCGATCCGGATGTTGATCTCGACGACCTCCGGACCGTCGGCGGTCAGGACGAATTCGGTATGCGCGAAACCCTGTTCGTGGCCGGCCGCCTTGAGCACCTGGCCGATCCAGTCGGCCAGTTCGACGTGCTCGGCGTGGGGGAAGGCCACGGGGAACGCGGCGGCTTCCTCACGCCGCACGGGTTCCGGCGACAGCTGCCGGGACAGGATCCCGAGCAGCCGGGTCCGCCCTTGCCAGGTCACGGTTTCCGCGCTGTAGAGCGGGCCGGCGAAGTACGGTTCGGCGATCAGGTGCCCCTTGAGCGGCGTGTCCTCCGCCTCCCGTAACGCGGCTTCGAGTTCGGCGGCGTCCCGGATCAGCCACACCCCACGCGACGAGGTTCCCGAGGAATCCTTGACCACCAGGGGAAAACCGAGATCCGGCGCCGAGGTCACCTGCACCGGGCGACCGCGGGTGAGCCCGTGTTCGTACAGCAGGTCGCGCACCGCGCCCTTGTCGCGCAGCACACGGACGGCCGCCGCGTCCGGTCCGGGCAGGCCGAGCCGCGCGGTGAGTTCCGCGCCCGGCAGCGCCCAGGTGTCGGTCGAGTTGATGATGCCGGCGAGGTCCGGGATCGCGCGCAACGCGGCTTCGCAGGCCGGGATGTCGGTGGTGTCGATGTCGACGACCTCGACCCTGTCCGGCCCGAGAATACCGAGCTCGTAGCGGTAGATTTCGCGATTCCCGGTGAGCAGCACCAGTTTCCGCCCGGCTTCCGCCGCCGCGTCGGCCAGCCTGCCCAGGCCGAACGTGAGTGCTTCCAGCAGGACGACGGTCACGACGCCCGCTCCTTCCGGTACGGCTGCTGGGACGGCAGCGTGGGTTTCCCGAACCGGCGTCGCCGCCAGTCCAGCGCCGACCACGGCGGCGCCAGGTCGTCCAGCGAAGCTATCTCGCACGGCGCCAGTCCAGCCGGGTCGACGGCCTCCCGATGCCGGGCGAACACCCGCGCCGTGTAGCGGTGGCCGGTGTCCGCGCCGATCACGACGTGTGTGCGCTCGGGATTCCGCGCCGCCTCCCATCCCGCGACGAGGTACGCCGCACCGGTGGAAAGCCCGGCGAAGACGGCGTGTTCGCGCATCAGGCCGATGGTCGCGGCCATGGCGTGCACGAAATCCAGCCAGTGCACCCGGTCGTAGAGTTCGTGATCCACGTTGTCGAACGGGATGGCGCTGCCGATGCCGGCGATGATCGCGTCCGGATCGGTGAACCGCTCGCTGCCGAAGGTGACACTGCCGAACGGCTGCACCCCGGTCAGGCGGACGTCCGGATCCCGTTCGCGCAGCGACCGCGCGATCCCGCCGGTCGACGCCCCGGTGCCCACACTGCCGACGACGGTCAGCGGACCGGACGGCAAGGCTCGCGCGACCAGGTCGGCGACCTCGCCGTAACCCAGGTAGTGCACGGGATCGTGGTACTGCCGCATCCAGTGCATCTCCGGATGGCGTTCCAGCAACTCGTGCACGCGCGCGACCCGGCGCCGCTGATCGAGGCGGAGGTCTTCGGACGGCGGCATCTGGTCCACGGTCGCGCCCAGGATCTCCAGCTGCGAACGCATGGTGAGGTCGACGGTGGTCGACGCGACGATATGGCAGCGCAGACCGTAGCGGTGGCAGGCCATCGCCAGCGCGAGCGCGTAGATCCCGCTGGAGCTGTCGACCAGCGTCTGTCCTTTTCGGACGATACCGTCGGCGAGCAGCGACCGGACCGCCCCGAGGGCCGCGTAGACCTTGAGGGTTTCGAACCGGATCAGCACGACGTTCGGCTTGAGCCGGATCAGCGCCGGAGTCTTGATCGCGTCGGTGACGTGTTCGTGCACCAGGGATTCCGTCTCGACGGGCATCGCGTTCACCGGCCGATCGAGCGCAGGTAGGCGGCCAGCGACTCGGCTCCCCGCGCGTTGCGTGGCCCGCTGACGAGGTCGCCGTAGGAGATGACGTGGAAGCGGTTGTCACGCACGGCGGGCGTGTTCTTCAACTGTGGCGAGGATTTGATGAACGCGATCTTCTCCTGCGCGGGCTGGTCGGCGTAGTCCACCACGACGATCACCTCGGGTTCGGCCTTCACCACCGCCTCCCAGCCGACGCTGCCCCAGCCGTCCTGGAGATCGCGGAAGACGTTCGTCCCGCCCGCGGCGTCGATGATGTCGTTGGGGGCGGCGTGTTTCCCGGAGGTGAAGGGCTGGTCGGTGCCGGAGTCGTAGACGAACACCTTGGCGGGCGGGGTCTTCGGTGCGCCCGCGCGGACCTTGTCGAAGCGCCCCTTGAGTTCCGCGACCAGCTCGTCCGCCCGCTGGCGGACGCCGAAGATGTCACCGAGGTTGCGCAGATCGGTGTAGAGCGCCTCCAGCGGCGTGACCTCGGCTTTCGCGGTGGGGTATTCCCAGCAGGTCTCGGTGTGCAGGTAGCTGCGGATCCCGACCTGGTCGAGCAGTTTCGGGGTGATCCCGCGCTCCTCGCTGAACCCCGAGTTCCACCCGGCGATCACCCAGTCCGCCTTCGCGTTGACCAGGATTTCGCGGGTCACCCGCGAAGTGCCGAGACGCTCGACCTTGGCGTAGTCGTCCTTCCACGGCGAGCCCGCGATCGACGGATCGCCGAGCGCGTTCATGACGTAGCCGCGCATCCGGCCGGCGAGCCCGAGCGCGAACATCTTCTCGGCGCCGGAAACGTCGTAGGCCACCGGACGTTGCGGCGCCGGGAAGGTGACTTGAGCGCCGCAGTTGGTCACCGCGACCTGCGCGGGCGCGGCCGGTCCGGCCTCGACCTGGGCACCGCAGGCGCTCAGGAGCAGCGCCGCGGTGAAGAGCGCGGTCACCCTGGACGGCTTCATCGTGTGATCCCCTCGGTTTCTTCGGCGGGAAGGTCGTAAAGCAGCTGGAGCGCACCGGTCACGGGATGGGTCACCTGAGTGACCTCGACGCCGAACACGTCTCGGACCGTTTCGGGCGTGAGCACTTCGGCGGGAGTGCCACAGGCTGCGAGCGATCCGCCGCGCAGCAGGGCGATCCGGTGACAGACGGCGGCGGCCAGGTTCAGGTCGTGCAGGGCGACCAGGACGGTGAGCCCGCAGTCGCGCAGGAACTTCAGCAGTTCCACCTGATGGCGGACGTCGAGATGGTTGGTCGGCTCGTCGAGGACGAGGACCTCCGGTTCCTGGACGAGCGCCCGCGCCACCAGCACCCGCTGACGTTCTCCGCCGGACAGGGTCAGCACGCTGCGCTGCGCGAGATGGGTGATGTCCAGGCGCCGCAACGCTTCCCGGCACAGCGCGCGTTCGCGAGCCGAGAGCCGGAGGTTGCCGCGCTGATGCGGCGACCGGCCGAGCGCGACGACCTCCTCGACGGTGAAGTCCAGATCCGCGCGGCTGTCCTGGGTGAGCGCGGCGATCCGGCGAGCGGTGTCGCGCAGACCCTGTTCCGCGAGGTCGGTGCCTTCGAGGAGGACCACGCCTCCCGACGGCGTCAGCGCCCGGTACACGCAACGCAACGCTGTCGATTTGCCGCTGCCGTTGGGTCCGAGCAGGCCGACGACCTCGCCCGCGCCGACGTCCAGGTTCAGCGCACGGATCAGCGTCGCTCCGGCGACGTCCACGGACAGTTCGCGCAAGGACAGCATCAGCGGCCCCCGAACGCGTAGCCGCGGCGCCGCATCACCACGAGGAACACCGGGACGCCGATCAGCGCGGTGATCACGCCGAGCGGCAGCTCCTCGGGTGCGACCAGGGTGCGGGCCAGCAGGTCGACCCACACCAGGAAGACCGCGCCGACCAGCGGGGCGAGCGCCAGCACGCGGCGGTGCCCGGAACCGGCGACCATCCGCACCACATGCGGCAGGACCAGCCCGACGAAACCGATCGAACCGCTCACCGCCACCAGCAGACCGGTGACGACGGCGGTGAGCAGGAACAGCCAGCGGCGTAACGCGACCGCGTCGGTGCCGAGGCTCATCGCGGTCTCGTCGCCCATGGACAGGACGTCGAGCGCGGTGCCGTAGCGCAGCAGGACCACGATCGCGACGACCACGCCGAGCGCGGCCAGCGGCAGCGACGCCCACGTCGCCGAGCCGAGGCTGCCGAGCAGCCAGAAGAGCACGGTCTGCGCGGCCTGGCCGTTCGGCGAGAGGTAGACGAGGACGCTCATCACGGCTTGGAAGGCGTACGTGAGCGCGACTCCGGTCAGCACGAGACGCAACGGCGTCAGGCCGAATTTACTGCGGGCGGCCAGATAGACGAGCGCCGTCGCGCCCAGCGCGCCGAGGAACGCGGCCGTCGACAACGCCAGCACGCCGAGCCCCGCGAAGAGACCGAAGACCACGACGGCGGCAGCGCCGACCGAGGCGCCCGAGGAGATCCCGAGTACGAACGGGTCGGCGAGCGCGTTGCGCACCAGCGCCTGCACGGCGACCCCGACCACCGCGAGCCCCGCGCCGACCACGGCCGCGAGCAGCACTCGTGGTGTCCGGACCTGCCAGACGATCGAGTACCCGGTGACGTCGTCGGTCGTGATGGTGCCGCCGACGATCGCTTTTCCCAGGTAGCGCAGGACGTCCGGCAGCGCGACGGTGGTCGGGCCGAGTGCGATTCCCGCGATCAGGGAGAGCAGGAGCGCCGCGGACAACAGGATCACCGGACCGGTGAGGCGGAGCGGGCGGGCGGTCTCGTCGTCCGGTTCCGCGAACAGGCGGAGCGTTTCAGCCGGCACGTTCACCACGCACGATCAGGCGGCGCGCGTGGTTGTCGTAGGGCGAGCCGTCGAAGTCGCCGAAGCACTCGACGCCGGTGAAGCCCGCCGTTTCGAACAGCCCCTTCAGTTCCGCGGCGCTGTACAAGAAGGAGAGGATCGACGCCTGCTTCGCCTCGCCGTCGCGGACCAGGGTCCAATCGGTCCTGAGGCGGGTCCAGTCGTCGAGGATGGTGTCGCGCATGAACACCGTCCCGCCGTCGACGTCGACCGCCTGGGGGCGGCCGACCCAGCCGGCCAGCACCTCCTTGCCGAGCACGTCGATCAGCAACGTGCCTCCGGGAGCGAGGCTGGTGAAGGCGTTGCGCAGCACAGTGAGGTTGTCGCCGGGCTCGGTGAAGTAGCCGAACGACGTGTACATGTTGATGATCCGGTCGTAGGCGCCGGGCTCGGCGTATTCGAGCATGTCCGCCTGGACCAGCTTCGCGGTGACTCCGGCGTCTTCGCAGGCTTCACGGGCACGTTCGAGCATGGCCGGGCTGAGGTCGACCCCGGTGACGTCGGCGCCCCGCCTGGCCAGCGGGATGACGTGGATCGCCGGCCCGCAGGCCAGATCCAGCACCTTCAGACCGTCGGTGACCTCGAGCAACGGTGACGTGGCCGCCAGGCGTTCGGCCTCTTCGGCGCGGCTCGGCGGGAACATGACGTCCGCGAAGCCGACCCACAGGTCGTCGTCCTCGTACCAGTGCATCTCACTCCGCTCGCCGGGCCGCACGATTCAGCCCCACAAGTCGTCGAAAGGTCGTCCTCGGTTCCCGGTGTCCCGACCTTTCTCGTGGAGTGATCACGGATGCGCGGACCGACACGCTGCGTTAAGGTGCGAATGGTCTGGACCGGTCAAGGTCGAACGTCGGGCCCGATACGCGCGGCGCTGCGTTGCGAAAGCCACTTTCGCAACGTTGAAGGTTGCGAAAGTGGCTTTCGCAACGCCAGCCCGGGTGCCGAGGCGGGCACGAGACTCGCCCCTCACGAGAGCTTGCGGCGTCAGGGTTTCTGGCCCACCTTGTCCACGATCCCGTGCGCCACGAGGGCACCGGAGCCGTCGCGGCCGCGGAACTCGTAGGTCTTCGGGTCGAGGTAGAACTCCAGCGGCACCCCGCCCGCCGACCAGCTGACCGTCACCGCCGGCCGCCCGGCGGGGTCCTGGGTCCCGGTGCGCACGGTGAGTTCGGGGATCTTCGCGAGCGCCTGGTAGAGCGCCGAACGCGCGGCCGGGGTCAGCACGCTCTCGATCAGGTCCATCGCCTCCATGTTCAGGGCGTGCACGCCGGTCCCTTCACCGCGCCGGTCCTCGCGCAGGTAGGCGAGGACGGCGTCGGGATCGGTCGGCAGGTCCGGGTAGTAGGCGCGGAACGGGATGCAGGGCCGTGAGCCGCCGCCCTCGTCGGCGGGAAGGGCGCGCTTCCCATTCCGGCAACCGGGCGACGTGCCCTTGTGGCCGTTCATGTCGGACCCGCCGTCGTGCGTACCGTCCACAGAGGACCAGTTCTCGTAGTACCAGCCGTCCGCGCGCTGGTGTTTCGAATAGACGAACTGGTCTTCCCTCGGCCGGAGTTCCGGCTGCTCGCGGACGACCTCGGCGGCGACGAGCAGCACGTGTCTCGGTTGG
>NZ_JACBXD010000149.1 GCF_013870525.1 Amycolatopsis pittospori
ACGCCTGCGTGCGGAAGCGCGGCGGGCAAGCGCACCGTGACGCGAAGCCCTCCCCCGTCCCGGGGCGTGAAGGCCAGCGTTCCGTCGTGGGCCTGGACGACACTCTTGACGATCGCCAGGCCGAGTCCGGCACCCACGTGGTCGGCGTGGGTGCGCCGGGTACCGCGCTGGAACGGTTCGGTGAAGGTCGAGACCAGATCCGGGGCGAGCTTCTCGCCGGTGTTCTCGACGACGAGTTCCACGTTCCTGGGGTGAACACCGGTCGTGACCCGGACGGCGCCCTCCTCGGGCAGGTTGTGGACGATCGCGTTGTGCACGAGGTTCGTGGTCATCTGCAGCAGGAGCGCGGCCGAACCGATGGTGGGGGCCACATCGCCGGAGGTCTCGATGGTGACGCCCCGCTTTTCCGCGAAGGGAAGAAGCGTCTCAGCGGCTTCTTCCGCGGCGAGGGACAGGTCGACGTGTTCCCGGGCGAAGGACCGCTGGTCGGTACGGCTGAGCAGGAGCAAGGCCTCGGTGAGGTCGATCGCCCGGGTGTTGACGACGCGAAGGCGGTCGACGAGTTCGGCGGGGTCACGGTTCACGTCGTTGTGGGCCACTTCGAGCAGCGTCCGCGTGACCGCCAGCGGGGTGCGCAGTTCGTGGGACGCGTTGGCCGCGAATCTGCGCTGTTCGGCGACGTGGGCTTCGAGCCGTTCGAGCATCGCGTCGAAGGCGTCGGCGAGTTCGCGGAACTCGTCACTGCGACCGGGCAGCCGGATCCGATGGGACAGCGATCCACTCGCGGCCCTGCGGGTGGCGTCGGTCAGGCGGGTCAGCGGGGCGAGCATGCGGCCGGCGAGGAACCAGCCTCCCAGCAGCCCGAAGATCAGCAGGAAGACCAGCACCATCGACATGAACGGCAGGAAGGCGCTCAGCAGGAGCGAGCGGTCGATCAGGAAGTAGTTGTCGCGGGTCCGGATCCACCCGTTGGGCAGGAAGTACAGGTAGAAGACCAGGACGCCCCCGAGCAGCAGGGCACCCGCGAGCATCAGGAAACCGGCGTAGCTGAGGGTGAGTTTGAGGCGGACGCTCAAACCGGATTCCCTATCCACGCTCGTCCCCCGTGTCGATGCGGTAGCCGACGCCCGCCACGGTGGCGATCACCCAGGGCTCCCCGAGCCGTTTGCGCAGCGCCGAAACGGTGATGCGGACGGCGTTGGTGAACGGGTCGGCGTTCTCGTCCCACGCCCGCTCCAGCAGCTCTTCGGCGCTGATCACACCACCTTCGGCGGCGACGAGGACTTCGAGCACGGCGAACTGCTTCCGCGTCAGCGCGACGTACCGGCCGTCCCGGTAGACCTCGCGGCGGAACGGGTCCAGCCGCAGCCCCGCGATCTCCCGCACCGGCGGCCGGCTGTGCGCGCGCCGCCGGTCGAGTGCCCTGAGCCGGAGCACGAGTTCTCGCAGCTCGAACGGCTTGGTGAGATAGTCGTCGGCGCCGAGTTCGAAGCCCGAGGCCTTGTCGTCGAGCCGGTCCGCCGCGGTGACCATGATGACCGGCATGCCGCTGCCCGAGGCGACGATGCGTTCGGCGATCTCGTCGCCGGACGGGCCGGGGATG
This sequence comes from Amycolatopsis pittospori, assembly GCF_013870525.1. GTDB lineage: Bacteria > Actinomycetota > Actinomycetes > Mycobacteriales > Pseudonocardiaceae > Amycolatopsis > Amycolatopsis pittospori. Next base: position 1,604 of record NZ_JACBXD010000149.1, read on the forward strand.
TCGCGGTCGAGGACGGCGATGTCGTAGGTGTTGACACTCAACATCTCCAGAGCGGTGTCGCCGTCACCGGCGATGTCGGCGGCGATCGCTTCCAGCCGCAACCCGTCGCGGACGGCGTCGGCCAGATAGGGCTCGTCCTCGACGATCAGCACACGCATACCCCGATGCTACGAACTTCCGCATATCGTCGGCCTATCGAAAAGCGCGTACGTGCCCGCAACACGACGCCGCCTTGGCTGAAGGCATGTCCTTCAGCGAAACAGTCCGGTCGCCGTCCAGGCTCGCGCAAGGCGCCGTCCCCGTCCCTGTGCCGGTCTTCGACGACGAGACCCCGGCCGTGGCCAACCTCGCCCCCGACCTGCGCGATGCCCTGCGCCGGGCGGCCGTGGACGCCGCGGGCGACGGGGTCGAGATCCTCGTCAACGGCGGCTGGCGTTCCCCGGAGTACCAGGACCAGCTGCTCCGTGGAGCGATCTCGAGATACGGCTCGGCGGAGGAAGCCGCCCGCTGGGTGGCCACCCCGGAGACGTCCGCTCACGTGTCGGGGGACGCCGTCGACATCGGGCCCGCCGCGGCCCAGGCGTGGCTGTCCGAGCGCGGCGCCGCCTACGGGCTGTGCCAGATCTACCGCAACGAACCGTGGCACTACGAACTACGTCCCGAAGCCATCGACGGCCGCCGTCCGCCGATGTACGCCGACCCGTCGCAGGATCCGAGAACGCGGCGATGACTTCAGTGTCCGTCGGCGGGCGGCCACCGGTGGGCCATCTCCCCGTCGAGGCGGAGGAACGACGACCGGAGGATGTCGAGGTCGAGCAGTCGCCGGAACTCCTCCAGATAGCGACGTTCCAGCTCTTCCCCGGAGGTGAACCGTTCCCAGCCGCCATCGTCCTCCCCACACTGCCACCACAACTCGCCGGACTTCGCCCCCGCCCACCAATGGCCGCGGAGGTTGCCCCGCCATCGGGCACCTCTGGCTGAAGCCAGCAAGTCGCGCGGAACGGTGGTCTCCGCGGGGTCGAAGCGGTGCAGGGTGCCCGACCGGTCGTCGATGTAGAGCCGCCCGCACTCCCCGCACTGCCACATCGTCCGGCTCGATTCCAGCAACAGGCCATGGTCGGTCCCCTGGCCCTCCTCGTCGTCGAGGACGTCGAACCAGTCCTGGTCGGCGACGAGGTACGCCTTGTTCCGCTGGAAATCGGTCTGGTCGACGATCAGGCCGTCACAGACGCACCGGATCTTCATCGTCAGACCAAACCCAGCTCTCGCGCGCGGACACCGGCTTGGAAGCGGGATTCGGCGCCCAGCGCGGACATCAGTTCGGCCACCCGGCGCCGGTAGGTGCGCACTCCGAGGCCGAGGGCCCGCGCGGCGGCTTCGTCCTTGACGCCGCGGCCGAGCAGGTCCAGGACCGCGGGCGCGAGTTGCCGGATTTCGGTGACCTGCGCGTCGTAGACGGCGAGGTCGGTCGCCGACCGCCAGGCCGTTTCGAACAGCGATATCACTCCCTGCACGGTTTCGGGCTGGGTGATGACGCTGTAGCCGCGTTGCCCGGCGGTGAGGTCACCGGCCAGGATCACCAGCCGCCGGTCCATGATGATCGTCTCGTTGACGTCCTCGGCGGAGATACGGACCTCCGCGCCGAGGCGATCGCGGATACCCGTGATCTCCTGGGCGGACACCGGGTCGAGCAGCAGCCCGGACCGGTAGATCTTGCGGATCCGCCGGTCGTCCCGGGGCCGTGCGGTCACCGTCGCGAGCTCCCCCGCCCGGCGGTCGGCCACCCAGGTCGCGAGGTCGTTGGCGGCGCACGCGAGGTCGGTCACGGTCCCGAACAGATGCCCGATCCGCCGGAACAGCTCCTCCTCGCCGTGCACGACGGTGACCGAATCGCCCGCCCGGGTCAGGCCGTCGTTCGTCCGCATGGCACCGATAGTGCCTCAACTCCCCGGCCCGCGACCAGCTGGCAACTTGTTGCCGTTTCCTGACGTCCGGCCGCCTCGTCGCGACGCTGGTGGACATGACGAACCTCCACGACAACGCACCGAACGCCGACGCCGCGGGCACCTGGCGGCTCGGCGACCGCACCGTCAACCGCGTCGGCCTCGGCGCGATGCGGCTGACCGGAATGCCCTGGGACGAGAAACCCAAGAGCCGCGACGACGCGATCGCCGTCCTGCGCCGCGCGATCGAGCTCGGCGTCGACCACATCGACACCGCGTCGTTCTACTTCACCCCCACCCGCTCGGCGAACGAGCTGATCAGCACCACGCTCCAGCCCTACGCCGACGACCTCGTGATCACCACGAAGGTCGGAGCGGGCCGGTCCCGCGACGGCGAGTTCGCGTTCGCGCGCCCCGACCAGCTGCGCGGCCAGGTCGAGGAGAACATCCGGCAGCTCGGCCTCGACCAGCTCGACGTCGTCAACCTGCGCTGGGGTGCCGGGATGGGCAAGGAAACCGGGTCGGTGGCCGAACACTTCGGCGCACTCGCCGACCTGCGCGAGGCGGGCCTGATCCGCAACCTCGGCATCTCCAACATCGTCGCCGGCCAGCTGACCGAGGCGATGGCGATCGCACCGGTGGTCTGCGTGCAGAACCGCTACGGCCTGACCGACCGGGAGGACGACGCCCTCGTCGACCTGTGCGCCGAGCACGGCGTCGCGTTCGTGCCCTTCTTCGCCGTCACGACCTCGCTTCCCGGCGCCCCCGCACAGGACGGCGTCGTTCCGGGTCTCGCCGAGATCACCAAGGTGGCCGAGGCGCACGGCGCGACCCCGGCGCAGGTCCGGCTCGCCTGGACGCTGCATCGCGGCGACCACGTTCTCGCCATCCCCGGCACCGGCAACCCCGCGCATCTGGAGGAGAACATCGCGGCGGGTGGCCTCCGGTTCAGCGAGGACGAACTGGCCCTCCTCGACGCGGTGACAGGCCCTTCGACCGGAGCCGCTTGACCGAACGCTCCCGTGAGTTACGAGCTCAGGCGGGCACGAGGAGTCCGAAGACCCGCACCGCGACCCTTCCTTCGGGCAGGGTCGCCGGACTGTCCGCGACCACCGCCTCACCACCGGGCCACGGCTCGCTGTCCAGGAGGACCTCGTTGTTCAGCAGCTCGCCGTCGTGGTGCGCGACGAACAACCGCAGCCCGTGCACCTTCCGGCCGAGCGGCTCCGCCCGCAGTGCTTCCAGCAGCCGATCGAGCAACGGCTCGGCGGAGGGCACCGTCTCGGCGAACAGGTTGATCTGCGCGCCGAGGACGAGCTCGAACGCACCGTCCGGGTGTTCGTAGCGCTCGCGTTCGACCTGGTCGGAAGCAGCGCCGGGACGCAGCAGCCCGTCGATGATCGGATGCAGCGCGCCGAGCATGAACATGTTCACCGCACGGCCGATCGCTTCCCGCCAGGTCGGGCCGTGGCCGGCGAAACTCTCGACCAGCCACGGCTTGGCCAGCGCGGGATGCGAAACCGCGAAGTCGACCTGGACCATCACCACACCGGCCGGGGCGGGATGGACGATGAGCTTCGTGTCGACCTTGGCGTCTTCGCCGAGCGGAATGCCGTGCTCCCGAAGGAATCCCTCGAAGACGGCCTGCGGCGAAGGCACTCCGCCGTCACCCTGCCCGATCGGCGCCAGGTCTTCGGTCAGCACGGGCGAGGAGAGTTCCAGATCCGCCATCGCCGTGCCGGACTTGAGTCCCTCGTTGATCACCGCGAAAGTGTTGCTGCGTAACGCGATCCGCTCGAACTCACCGCGATCGGCGTACTGCGCGCGGTCGTACGCGGCCGCGAACACCGGCTCCCGCGAGAGGCTGAAGGTCCCGCTGGGAGCCACCATCGCGTCCGGATACGTGACGTCCGGCAGCAACCGTCGCGTGAACGCCATCGGCAGGAAGATCAGCAGCCGTTCGGCCAGCCAAGGCTCCACTCCGGCCCCGGTCAGCCGCTCCCACACCTCGTCGTCCGTAGGCGGTTCCTCGCCTGCCCGGAACGCGGCGACGCCGACCTCGATCGCGGCGTCGAGTCCCCCTGATTCGATCACCGCGGGAGTCTAGCGATGGACGCGGCGATCCACCGCCAGCCAGTTCGTTTCCCACGTCGTCCCGCCGTCGGCCGAGAAGGCCTGTTCGAACCTCGCCTCGTCCGGGTTCGGGCGGGAGATGACGAAACGTACCTTGATCGGACGGCCGCCGAGCTGGTCGTCACCATGAAATCTGCCCACGCCGTCGTGGAAACCGCCGTACACCGCCGGGGTGAGCAGGCCGTCGCGCAGGTTGACGAAGGTCAGGCTCCAGCGCCGCGCCCCCGGTTCGTAGAGCCTCAGGTTCAGGGCGTCGATGCGGCCGTTCGGCCCCGAAACCTGGAACTCGAGGGCGTTCGCCCGCCGGTCCACGAGCGGGCGCACGGTGCTGGTGCCCGCGAACTGGAGCCATTCGTCCGCGGATTCCGAGAGCGGCTCGGCGAGGACCCGCACCGTGGACCGCCAGGTGCCGATCTCCCAGTCGAAGTCTCGTTGCCCGTCGGCGACCGCCGAGACCGCTGGAGCCGTCGAGGCCGTCGTGAGCAGGATGAGGGCCGAAAGGCCGGCGATCAGTATTCGTCTGTATGGCACGGTCATGGTCCGACTATCCGAGCGGAGCACGGCCATGGACAAGAAGGCACCTGCAGGTAACCCCTCGCGCCCCAACCCGCTGCCCGGGTGTCCGATGGCCGCGGCGTTCGCCGCGATCGGCGGGAAATGGAAGCTGACCCTGCTCTACTGGCTCGCCCACGGAGAGTCCCATTTCGCCGGCCTCCGTCGGCGCGGTGCGCCGATCACGCCCAAGGTGCTGGCGGAACAGCTCCGCGAACTCGAAGCCGACGGACTCGTCGAACGCGTCGAGACCGGGCCGGTCCCGGCGCGCGTCCTCTACCGGCTCACGCCTTACGGGACCAGCGTCCTGCCCGTCGTCGAAGGCGTGCGGGTCTGGGGTGAAGCCCATATCGAGCGCACGCAGGGCGCCGTCGCGGCGAACGCGGCGATGGGTTGTGCCGAAGCGCTCACGTAAGCCCTCGGTGGTCGTGAATGGCGATTCGGTTCAGAACACGAATCGCCACTCACGACACGATTCCTCAAGGGGCATAAGTCAGGCAGTTCGCGGCGTGGTCGCCACCGCCGGGGCCGATCCGGACACTGGTCGCCGTGCATTCCAGCGAGGAATTGTGACTGCAATCGGACCGCGAGCAGGCACCGACCTGTGCCGTCACCCGATCGAGGCCGCCCTTGGTGTTGAGCGGCACGAACGTCCCGCAATCGGCTGATCCGTTGTCACCGCCGACGGTGATGGCGAAAGCGTGACAGCCATCGTGGTTGTACGAACAGCCACTGACCGTGCATTCGTGAACAGCGGGCATCTCGGTGGTGGTCATAACGACTCCTGCGATTCGTGGTGGTGGTGTCGTTCGGTATGACCAGGGTTACACCGCGTTCCGCCCGCGGCAATTCGGAGAGCGCGACTCGAACCCATCGTGTTTTCGGTTCAAGCCGGGGTGCCGGAGAACTCGACCCGGTAGCGGGTGGGGGTGGTGGACAGTGCGGTGGCGAAGTGTTCGCGCAGGCGGGCGGGGGTGCCGAAACCCGACTGGGCGGCGACGGCGTCGATGGCGAGCGTGGTCGTTTCGAGAAGGTGCCGGGCCCGCGCGAGTCGTTGGGTGACAAGCCAGTTGTGGACGGTGGTGCCGGTCCGCGCGCGGAAGGCGCGGGTGAAGGTGCTGCGGCTCATATGTGCCTGGGCGGCGAGCCGGTCGATGCTCTGCGGTGTGTCCAGATTGGACTGAGCCCAGTTCAGCACCTGGGTCAGCGGGTCCTCGTCCGGGGCGGGGACGGGGAATTCGATGAACTGGGCCTGACCGCCGGGCCGATGCGGGGCAGCGACGATGCGGCGGGCGACGCGGTTGGCGACGACCTGGCCCGCGGCGCGGGCGAGCAGATGCAGGCAGGTGTCGATGCCGGCGGTCGCGCCCGCTCCGGTCACGACGTCGCCCTCGTCGACATACAGTTCTTCCGGGCGTAGTTCGACCAGGGGAAAGCGCCGCCGGAACGTTTCGACCCATTTCCAGTGGGTGGTCGCGGCACGTCCGTCGAGGACACCGGCGTCCGCGAGGGCGAAGACCCCCAGGCAGAGCCCGACGACGAGCGCGCCCCGTTCGTGGGCGCCACGCAGGGCGGCCGACACGGGCGACGGCGTCGGCGCGGCCGGGTCGGACCACCAGGGCACGACGACGATGTCGGCTTCGGCCAGCGCGTCGAGGCCGGCGGGCACGTCGATCGCGTAGCCCGCGCTCGTGGTCAGCAGGCCCGGCTCCGGGGCGGCCACCGTGATCGGCCACGGCTCCATGTCGCCCGCCGGGGATTCCGGCCCCCACACCAGCGACGGCACCGCGAGGTGGAACGGGCTGATCCCCTCGAACGCGAGGACGACCACTCTTGGAGCACTCACTTCGCCTCCTTCACCGATGTCGGCCGATCACGACCAGGACTGACCCGATTCCGTATCTCAATACCGGATCAGGTCAGTCAGGATGGTAGACGTCCCCACGGAAGCGAAGGAAGAACCGATGACCAGCACCACTCTCCGCGAGATCAGCGCCCTGCCGACGACCCCCGCCACGCTCGCGGCCGCCACGGTGATCCTCGTCGACTACCAGAACACCTACACGCGCGGCGTGATGGAGCTCGACGGCTGGAAGGAAGCGCTCGACGAGGCCGCCACACTGCTGGAGCGAGCCCGCGCCGAGGGCGCCACCGTCATCCACGTGATGCACGACAGCGGCGAAGGCAGCCCCTACAACATCCAGCAGGAGATCGGCCGGATCCACGAGCGTGTCGCGCCCGCACCGGGCGAAGAGGTGGTGGTCAAGACCGCGCCGAACTCGTTCGTCGGCACGCGGCTCGGTGAGCTGGTCGACGCCGCCGGCCACCAGGACGTCGTGGTGGCCGGGTTCATGACCCATATGTGCGTCACGTTCACCGCGGAGGGCGCGTTCCTGCGCGGGAACACCCCGACCGTGGTCGCCGCCGCCTGCGCCACACGCGCGCTCCCCTCCGTCGCCGGCCCGGTGACCGCCGCCGAACAGCATCGTGCCGCCCTCGCCACGGTCGGCGATCTCTACGCGGTCGTCGTCCCCACCGCGATGGAGCTCGGTTAGGCGAAGGGTGGGTTGCGGCATCGATCTTCCGCGCCCTTGATGGCACCGAAGTTCCTCCGGTCGCGCCCGCCGCCGCGGTCGCGGCCGAGGGCCTGCTCGTTGAGCAGCGGATCGACCAGATCCCGGCCGAAACCTCACCCAAGGATCGGGAATGTGCGGAGAACCAGCTCGCGAACCTCGGCCGTGACGCCGGTCCTTCCGAAATCACCGGGCCACGCGGGTCGCTCGCCAGAAGACTGTTCGTTTTTTTCGTGACAGCCGACTGACAGCGACAGCTTCTAACCTCCGGTTTTCCATCCGAAGATCGAGGAGAATCATGAGGAAGCCCCTGCTCGCCCTGGCAACCCTGCCCATCGCGGCTGCCTTGGCCACCATCGGCGCCGGTACCGCGTCCGCCACGAGCGCCGGGTCGGAGTCGGCGCTCGGCACGATGGCGAACTGCTCCGCGATCGGCGTTCAGAGTGACCGGGCCACGGGAACCTGTTACGACACCGCCTTCCGTGTGGGCGTCCGGTGCGGGCCCGAGTCCGGCTCCACCTGGCAGATCTTCTACAGCCTCTGGATGAACAAGGGCGAGACCGGGGTCGCCTCCTGCCCGGCGACGTGGGTGGCTTCCACCGCCGACTACGACCTTCCCGACTGATCCTCGCGTGAAGGTGGCCTTCCGCCGTTCCCCGGCGGAAGGCCACCGGTCAAGATGGGTTCGTGGCGACGAAGAAGCAGCGGGCCGGACGACGCACCGACGCGCTCTCGAAGGAGCGGATCGTCGAGGCCGCCGTCGAGCTGCTCGACGCGGCTGGCGAGGGCGGGCTGACGTTCAAGGCGCTGACCGAACGCCTCGCCACCGGTCCGGGCGCGATCTACTGGCATGTGGCGAACAAGGGCGAACTGCTCGCCGCCGCGACGGACGCCGTCCTCGGCGACACCCTGACCGTCCCCGCCGGCTCTTCGGGTGCGCCGCTGGACGAGATCCGCGGCGTCGCGCTCGGCCTGTTCGACGCGATCGTCGAACACCATTGGCTCGCCACGCAGTTCGCCCTGCAGCTCTCCCGGAAACCCTGGGGATCGGTGACGCCGAGGCTTTTCGAAACCCTCGGCCGCCAGGTCCGTGCGCTGGGCATACCCCAGGGCGACTGGTTCACCGCGACCTCGGCGCTGGTGCACTACGTCCTCGGCGCCGCGGGCCAGAACGCCGCGAACGCCCGGACCCTCGGGTCCGGTGTGGACCGCGCCGAATTCCTGGACACCGCGTCGAAGGCGTGGAAAGAGCTCGACCCCGTCGACTTCTCCTTCACCCACGCCATCGCGGACCAGATGCGGGGGCACGACGACCGCGAACAGTTCCTCGCCGGGATCGATCTCGTCCTCACCGGCATCACCGCTGCCCACCTGCCCTCGGCCGCCACCTGAGATCCGCTGGTCCCGTGGCAAAATCGGGCCAATGCAGATCGCGATGCTGGGGCCCTTCGAGGTGCGCACGGACGACGGCGGCTCGGCCGACGTGCCGGGCGCGCGGTTGCGCGGGTTGCTGATCGCCCTCGCGCTCGAACCGGGCCGGGTGGTTCCGAAGGCGTCGCTCGTCGACTGGATCTGGGGTGAACAGCCGCCCGCCGACGCGACGAACGCCTTGCAGCGCCTGGTTTCCCGGCTGCGCAAGGTGTTGCCGGAAGGAGCCGTCGAGGGCCAGACCGACGGCTACCGGCTGAAGGTGGAGCCCGACGCCGTCGACGCCGTGCGCTTCCAGCGTCTCGTCGGCCAGGCCCGCGACGGCGCGGATCCGCAACGGCTGCGCGAGGCCCTCGCGTTGTGGCGCGGCGCGGCCATGCAGGACGTCGGCCTGCAGGACAGCGAGTCCTTCGAGGCGGCGATCACCCGGCTCGAAGCATTGCGCCTGACCGCCATGGAGGACCGGTTCGACGCGGAGATCGAGGTCGGCCAGGGGGCGGACCTGGTCACGGAACTGACCGATCTGGTCGCCGCGCACCCGATGCGGGAACGGCTCGTCGCCGCGCTGATGCGTGCTCTCGCCGCGACCGGACGGGACACCGAAGCGCTGCTCGTGTACCAGCGGACGCGGGAGGCGCTGGCCGACGAACTGGGGGTCGACCCCTCGCCGGAGCTGTCCGCCGTCCACGTCGCGCTGCTGCGCGGCGAACTGGGACGGCGGGAGGAGAACCGGAAGACCAACGTGCGTGCCGAGCTGACCACGTTCGTCGGCAAGGACGCCGATGTCGCGACGGTCCGTGAGCTCGTCACCGGGCATCGCCTCACCACCCTGATCGGCCCGGGCGGCTCCGGGAAGACCCGGCTGGCCTCGGAAACCGCGCGCACGCTGCTCGGCGACCTGCCGGACGGGG